>NZ_JAWLHI010000037.1:0-40756 GCF_041690455.1 Marinobacter sp.
CTCCAAAAATGTGCGGAGCCATGGATGGCGGAGCCCAAGCCGCGCAGGGATGCCTTGAGGCGTTTTTTGGAGAGGCATCCCCGCCCGATGGCAGCCCCCAAGGCCGAGAGCTCCGGAACCAGAACTCCCAAACTTGAGGACAAGAAATGAGAAAAGCTTTGATCGTGGCCATGTCCCGAAACCGGGTCATCGGCCGGAACAACAAGCTGCCGTGGTACCTCCCGGGCGACCTGCGTTACTTCAAGCAGGCGACCATGGGGAAACCCATCATCATGGGGCGGAAAACCTGGGATTCCATTGGCCGGCCGCTGCCGGGACGGATGAACGTGGTGATTTCCCGGAACGGGAGTTGGGAAGCGCCGGCCGGTACCGTTGCCGCCAGATCGCTCAACGACGCCCTGGTGAAAGCCGCTGCACAGGCTGAACTGGAAGGCGGGGATGAAGTAATGATTATCGGTGGCGGCCAGATCTACGCCGAAGCGCTGCCGCTGGTGGATCGCATGTACATCACCCAGGTGCACGCGGAAGTGGAGGGGGATGCATTCTTTCCGGAAGTGAACTGGGATGAATGGGAAGAAATCGGACGGGAGGATTTCTCCGCGTCCGACAACAATCCCTATGACTACAGCTTCGTGGTATACCAGCGCCGCGCCGATTAACGGGCGGGGCGCTTGCTCGGCGGCTTGCCGCCCTTGCCGGCGGGCTTGCCCTTCGGGGCGCCTTTGCGGTGGCCGGGCTTGCCGTCCTTCTTGAAACCCTTGCCGGGGCCCTTGCGGAAATTCTTCTTGCCGGGAGGCGGTCCCTTGCGGTCACGGCGGGGCGCTGCGGAAATCTCCGGCAGGGCTTCCGGCGCTTCCAGCGGCAGGGCGCCGGGCTGGGCCATTTCCATCCAGCACGCCATGGCGCCGGCTACCATCGCCATGTCCATGTCATTTCGCTCGGCAATCTCATCCAGCAGCGCCATCGCCTTGGGCAGCTTGCCGTCCTCGGCGAAGGCCAGCAGCTGGGTCTCGAACTGCTCCACCCGCATCTTCTGAAGATCGGTGGGTGAGGGCAGCTGATAGGACTCCATGGGCGAATTCGTGGCCCGCTCCAGGGTGCGCAGCCAGCTGCGCTCGCGCGGAGTCACCAGCAGGATAGCCTTGCCGGTACGGCCCGCACGGCCGGTGCGGCCAACCCGGTGGATGTAGGCCTCGGTATCGTAAGGTACGTCATAGTTGATGACGTGGGTAATCCGGGGCACATCGAGGCCGCGGGCGGCGACGTCGGTGGCAATGATGATGTCCTTCTTGCCCCGTTTCAGATCTTCAACCGTCTGCTCACGCTGACGCTGGTTCAGATCACCACTCAGGGGGGCCACGGCATGACCACGGGCGGAGAGCTTCTCGGCCAGCATCGTGGTCTCGGCCTTGGTGCGCACGAAGATGATCGCTGCGTCAAAAGGCTCCACCTCGAGGATGCGGGTCAGGGCGTCGAGCTTGCGCTCGGCGTAGACCGGAAGCACGAACTGGGAGATACGCTCGACGGTACGGGTCTCGCTCTCGATCCGGACCTCGGTGGCGTCCTTCAGGTAGGTCTGGGCCACCTTCTTGATCTGCGGCGGCATGGTGGCCGAGAACAGGGCGCGCTGGCAGGTGTCCGGCGTCTTCGCCAGGATGGCCTCAACGTCATCAATGAAGCCCATGCGCAGCATCTCGTCGGCTTCATCCAGTACCAGGGCCTTCAGGCTATCCAGCTTCAGGGTGCCTTTGCGCAGGTGATCCAGCATGCGGCCAGGGGTACCGACAATAACCTGGGCACCGCGACGCAGGCCGCGGATCTGGGGGCCGAAATCCTGGCCGCCGTAGATCGGCAGTACATGGAAATTGCGGAACTTGCTGGCGTAGGTGGTGAACGCCTCGGCGACCTGGATGGCCAGTTCCCGGGTCGGGGCCAGCACCAGAATCTGCGGCTCGGCGATGCTGGCGTCGATGCGACTCAGCAGCGGCAGCGCGAACGCGGCGGTCTTGCCGGTACCGGTCTGGGCGACACCCAGCAGGTGGTGGCCGGCCAGCAGCGCCGGGATGGATTTTGCCTGGATCGGCGAGGGTGTTTCATAGCCAACGGCGTTGACAGCTTCAAGTACGGCTGCATCCAGCCCCAGTTCGGCAAAGGACATTTCTGACATTGATTTACTCGGAATTCGGAGGGAGGGCATTGCCGGGCAATGCGTGATTTTCCAGCATTATAGTCGGTTTGCACGATGTTTGATACGCGCAATACCCTCTTACTCGTATGCATTTCCCCTGACCCGGCGCGCCGGCGTCATCACGACACAGGCAAGGTCAGGGTGTTCTTGATCTCCCGCAGGGCAAAGTTCGAGTTCACCTGAGCAATGCCCTTCAGTGTAAAGATCTTCTCATTCAGGAACCGGTCATAGCTGGCCATGTCCGGTACCACGACCCGCAGCACGAAATCCGCGTTGCCGGTGACGGCAAAACATTGCAGGACTTCCGGATAGCTGCTGACCTCACGCTCGATCTCGGCAGTGCTGTCGATGGTGTGGCGTTGCAGGGACAGATTGACCAGTACACAAAGGCCCTGGCCCATGGCTTCCGGATCCAGTTTTGCAGTATAGCCGGTAATGACGCCGGCCTCCTCCAGGGACCGGACACGGCGCCAGCAGGCCGCCGGCGAGAGCCCCACCTGCTCGGCCAACAACTGGTTGCTGATGCGGCCATCCTGCTGGAGGGCATCGAGGATACGGCGGTCCAGTTTGTCCAGTTCGACCTGTTTCATTTGGTAACACCTGATTTTTATCAAAGGATATTTCGATATTTTGTCATTTATCAAAGAATGTTGCACATCGGCGCCGATCGGCTAACCAAAAAGCAAGCACCTTTTGCGTCGATCCCTCTAGAATTTTGTTCATAAAATCAACAGCTGGAGGGGCGACCATGACCGCCGATACACCTCAACTCGACAACTACAAACTCGAGGATCGCTACCTGCGCGACTCCGGGCGGGTATTCCTGACCGGAACCCAGGCCCTGGTACGGATCCCCCTGATGCAGGCAGCCCTGGACCGCAAACACGGCCTGAATACCGCCGGCATGGTCAGTGGCTACCGGGGTTCTCCGCTCGGCGCCTACGACCAGGCGCTCTGGCAGGCCAAGGATCTGCTCGACCAGAATCGCATCGATTTTGTCCCCGCCATCAACGAGGACCTTGCCGCCACCATCATGCTGGGTACCCAGCAGGTGGAAACCGACGAGGACCGCCAGGTCGATGGCGTGTTTGGCCTCTGGTATGGCAAGGGGCCCGGTGTCGACCGCGCCGGCGATGCCCTCAAGCATGGCACCACCTATGGCAGCTCACCCAACGGGGGCGTGCTGGTGGTGGCCGGTGACGACCACGGGTGTGTGTCGTCGTCCATGCCGCACCAGTCCGACGTGGCGTTCATGAGTTTCTTCATGCCCACCATCAACCCGGCCAACATCGCCGAGTACCTGGAATTCGGCCTCTGGGGTTACGCGCTGTCCCGTTACAGCGGTTGCTGGGTGGGCTTCAAGGCCATTTCTGAGACTGTGGAGAGCGCCGCTTCGGTGGAGCTGCCGCCGCTGCCCGAGTTCAAGACGCCGGAAGATTTCACTCCGCCGGCGGATGGTCTCCACTACCGCTGGCCGGATCTGCCCGGACCCCAGCTGGAAACCCGGATCGAGCACAAGCTGGCGGCGGTGCAGGCCTTTGCCCGCGCCAATCCTATCGACCGCTGCCTCTACAACAACCCGCAGGCCCGGTTCGGTATCGTTACCACCGGTAAGGGCTACCTGGATCTGCTGGAAGCGCTGGAGCTGCTGGGCATCGATGAAGCCCGTGCCGCCGAGCTGGGGCTGGATATCTACAAGGTGGGTATGGTCTGGCCGCTGGAGCGTCGCGGCATCCTGAACTTTGTCCATGGCAAGCAGGAAGTGCTGGTGATCGAGGAGAAGCGGGGCATCATCGAGAGCCAGATCAAGGAATACATGTCCGAACCGGACCGTCCCGGTGAGGTGCTGATCACCGGCAAGCAGGACGAGTCCGGCAAGCCGCTGATGCCCTACGTCGGCGAGCTCAGCCCGAAACTGGTGGCCGGCTACCTGGCGGCCCGTCTGACCCGCTTCTTTGACGTGGATTTCAGCGAACAGCTCAGGGCCATCAACGAGATGACCAGCGCCAAGGACCCGGGCGGGGTCCGGCGCCTGCCGTATTTCTGCTCCGGCTGCCCTCACAATACCTCCACCAAGGTGCCGGAGGGCAGCAAGGCCCTGGCCGGTATCGGCTGCCATTTCATGGCGTCCTGGATGGGGCGCAATACCGAGTCCCTGATCCAGATGGGTGGCGAAGGGGTCAACTGGATCGGCAAGAGCCGGTACACCGGTAACCCCCATGTCTTCCAGAACCTGGGCGAGGGCACCTACTTCCATTCCGGTTCCATGGCCATTCGCCAGGCCGTGGCTGCCGGCATCAACATCACTTACAAGATCCTGTTCAACGACGCGGTGGCCATGACTGGCGGCCAGCCTGTGGACGGGCAGATTACCGTACCCATGATCGCCCAGCAGGTCGCCTCCGAAGGCGTCAAACGGGTGGTGGTGCTCAGTGACGAACCGGAGAAGTACAAGGGCCACGAAGGACTGTTCCCGAACGATGTAACCTTCCACGATCGCTCCGAGCTGGATCAGGTCCAGCGGGAGCTGCGGGACATTCCCGGCTGCACCGTGCTGATCTACGACCAGACCTGCGCCGCGGAAAAGCGCCGCCGTCGCAAGCGTGGCCAGTTCCCGGACCCGGCCAAGCGGGCCTACATCAACCACCATGTGTGCGAAGGCTGTGGTGACTGCTCGGTGCAGTCCAACTGCCTGTCGGTGGTGCCGCGCCAGACCGGGCTGGGCCGGAAGCGCAAGATCGACCAGTCGTCCTGTAACAAGGACTTTTCCTGTGTCACCGGCTTCTGTCCGAGCTTTGTCACCATCGAGGGAGGCCAGCTGCGCAAGTCCCGGGGCGTGGATACCGGGTCGGTACTGAGCAAGCAGCTTGAGAGCCTGCCGCAGCCCTCCTTGCCGGCACTGGACGGTTCGTTCGACCTGCTGGTGGGCGGCGTCGGTGGCACCGGTGTGGTGACCGTGGGGCAGCTGATCACCATGGCGGCCCACCTGGAATCCCGGGGTGCCTCGGTGCTGGACTTCATGGGCTTCGCCCAGAAGGGCGGCACAGTGTTGAGCTATGTGCGCATGGCGCCATCCCCGGACAAACTGCACCAGGTGCGTATCAGCAACGGCCAGGCGGATGCCGTCATTGCCTGCGACATGGTGGTGGCGTCCTCCCAGAAAGCACTGAGTGTGCTGCGTCCGGATCACACCCGGGTGGTGGCCAACAGGGCGGAGCTGCCGACGGCGGACTATGTCCTGTACCGGGATGCGGACATGCAGGCGGACAAGCGTCTGGGGCTGATCCGTGACGCGGTGGGAGACGACCGCTTCGATGCCCTGGATGCCAACGGCATTGCCGAGAAGCTGATGGGTGACACCGTGTTCTCCAACGTGATGATGCTCGGTTTCGCCTGGCAGAAAGGCCTGCTGCCGTTGTCCGAGGCGGCCCTGATGCGGGCCATCGAGCTCAATGGTGTGGCCATCGAGCGCAACAAGGAAGCCTTCGGCTGGGGCCGGGTTGCAGCGGTCGATCCGAAAGTGATTGATGACCTGCTGAATCCCGTCAGTGAGCCGGTGGAAGTGCAGCCGGAGCCGACCCTGGATCAGCTGCTCGAGACCCGTTACCAGCACCTGGTGAAGTACCAGAACCGGCGCTGGGCCGACAGCTACCGGGATCTGGTCGAGCGCGTACGCCAGGCCGAGCAGACCGCCGGTCAGGATAGCCTGCTGCTGACCCGCACGGTTGCCGAGCAGCTGTACCGGTTCATGGCCTACAAGGACGAGTACGAAGTGGCTCGCCTGTTTGCCGAGACCGATTTCATGGAGGAAGTGGAAAAAACCTTCGAGGGTGACTTCAAGGTGCATTTCCACCTGGCGCCGCCGATCCTCAATCGCGGCACCGATGCCCGTGGCCGGCCGCAGAAGCGTCAGTTCGGCCCCTGGATGTTCCGGGCCTTCAAGCTGCTGGCAAAACTGCGTGGCCTGCGCGGTACCGCGCTGGATCCGTTCCGTCACTCCGCTGACCGGAAGCTGGACCGGGCCCTGCTGGCGGACTACCGCCAACTGGCCGAGCGTATTGGTCGCGAGCTGAGCGCAGACAATCACGAGACCTTCCTGCAACTGGCGGAACTGCCGGCGGACGTGCGCGGCTTCGGTCCGGTCCGGGAGCAGGCGGTGGAAGCGATCCGGGAGCGCCAGCAGCAATTGCTCAAGGCGCTGGAAACCGGCCGCCCAACCCTGATTCGCACCAAACCGGCCGGCGAGAAGGAGGAATCCCATGTTTGAGGCCCTGAAACCACTGCCACAGGATCCGATTCTCCAGCTGATGCAGACCTTCCGGGAGGACCCCCGGGAACACAAGATTGACCTGGGCATCGGCGTCTACAAGGACGATGCCGGCAATACGCCGATCATGACCGCCGTGCACCAGGCCGAACGTCGGCTGTTGGAGAGCGAGTCCACCAAGAGTTACGTCGGTCCGGCCGGCTCCCCCGGTTTCGGTCGCGTCATGGCGGATCTGGTAATGGGCGAGGGCAGTCCCCTGGTACGGGACGGCCGGGTGGCCGTAGTCCAGACCCCGGGTGGCTGTGGAGCGTTACGGATGGCGGCGGAATTCCTGCGCCTGTGTCGGGACAATGCCACCGTCTGGGTCAGTACCCCCACCTGGGGCAACCATCTGCCCCTCTTGGGTGGAGCCGGCCTGAACATCCGCGAATATCCCTACCTCGATCCGGCAACCCTGCAGGTAGACTTCGCCGCCATGCTGGAAAGCCTGGCACAGGCGGAGGCCGGTGATGTGGTGCTGCTGCACGGCTGCTGCCACAACCCGTCCGGCGCGGATCTGACCTTCGAGCAGTGGCAGCAGGTGACCGACCTGGTGCTGGAAAAGGGATTGCTGCCCTTTGTGGACATGGCCTACCAGGGCCTGGGTGACGGTCTCGAGGCCGATGCCGCCGGTCTGCGCCACATGGCCGGCCGGGTGCCGGAAATGATCGTGGCGGCCTCCTGCTCCAAGAATTTTGGCCTGTACCGGGAGCGTACCGGTGCCCTGATGCTGATGGGAGCAACCGACAGCGTCACCTCCGCGGCCAACAGCCAGCTGCTCAGTGTCATCCGTTCCCATTACTCCATGCCGCCTGCCCATGGCGCGGCGATCGTGGAAACCATTCTCGGGGACGAGGCCCTGCGCACCGACTGGCAGCTGGAGCTGACAGGCATGTGCGACCGCATTCTCGGGTTGCGCCGGGCCTTTGCCGAAGCGCTGGCGCCGGCCGGCGATTTCGGGTTCATCGCACGCCAGCGGGGCATGTTCTCGTTCCTGGGCATTTCCCCCGCGCAGGTGCGCCGGCTCCGGGAGGAGTACGGCATCTACATGCTGGAGTCGAGTCGGGTCAATGTGGCCGGGCTGAACGACCGCACGCTGCCGGTCGTCGCCGAGGCAATCCGGACCATTCTCTGATTCTGTCCGTCCGACTTTCCGACAAAAACAACTATTTCGGAGTAGTACATGACTAACCAAACACAACCGCACCAGCAGGCTTCGAACCTCTGGTCTTCGCGTCTTGCTTTTATCCTGGCTGCCGCCGGTTCGGCGGTGGGGCTGGGCAATATCTGGAAGTTTCCGTACATCACCGGCGAGCACGGTGGTGGCGCTTTTGTCCTGGTTTACCTGGTGTGTATCGCCATCATCGGTGTGCCGGTGCTGATTGCCGAAACCATGATTGGTCGCCGTGGTGGGCAAAGCCCGGTTGCCACCATGCGGTCGCTGACCGACAGCGAGGGCACCGCCCGGGGCTGGCGGGCTATCGGCTGGAACGGCGTGATTGCCTCCTTCCTGGTGCTGTCCTTCTATTCGGTGATCGGTGGCTGGGCCCTGGTCTATATCGGCAAGGCAGCCGCCGGCCTGTTTACCGGTGCTGACGCGGAAACCATCGGTGGCCAGTTCGGTAACCTGCTGGCCAATCCCTGGGAACTGCTGCTCTGGCACAGCGTGTTCATGGCCATCGTGGTGCTTATTGTCGGCCGCGGCATCCGGTCAGGGCTGGAGCGGGCGGTCAATACCCTGATGCCGCTGCTGTTTATCCTGCTGGTGGTAATGGTGTTCTATGCCATGAATTCCGGCAGTTTCGGCCGGGCGGTGGACTTCATGTTCGCCCCGGACTTCAGCAAGCTCACCACCAAGGGCGTACTGGTGGCGCTGGGTCATGCCGCCTTTACCCTGAGCATCGGTATCGGCGTGCTGATGGCCTACGGCTCCTACCTCCCGAAACAGGTCAATATTGCCCGCACCGCGATGACCATCGCCGTACTCGACACCAGTGTCGCCCTGCTGGCGGGGCTGGCAATCTTCCCGCTGGTGTTCGCCAACGGCCTGGAGCCGGGCACCGGCCCGGGGCTCATCTTCGTGACCCTGCCGCTGGCTTTCGGACAGATGACCGGCGGTGTGCTGTTCGGCGTGATCTTCTTCGCGCTGTTGCTGGTGGCCGCAGTTACCTCGGCCATTTCCATGCTGGAGCCGGTGGTGGAGTGGCTTGAGGAGCACAAGGGCATCAACCGTTTCAAGAGTGCGCTGACTGGCGGGCTGGCGATCTGGTTCGTGGGGATCGGCACGGTGTTGTCGTTCAACGTCTGGTCCGATGTTCACCCGCTGGGCTTCCTGGCCTTTTTCGAGGGCAAGACCGTGTTCGATCTGCTGGACTTCCTGGTGTCGAACCTGATGATGCCCCTGGGCGGGCTGGCGATTGCCCTGTTTGCAGGCTGGGCCATGCGCCGTGAGGGGCTGATGGAAGACATCGGTCTGCGGGGCGGTGTCTACCGGAGTTTCATGGTTGTGCTGCGTTACCTGACGCCGGCCGGGATCCTGGTGGTGTTCCTCTACAACCTCATCTGATCTGAAGGAGAGGGCGCCATCATGGCGCCCCGACCCTCCGAAAGGCTCACACCGGTTCGCCGACCGCTGTGAGCCTTTCTTCGTTTTCGTCGCTGGTATCCTGCAGGCCGCCGAACCGGCGGTAGAACTTCTCGTTCGGTCCCGGCAGCGGGCCCGAGGCATTCTCCAGGGTTTCGTCCAGCCACTTCTCAGCGCGTGCGTAGATGTGCCGGTACAGGTTCCGGCACAACTGCTTGGCGCTGCGCCCCTCCCAGTCCCCGGGCAGCAATTCCTCGGGCAGCAAGGGATCCCGCAGCAGGATCTTGCGGTACTCATGGATCAGCAGGATGCGCAGGGTAAGGCACTCGGCCGGGGTCAGGTCATCCTCGTTCTGCAGTTCCCGCCAGACTGGGCGGAACTGTGACAGGAAGCGCCGGTAGCGCCCGCCCAGTTCGTCCAGGTTCCAGCTTTCACGCACCTGCAGCCGCAGGGCCTTGGAGCTCTTCTGCTCCATGGGCACGGTTTCCATGACGATGGTGTCTTCCAGGGCGCCCCATTCCTGCAGCAGTGGCAACAGCTCGTTGCGGGTAAAGCGCGGATGCTCCATCACGCCCGGCGCCATACTGCCGAAACTCAGCCATTTCAGTTCTTCCCGGACTTTCTGTTTCAGGTCGGGCGCCAGCTGGTTGAGGTAGACCAGGCACCAGCTGCCACTCCATTCCCGGGTCGAGAGGCTGTAGACATGCTGGAACGCCTGCTCGAACCGGCGCAGACCGGGGCCGGTCAGGCTGTAGTAGCTGCAGCGTCCGACTTTTTCTGTCTGCAACCAGGATTCCTGCACCAGCCGGTATACCGAGGTGCGAACCAGGCGCTGACTGATGCCCATGGGTTCCACCAGCTTCATCAGGCTGCCCAGCCATACGGTCCCTCCCCGGGGAACGATGGCGTCACCATAGATGGTGATGATCAGCGAGCCGGCACGAAGCGGGCGTTTCTTCTGAAAGTTGAGGACGAGCTGCTCAAGCTGGTTTTTTGCAGACATAGGCTTATTGTCAGTTATCGGTTATCAAATATCAGGAATTACGAATCTGATACGTATTATGCGGTTCCTGTGTGTCACGTAAAGCATTCAGTACTGTGTAGCCTGACTGGCGCCTTGGACCATGGTCGGCTTTACTGTGAGAACCTGTCAGGTAGTCAACCAAATCGGTTGACACGGATATTATGATACAATAATGTCCATTGATATTCGTCAACGGTATCGAATTTTACCAGTGATGAAGATCAGGGATCTGATGGATCAGGGATGAGTACACAAATATAAAGCTGACAACGGGTCGAAGGGTGACTGAAATGACACAGAAGTCAGAGCCAGGCTCTCGATCGTTGTTTTACTTCTGAGCAATGGATGGGGGGCAAACAAGCCCCGCACAATTCGGGAGAACAAAAACAATGCTTAAGACAATTCTGCGTCGCACGGGAAAATTTGCGGCTATCGCAGCCGCCGGTCTGGTCATGAGTGCCCAGGCTGCAGAGCCGATCAAGATCGGTTCCTTCCTGTCAGTTACCGGCCCCGCCTCCTTCCTGGGGGATCCGGAACTGAAAACTCTGGAAATGTACGTTGAGAAGATCAACGAAGAAGGTGGCGTTCTTGGACGCCAGCTGGAGCTGATCCATTACGATGACGTGGGTAACGCTTCCAATGCCCGTAACTTTGCCAGCCGTCTGATCCGTTCCGACCGTGTCGATATCATCGTCGGTGGCAGTACTACCGGCGCTACCATGGCGGCCGTGCCCCTGGTAGAGCAGGCCAAGGTGCCGTTCATCTCCCTGGCGGGTGCCGTGGTGATTACCAACCCGGTGAAGAAGTGGGTATTCAAGACTCCACAAACTGATCGCATGGCGGCAGAGCGGATCCTGACCGACATGAAAGACCGTGGTATTACCCGCTTCGGCCTGATTTCCGGTACCGGTGGTTTCGGTAGTTCCGGTCGCACCCAGACTCTGGACGTGGTTGAGCAGATGGGCATGGAAGTAGTGGCCGATGTGACCTACAGCGGCTCAGATACCGACATGACCGCCCAGCTCACCAACATCCGTAACACCGACGGTGTCGAGGCTGTACTGAACTTCGGTTTCGGCCAGGGCCCGGCCATCGTGACCCGCAACTACGACCAGCTGGGTATGGAGCTTCCGTTCTACCAGTCCCATGGTGTGGCTTCCGACAGCTTCCTGGAGCTCGCGGGTGATGCTGCCGAGGGCCTGCGCCTGCCGGCTTCTCCGCTGCTGGTGCCGGATTCCCTGCCGGATGACGACCCCCAGAAAAAGGTCGTGCAGGACTACAAGGCCGAGTATGAAGCTCGCTGGGATTCCAAGGTGTCCACCTTCGGTGCCTACGCCTATGACGGCCTGATGCTGGCAGTCCAGGCCATCGAAGCTGCTGGCTCCACCGACAAGGAAGCCGTGCGCGAAGCACTGGAAAATATCCAGGGCTACGTCGGTGTGACCGGTGTCTTCAACATGTCACCGGAAGACCACAACGGCCTCGACGCTGACTCCTTCCGCATTCTGGAAGTCCAGAATGGCGAGTGGAAGCTCATTAACTGATCGATCCATCAAGCAGTAAACCGTCTGCCCGTCCCGCTCAGGGGCGGGTGGACGCTGTCCGACCGGAACCACGGCTATGTTTGCAGAATTCCTCCAGTATCTCTTCACCGGGATCACTATCGGTGCCACTTATGCCCTGATAGCCCTCGGATTTACTCTCATTTATAACGCCAGCCACGTCATCAACTTTGCCCAGGGCGAATTCCTGATGATTGGCGGCATGGCGACCGTTTCTCTCACGGCGATGGGCGTGCCCATGGTGCTTGCCATCATCCTGGCCGTGTTGCTTGCCGGTGTTTTCGGAATCCTGCTTCAGCGCTTTGCTATTGCGCCCGCGAAACAGGCGGACGTGGTCACCCTGATCATTATCACCATCGGTGCCTCCATTTTCATTCGTGGTCTTGCCCAGCTGGTCTGGGGCAAGGAATACCACGTTATGCAGAATTTCAGCAGCGACGAACCGATCCGCATCTTCGGCGCTGTGCTCAATAGCCAGAGCCTCTGGGTTCTGGGCATTGGAGCGATCCTTGTGGTGGGGCTGGTCCTGTTCTTCACCCGCACGCTGATCGGGAAGGCCATCCTAGCCACCTCCATGAACAAGGAGGCCGCGCGCCTGGTGGGTATCCGTACCCAGCTGGTGTTGATGCTGGCGTTCCTGGTTTCGGCCGTATTGGGGTCCGTCGCCGGAGTGGTGGTCGCGCCGATTACCTTCACCTCCTACGACATCGGTATCATGCTCGGTCTCAAAGGCTTTGTCGCCGCCGCCATCGGCGGGCTGGGCAGCGGTATCGGTGCCGTTGTCGGTGGCCTGTTGCTGGGTATAGTCGAAGCCATGGCTGCCGGCTATATCTCCTCTGACTACAAGGACGCCGTGGCGTTCTCCATGATTCTCATCGTGCTGTTCTTCATGCCGCGCGGTCTGTTTGGCGCCAAGGTCGTGGAGAGGGTTTGATAATGTTGAATAGATTCATGCAAATGCGGCTACGGGACCTGATCATTCTGGCGGTCATCCTGTTCGCCCTGCCGTTGTTCCTGAACAACCCGTTCCACTATGACCTGGCCACCCAGATGGCGATCATCGCCGCCACGGTGGTGGGCCTGAACCTGCTGGTGGGTTTTGCCGGCCAGATCAGCCTCGGGCATGCCGGTTTCTTCGGTCTAGGGGCCTACTTCACTGGCATCATGACCAGCACTTATGGCTGGTCCTCGGTGCCCGCATTGGTCGTTGGCGCAATCGTGGTGGGCATCATTGCCTGGATTGTTGGCCGACCGATCCTGCGCCTGAAAGGGCACTACCTGTCCATGGCGACGTTGGCAGTTGGTTTTATCATCGCGATTATCCTCAACAACGAACGGGCGCTGACCGGTGGCCCCGATGGGATGCCGGTGCCGGCATTCACCGTGTTTGGCTGGGAACTGAGCCCGTTTGGCAGCTACAACCTGCTCGGGATGGAGCTCAATGGCAGTGAAGCCTGGTACCTGTTTGCTGCGGTGGTGTTGCTGGTTGCGGTCTGGCTCGCCCAGAACCTGATCGACTCGCCCATAGGCCGGGCGCTGCGCTCGGTGCATGGTTCGGAGGTGGCAGCCCGGGTGGTTGGTGTCGATACTGCCCGTTACAAGAGCCTGGTGTTCGTAATTTCGGCGATCTATGCCAGTGCCATGGGCAGCCTGTACGCCCATTTCCAGGGCTTTATCACGCCTGCGGTGGCAGGGTTCGATTTCTCCATCCTGTTTATCACCATGGTGGTGCTCGGCGGCATGGGTTCCACCATGGGCGTTATTCTTGGTGCGGTGGTGCTCAAACTCCTGCCCCAGGTGCTGGCGGACTTCCAGGAACTGGAAACCGTCATGTTCGGTGCGATCCTGATGCTCACCATGATCTTCATGCCCAAGGGCCTGCTGCCCACTATCCAGACGGCTGTCGGTAAGCGGATGAAGAAAAAGGCGGGAGGTCAGGCATGAGCGCACTGATTGAAGTAAAAGGCCTGGACAAGGCGTTCGGTGGGGTCCATGCGGTGGAAGGTGTGTCCTTCTCGGTGGAAGCCGGCCAGGTGTATTCGGTGATCGGCCCCAATGGTGCCGGTAAAACCACCCTGTTCAACCTGATTTCAGGGCTCTATACCCCAACCAGGGGCGAGATCCACCTCAAGGGCGAGAGTACCGCGAAACTCGAGCCGAACGAGTTGGCGGAGCGGGGCATGTGCCGTACCTTCCAGCAGATGCAGATCTGCATGAACATGTCGGCTATCGAGAACGTGATGCTGGGGCGGCACCTGAAGCTTCGCAGTAACCTGTTCACCACGTTGTTCCGGTTGCCGTCCCTGCTTCGGGATGAGAAATCCTGTCGTGAGCGGGCCGCGGAGTTGATGGAATTCGTCGGCTGTGGTGAGTACCTCGATACCGAGGCCTCGGCGATGTCCTACGGCGCCCTCAAGCGGCTGGAGATTGCCCGTGCCCTGGCGGCAGAACCCAAGGTCATCCTGCTGGATGAGCCGGCCGCCGGCCTCAACGCCGTTGAAACTGCGGCGCTGGAAAAACTGATCCGGAAGATTGCCGACCAGGGTACGACGGTCATGCTGGTAGAGCACGACATGAAGCTGGTCATGGGGATTTCCGACCGCCTGCTGGTACTCAACTACGGGCGTGTGTTGGCAGAAGGCACACCTGAAGAAATCCGCAACAATCCGGACGTCATCGCTGCCTACCTGGGCGGCTGAGCAAGGAGACATTTCAAATGAGCGAGCAACAGACCGAAATGGCGCCTGCCCAGTCCCGCAGCGAGCAGGCAGTGCGCATTATTGTTCACGAGCATCAGGCGCTCTGGCGCATCCTGGACCTGCTGGACCAGTTGCTCAGTGATATGAACATCAATGAGCAGCAGCCCGATGAGCGCCTGTTCACCAAGATCTTCGATTACATCGAGCACTTTTCCGAGCGGGTACACTCGACGCCGACGGACATCGAGCTGTACAAGCGCCTGGGAGCCAAGCATCCGGAGTCGCTGCCGCTGCTGGAGAAGCTTTCCAAGGGTTACCTGGTGGGTCACGAGAAGTTGATGGAGCTTCGCCAGCTGTTGACTGACTGCATGCAAAACTGGCCGGAAGGTCGGGAAGAGTTCAGTCACGCCCTGGCCCGGTTCACCGAAGCCCTGCGCAAGCACATCCGAAAGGAAGAAGGGGTGGTGATTCCCCGTGCCCGCAAGGTACTGTCCGAAGAGGACTGGGAGCAGATCATCGAAGCACGGGACATCGAAAACGATCCCCTGTTCGGCGAAAGGGTCCGGGAAGAGTTCCGGGATCTTCGCCACGAGATTATCAGCTATACCCCGGAGCGCTTCGGCGGTCTTGGCCTCAAGCATGCGGAGCGGGTCAGCGCGCCCCACGCCAGGGAGGAAATGCTGGCGATCAAGGGTCTGGCCACCTCCTATGGCCAGATTGAGGTGCTGCACGACATCGATATCAGCATCAACAGTGGCGAGATCGTGTCGCTGGTGGGCGCCAACGGCGCCGGCAAGTCGACCCTGCTGATGAGCATTTCCGGCCTGCAGCCTTTGGACCGTGGCAGCATGGTTTACCAGGGCAAGGATCTGGCAAAGGTTCAGGCTGACCAGCGGGTGGCCGAGGGCATCGTCCAGGTGCCGGAGGGTCGTCAGGTGTTCAAGGACCTGTCGGTGCATGACAACCTGCTGCTAGGGGCCTACACCCGTGGCCGCAGCCAGGAAGTGGATGATGACCTGGAGCGGATGTACACCAAGTTCCCGATCCTGCGTCAGAAGCGCCACAACCTCGCCGGTGAACTCTCCGGTGGCCAGCAGCAGATGCTGGCCATGGGGCGAGCCCTGATGGCAAGGCCGAAGCTACTGTTGCTGGACGAGCCGAGCATGGGCCTGGCGCCGCTGATCATCGAGGAGATCTTCGATATCATCAAGGAGCTGAAGGAAGAGGGCATTACCATCTTCCTGGTGGAGCAGAACGCGTCCCAGGCGCTGGCACTGGCCGACCGTGGTTACGTGCTGGAAACCGGCAAGGTGGTCATCGAGGGCACCGGCCGGGAGCTGCTCAGCAACGAGAAGGTCCGGGAGGCCTACCTGGGCATGTAAAACTTCCGCCCGGTGGAAACAGAAAAGGGGACAGGCTTTTGGCCTGTCCCCTTTTTGTTTGCCTCCGGCCTGCTGTTCGGGTCCAACGGGTGGCAGGCCGGATACACCCCCGGTATTACTGGGGACGTTTGGCAACCAGTGTCAGGATGTCGTAGCTCGCAACCAGCTCGTCGTTCTGGTTGGTAACCTGAACATCCCAGACCACCACACCCTGAGGGTGTCCGTCCGGAGAGGTCCGACCCTGATCGATCTTGCGCTTGCAGGTCAGCCGCGCCCGGATGGTGTCGCCCGGGGCCACCGGCTCGATGAAGCGCAGGGTGTCCAGACCGTAGTTCGCCAGTACCGGACCTTCGCCCGGGTCAACAAACAGACCGGCCGCTGCGGACAGCACGAAGTAGCCATGGGCAATGCGCTTGCCGAACTGCGAGTCACGGGCGGCAATCTCATCAAAGTGCATGTAGAAGTGATCGCCGGACAGGCAGCCGAAGTTGACGATATCCGCCTCGGTGACCGTGCGCCGGTGAGTCAGCAGGGACTCGTTGATCTGCAGGTCTTCGAAATGGCGACGGAACGGGTGTACTTCGGTTTCGATCAAGTCGGCACCACGCACATACTCGCGGGTAACGGCCGCCAGCATGGTCGGGGAACCCTGGATGGAGGTCCGCTGCAGGTAGTGATGGACCGCGCGGATACCGCCCAGCTCCTCACCACCACCGGCACGACCCGGGCCACCATGCTTGAGCATGGGCAGGGGCGAGCCGTGGCCTGTGGATTCCTTGGCTGCCTCGGCGTCCAGGAGGTGCAGACGGCCGTGGAATGCGGCGAGCAGCGGAGCGATCCTGCCTGCAATAGCCGGATCTCGGGTGGTCAGGGTAGTGACCAGGGAGCCCCGGCCCTTGGAACAGAGCTCCACCGCATCCTCGATGGTGTCATAGGGAATTACGGTGGCAACCGGGCCGAAGGCTTCGATGTCGTGGGCGCCACAGCCGTTTTCCGGGTTCCGGCACAGCAGCAGGTGCGGTTCGATAAAGGCGCCCTTCTCGGTGCCGTCGCCGGTTGGCTTGAAGCTGCCGTCACCACCGACAACCAGTTCGCTGGTCTTCAGCAGTTCCTGGATGTTGGCCTTGACGTCTTCCAGCTGGTCGACGGAGGCCAGGGCACCCATGCGCACGCCTTCCACGGAGGGATCGCCGACGGTGACATTCGACAGCCGCTCTTTCAGCTTCTCGCAGACGGCGTCCACACGGTCTTTTGGCACCAGGATCCGGCGGATCGCCGTACATTTCTGACCGGCCTTGGCGGTCATTTCACGGCCGACTTCTTTTACGAATACATCAAACTCTTCGTGCTCTGGGGTCACGTCCGGAGCCAGGATGGCACTGTTCAGCGAGTCAGCCTCGGCGTTGAACGGGATCGACCGGTTGATGATGTTCGGATGGTTGCGTAGCTTGCGCGCTGTCGCTGCAGAGCCTGTGAAGGTGACCACGTCCTGTTCTTCCAGGTGATCGAACAGGTCACCGGTGCTGCCGATGATCAGCTGCAGGCTGCCCTCGGGCAGGGCGCCGGATTCCTGCATCAGGCGAACGGCCAGTTCGGTGACGTAGCAGGTGGAGGTGGCCGGCTTCACGATGCATGGCATACCTGCCAGGAACGTGGGCGCGAACTTCTCCAGCATGCCCCAGACCGGGAAGTTGTAGGCGTCAATGTGCAGCGCCACACCACCGCGGGGCACCAGGATATGGGTGCCGGCAAAGTGGTTGTTCTTGCCCAGGGGCATCACCGGGCCTTCATGCACGACATTGCCGGACGGCAGTTCGCGGCGGCCCATGCTGGCGTAGGAGAACAGGGTGCCGAAGCCGCCATCGATATCGATGCCGTTATCGCCCTTGCTGGCACCGGTGTGCATGGACAGGGCATAGAGCTCTTTCTTGTGCTCCTGCAGGTACATGGCCATGGCCTTCAGGGCCAGGGCACGCTCCTGGAAATCCATGGCCATCAGGTTCTTGCCACCGACCTTGCGGCCAAATTCAGCGGCTTTCCTGAAATCGAGGGTGTCGTCGTGGGTATGGGCGACGATCTCGCCATTGATGGCGCTGGGCAGCGCCTTGGCGGGCTTTTCACCGACCCACTGGCCGGCAATGAAACTTTTCAGGACTGACATGGGAAACTCCATTCGTTTCTGAAACACGAAGGCAAGTCCCGTTTACCCGGGACTTGCCTTGTTCGTAGCTTGGGGGTGGTGTAGCGACTACATCTCGTCGTAGTCGAGAACCACCTTGTCGCTGATCGGATAGCACTGGCAGGAGAGCACGTAGCCGGCTTCGACCTCGTAATCCTCCAGGGCAAAGTTCTGGTCCATTTCCACTTCACCTTCCACGACCTTGGCGCGGCAGGTGGAGCAGACGCCAGCCTTGCACGAGTAGGGCAGGTCTGCGCCTTCCTCATTACCGGCATCCAGGATGCTCTTGGTATCGCGAACCAGCGGGAAGGTCAGGGAACGGCCATCGGCAATCACGGTCACTTCGCTGATGGACTGCGGGTCCACGTGGGACGGATCCCGGTCTTTCCTGGACTGGGGTACACCACCGGCCGGTGTGAACAGCTCGTAGTGGATCTTGCTCTTGTCCAGGCCGTGGCGGGCCAGCGAGTCGCGGACGGTCTCGGTCATCGCCTGGGGACCACAGATGAAGGCCGCGGTGAGTGCCTTGGCATCGATCCAGTGATCAAACAGGGCATCACACTTGTCGTGATCGATCCGGCCGTTGTAGAGGTCGATGTCCTGCTCTTCACGGGTGAAGATATACACCAGGTTCAGGCGGGACATGTACTCGTTCTTCAGGTCCTGGAGCTCGTCCCGGAACATGGTGTTGCTGGTGGCCTTGTTGCCATAGAACAGCGTGACCTCGCTCTTGGGCTCGGTTTCCAGCGTGGTCTTCACGATCGACAGGATCGGCGTGATGCCACTGCCAGCAGCGACGGCCAGGTAGTTGCCTTCGCGCTCGGGGTTCAGGTCCACGGAGAAATGGCCCTGGGGCGGCATCACTTCCAGCGTCTGGCCGGGCTTGAGCTGCTCGTTGGCAAAGGTGGAGAAACGGCCTCCGGAAATCTTCTTGACCGCAATGCGCAACTCATGGTCGTTGACGCTGTTGCAGATGGAGTAGGAGCGCCGTACTTCCTCGCCGTCCAGTTTCGTTCTCACAACCAGGTGCTGGCCCTGCTTGTAGGAAAACTTGTCGGCCAGGTCTTCCGGTACGTCAAAAGACAGGGTTACCGCGTTTCTTGTTTCAGGTCTGACCTCTTTGAGGGCCAGTGAATAGAATTTGTTCATGGTCGTCTTGGCTCTAGATGCATTTGAAATAGTCGAAGGGCTCGAGACAGTCCTTGCAGCGGTAGAGCGCCTTGCAGGCGGTGGATCCGAACTCGCTGACCCGCTCAGTTTGGGTGCTGCCGCAATGGGGGCAGGTGATCACTTCGGAGTCGCCCAGCAGGCTTCGCTTGCTGGCACTGCCCTGGGGCGGCGCGATGCCGAAAACCCGGAGCTTCTCTTTGCCTTCGTCTGTAATCCAATCGGTGGTCCAGGCCGGGGTCAGCACCTGTTTGATCCGGGGATTGCGGAAACCCGCAGCACGCAAGGCTTCCTCAATCAGTTCCTCGATCAACTCGGTCGCAGGGCAGCCGGAGTAGGTCGGCGTCACATCGACGGAAAGTTCTTTTCCGTCCCAATGTACGGCCCGGACAATGCCGAGCTCGACGACGCTTACTGCCGGAACTTCGGGATCCTTGACCTCGTCAAGGATGGCCCAGATGTCCGCCTCGGTCAGTTGATCGGTGCGGGCGTCTGCCGGCACCCGATCACTGGCAATCAGCTTGTCTACCGCTGACCGCGGGTCTGTATCACCATGTTGTGGCATCGGGATAGGCCCTCTGCAGAAACTGCATTTCTGCCAGAATGAAACCGAGATGTTCGGTGTGTTCGCCACGCTTGCCGCCCAGGTACATCCAGGCATCGTCCGGCTGCGGCGTCAGGGTGGCTTCCTGGAGCACTTCCTTGACCATTCCGCGCCAGTCTTCCTTCAGCTGCTCGGGATCCGGGCCGATGCCGGCCTCCGCCATCAGACGGTCTGTTTCGTCCGGCGTGATCAGCTCACCGGTGAAGCGCCAGAGAATGTCTACCGCATCCTGCATGCGACGGTGGCTTTCCTCGGTGCCATCGCCCAGGCGCTTGACCCATTCGGATGAGCGGCGCAGGTGGTAGGTCACCTCTTTCAGTGCCTTGGCAGCGATGGCGGCAACCCGCTCGTCACTGGCGTTCACCAGGCTCTTCAGGGTGAAGTAGTGCCAGGCGTCATAAAAGAACTGACGACCCATGGTGACCGCATAGTCTTCATTCGGCTGCTCGGTCAGCAGCAGATTGCGGTAGTCATGGGCGTCGCGACGGAACGCGAGTTTGTCGGCATCCCGACCGTCATCGATCAGCTCGGCGGCATACTCGTACCAGTTCCGGGCCTGACCGACGAGGTCCAGGGCGACGTTCATCAGCGCCATTTCCTCTTCCAGGGCCGGGGCCTTGCCGCACAGCTCACACAGGCGCTGGCCCAGGATCATGTCGGAGTCCGCCAGGCGCAGCAGGTAGTCCGTGAGTGCTTCTTTCTGAGTCATGGAACCGCTCCTTACATGTGTCCGACTTCGTCGGGCAGCTTGTAGAAAGATGCGTGTCGGTAAACCTTGTCTTCCGACGGGTCGAACAGCACCTCTTTCTCATCGGAGGCAGAGGCAGTGATCGCGTCGGACGGAACCACCCAGATGCTGACGCCTTCGTTGCGGCGTGTGTACAGGTCACGGGCGTTTTCCATGGCCATTTCCGCGTCGGCGGCGTGGACGCTGCCAACGTGCTTGTGGTTCAGACCGTGCTTGCTGCGTACAAAAACTTCGTAAAGGCTCCATTCAGCCATGATTCTTTCCTCCGGTATCAGGCGGCTTCAGCGCGCTGTTTTTGTTTTTTGGCGTAGGCGACAGCGGCTTCACGGACCCAGGCGCCTTCGTCAATTGCGTTCTTGCGAGTTTTGATGCGCTCGCGGTTGCAGGGACCGTTGCCCTTGAGAACGTCGTAGAACTCCTGCCAGTTGATTTCACCGAAATCATAGTGGCCGGTTTCTTCGTTCCACTTCAGGTCCGGGTCCGGAGCGTTGCAGCCCAGGTACTCGAGCTGGGGTACGGTCTGGTCGATGAACATCTGGCGCAGTTCGTCGTTGCTCTTGCGCTTGATCTTCCAGGCCATGGACTGCTGGGAGTTCGGGGATTCGTCATCGTGCGGGCCGAACATCATCAGTGCTGGCCACCACAGACGGTTGATGGCGTCCTGCACCATCTGCTTCTGCTCCTCGGTGCCCTCACGCATCATATCCAGCAGGATCTGGTAGCCCTGACGCTGGTGGAAGCTCTCTTCCTTACAGATGCGGATCATGGCACGGGAGTAGGGACCGTAGGAGGTGCGCTGCAGGACCACCTGGTTGACGATGGCAGCGCCATCCACCAGCCAGCCCACGGCACCCATGTCGGCCCAGTTCAGGGTCGGGTAGTTGAAGATGCTGGAATACTTGGCCTTGCCCTGGTGCAGCTTCTCGATTTCTTCATCGCGATCCGCGCCGAGGGTTTCCATGGCGCTGTACAGGTACAGGCCGTGGCCGGCTTCGTCCTGGATCTTGGCCATCAGCTGTAGCTTGCGCTTGAGGGTCGGGGCACGGGTCACCCAGTTGCCTTCCGGAAGCATGCCAACCACTTCGGAGTGGGCGTGCTGGGAAATCTGGCGGACGAGGGTCTTGCGGTAGCCCTCCGGCATCCAGTTCTTCGGTTCGATCTTCACTTCGGCGTCGATCTTTTCCTGGAATGCGCGCTCTTCGGGCGACATCTCATCCAGGCTCTTGACGCGCTTGGCTCCGGTTTCAACGAGCTGGGCGTACATACAATACCTCCGGTTCGGCTTGTTGTTCTGCGAGCAAGAATGCTCTCTTCATGTTTCTCTGATTTTAGTCAATATTAAATGATACTGAATAAAAATCAAGGAACGATTTTGTGTGTCATGTCAGCTTAAAAGGTTACGTAATGACTTGTTAAGCAGTTGATAGTAGAGCTAAAAAAAGTGATACGTAATGAAAAACTATCGAGATCTATTGTGAGAGAGTTAAATTAAATCCCGATAATCCGGATGGTAAGGGCCCCGGCCGGTCGTGGGGACCGGTCGGGGCGCTACCGGAGCTTACTTCCGGCGGTCGATAACACGCTTGGCCTTGCCTTCGGAACGGGCCAGACGGTTGGGTTCGACAACGTCTACACGGGTGCTGATGCCGATGTACGACTTGATGTGGTGTGCCAGCTCCTTGGCGGCCTTGGCGCGTACCTCGTCACCCATGCCGGCTTCCGGCTTGAGTTCGGCACGGATGTCCACGCAGTCCAGGTTGCCCTCTTTGTAGACCTCGATCTCGTAGTGCGGGGCGAGTGCCTCGCACTTGAGCACCTGCTCCTCGATCTGGCTCGGGAATACGTTCACACCACGGATGATCAGCATGTCATCGCTGCGACCGGTGATCTTGTCAATACGACGCATCGGGCGGGCCGTGCCCGGCAGCAGACGGGTCAGGTCGCGGGTGCGATAACGCAGGATCGGCAGGGCGACTTTGGTCAGGGAGGTGAATACCAGTTCGCCGTACTCGCCGTCCGGAAGTACCTCGCCAGTGTTCGGATCAATGATTTCCGGATAGAAGTGGTCTTCCCAGATGGTCGGGCCGTCCTTGGTCTCGATGCATTCCATGCCCACACCCGGACCCATGACCTCGGACAGGCCGTAGATGTCCAGGGCCTCGATGCCCAGTCGCTCTTCCAGCTCTGTGCGCATGCTGTTGGTCCAGGGCTCGGCACCGAAGATGCCCAGGCGCAGGGGCAGTTTGTGCGGATCGATGCCCTGGCGGTCCAACTCGTCAGCAATGTTCAGCATGTAGGACGGAGTCACCATGATGATGTCCGGCTGGAAGTCCTTGAGCAGCTGAACCTGCTTCTCGGTCTGGCCGCCGGACATGGGGATGACGGTACAACCCAGACGCTCGGCACCATAGTGGGCACCCAGGCCGCCGGTGAACAGGCCATAACCGTAGGAAATGTGGACCTTGTCACCGCGATAGCCGCCGCCGGCGCGGATGCTCCGGGCCACGATGTCGGCCCAGGTGTTGATGTCACTCTGGGTGTAGCCAACAACCGTGGGCTGGCCGGTAGTACCACTGGATGCGTGCACCCGGACCACGTCAGACATCGGAGTGGCGAACATACCGAACGGGTAGTTGTCGCGCAGGTCCGCCTTGGTGGTGAACGGGATCTTGGCCAGATCTTCCAGCGAGTTGATGTCCATGGGCTTCAGGCCGATGTCATCAAATGCCTTCCGGTAGAACGGAACATTGGTGTAGGCATGGACCACACTCCAGCGCAGGCGCTGGAGCTGTTCGTGACGAAGCTCGTCGATGCTGGCGGTTTCCATGCGGTCGAGTTTGCCGATTTTCTGCAGAGGTAAGCTCATAATCGAATCCTGCGTGTTCTTGTGTCTTGAGTCAGCGTGTCACTGGTGATGTAGGTGTTACTCGGCGCTGTCGGTGCGCTCGATGATCAATGCGATACCCTGGCCAACGCCAATGCACATGGTGCACAGTGCGTAACGGGCTTGCTTGCCGGCCTTGTGGCGCCGCTCGAGCTCGTTCAGGGCGGTGGTCACCAGGCGTGCACCGCTCATACCCAGCGGATGCCCCAGGGCGATGGCGCCGCCATTCGGGTTTACGTGCTCGGCGTCGTCCGGCAGCCCGAGATCCCGGGTGACGGCCAGCGCCTGGGCGGCAAAGGCTTCGTTCAGTTCGATCACGTCCATGTCAGCCAGTTCCAGGCCAGCGGTCTTGAGGACCTTGCGCGTGGCCGGAGCCGGGCCAAAACCCATGATCCGCGGCTCAACGCCGGCGGTGGCCATGGCGACGATCCGGGCCCGCGGCTTGAGGCCGTATTCTTTCAGGGCATCTGCACCGGCCATC
Source organism: Marinobacter sp. (assembly GCF_041690455.1). Lineage (GTDB taxonomy): Bacteria > Pseudomonadota > Gammaproteobacteria > Pseudomonadales > Oleiphilaceae > Marinobacter. The sequence goes on from NZ_JAWLHI010000037.1 coordinate 23,809, forward strand.
AGCAGGGCGCAGGCGCCGTCATTGACACCGGAGGCATTGCCGGCGGTTACCGTGCCGTTCTCGCGGAAGGGGGTTGGCAGCTTGGCCAGCTTTTCCAGGCTGGTTTCCCGGGGATGCTCGTCGGTATCCACCACCAGCGGATCCTGTTTGCGCCGGGGGATGGTCACCGGCGTGATCTCGTCGGCGAAAATGCCTGCAGCCTGGGCGGCAGCGGTGCGCTGCTGGCTGCGCAGGGCGAAGGCATCCTGGTCTTCCCGGGAGATGTTGAACTGCTCGGCCACGTTCTCGGCGGTCTCCGGCATGGAGTCGATGCCGTACTGCTTTTTCAGCACCGGATTGACGAAGCGCCAGCCGATGGTGGTGTCAAAGATCTCCGCCTTGCGGCTGAAGGGGCTGTCGGCCTTGCCCATCACGAAGGGCGCACGGGACATGGACTCGACGCCGCCGGCAATCATTAGGCGGGTTTCACCGGTACGGATGGCGCGGGCGGCGCTGCCGACCGCATCCATGCCGGAACCGCACAGGCGGTTGATGGTGCTGCCCGGCACGTCCACCGGCAGCCCGGCCAGCAGCAGGGACATGCGGGCGACGTCCCGGTTGTCCTCGCCGGCCTGGTTGGCGCAGCCGTAGAGCACATCATCCACCTTGGACCAGTCCAGGTCCGGGTGCCGCTCGACCAGGGCCTTGATCGGAATCGCACCGAGGTCATCAGCCCGGACCGGGGAAAGTGCGCCGCCGTAACGACCGATGGGGGTGCGGATGGCGTCGACGATGTAAGCGTCCAGCAGGCGGTTGTCAGTGCTCATGAATTGTCCTCCGAATTGCGGACGGTGCCGCGAACTTCATAGGAGCGGCCGCGGAACAGTGCCACGGTGCGGCCGTCCTGGTTGGTCAGGGTAATGTCGTAAATGCCGGTACGGCCGCCACGGGAACGCTCTTCTGCGGTAGCGGTCAGCAGGTCGCCCTCTCTGGCGCCGGACATGTAGTCAATGCTGCAGCCGGAAGCCACGGTGGCCCGGTCATAGCTGTTGCAGGCAAAGGCAAAGGCGGAATCCGCCAGGGTGAACAGATAACCACCGTGGCAGGAGCCGTGGCCCTGGATCATGTCGGGGCCCACGGTCATGGTCAGGATTGCCTTGCCGGGGGCTACGGATTCGATTTTCATGCCCAGTTTCTGGCTGGCCCGGTCCCTGGCGAACATGGACTCGGCGCAATCTTCCGCCAGTTTCTGTGGATCGGGTTTCTGTTGATCGATAGTGCTCATGCGTAAAACCCCTTGTTGGCAAAACAGTTCTTTCTCAGCAGCAGGGACGGCCGGTAGCGATCCTCGCCGTAGCTGTTCTGGATGTTGGTCAGCACGGTGAAGGTGCGACCTGAGCCCAGGCGGTCACTCCAGCTCAGGGGACCTTCCGGGTAATTCAGGCCGGCTTTCATGGCCAGATCGATATCGGCAACCGTGGCTACTCCGTGCAGGTGAGCGTCGGCACCTTCGTTCGCCAGCATGGCGACGGTGCGCATGATCACCAGGCCCGGACGATCGGCAATGCGGCTGACCGCAAGACCGGCCTTCTGCAGCAGGGCGCAGGCATCGTCGATGGCTTGAGCGGAGGCCTGCTCCGCGGCGGCGATGGCCAGGCGGGAGGCTTCGGTATAGTTGAAGGCAAGGTCGAACAGCACCAGGTTGGCACAGCCTTCCTCGGCGGCCCGCTCGGTGGCCATACGGCCGTCGGTCAGGGCCAGCACGGCCTGGCCAAAACGCAGCTGGCCGTTGCCCGCCCGCTCGATGATCTTCAGGCCGGCGTCACGCAGGCGATCCACCAGGGCCGAAGCGGGGCCCAGGCTGCCTTCGACGATAACCACGGATTCGCTGCTCTGGCGCGGAGCTTCGGTCTGCGGCTCGGGGCGCTCTGCCCCCTCCTGGTAACTATAGAAGCCCTGGCCGCTCTTGCGACCAAGATGGCCCGCGGAGACCAGCTCCTGCTGAACCAGTGACGGCAGGAAACGGGTGTCCTGGTAGTAGGCGTTGAACACCGAGTTGGTTACCGCGTAGTTGACGTCATGGCCGATCAGGTCGGTGAGTTCGAAGGCGCCCATGCGGAAGTTGCCGGCCTCGCGCATCAGGGCGTCAAGGGTCGCCGGGTCCGCTGCCTGTTCCTGGACCAGGCGCAGGCTCTCGGCGTAGAACGGCCGGGCGACCCGGTTGACGATGAAGCCGGGGGTGGAGGTGGCGTAAACCGGTTTTTTGCCCCAGTTGCTGGCGGTATCGTATACGGTCTCGGCAACGGCCTTGTCGGTGGCCAGGCCCAGCACCACTTCCACCAGCGCCATCAGCGGAGCCGGGTTGAAGAAGTGCATGCCCACCAGGCGACCGGGATGCTTCATGCCGGCACCCAGGGAGGTGACGGAAATGGACGAGGTGTTGGTGGCGAGGATGGCGTCCTCGCGGCACAGCGCCTCGAGGTCAGCCAGCAGGCCGCGTTTGATGTCCAGGTTCTCCACGATCGCCTCGATCACCAGCCCGCTCTCGGCTGCCTCCGAGAGATCGGCCACCGGCTGGATGCGGTCGAGGAGGGCGTCCAGGTCCTGCTGGTCCATCTTGCCCTTGTCCACACGGCGCTGCAGCACCTTGGCAATGCCGGCGCGTCCGGCCTCGGCGGCCCCTTCGCGCTGGTCATGCAGGAATACGTGGTGCCCTGCCTGGGCCGCTACCTGAGCGATGCCCGCGCCCATGGCGCCGGCGCCGATGACTGCAACCTTTGTTTGGGTGTCCAGTGCCGGCATCGTTTATTTCCCCTTGAAAGACGGTGTGCGTTTTTCCATGAAGGCGGCCACGCCCTCGCGATAATCTTCTGTGCGACCGGCTTCCCGCTGCAGATCCCGTTCGAGGTTGATCTGCTCTTCAAAGGTGTTGTTGACGCTGGCGTGCAGGGCCTGCTTGATGAGTGCCAGGCCCTTGGTGGGCTGGGTGGCGAAGTGGCGGGCCAGCTTCATGGTTTCTTCCCTCAGCTGATCATCGTCCACGCACTGCCAGATCATGCCCCAGTCTTCCGCCTTTTCGGCGCTGATCTTGCCGCCCAGCAGGGCCATGCCCTTGGCGCGGGCCATGCCTGCCACCCGGGGCAGGGTCCAGGTTCCGCCGGAATCCGGCACCAGGCCCAGTTTGCAGAAGGCCTGGACGAAGCTGGCAGAGCGGGCAGCAAGCGTAATGTCGCAGGCCAGGGCGATGTTGGCGCCCGCACCGGCGGCTACGCCGTTCACTGCACACAGCACCGGCATGGGCAGGTCACGCAGGCTGCGCATCATCGGGTTGTAATAGTTTTCCAGGGAAGCGCCTAGATCCGGCATCTCCTGACCCGGGGATACGCTGCGGTCAGAGAGATCCTGGCCGGCACAGAATCCCCGGCCGGAACCGGTAATCACCAGCACCCGAACGGTCTCGTCCTTGCGAACGGTGTCGATGGCATCGCGCATGCGCTCATGCATCTCGACATTGAAGCTGTTGAGGTTGTCCGGTCGGTTCAGGGTGAGCAGGGCGACGCCCTGATCGATTTCAAGAAGGATGCTCGGCTGGGTCATGGTGTTGTCCCGTTGTTGGTAGCAAGAAATGGTTAGGGACGCTCAGCGTCCCGTGACAGGAATGGCGAAGGTCCCCCGGAGCACGCGACAGGTGTCCGGGCGGAGGTTTGCAGTGGCGGTATCGGTCATTCCCGTTACCGCTCCTGCGGGCGTGATGTGCAGGTTGTTTGGCATAAGCAATCCGGTGTGACTTTGTTTTTGTCTCAGGTGCCGGCTTCGCCGGTCAGATTCCGGGCGCTGCATGCCCTGGATGATCTGGTCTGTCAGGGCCGAATGCGTGAATGAGTATATCTCAGAATTGATACCCGTCAAGGACTCGTGGTATCGACTTCTGTATCACTTTGGCAGTCTGGGGATGAATTACCCGTTTATCTTGATGAAAATAAAGAAAAATAAATTCTGGCTTTGAGTTTTTTATAGCCAATTCGAAGGTAATTGATCCTTGTTAAGCAGCCTGTGGACATGAAATTCCATACAAAAACGGATAATGTGATACGGAAAATGAATCACAACAATCGTTTTGGGTTCCATAAGGCTGCGTGCCGGTCCCCCTGCCAACAGGAGAAAGTTATGCCCGTATACAGCATTGAAGGTGTTGTCCCGGTTGTCCACCCCACCGCTTATGTTCACCCGAGTGCCGTGCTGATTGGTGATGTCTGGATCGGACCGGACTGCTACGTGGGGCCGGCTGCCTGTTTGCGGGGTGATTTCGGGCGAGTTGTCCTCAAGGAAGGATCCAACATCCAGGATACCTGTGTGATGCATGCCTTCCCGGGTATGGACACGGTGATCGAGAAGAACGGTCACGTTGGTCACGGCGCAATCCTGCATGGTTGCATCGTGGGTGAGGACGCGATGGTCGGGATGAATGCGGTTGTGATGGATGAGGCCCACATCGCGCCCCGTTCCATTGTCGGGGCCGGAGCGCTGGTCAAGGCCAAATTCCAGTGCGAGCCCGCGTCCCTGATCGTCGGTTCGCCCGCCAAGGTCTTGCGCACGCTGAGTGACAAGGAAGTGGACTGGAAGAAAAAGGGTACCGAGGAATACCAGCGACTGACCCGCCGCTCACTGGCAAGCCTGGTGGAGTGTCAGCCTCTGGAGAAAGGTGAGCCGGACCGTCCCCGAGTCGACGCCGGCCAGTACCAGCCCAAGCACCAGTCCTGATGGGCGGAGCTCCGGGAACCCCGGAACCAGGCATGGAAATGGCGGCTCAGGCCGCCATTTCTGATTTCAGGGCATCGATAATGATACGCGCGAAATCCTCGGGGGAGTCCTCCTGCAGGAAGTGGCCGCCCCGCAGGGTGATGTGAGGCTGGCCGTGGGCGCCGGGAATCCGACGCTGCATGTAGCGGTCTTCTCCCCGGGTGATGGGGTCGCCACTGCTGAAGCAGGTAATGAACGGTTTGCGCCATTTCTCCAGTACCCTCCAGGCCTCCCGATTGGCCTGTCCGGCCGGGTCGTCCCTGGATACCGGAACCAGTTTCGGAAAGGCGCGGGCACCGGCCTTGTATTCGGTTGAAGGGAAGGGCGCCTCGTAGGCTGCCTGCTCGGCCCTGCTAAGGGTCCGTTCGGTACCCAGCTGGACGATGCGACCGACCGGCAGCCAGGGGCTGTGGGTGACAAAGGCTTTCCATAGGGAAAACATCGCCGGTGCCCGGGTTTCGCCGGTAGGAAGCATCCCGTTACCCACGATAATACAGCGGAACCGGTGGGGGTGTTCGGCTGCCAGGCGGAGCCCGAGCAACGATCCCCAGTTCTGGCACACCAGTGTGATGTCCCGGAGGTCCAGCTTTTCGATCCAGCTGCCCAGCCACGCCATATGGCGCTCGTAGCTGTAGTCTGCCATTGCCGCCGGTTTGTCCGATTTGCCGAAGCCGATCAGATCCGGGGCAAGAGCCCGGTGGCCGGCAGCGGCAATGAGCGGAATCATGTGCCGGTACAGGTAGGACCAGGATGGCTCGCCATGCAGCATCAGCACAGGTGAAGCACCGCGGGGGCCTTCATCGACGTAGTGCATTCTCAGGTTGGGCTCTACGTCGAGATAGTTGGGAGAAAAAGGGTAATCCGGCAGACCCTGGAAGCGGGCTTCGTCGGTTCTCAGAATACGCATGCCATCGACTGTCCTGACTGATAGGTTGCGCAATTGCCGTTATGACAATTCTCGCAAGTCAGGATAAATCAGAAGGCTGTTTCATGTGTTTGAGTTGCGTAACAGTGCGTTGCCCGTTTGCTTCAGCAGGCGAGGTCGAGCAGGCGCTCCGGGTTTTCGATTTCTGCCATGGCGTCGTCACAGCAGTTCACGGCACCGCAATCGTCCGCCGAGCACAGGGCCAGGACGCGGCACTGGGTGTCCTGCTGGTTCTCGCCTTCGTTGCGGAACATGCGGGCGCGGGAAAGAATGGACCTGCAATGGCCGCAAAGCAGGGTTGGTACCGCACTGCCTTCGGCGAGAATGGCCTTGTAATGGGTATGTTCAGTCATAAATATCCTCCTGATAGTTTCAGACTAGGGCCAGAGTATGACAATACAGAGTCGGCCTTTCGCTGAGATTTCCATCTCTATACGGATCCTTTATCCGGATCGACCACCGGCCGCCGGTTGGAGCGTTTGTCTTCCCAGTCAAGCTCCTTGGGGTCGTACCAGCCAATGGCCTCAAGCACTTTCTGGCGAGTACGCGGGGACAGGGTGGGCCAGAGCTCCTGGAAATCGTCCAGGCCCTGTTCCCGTTGCTTCTGTTGTTTGCTCTGCAGCCGATTGATGATCCTGGGGAGTTGCAGAGCCTCCCCGAGCTGACCGGGCACCAGCACCTCCTGCCCCATCACCTTTCGGCGATGGGTCCTTGCCGCCAGCACGCGTTGAAGTTCCGTCGCGGCGTCTAGTGCGGTTTCGGTGGTAAAGGTTTCCAGTTCCAATAATGTGACTCGTTTGTCGGTTAATCCGTAACCGACCACTATAACCTGAAGCAGGCTACAGTGGCCATGTCATCGTGGTAGGCTATCGGGCCGGAGTGGCCGCACAGACCCGCGGTTACCGTTCACAGCTTTGGGAAGAACTGACCTATGTACGCAAAACTTGAAACACGGACTTTTCTGGCCTTGCTGGTCGGGGTTTCCCTGGCGTTCGTGTTTCTGATGAAGCCCTTCTTCGGCCCCATTTTCTGGGCAGTGGCGATCGCGCTCATTTTCCATCCGGTCCAGAACCTGCTGGTCCGCTGGCTCGGCGAACGGCCAAATACCAATGCCTTGATTACACTGGTGATCTGCATGGTGATTGTGGTGATTCCGGTGCTGGTGCTGGTGACCTCCCTGGTGGCACAGGGAGTGGACATCTACCAGCAGATCCAGCGCGGCGAGATCCGCCCCGGGGAGTACATCGATCAGGTCAACCAGTCCTTCCCCGCGATCCAGGCATTCCTGGCGCAGTTTGATATCAGCTTTACCGAGTTACGGGACCGGGCTGTCAACCTGTTCGTTGGCGGCAGCCAGTTCCTCGCCAAGCAGGCCCTGGGGATCGGCCAGAATACCTTCCAGTTCTTTATGGGCCTGGCCCTGATGGTTTACCTGGCCTTCTTCCTTTTGCGGGATGGCCACCAACTGGTCGAGTTGATCATACGGGCGCTGCCCCTGGGCGATGAGCGCGAGCGGCTGCTGTTTGCCAAGTTCGCCGAGGTGACCCGGGCCACGGTCAAGGGCAACCTGTTGATCGCCATTATCCAGGGCGCCCTGGGGGGGCTGATCTTCTGGATTCTGGGAATTACCGGTGCGCTGCTTTGGGGCGTGGTCATGGCCATCGTGTCACTGTTGCCGGCGGTCGGGGCGGCCCTGGTCTGGGTGCCGGCGGCGATCTACCTGGCGGCGGTCGGGGATGTTGTTCCCGCCCTTATCCTGACCGTGTTCGGCGTGGTGGTTATCGGCCTTGCCGATAACCTCCTGCGGCCGCTTCTGGTGGGTCGTGACACCAAGCTGCCGGATTACATTGTGCTGCTGTCGACGCTCGGTGGCATTGTCATGTTCGGTATCAACGGGTTTGTCATGGGCCCGTTGGTTGCGGCCCTGTTCATGGCTTTCTGGGGGATTTTCATCCGGGAATTCGGGCACGAGTCCCAGGCGGTGCTTCATCCGGACGCCGGCCCCGAAGATGAGAACCACGGCAATCGTCCCGATGGCAAACTATGATAGGGTATTCATTGTTTGCCCCAGCTTGTGGAGATAGGCACCACACAACAAGAAAAACCGATGCCATCCAGGCGTCAGGAGTAGTACAGGTGAGAACCATGAAGAAAACGACCCGTTATCCCGGTCGCCTTCTGGCTGCAGCCGGTGTGGCGGCTATGCTGGGCCTTGCGCCCATGGCCCAGGCAGATGACACCGTAGCGGTGAAGAACGCCCTGTATGGTGCCGGTTACGACATCACGAAAGTCAGTTCGGGCATGGATGACAAGACCCGTGCCGCGTTGACCCAATTCCAGAAAAATCACGGTCTAGAGGCTACCGGTGCCCTGAACGAGGAAACCCGCAAGGCACTGGGGATGATCACTGTGCAGGTTGCTGCGGCGCCCGCCCAGAGCGGATCGCAGGGTGCGGAAGACTCGGCATCGAGCGCCGCTTCGGCCGAGCCGGCGAAGGAATCCGGAGAAAAGGACGCCATCGAGGAAGATGAAGACGGTGGTTGGTCGCTCTGGTAGTGCCGCCGGTTCGCCGTTCATAAAAAAGCCCGCCGGGTTGATACCCTGCGGGCTTTTTGCTGGCTGTCCGGAAGAGGTCAGTCGAGTTTCGACAGATCCCGAACCGCGCCCTTGTCGGCACTGGTGGCCAGCAATGCGTAGGCCTTGAGCGCCGCCGAGACCTTGCGGTCGCGCGGCAGATCCGGCTTCCAGCCCTTGGCGTCCCGGGCTTCCCGGCGACGATCCAGCTCCTGCTGGTCGAGCTGAACATTGATGGAGCGGTTGGGAATGTCGATCAGGATGGTGTCGCCATTCTCGATCAGGCCAATTTCCCCGCCGGCTGCCGCTTCCGGGGAGGCGTGGCCGATCGAGAGCCCCGAGGTGCCGCCGGAGAATCGACCGTCCGTGAGCAGGGCGCAATCCTTGCCCAGCCCCTTGGATTTCAGGTAGCTGGTGGGGTAGAGCATTTCCTGCATGCCGGGTCCTCCGCGGGGGCCTTCGTACCGGATGATGACCACTTCGCCGGGTTTCACTTCGTCGCCGAGGATGCCGGCGACTGCCGAGTCCTGGCTCTCGAACACCCGCGCCTTGCCTTCGAACACGTAGATACTTTCATCGACACCGGCGGTTTTCACCACGCAGCCGTCCCGGGCGATGTTGCCATAGAGCACGGCCAGGCCGCCCTCGGTCGAGTAGGCATTGGCCACGGAACGGATGCAGCCGTTCTCCCGGTCACCGTCCAGGCTCGGCCAGCGGGTGCTCTGGCTGAAGGCTGTCTGGGTGGGAATGCCCGCCGGACCGGCCTTGTAGAACTCCACCACTTCCGGGGTCGGCGAGCGCATGATGTCCCAGGTTTCCAGGGCTTCTTTCATGGTCTTGCTGTGAACGGTGGGCAGGTCGGTGTTGATCAGCTTGCCCCGCTCCAGTTCACCCAGGATGCCCATGATGCCGCCGGCACGGTGGACGTCTTCCATGTGGTATTTCGGGGAGTTGGGCGCCACCTTGCACAACTGCGGCACATGGCGGGAGAGCCGGTCGATGTCGGCCATATCGAAATTCACCCCGCCTTCCTGGGCCGCCGCCAGCAGGTGCAGGATGGTGTTGGTGGATCCGCCCATGGCGATGTCCATGGTCATGGCGTTCTCGAAAGCGGCCTCGGAGCCGATGCTGCGGGGCAGGACGCTGGCGTCGTTTTCCTCGTAGTAGCGGCGGGCGTTCTCGACGATCTGGCGCCCGGCCTTGAGGAACAGCTGTTCGCGGTCAGCATGGGTGGCCAGCAGCGAGCCGTTGCCTGGCAGGGCCAGGCCGATGGCCTCGGTCAGGCAGTTCATGGAGTTGGCCGTGAACATGCCGGAGCAGGAGCCACAGGTCGGGCAGGCACTGCGCTCATATTCTTCCACCTGCTCGTCGCTGGCGTTCGGATCTGCGGCGATGACCATGGCGTCCACCAGGTCCAGTTTATGCTCGGACAGCTTGGTCTTGCCGGCCTCCATGGGGCCGCCGGAAACAAAGATGGTCGGGATGTTCAGGCGCATGGCGGCCATCAGCATCCCCGGGGTGATCTTGTCGCAGTTGGAAATGCACACCAGGGCGTCGGCACAGTGGGCATTGACCATGTACTCCACCGAGTCGGCGATGATCTCCCGCGAGGGCAGGGAGTAGAGCATGCCGTCATGGCCCATGGCGATGCCGTCATCCACGGCAATGGTGTTGAATTCCTTGGCCACGCCGCCGGCAGCTTCGATTTCGCGGCACACCAGCTGCCCCAGATCTTTCAGGTGCACATGGCCGGGTACGAACTGGGTGAACGAGTTGGCAACCGCGATGATCGGTTTGCCGAAATCCTCGTTTTTCATTCCGGTAGCGCGCCAGAGGGCGCGGGCACCGGCCATGTTGCGGCCGGCTGTGGATGTCCGCGAACGATACTGAGGCATGAGTTCTGGTCTCTCTCTTGTGTCCTGACAAATTCCGTAAAAAACAGAGGATACCAGATTAGGCCCGGCGCGCATGGTTGTTTTTGCCCCGGCTGGTGACTATAAACAAGACATGAACCGGAAGATTGCTGCGTTCTGCTGAGCGGAGAAGGAGTTCGTCTATGGCTGGCCGGGAACGCCTGCCTCTGGGTCGCCTGAAAAGCTTCTACCCCCTGAACCGGCTGACCGCCGATCAGCTGGTCCTGCTGGTTAACCGCGCTGAGCGTCGCTGCCACAATCCTGGCGAGACCGTAATCGAGCAGGGCGTGCGGGATGGCCTGGATTTTTTTCTCATCAGCGGCGCCGTGGAACTGCACGCCAAGGATGGTCGCAAATCGATCATCGAGGCGGAGACGGAAAAAGCGATCAATCCCATTGCGCGGCTGCAGCCCCGCATGTACGAGGTGGTTGCCATCAGGTCCAGCGAATTTCTGGTGATCGAGCAGGACATACTCAATGGCTTCCTGAATTCGGCTCCGGTCAGCCAGGTGGAAATGGAGTCTTCTGGTGACTGGGTTGCCTCGGGCAGTGCCGAGCATCGGCTGCGAATGGAATTCAATTCGGAACTGCGCTCCAACCATATCCGTTTGCCCAGCGTGCCCGATATGGCATGGAAAATACGCCGCACCGCGGCCCGGGAAGGGCTCTCGGAGAAGAAACTGGCCATGGCGGTGGCGGCCGATCCGGCCATGGCCGCCAAGCTGGTACGAGCCTGCAACAGCCCTGTGTACCGAGGTTTGGGTGGTGTCCACAGTGTTCACGAGGCGGTCAGCCGGCTCGGTATGCGTACCACACGGCAACTGGTGTCCGAGTTCGCCCTGAGGGACGTTTTCAGAAGCCGGCAGCTGAGTCTGCAGAGGGAAATGCTGAAGCTCAGTCAGCAATCCCGGGAACTGGCTGCACTGTGCTGGCTGCTGGCCGATCAAATCGAGGGCCCGGATCGCGATGGGGCAGAGCTGGCCGGGCTGCTGCATGATATCGGCAGAGTGCCGTTGCTGCTTCTGGCGGAGCATCACCCGGGCCTGTGGTCCAATGAAGCCAGGCTGCAGTCTGTCAGTAGACAATTGCGGGCAGAGTTCGGCACTGCCCTGCTCGAGAACTGGGGTTGCCCGCCATCTCTGGTGGAGGCGGTGGGTCATGGAGAGGATTGGCATTATGAGTGTCCCGACAAGAGTCCGCAGCTGGTGGATGTGGTGATCGCCGCCCGGTTGCATTCCATGATCGGCTCAAGCCAGAATGGCGAGCTTCCAGCCCTGAACCAGGTGCCCGCGCTCGCGCGACTGGGTGGGTCGGAGCCCGGTGCCTCCCGCAGCCAGGAGCTTCTTGCCGAAGCCAGGGCGAGGGTAGAGCAAACGCAACTTTTGCTGTCGACTCGATGACCAAGCCAATCATGCATGTCCCCCTCTTTCCCCTGAATTCCATTGTCCTGCCCCGGGGACGTATTCCACTTCAGCTGTTTGAGCCGCGCTACATCGATATGCTGACCCGTTGCCTCAAGGAGGACCGGGGATTCGTGGTGGTGCTGCTGAGGGATGGCGAGGAGACCGGCCCGGTTGCGCGCTTCTATGATATCGGGACCTACGTCCGGATCATTGATTTTCAGCAGCTCGAGAACGGGCTGCTGGGCATTACCGTCGAGGGCGAGACCAAGGTGTCCGTGGTCCGCAGCTGGCAGCAGGATGACGGTCTCAATGTCGGCGATGTGGAATGCCTGCTTGAGGAGGCATGGAGTGATGTTCCCGAGCGATACATCGAGCTGCCCTCGGTGCTGCAGGCTCTGTTCAGGCACCCGGTCATCCGCGACCTTTCCATGGATGTGGACTACGAGGATGCCCGGGATGTGGGTTGGCGATTGACGGAACTTCTGCCCCTGGACAAACAGGAAAAGCAGCGCCTGGTGGAACTTCAGGATCCTCTGGAACGGCTCAGCCGCCTGCAGGGTCTGCTGGAGGCCCTGGAAGAGGGGTAGTCTGCTCGGTGACCGGCTGTCGGGAATACTCCTCCACGGCTTCGGGCCAGCGGTCATGGAGATAGCCAGCAGTAAAAAGACTCCACAGCAGCAGGGCCGCGAGGGTAAAGCCATCGGTGTGGATGGGCACCCGATCAAAACGGCTGTAGCTGGCCCGCACCAGGCCGGTAGTTGCCAGCCCCAGCAGGATTCCCCCGATGATATCCGTGAACCAGTGCACCCCAAGATACAGGCGGCTGACGGCCACCGGCAGCAGCGGTAACGAAAACAGCACATAGGCCTGCCAGCGTTTCCGGTGTCGGGTTTCCCCGGCCACAAAACCTGCCAGCATGGTGACAAACACGGTAATTCCGGCGCTGTGACCGCTGGGAAAAGCCCCGGAAGACGGTGGCTGGAATACCTGGTCCGGGCGTGGGATGCCCAGAGTCGACTTCAGCAGCCAGACCAGGACGAGGGTCAGGGCGGCGGCGAACAGTATATGCAGCGCAGCGGCATAATATCCCCGGAAACCGAGCACCAGGACCGCCAGCAGGGACGCTGTCACCAGTACCGCGGGGTCACCGATGAGGGTAACGGTGATGGCCGGGCCATCGAGCAGGGGTTGCCGAAGCTGGCGGAACCACTCAAGGGTCAACTGGTTGAAGGGTTCCAGTGCGCCGGTTACGGCCAGCTGCCCCCAGATCAGCAGCAGTCCGGACGCCGCCACCGCCATCAGTACGGAGGCCAGCGGAAATTCTCCTTCCCGGGCCGGCCGGTCATTGGTGTAGAGACGCCAGAACCGGTGCGACAATTCATACTGCCGCATCCGCTGCTCGAACCACCGGTAGGCCCGGCCTCCTTCCCCCAGCCCCATCTGGAAGCGGATCAGGATCAGATAGACCACGAGCAGGGCCGCGAGGCTGACGCCCATGACGGCATAGAAGTGTGCGGGAGGACGCAGTTCACTCTGAAGGGCGCTGCCGACAAGAAAGCCGGGCAGGATGTAGACCGGGGCCCAGCCGATGGCGGAGGCAATGTTGAAGCCCAGGAACCGTCGCCACGGCATCCAGAGGGCGCCGGCGATCAGCGGAATAATGGGGCGGATGGGGCCGATAAAGCGCCCGATCACCACGCTCTTGCCCCCATGCCGGTGGAAAAAGGCTTCGCCCTTGTTGATCAGCACCGGGAAGCGACTCAGAGGCCAGACCGAAGTGAGCCGGCCCTGTAACTGGCGCCCAAGGGCGAAACTCACGCTGTCGCCGGCAACCGCCCCCAGCCCTGCCCAGACCAGTGCCTCGGTCAGTGGCATGCCGGATTTGCCCGCCAGGGCGGCAACTGCAAACAGGATTGCAACCCCGGGCACGATAATGCCCGCGATCGCCAGGGACTCGATGAATGCGGTCAGGAACAGGGCACCGGCCAACAGCCCGGGATTGGCTGATAGCCACGCCGTCAGCTCTGTCAGCCAGGCGGTGCTCATGCCTCGATGGTCTCTCCCGGGCTGAACCAGGCGGAATCAGCGCCACGCTTGCGGGCCTCTTCAAGTGCCTGTCGGGCGCGTTTGCGCAGCGTATCGGTACGGGTATCGCCACTGCCTCGGGTGGTGCATCCGAGACTCACTGTGGCCTTGCCGAGAACAGGCCACTGGTGTTCGGCAATGTTCCGCCGGATACGCTCCGCAATCACCCGTACCCCTTCCTCGGGGGTGAACGGCAGGACCAGGAAGAATTCCGCGTTGTCCAGTGTGTACAGGGTGTCTCCCGCGCGGATGACGCCGAACAGATGCTGGGTCATATCGCGGAATACCGCCTGGATCGCGTCCTCGCCATGCAGGTCCCGGGCTTCGTCCGCATAGTCCAGGCCAAGGTGGATAACCGAAAGCGGGTGCCCGGTGGCGATGGCCCGGCTGATCTCTTTCTGCAGGGTTTCGTCCAGGAAGCGGGCATTGTGGGCGCCGGTGACGGGATCCGTGATCGCCAGATCTTCTGCGGACTGGGCCATGTGGCCGTAATGCCAGGTGTAGAGGCCGGTTACGGTAAGCAGGATCAGGAGGCCGGTGGTGATGGTCATGGCTTCACTGGCCGGGTGCTTCAGGAACAGGGTCACTGCGAGCGGTACCAGCAGCAACACCGACAATCCCACGCCCTGGCGCAGAGGCAGGATGAGCAGGTTCAATACCAGCAGGGGCATCGCCCAGTGGCTGATGCCCGGGCCGTCCATGGTGATCAGGGCTGCCACCAGTCCACTGTTAAGTCCGGACAGGATGATCAGGTGCCCCTGAGACGCGAGTTGGTGTCGGCGGTTGATGACGGTGTAGATCAGTCCGGCGGTGGTGAGAATGGCCATTCCGGAAGCCAGGTAGAACAGGTCGTAGAAACCATAGCGCAGGTTCTGGCCGGCCAGGCTGGCAATGAACACGGTGGCCAGCACGTAGCCGGCACTGTGGGTCCAGGTTCTCAGGCGGGTTTCGGTCATGATGCCGGCCGCTCCTGCCCGGCGATGCCGTGGTTCTGCTGTGACCAGGCGCTGTACACCTGAGTCCGGTTGCCGCCCTGTTGCTGGGCTCGACGCAGAGCGTGGGCAGCGCTCTGTTGCAGGCTGTCGGCGTCATCGCCGATATTCAGCCCGGCAATGCCGGTGCTCACGGTCAGGCGCATTCCGTGGGATTTGAGCAGCGTCTGCAGCCCGGCACGGATGGTCTCGGCCCGGTCCAGGGCGTTATTGGTGCCGATGCCGGGCAGGATGACCAGGAACTGCAGGTCCGCCACCCGGTAATAGGTATCGAAGTCGCGCAACTGCGAATGCAGGTAGCGGCCAATACGGGGCAGGATCGAGCGGATGTCCTCGTCCCGTTCGTTGTCGCTCAGATGAGTGTCCAGCCCGATCATGATGACGGACATGTCCGTGCCTTCCCGCTCACTGCGCTGGATCTCCTTGTGCAGATCCGCGGACAGGTACTCCCGGCTGGCGGCCTGGGTCAGCTCGTCCGTGCGCCGCAACGGCGCAAGCTGGCGGCTCTTGTATTCACGGAGAAACACCAGCAGGCCGGACAGCAGCAGCGTGAGTAGAAAGGCGCTGATCATCTGGTGCCGGTCGGGCAGGCCAGTCGCCCACCAGACGCCTGCCATCGCCAGGATGGTCACTGCCAGGGCCAGGATCATGGCGGCGGCGGGCGGGAACAGCGAGAAGGCGACCAGGGGAATGGCGTAGAGCCAGTGAGTCAGGGCCCAGGGGCCCACCACGAATCCGGACAGCAGCAAAAATGTGAGGACCAGGAAAAAAAGCCGTTGTATCAGGGGCCAGGGCCGTTTTGCCCGGGCCGGATGAAAGGTCCGGCCGCTGATGACAATGCCGGCCGCCGCAGCGGCAACCGCCGCCATCAGGGGCTGGCCGAGCAGGGCACTCAGCAGGGTAATGGCCAGAAATGCCACGAACCCGGCTCGTGACAACCTGGTCAACAGGAATTTATCGGCCGTCTGGGCCATGGTGTGTCCTTCCTCTCCCGGGTGTCCATTAATCAGAGGCTCCTTGAGTATGAAGCATAGCGCAGCGGTATAATAATGGTTTGGGATGCGTACTTGAAACGGGAAAGGTAAAGTTAGGCCCTTATTCCTGAATTTGACTGACAAGGTAGCAAGGACACGGGATGGATATAGCAGCATACATGGCCGAGGTCGGCCAGCAGGCGCGAGCGGCTGCCACACAGGTGGCCAGGTCAACCACGGCCACGCGCAACCAGGCTTTGCTGGCTACGGCGGAGGCCCTTGATGCCGCTCGCAACGAACTGGCGGTTGCCAACAGCAAGGATCTCGAGAAGGGGCGCGAGAATGGCCTCGATGCCGCCATGCTGGACCGGCTGGAACTGACCCCGCAGCGTATTGACGCAATGATCGAAGGGTTGAGACAGGTGGCCTCGTTGACGGACCCGATTGGCGAAATCACCGGTATGACCTATCGTCCGTCCGGCATTCAGGTCGGCAAGATGCGGGTGCCCCTGGGGGTGATCGGCATCATCTATGAATCCCGTCCCAACGTCACTGTTGAAGCAGCGAGCCTGTGTCTGAAATCGGGTAATGCCACCATCCTGCGTGGCGGTTCCGAGGCCATTCATTCCAACCAGGCCATTGCCGCCTGTCTGGCGACGGGCCTTGCCACGGCGGGGCTGCCCGAGACCGCCGTGCAGGTGGTCAGGACCACGGACCGTGCCGCCGTCGGTGAGCTGATCACCATGCCCCGGTATGTCGATGTCATCGTGCCCCGGGGCGGCAAGGGCCTGATTGAACGGATCAGCCGGGATGCCAGGGTGCCGGTCATCAAGCACCTGGACGGCGTGTGTCATGTCTATATCGACAGCCATGCCGATCCGGAGAAGGCGCTGAAAGTGGCGGTCAACGCCAAGACCCAGCGCTATGGTACCTGCAACACCATGGAAACCCTGCTGGTGGACCGGGAAGTGGCAGCGGATATCCTGCCCCTGCTCGCCTCCGCCTTCGAGGAAAAGGGCGTGGAACTGAGGGGCTGCCCGGAAACCCGTGACATCGTCCCCGGTGCCGGAGAAGCCACCGAAGCAGACTGGGAGGAGGAATACCTGGCGCCGATCCTGGCGGTTCGGGTGGTGGGCGGCCTCGATGGTGCTATCGAGCACATCAATCGCTACAGCTCCCAGCATACCGACAGTATCATCACGGAAAACTACACCCGGGCCCGCCGGTTTATCACCGAAGTGGACTCCAGCTCGGTGATGGTCAATGCGTCAACGCGCTTTGCAGATGGGTTTGAATACGGCCT
>NZ_JAWLHI010000038.1:0-40460 GCF_041690455.1 Marinobacter sp.
TTCACGTGCAGGGAGAACATGACACCGGTCTTCTCACAGTCTTCGATGGCATCCTCGAAGAACTTCACCAGCGCTTTCTTGCTCATGAACATGCCGTCGAGCACTTCGCCTTCCTGCAGCGGCAGGTCGGATTTCAGGACGGTCTGCTCGCCCTTTTTGTTCTCGAACACGATGCGGGCGTTGGTGGCCTTGTCCAGGGTCACAGACTGCTCGCTGGAGTAGAAATCGCCACCACGCATGTGCGCCACGTGGGTACGGGAGGCCGGGCTCCACTCACCCATGGTGTGCGGGTGTTTGCGGGCGAAGGCCTTGACCGCGGCCGGGGCACGGCGGTCGGAGTTACCTTCGCGCAGTACCGGGTTGACGGCACTGCCCAGGACCTTGGAGTAACGGGCGTGGATTTCCTTCTCTTCGTCGGTCTCCGGATGCTCCTTGTACTCGGGCACCTTGTAGCCCTGCTCGTTCAGCTCCTTGATGGCTGCGCGCAGCTGGGGGATGGACGCGGAGATGTTCGGCAACTTGATGATGTTGGCGTCCGGATCCTTGGTGTACTCACCCAATTCAGCCAGGGCATCCGGAACCCGCTGGTCTTCCTCGAGGTAGTCGGGAAACGCTGCCAGGATACGCGCCGCGAGAGAGATATCACTGGTTTCGAAGTCGATACCAGCCGGCTTGGCGAAGGTTTCCAGGATGGGAAGCAGTGACCGGGTGGCGAGGGCGGGGGCCTCGTCGGTCAGTGTGTAGACAATCTTGGCTTTGGATGATGTCATTTTCGTCCTCAGGCTAATGGGTGGGTTCAGGACGGTCATTGCAGGGTCAGGCGTCTTTTGGACGTCCGGCCTGTGCCATGACTGATTTCGGAACTTTTGATAGACCTACTAAGATACCATTTTTTCGTAATTTTTGGTTACGATCTTAGTATTAGAACGGACTAAAAATGCCGGATCTTCGGTTACAGGACGATGAAATGGCGGGAATTTACGAAATTTTCTAACATTATGATTTTTCTGGTTTGGGAGTATCGCGGTGGTGTGGCCGCCTCCCAAAACCCGCTCAAGCCCGTCCATGGGGCGCTTGGGCTCCGCCATCCATGGCTCCGCACAGTTTTGGGAGGCGGCCACACCACCGCTCTTCAGACCACCCAGTTAAGCCCCCGAACCAAGGTCCGACACGACGTATTTCAACACGGTTTTGTCAACAATACGCCATGCCAGGCCATCCAGGTTCTCTAACCTTCCGGCAACAAATTGGCCTGCTGGAGCCGCTCCCGGATCTGGTCCAAGGCTTCCGGATTACCCAGGGCATCCCGGTTGTCGGCTTTTTTCGAGCCATTGATCAGCCGGGCCACCGCCAGCTCTACCTTCTTGCCGCTACGGGTGTAGGGAATGTCCGGCACCTGGACGATGTGTTTGGGCACATGCCGGGGGCTGGCGCCTTCGCGGATTCGGGTTTTGAGCTGTTTTCTCAGGTCGTCGGTGACGTCCTGGCCGTCGGCGGGGACCACCAGCAGGACGACTTCCACGTCGCCTTCGATCTGGCGGCCGACCACGAGGCTGTCTTTAACCTCGGGAATGGTTTCCACCTGGCGGTAGATTTCGGCGGTGCCGATGCGGACGCCGCCGGGGTTGAGGGTGGCGTCGGAACGGCCGTAGATGATGGCGCCGCCGTGTTCGGTGAATTCGATGAAGTCGCCGTGGGCCCAGACGCCGGGGAAGGTGTTGAAGTAGGCGTCGCGGTAGCGCTCGCCGTTCGGGTCGTCCCAGAAGCACACGGGCATGGACGGCAGGGGCTGGCGGCAGACGAGTTCGCCTCGGCCTTCGCTGACCGGTTTGCCGTCATCGCCGTAGGCGACGGCGTCGACGCCGAGGAAGCGGCACTGGATTTCACCGCGGCGTACCGGCAGCAGCGGGGTGGAGCCGACGAAGCAGCCGCAGATGTCGGTACCACCGGCGATGGAGCCGAGCAGCACGTTCGGGGCGCCGTCGGTGTACATCCAGTCGTAGTCTTCCGGCAGCAGGGGGGAGCCGGTGGAGAACACTACGCGCAGGGCGCTCTGGTCGAGGGTTTTCGCGGGCTGGAGTTCGGCCTTGCGGCAGCCGGCGATGAAACGGGCGCTGGTACCGAAGTGGGTGACTTTTTCCTCGGCCACGGTGTCCCACAGGAAGCTGAGGCTGGGGTAGCCCGGGGAGCCGTCGACGGTGATCACCGCGGCGCCGGTCAGCAGGGCGGAGGCCTGCCAGTTCCACATCATCCAGCCGCAGGTGGTGAAGTACAGGAAGCGGTCCTCGGGGCCGACGTCGCCGTGCAGCATCAGTTCCTTGGCGTGGTTGACCAGCAGGCCGGCGGTGCCGTGGACGATGCACTTGGGTTTGCCGGTGGTACCGGAGGAATACAGGATGTAGACGGGGTGGTCCGGGTCCATCGGGGTAAAGGAGGGAGCCTGTCCCTCACCGAAGGTGAGCGCGTCGTCCCAGGTGGTGACCAGCTCGCCGGGAATGGGGGCTTCGTCCGGCAGCTGCGGGATGCTGACCACGGTCTTGAGAGACGGCAGGCCGGCGATCAAGTCGGCGAAGTCGTCCTGGCGAGCGAATACCTTGCCGCCGTAGCCGTAGCCGTCCACCACGATCAGGGCCGACGGTTCAATCTGCCCGAAGCGGTCGTTGATGGCACCGATGCCGAAATCCGGGGAGGCGGAGCTCCAGATCGCGCCCATGCTGGTGGCGGCCAGCATGCCCACCATGGCCTCGTAGCCGTTGGTGACCACACCCGCGACCCGGTCGCCCTGCCCGATCCCCTTGCTGCGCAGGAAGGCCTCCAGGGCGCCGGCGTCGGCTTTGAGTTCGGCGTAGGTTTTGCGCAGGACCGGGCGGGTTTCGCAGTAGGCCACCACCGCCTCTTTGTCGGCATGGTCGCCGTCCGCCAGCCGCAGCAGGTTGGCGGCGAAGTTCAGCTTCATGCCGGGGAACCACTGCGCCCCGGGCATTTCCCGCTTGCCCAGCACCTTGTCCGCGGGGGTGTCACAGACCAGGTCGCAGTAGTCCCAGACCTTCTGCCAGAAGGTGTCGAGCTCAGCGATGGACCACTGGTGCAGGGCATGGTAGTCGGCAAACGGACCGAAGCCCTGCTGCTCCAGCCAGGCCTTTAACCGGCCCATGCGGGAGTGCGTCAGGGTGTCGTCCGTGGGAGACCAGACTACCGGTGATTGTTCTGTATTACTCATCCGTCTCTCCTGAGTGTTACTGCATATGCCAACCGTGACTGACCACGATGGACTGGCCGGTCAGGGCAGCGGACGGGAAGGCGGCCAGGTGAACGGCCAGTTCCGCCACGTCTTCCAGGGTGGTGAATTCCCCGTCCACAGTGTTTTTCAACATGACTTTGCTGATCACTTCCTGTTCGGAAATACCCAGCTCTTTGGCCTGTTCCGGAATCTGTTTGTCCACCAGGGGCGTGCGTACGAACCCGGGGCAGATGATATTGCTGCGCACCCCGTGCTCGGCACCCTCCTTCGCCACCGCCCGGCAAAGCCCCAGCATGCCGTGCTTGGCCGCCACATAGGGCGCCTTCAGAGGGGAGGCTTCCAACGAGTGCACCGACCCCATATACAGCATGGTGCCACCGCCGCTTTCATACATGTGCTTGAGTGCCGCGCGGGTCACCAGGAATGCGCCATCGAGATGCACATTCATGACTTTGCTCCAATCGGAATAAGCAAGCTTGTGCACCGGGTCGATGTGCTGGATGCCGGCGTTCGCAATAGCGATATCCAGACCACCCCACTGTTTAACCACATAGTTTACGTTTACGTCAACTTCTTCTTCGTTGGTGACATCCATTTTCAGTGCCATGGCGGTGCCACCCGCCTGCTCGATGGCCGCCACGGTTTCCCGGGCGGACTCGAGTGTCAGGTCGGCTACGGCAACCTTCGCGCCTTCACGACCATAGGCCTCGGCGATGGCGCGGCCGATGCCCCGACCGGCCCCGGTGATCAGGGCAATACGATTTTCCAGACGCATTTTTGTTTTCTCCTTAGTCGTAAGCCACGCTAGGCAGCCAGGTTGCAATCTCCGGTACCAGGAAGACGATCGCCAGTGCTACCAGCTGAATGATGATGAACGGCACCACGCCCCGGTAGATATCCGTCACCTTTATTTCCGGTGGCGCTACCCCTTTAATGTAGAACAGGGCGAAGCCGACCGGGGGCGTAAGGAACGACGTCTGCAGGCACATGGCAAACAGGATGGTGAACCAGACCAGGTCAAAGCCCAGGCTTTGCACGACCGGGGCCACCAGAGGCAGGATGATCAGGGTGATCTCCACCCAGTCCAGGAAGAAGCCCAGCAGGAAGACACCAAACAGGATGGTGAGAACAACGCCGT
This sequence comes from Marinobacter sp., assembly GCF_041690455.1. Lineage (GTDB taxonomy): Bacteria > Pseudomonadota > Gammaproteobacteria > Pseudomonadales > Oleiphilaceae > Marinobacter. The sequence goes on from NZ_JAWLHI010000038.1 coordinate 4,380, forward strand.
AGGGACCGAAGGGCAGGCCCAGCAGGGCATCCTCGATCACCTGGTCGCCACCCAGCCCCCGAAGGACCACAGAGAACGCAGTTGCGCCCAGGAAGATGGCGAAGATGAACGCAGCCGTGCGGGTTGTCTGCTGCATGGAGGAGTTGAGCACTTTCAGGTTCAGTCGGCGAGACATCAGGGCCAACAGCAAGGCGCCCAGAGCGCCAACACCGGAAGCTTCCGTTGGCGTTGCTATGCCGGCAAAGATGGAGCCCAGCACACCCAGGATCAGCGCGGCCGTCGGTACAACGGCTTTCGCCACTTCCCAGACGATGCTCCAGCTCACTTTCTCGGTGCCCGCCGGTACCGGCGCAATGTTCGGTTGCAGCATGGGACGAATGATGGCGTAGGCGACGTACATGGCACCCAGCATCAGGCCGGGAAAGAAGGCGCCCATGAACAGGTCGCCTACTGACGCTTCGGGAACCGCCAGGCGGTCAGCCATCAGAACCAGCATGATGGAAGGCGGAATCAGAATACCCAGGGTCCCGGTGGCACAGGCAGTACCCACGGCAAACCCCTTGTTGTACTTGTTCTCCATCATCACCGGCAGGGACAGCATGCCCAGGAGCACGACGGATGCGCCAATGATACCGGTAGTCGCAGCCAGCAGTACGCCGATGACGATCACGGTTACTGCGTAGCCACCGCGGACGGCGCCAAACAGTTTGACCATGCTGTTCATCAGGCGCTCGGCCACACCGGACTGGTCAAGCATGATGCCCATGAAAATAAACATGGGCAGGGCCACAAGGGTCTCGCTACTTACCACTTTCCATATTCGTTCGGGGACAAGACCCATGGAAGACTGGTAATCAAACCAGAGATTGGCACCGAAATTCTCGACGGCGACGACACCGACGACGGTCCAGATAACCGCGGTGCCACCCAATACCCACGCAACCGGATAACCGGTCATCAACAGCGCCCCGAACGTGAGGAACATGCCGATTACGAAAAGGGTTTCAAGCTCCATCAGGACGCATCCTCTTTCTTGTTATCATCGGACTCGACCCGGATTGGCTTCGGAAAGCCGAAAAGCAGGGCAGTAACTTTCAGCAGACGGGACAGGGCAGCGATAATGAGAAGCACAAATGACAATGCCAGAACGCCCTTGAGGATCCAGCGATAGGGAAGGCCAGCGGGTGCCTGGCTGGTCTCACCCTGTTCCCAGGAACTGAAGGCATAGGGAATCATTTCCCAGACCGCCAGCACCAGAAATGGCAACAACAAAAACACCAGACCGAAGAGTTCTATCCAGGCCTGGCCTTTCAATGACAGGCGTTCATGGATGACATCCACCCTCACATGATCATCTGTTACCAGGGTATAGCCCAAGCCCAACAACCAACCGGCGCCGGCCAGATGCCATTGGACTTCCTCCAGGGTTACCGACCCCATGCCAAAGGCATAGCGACCCACCACTGCATAGATGATCACGCCGGTGACCACAAACCAGAGCCAGGAAGCACTCTTGCCTATCGCAGAAATCACACCGTCCATGAATTGACTGAGCCGGGTGGTCGGGAACTCGGTGTGATGATGAATAAATTGACCGGCGTCCGACGCCGATGCGTGCACATCGGGCGGTGAGCCTTTATCAGACACTGCCATACAACAGTTCCTCGTTCAGAAAGCCTGCCGTGAAACAAGGATGGCCCCGCAGGGCCATCCAGACTTGATCAGGGAGCACCGGAATTGCTTCCGATGCTCAGGGTCAGCCCCGAACCTTACAGGTCCGCCGGAACATAGGCGCGGGTATCCCACACCTTGTAGGATTCCATGAATTCCTGCTGGCTCTCGTAAACACGCTTGAAGTCGGCATCCTTGGAGGCTTCTTCCTCAAGAACTTCCTCGGTTACTTCCCGCAACTTGAGCAAAACATCGCGGGGGATCTGGTCAGCCTGAACGCCCTTGTCCTGGAACTCGGCCAGAACCTTGCCGTTCTTGTACTCACCCTCGGCCAGACCACGGGTGGTTGCCGCGGTGCAGGAAGCCTCAACCAGCGCCTTCTGGGCCTCGGTGGCTCGTGCCCACTCATCCTTGTTGATCAGCATGTACTGGGCCGTGAACTGCTGGTGCCAGCCCGGGAACAGGTTGTACTTGACGACCTGGTTGAAGCCGAGGATCTGGTCGATGGCGGGCATGGAGAATTCAGTGGCATCAATGGTGCCCTTTTCCAGTGCCTGGTACAGCTCGCCGCCAGGCATCATGGTCACGGAGGCGCCCAGTTTTTCGAGGACCTTGCCACCGAGGCCGGCAAAGCGGATCTTCAGGCCTTTGTAGTCTTCCAGTGTTTTGATGGGTTTGGAGTACCAACCCGCTGTTTCAGGCCCGATGATGCCGCACAGCTGTGCATGAACGTTGAAGCCCTTGTTGGCATAGGTTTCCTGCAGCATTTCATGACCGCCACCGAAGTAATACCAGCCAATGTAGGCCGGAGGCTTCATGCCGAAGGGCACCGCTGCAAACAGGGGAATCGCAGGCACTTTGCCCTGGTCGTAGCCGATCCAGGTATAACCGGCCGATACTTTGCCATCGGACACAGCCTGGAGAATATCGAACGGCGGAACCAGCTTGCCCGGTTCGTAGACCCGGACCTGAATGCTGCCATCGGAAGCTGTGGTGAGGTTTTCTGCAACCCAGGCGGCGGGAGAACCCAGGCCCGGAAGGTTGGTAGCGAAGGCTACGGGCATTTTCCAGCGCAGGTCATCGGCAACGGCGGAACCCGTAGTCAGGGCGATCGCACCGGCGATCCCGGTGAGGGCCTTGAAGAGTTTCATTGGCAAGTCTCCTAGCATTGTTGTTTTCGTGGGCCAGACAGCAAAAAACTGGCAGGCCTGATCTGAGTGTAGTCAGACATCGCAGAAAACGAGACGGACAGGGAAAGCGGTGGGTCCAACAATAATCGTCAGTCTTGTTGTCTGCGTTGTTCTGACGTCCTGCAACCAAGGCATAGCAGGGGGCGTGCCAGATCGCAATTCCACATATATTTCATATAGTTAGAAAAAACAACGGAGGACATTGAAGGAGAGATGCGTCCGAATATCCGGACACCTTCAGACCAGGGTCGTAGGTATTTGTACGGATATCAGGACGCTCGTCCGGATATCAGGACATCTTGGCAAGCTTTTCGTAGAGTACCGAGCGGGAGATTCCGAGCAGCTTGGCCGCTCGGGTCCGGTTGCCACGGGCGGCAACCAGGGCCTCTTCGATGGCCTGGGCCTCGGCTTCCGCCATGGTCTGGCCCAGAGGCCGGACGGGGCGCGGGGTCAGGGTCGATACCGGGCGGTTGCCGTTGCGCGGGAGTACCTTGAAGATGGCATCGGCATCCAGCAGGCCGCCGTCCTCGCCCATGGTCAGGGCCCGCTCCAGCACGTTGCGCAATTCCCGGATATTGCCGGGCCAGTCGTAACCGGCCAGGGCCGAAACACCGGCGTCGGTGATCTCGCCACGGACATCGAGGCCATCACCGATATCCTCCAGCAGCGCCTCGCAAAGCACCCCGAGGTCGGCCAGACGGTCACGCAAGGGCGGGATGGGGATTTCCAGAACGTTGAGACGGTAGTACAAATCCGACCGGAAGCTGCCCTCGGCAATCATCGTTTCCAGGTTGCGGCTGGTGGCGGCAATTACCCGCACATCCACGGGCACCACCTTGTTCGACCCCAGCGGTTCGATCTCCCCTTCCTGGAGGGCGCGCAGCAGTTTGGCCTGCAGTGGCAGGGGCATATCGCCCACCTCGTCCAGGAACAGGGTGCCGCCGTTGGCCAGCTGGAACTTGCCGTCGCGGGTACGCCGGTCTGCACCGGTGTAGGCGCCGGGGGCGACGCCGAAGAACTCGGCCTCCAGCAGATTATCGGGAATCGCCGCCACGTTCACGCCCACGAAGGGCTTGTCGGTGCGGGTGGAGACCGAGTGGATAGCCTGGGCCAGCACTTCCTTGCCGGTGCCGGTCTCGCCGAGCAGCAGCACCGGCATGTCCCGTCCGGCAGCCAGACGAGCCCGGCGCTTCACTTCCAGCGCGGCCGGACTTGCGCCGACAAAATCCCCCAAGCTGTAGCGGGTGCCCCGGGCCTTTTTCGCCAGCGCCTTGCGTGCCGCCGCCAGGTCCTGATGCAACCGTCGGTACTTGCTGACCAGCGGTGTCAGGGGCTGCAAATCGTCATAAAGGACGAAAGCCACGGCACCGACCAGCTCGCCGCCATCATCGTAATAGGGCACACGGGTAACCACCAGTTGCTGCTTGTCGTGTTCCATGATGTCCAGCAGCAGCGGCTTGCCCGTCTCCACCACTTCCGGCATGCGGGTATGAGGGATCACGACCCGAACCGGTTTGCCGATGGCATCGGCAACATCGCCCAATCCCAGCAACTGGGCGTAGCTCTGGTTGATCCAGGTGATCCGGGCCTCCCGGTCTACGGCGATGGCACCGGCGCTGGCTTCCTCGAACATGGGAAACAGCGCCTCGATCAGTTCGCGGGTCAACCCGCGCGGGCTCCGGTCGCCAAACAACTGTGTCATGGAATGTGCACCACCGCTCTCAGGATTGATCATCACAACAGCACCCGGGTATCCGGAAAACCGGACACCTCGCCGAGAGTATATGACCACCCCGGGAAAGGGGCAAACGGCTGAGGCCCCGGCACGGGGCCGGGGCAAGGTGTTGAGGCATTACTCGGGAATCCGGAGCTGGCTCCCGGTAAAGACGATCCGGTCCTGAGGTGCAGGCTCGGGACTGATCACAGGCAGGTTGGCCTCACTTAATGGCATGGTCAGACTGCCCCGGGGCACCGTGCGGACCACCTGGCTCGGCGGCAACGGCCGCTTGTCCGCCAGGTGTGCCCAGACCAGGTCCAGCGCCTGGAAATAGTAGTGATGCAGGGGCACGTAGCGCTCGGCAATGCCGGGAAAGCCGTTGAGCACATCCAGGTGATGGGCGTTGAGGATTTCATAGTAACGCAGCCCGCTGTGCTTGCCCTCGACCCGCCGGTTCAGGCCCACATAGGGACGGGACGTATGGTTGATGGGCAGGATGGCATCGGCCCGGCCCGTGACGAACACCGCCGGCTTGCCCTGCAGATCTCCGTTAGCGCGGACAGCCGAGATACCCTCCGCTATGCGATCGGACCAGAGCGCCTGTTCGCCGGTCAGCGGATCGCCGGTGACCGGGTCCTCGCCGGTGGCAAGCGCACGCAGGCACAGGAGCGCATCCAGGCCGTGATCCGCCAGCCCAGAGCTCGTGGACACACTGGCCGCCAGTAGCGTCGGCTGACCCACGGCACCATCGTTGACCAGATTCACGCCACCGGTGGGCGGAATGCCGTTACTGGTGGCAAAGAGCGCCGCCTCACTGGCCGGGGACAGGGGCGTGACCGCACCGAAAGCGTCGGTGGCCGCCAGGCTGATGCCACACAGCCGGTCCTCGACACCAGCGCGGCCATAGGCATTGGCGTAGGTCATGCCAATGCTCTGGGCCACGGAAAGACCGAAGTGCACCGGCGCCAGCAGGTTCTGCTCCGGCTGGATACCGAGTTCCTCGTTGAGGATCCTCAGGGCATCCGCGGCCTGCTCCTCCACCGTCACGCCAGTCACCAGGCCCTTGCTGGCCAGGGACTGACAGATGTTCTCGCCCACGGCCGGCGGATTGAACAGACTGTTGAGCGGCGCCTGGTCCCGGATTCCGGGTGCCTGGTTGGCGCAGCCCTGGTAGACCGCCAGCGCCGTGGTGTAATCCAGCAGACTCCGGCTGTGATCACTGATCACCGGCCCATCGCCCTGGCGGATGGTGAAGCTGCGATCCACCACCGGATTGAGATTCGGCTCGGACACGGCAATGCCGTCGATCAGACCCCGGTCGTCCAGCTCCGCCGCCCGCACCGAGGCGCCGCCGCCATTGGACACACTGGAGGCGATCACCAGGGTGTTGCGGGGACGGATGGTGGCCAGGATTTCACCGTTACCCAATGCCCGGCCATACCCTTCATTGAGCACATAGAAACCGAACTCGATGGACTGCAACACGTGCCGGCCCCAGTCCGCCTCGGGGTTGGCCCTGGAGTGGGCATGCTTCCAGGCAAAACGGTCCGGCCAGTCTGCATTGAATTTGGCGCGTTCCTGATCGGAAAGCTCCGCCCGGAACTGGACCGGCTCATCGGCCGGGGTCAGGGTGCCGTCGATTCGTTGCGCCGTGTTGGTGGCCAGGTTGTGGGCGCCAGTACCCGTCCCCTTGTCGGTGTAAACTACGGCACAGCCTTTTTTCAGGCCCCACTCACCGGCGGTGCCGATGGCCCCGTAGATGCCCCGGGAGCCGGAGGAGGGTGCCGTCACCAGGCAGGGCTGGCGGGGGTCGAAATTGTCCGGTACCTGGGCTATCACCGTCACCGGGGTGTCACTGCCCGGTACCGTCATGTAGGCCAGGTACTCATGGCCCGCGATCAGGCCTTCGCCGTCAGTTCCTGTTGCTGGCCCGAAAAATCTGCCGTAACCGCCCCCGGGGACGGTATCCACCAGCGCCCGGTAGTTGTTGTAGATTGCCAGGCGTCGCAACTCGGCCGGGGTCGGATTGAGGGCATCATCGAAGGCGGGCGGCGTGGGGTTCTGGAGACCGGAGGCGCCGAGGCCTGCGCTGAGAAGGTCGTTGGTAACACCATCGTACCAGGTGCTTTGGACAGGTCCCTGGAGGAAATCCGGGCGCTCGTTGAACGGTGGCGCGGCTACGGCAACCCCCGAAGCGCCGATCAAGGCGCAGAGCATGAATCGTTTCATAATCGTTCCCTGTTTGTTTTTGTTGGCAAACCCGAGGCCGGCAGTTCCGCCGCCTCTGCCGCAGCCATGCGGATCCTGTGCCAAAACAACAGGCCATTGATTTTCCGGCGTTTTCAGGGATTAACCACCCACGGGAAGGATGCAGCTTCCGGATTTCCGGACAATCGGAAAGGTTAACCAGGGAGTCAGGCCGATAGCCGCGCCGCCGGCGGGACCTGTCCCCGGTTCCGGACACTGTCAGGGGATCCGGACAGGATCAACCGGCAGGTAATCCAGGTTGCTGCTGAAGACGACCAACGCCGGCAAACTTCCTCCGGTACTGGGCCGGTGTCAGCCCCACCCGCTGCTGGAATTTCCGGGAAAAGAACGCCGCGTCCTGATAGCCCACCATCTCCGCCACCGCTTCCACCGACAAGTGACTGGTCTCGAGAATCTGTTTGGCTTCCTCCAGCCGCAATGTCAGAACATATTCGATCGGGGTCATCCCGGTGGCCTGGCGAAAGCGGCGATGGAAAGAGCGCTCACTCAGGCCACTGAGGCTGATCATGCCGGCCACCGGTGAGGGCTGGTCATAATGATGCGCCAGCCAGCGCTGGCATTCGGCAATCACCGCGTCACTGGACTGGCGCTGGTGGTTGATGGCAACGAACGGCTGCTGGCCGTCCTCGTGCCATTCGATCAGGTGCACCTTGGCGACGCGGATCGCCTCGGCCTGGCTGCAGAAGCGGGCAATCAGGTACAGGCCCAGATCCATCCAGGACGTGCCGCCGCCGGACATGATCAGGCGCTGTCCGGTGCCGGAGGCGACCATGGCCCGTTCGGGATGCATGCGGACGCCCGGATAACGGCTGGCCATGAACTCGCAGAAGCCCCAGTGGGTGGTGGCATCCTGGCCCGCCAGCAGCCCCGCCTCGCCAAGCAGGACCGCGCCGGTGCAGGCGGTGGCCAGCAGCCCGCCCCTGTCCCAGTAGTCCCGGATCCAGGCCACCTCGCGCTCGAACAGTCCATCCGGCTCCTCCGCCGGGTCGAACATCACCTCCAGAATGCACAAGGCATCGGGCCAATAATCCCGGTCCAGCCGGCGGGTTGGTCGCACCAGGGCGCCGTTAGCCAATTCCATGGGCTCACCTTCCACCGACACGATCTCCGCCCGGATCAGGGGCGTGCCGGCTTCCCCCTCCACCAGCAGACTCCAGTCCCTGCCCGCCGAACCCAGCAGCTCCTGCATGCCATAGATCGGCGAGGCGGTCGCCTGGGGCATGGCCAGGATGCCGATCTGCACCGGCCGGCCGGTCTTGCTGTCATTCGCCATGGAGATTTCCTCCGCGTTCCTGTCCAAATCATCCGCCATGGGGCAAAAAACGCAAGTCCGGGGATCCGGTGGCGGATTCGGACAGAATCTGACCGATTACGCTGAAGGACACCAGGAACAGAGCGCGCACGATCAGGGGGCATCCACAACAACACCGGAAGGAGCACCAACATGAACGCCCCCCTGAAACTCGACACCCGGCAACCGCGGACGCCGGAAGCCTTCGGCGAACAGTTCGCCACCATGGTCAACCACGCCGCCGTGGTGACCATGACCTCCCTGGGCCACCGGCTCGGACTGTTCGATACCCTGGCCAGTCTGCCGCCCTCGACCAGCCAGCAGATTGCCGACGCCTGCGGCCTGAACGAGCGCTATGTGCGGGAATGGCTGTCGGTGATGGTCACCGGCGGTATCGTGGACTACCAGCCGGAAGCCGGAACTTTCAGCCTGGACCCGGCCCATGCCGCCTACCTGACCCGCAGTGCGAGCCCCGACAACCTGGCGGTGACGGCCCGCTTCATTCCCGTGATCGCCAGTATGGAAGAGCCCCTGACAGAGTGTTTCCACACCGGCGAAGGCCTGCCTTATCACCGCTACCCCTGCTTTCACGAGGTGATGGCGGAAGACAGCCACCAGACCGTGGTGTGCGCCCTGTTCGACCACATCCTGCCACTGGTCCCGGAACTCCGGAGCCGTCTGGAGCAGGGCATCTCGGTACTCGACGCCGGCTGTGGCCGGGGACTTGCCCTGCTGACCCTCGCGAAGGCCTTCCCGAACACCCGGTTCCAGGGCTACGACCTCTGTGAGGAAGCCTTCGGACCGACCCGGGCCGAAGCCGAGAGACTGGAGCTGACCAACCTGCACTTCGCCGCCCGCGATCTGCGGGATTTCAACGAGCCCGGTCACTACGACCTGATTACCTCTTTCGATGCCGTCCACGACCAGGCCGACCCTGCGGCGTTGTTGCGGGGTATCGCCAGGGCCCTCAAGCCCGGCGGCATCTACCTGATGCAGGACATCGCCGGTTCCAGCTTCCTGCAAAACAACCTGGATCACCCCCTGGGGCCGCTGCTCTACACCATTTCCTGCGCCCACTGCACGCCGGTGTCACTGGCCCAGGGAGGGCCGGGCCTGGGTACCCTGTGGGGCGAGGAGCGGGCAGAGCTGATGCTCCGGCAGGCCGGATTCGGTGACATCCGGTCCCACCGGCTCGACCACGACCCGTTCAATGTCTACTTCATCGCCCGGCCCGGCGAGGGGGAGCAGTCATGATCAAGGCCCTGTTTCTGCTCTTTGCCCTGGCCAGCTATGGCCTGGGCTTCCTGGCACTACTGGCCCTGGCCGGATTCCTGCTGAACCTCGGGCCCTGGGGCATCGACACCGGTGCGCCAGGGGACGGACTGGCCGCCATCGCGGCCAACACTCTGCTGCTGTTCGGTTATTTCGGCCTGCACTCGGTCATGGCCCGCCCAGGTTTCAAGCGCCGCTGGACCCGTATCCTGCCTCCGGCGCTGGAACGCAGCACCTACGTGCTGGTTGCCGGCCTGACCCTGCTTTTGGTGCTGACAACCTGGACACCGCTGCCATACAGCCTTTGGCAGTTAGAAGGCGATAGCGCCCGGACGTTTGTCTACGCCTTGCACAGCCTTGGCTGGGTCGTCATGGTGGCAGCGACCTTCCATATCAATCACTTCGAATTCTTCGGCCTGCGCCAGGTCTGGCGGCACCTGCGGTCTCTGCCACCGACCGAAGTTCCGTTCTCCGCACGGTTCCTGTATGGGCTGGCACGACACCCCATCAGCCTGGGCTGGATGATCGTGTTCTGGGCAGCCCCGGACATGAGCCTCGGTCACCTGCTGATGGCGGCCATCGCGACCGGCTACATCCTGGTGATCACCCCCGTGGAGGAGGCCGATCTCGAGCGTCAGGTCGGGCCGATCTACCGGGATTACCGCGCGCGAGTGCCCGCCTTCGTGCCCCGCCTTCGTCGGGCGAGACCCGAGCGCATCCGCAACCGGAAATCGCTCGTAAATTGTCCTGACAGATAGCAATGACAGGAGCCCTGCGGGTGAACCAACGCTGGAGTGCAAACCTGGCCGCCCTGATTCTGGGCGGCCTTTTGCTGGCCGGGTGCGCCAGCCATGACAACGCACGCCAGGAGCCGGTGGCCGCCTTGCCGGAGACGGACTTCGAGGTGCGCTCCCCGGTCCGTTTCTCGCCGGATGACTGGCCCGAACCATTGTTTGCGGACCTTTACCTGCCACAGCGGCCGGACCTGGCCCCGGCGGTGTTGCTGGTTCATGGTGGTGGCTGGGAGCGACGCTCCCGGGAAGACATGACCTGGATTGCCGAGGAATTGGCCGGGCGTGGCTTCGCGGTGATGAACATCGATTACCGCTTTGCTCCGGAGTACACCTTCCCGGCGCAGCTCCATGACCTGCAGGTGGCAATGCGCTGGTTGCGGGAGCAGGCAACAACCTACCGGATTGATCCGGATGCCATCAGCGCCTTCGGGTTCTCCTCCGGCGCCCATCTGGTGAGCCTGCTGGCCCTGACCAGCGATCCCGGGAACCCCCTGAGCAAACCCCACGGCGGGCCCGGGGCCCGGCCGGTTGCGGTGGTGGCCGGCGGCATCCCCAGTGATCTGCGCCGGTTCGATTCGGGGCGGCTAGTCCGCCAGTTCCTGGGTGGTACCGAGCAGGAGAAGCCAGAGACCTACCGGCTGGCCTCACCCATTGCCCATGTCTTCCCCGATGCGCCCCCGTTCTTCCTGTTCCACGGCAATCTGGACATGCTGGTACCGCCGGAGCAGGCGGAGGACTTCCACAATGCCTTGCTGGCGAAAGGGGTACACTCCGAGCTCTATCTGATGCACCTGCGGGGCCACATCACCAGCTTCCTGACCGCCGGCAATGCCGTGGAGCAGGCAACGGAATTCCTGGTCCGTTTCGGTGGCCGGCCCAGTCAGCAGCGGTGATCTAGCCGAGACCAACGAACGGCGCGAGGGTTAACGCCAGGATTACCAGGATGGCGACACAGGCGGCAAGGATGGTCACCGGCTTCCGGCGGAAGCTATGCCAGAAACCCACTTCACCCCGGGCCTGGCGCGCTTCAAAATCCTCCCGCTGCCGGTCTCGCCTCTGCCTCTGGTATTCGTCCAGCAACGACCGCGCCCGGGCAGCCTCATCGTCATCATGCACCCAGAAGCCCCCCATACTGATACCCCAGCGGCTCGGGGGCGTCTCGTAATAGCGAACCCCGTGTTCGTCGAACAGGGCCCGGATTTCGTCAGCTTCGTCATCGGGCACGTGGCGCAGATTCATCAGGTGGTGGGGCATGGGCTTCCATTGGCTGGTATCAGGATCGGGATTGCCTATATGCTAACAGCAAAGCACCAATGACCGAATTTGCCACCAGGACACTGCATGAGCCAGAATCCCCTTCGTCTGCTGCTGGATTTTGACGACCGTATCCAGCGGGACAGGGACCAGCCCTCCGCTTTCCTCCACCGACGGGACCGTCGCTTTGCCCTCGACTGCGAGCAGCAGGGAATAACCCCCGACGCCTCGCACTGGCTGGCACACATGGATCGTCTGTCCGGTCCGGGCGGCACCGTCACCGCCGGCGGCCGCGAGCTCCGGCTCTGGCGTCGGGTCAACGGCGGCTTCGTGGCCGCCGGATGCCTGATCGGCATCCTCACAATGCTCGGCCTGCTGTTCTATGACGGCGGCCAGCGCATCAACATCACCGTGATCCTGGCGTTTGTCCTGTTCCAGCTGCTGCTGGCGCTGGCTACCACCGTGCAGGCACTGGTCGGCTGGCAACCCTGGCGCTGGTTGCTGAGACGCTTTCACCGGGACCACGCCAGCCCTACCCGGGCCCGGCTCCAGCCACTGCTCATGGCCCGCGCTGCCCATGCCGGCGGTGTTGCTTTCAGCCTTGCCGGCCTCGCCACCCTGCTGGTGATGGTCGTGGTCCAGGATCTGGCCTTCGGCTGGAGCACCACCCTGGATACCGCGGCCTCCGGCTACCACAGCCTGGTCAATAACCTGGCCACGCCCTGGTCCTGGCTCTGGCCCGCAGCCGTGCCGTCCCTGGAGCTGGTGGAGGCCACCCGTTTCTTCCGGGCCGCGTCGGGCACCACCGGGATTGATCCTTCCCGCTGGGGCCAGTGGTGGCCCTTCGTGGTCATGCTCTGGCTGACCTGGACTGTGATACCGCGGGTACTCCTGCTGATCCTCAGCCAGGGTCTGCTTCGCCATCGCGCCGCCCGGCTGCTGGCCCGTCATCCGGGCATGCAGGCACTGTTGTACCGGATGGAAACCGCCACCCTGGATACCGGCAGCAGCCACAACGACGCCGCCGACCTGCCCGATACCCGGACCCGATCACGCCCGGACCTGCTGCCGGACACACCAATCATGATCTGCTGGGCCGGAGCCGGGGAACCGGAACTGCCCCAGCGCCTGCAGGCGCCGGATACCCGCATTTTCCGGGCCGGAGGCCGGGCCACCCTGGCCCAGGACGACGAGGTACTGGCGCAGGTGGGCGACCAACTGGCCGGCCAGAAGGCGCCCGCCGTGATTGTCGTCACCCGCAGCTGGGAACCACCCACCGGGGAGCTGCACGACTTCCTGGAGACCGCACGCGAGCGCTGGCCATCCGGTGCCCGGGTGACCCTGCTGCCCCTGGCCAGCGACCCGAACCGGCCCCCGGAAACACACCTGGTGCAACCCTGGCTCCGATTCACCGAGCGCCTGGCCCCGGGTTTTGCCTCGGTCGCGCTGCCACCCACCGACGAGCCGGATCCCTACCTGGCCGGGAGCGTCCAGCCATGACCACAGCACCGGTGTTCGCCGTCGTCGGCCACCCGAACAAGGGCAAGTCCAGTGTCGTGGCCACCCTGTCCCAGAACGACGCCATCGCCATTGCCCTGGAGCCCGGCACCACCCGGGCCCGACAGGACTATCCGCTGACCGTCGACGGCCAGAAACTCTACACCCTGGTGGACACCCCCGGCTTCCAGCGCCCCCGGCGGGTGCTGCAATGGCTGGAAGCCCACAGCATCTCCGCCTCGGACCACCCGGAAACGGTCAGGGCCTTTGTGCTTCAGCACCGGGGCGATGACCGGTTTGTCGATGAATGCGAACTGCTGGCGCCGATCGTGGCAGGAGCCGGGATCATCTACGTGGTGGATGGTTCGGTGCCCTACAGCGCCGAGCACGAAGCAGAGATGACCATCCTGCGCTGGACCGGCCGCCCGAGTCTGGCCCTGATCAACAGTATCGGCGAGGATGATTACAGTGACACCTGGCAGTCGGCGCTCGGCCAGTTCTTCCAGGTAGTCCGCAAATTCGACGCCGTTCGCGCCCCGTTCGAACAACATCTGAGCCTGTTACGGGCATTCGGCCAACTGGAGCCGGACTGGGAGAAACCGCTGGAACGGGCCACCCGGTTCCTGTCCGAACAGCGTCACCAGCGCAGGCACCAGTCTGCCGGCCTGATTGCCAGGGCCCTGGAAGACCTGATGTCCTACCAGGAAAAACGCACCCTGACCCTGAACCAGGTGGCCGAAACCAGCGATGCCAGCCTCGCGGAAACCCTGCGGGACCGCTGGTACCAGCACCAGCGCAAGCGGGAACAGACCCTGCGCATCGACATCGAGCACCTGTACCAGCACCAGCGCATCCGGCGCCAGGAAGCCGAACTCCAGTGGCACAGCCAGCATGACCTGTTCTCCGAGGACACCCGCAAACACTGGGCGGTCAGCAAGCGCTACCTGGCCACCGCAGGCTTTGGCGCCGGGGCTGTGGGCGGCGCCGGTATTGATGCCATGACCCTGGGCTCCTCCATGGGGACCGGAGCCCTGGTCGGCGGCCTGATTGGCGCAGCCGGCAGCTATTTCTACGGCGACCGGCTGCTGCTTCCGGCACTGAACATCGGGCCCCTGAAGGACGGCCTGAAAACCGCCAGTTTCGGGCCTGTACAGGACAGCCAGTTCGGCTATGTTGTATTAGGGCGGGCCGTGGACCACTGGTGGCATATCAGCCACCGGAACCACGCCGGACGGGACCTGCTGGAACTGGAGCCGGCCGATCATCACTGGCTGGAACAGCTCGACAAGACCAGCCGGCGGGAGATTCAGCGGGCCTTTGACCGGTGCCGGAAACAGCGGCCCCTGACCCACCAGCAGAGGGAAAATCTGACTGCGGCCATCGAGCAGGCGATGTCGGCTTATGACGACTGGCGGTTGAACCGGGCCTGAGGCGCATGTTTATACTGTATGGCTATTCCATCACAAAATGAGGAATGCGAATGAAAATTGTACGAGTGCAAGACATCATCGGTACCGAGCGCGAAGTTCACGGCCCGGGCTGGACCAGCCGCCGCATGCTGCTGAAAAAGGACGGCATGGGCTTTTCCTTCCACGAGACCATCATCCCGGCGGGTGCTGAACTAAACCTCTGGTACAAGCACCACCTGGAAGCCGTCTACTGCGTGGCGGGCAATGGCACCATCACCGACAAGGCAACCGGCGAGACTCACGAGATCACCGACGGTACCCTGTATGCACTCGACAAGCATGACCAGCATACCCTGCGGGGTGGCACCGAGGACATGCGCCTGATCTGTGCCTTCAACCCGCCGGTCACTGGCCGCGAAGTCCACGACGAAGACGGCGCCTACCTGCCGGACACCAGCGAAGACTGATCCGGCATACCGTGGCTGAACTCCAGGCCGCGAACACACCGCCACCGCCAGCCCGACTGCTGCCGGTGGCGGTGTTGCTTTGGCTATCCGGCGTTTACCTGCGCATCCCTGTCCTGGTGGCGCCGCCTCTGGCTCCCTTTATCGGCGAGGAACTCGCCCTCTCCAAGGCCTTGACCGGTGCCCTGACTACCTTGCCCATCCTGATGCTTGCCATCGGCGCCATGCCCGGCTCCCTGGCCATCTCCCGCATCGGACCGAGAAACACCCTGGCACTGGCCATGGTCATCATGGTGATCGGCTCCGCCAGCCGCGGCCTGGCCCCTGAAACCATGACCCTGATGATCGCCAGCGCCGTCATGGGCCTCGGTGTGGCCATGATGCAACCGGCCCTCCCGGCTCTGCTACCACGGTGGCTGCAGCCCCATCACCTGGCCCTGGGAACTGCCATCTACATGAACGGCATGCTCATGGGCGAATTCATCGGTGCCGGCATCACCCTGCCGGTACTCATGCCCCTGCTCGACAACAGCTGGCGCGCCACCCTGATTGCCTGGTCGCTGCCCGCCTTACTGGTCGCCGCCGCCCTGTTCCTGCCCGGACGGGACCTGGCCCGCCCGGTCCGCAAATCCGCCTGGCTCCCGGACTGGAGCAACCCCCTGACCCTGAAACTCGGCCTGCTGCTGGGGCTCTCCGGCTCCATGTTCTTCGGCCTCAACGCCTACATGGGCAACCTGCTCGAACAGCAGGGCCAGTTCGACAAACTCTCCGAAGCCCTGTTCTGGTTCAACATCGCCCAGGTCTTCGCCTCCCTGACCATGCTCAAATTCGCCCGCGCCTGGGTCGGACGCCGAGCCCTGATCGTGACCATGGCCGCTCTCAGCATCCTCGGCACCGCAGGCGCCATCGCCCTCGATGGTTGGTGGTCCATCGCCAGTGCCACCCTGATGAGCTTTGTTGCCGGCATCCTGTTGATCCTGCTGGTGGCACTGCCGCCACTGCTGGTCAGCTCCGAAGAAACCGGCCGCCTGTCCGCCGGCACCTTCCTGGTGGGCTATACCCTGGCGTTCTCCGTGCCGATGCTGGGCGGACTGCTGGCCGACTGGACCGGAGATGTGCGCCATGCGGTGATGGTGATGATTGGTTATAGCGTGGTGGTTCTGCCGCTGGCGTTTACGTTGGATCTGAGGCGGAGGGGGAGGTGAGTGAAGTTGGGGTCAGAAGAACGAGTTCTTCAGACCCCTGAGCGGGACGGGAAATCGGGTGAAAGAGCATCCAAGATGGGGTCAGAAGAAGGCTTTCTTCAGACCCCGAAGAGGCAGAGCAATCCCCCAGCGGAATCCCCACCAATGGCCGAAAGGCCGAGGCTAGGGGTGCTTTTCCGCAGGGCACAATTGTCTGAGCGAAGCGAGTTCTTTGTGCCCGAAGGACAAGCACCCCTTGCCTCGGCCAGCCCCCCATGTCACTCAGCCAGACTCCGCCAATCAGATGTAGTAATCCTCAAGCGGAGGAAACCCATTAAACTCAATAGCACTGTAAGTGGTCGTATAGGCTCCCGTAGAAAGCCAGTACATCCGATCCCCGATGGCCAGATTCAGCGGCAGCGGATACTTGTGGTGCTCATACATGATATCGGCACTGTCACAGGTCGGCCCCGCAATCACACAGTCCTCGCCCTCACCGGACTTCTCCGTCCAGATCGGAAACTTGATCGCCTCATCCAGCGTCTCGATCAGCCCCGAGAACTTGCCCACATCGGTATAGACCCAGCGGTGCAGGGCGGTACGGGACTTCCGGGAAATCAGCACCACCTCGCTCACCAACACCCCGGCATTGGAAATCAGTGACCGCCCCGGCTCGATGATAATCTCCGGCAACTCCTCACCGAAATCCTCGCGCAGGAAACGGGCAATCTCCTCAGCGTACACCCCCAGCTCATTGGTACGGGTGATGTAGTTGGCCGGGAAGCCACCGCCCATGTTGATCATCTTGAGCTCGATGCCGTCCTCTTCCATCAGACGCTCAAAGATCACCTTCACCTTGTTCAACGCCGCATCCCAGGCACCGATTTCCCGCTGCTGGGAACCTACATGGAAAGACACGCCGTAGGGCACCAGGCCCAGGTCACGGGCCAGGATCAGCAGATCCATGGCCATGTCGGTCTGACAGCCGAACTTGCGGGACAACGGCCAGTCGGCAGTTAGCGTGCCCTCGGTCAGGATACGCACGTATACCTTCGAGCCCGGAGCGGCCTTGGCGATGTTGCGCAGATCCGCTTCGGAGTCGGTGGCAAACATCCGGACACCTTTCTCATAGAAAGTGCGAATGTTCTTCGCCTTCTTGATGGTGTTGCCGTAACTGATCCGGTCTCCTGTCACACCCAGGGCCAGCACTTTATCCAGTTCATACACCGACGCAATGTCGAAGTTGGCACCCTTGTCCCGCAGCATGGTAAGGATTTGGGGCGCCGGGTTCGCCTTCACCGCGTAGTAGACCTTGGCGTAGGGGAAACCTTCCACCAACTCGTTGTACTGGCGGTCGATGGTTTTGGTATCGATCACCACGAACGGGGTTTCCTTGGTGTCGGCAAAATTCTTGATCCGCTTGAAGGTCTCGGCATCGTAGTAGTCGGCGATGTTGGCGTTAACGGCTTCGGTCATGGGTGGTGTATCCCTCCACAGGGCAAACAGGCATAAAAAAAGGCGCTACAGCAACGCTGCAGCACCCGTAAGATGGCGCGATCATCGGGCTTTTCTCAGATCACCGCAAATGCGCATATCTACCCATGAGTAAAACAGGCAGGGCCGGTGGCTTATGGCACGGAAATTGGCGCGAAGGCGCGCGCTCAGATCGCCACCGGCCACAGCGGTGGCCCGGTGGGACCATCCGGATCCCGGGGTTCGGTCTGTCGCCTCAGGTAGCGGAGAATGGCCTGCTGCAGGTCGGTACCCTGGTCCAGGCCCTTGTTGCCAAACAGCCGGTTGAATTCCAGAACGTAGGGGTAGCCCTCCACCAGGACGATGTCGAACCCGGCATGATCCACTCCCAGCTCCCGGGCAAGCCGCAGGGCCAGGTCGGTTGCCGCCTTGGGCACCGGGCTGTTATCGATTTGACCACCCCGGGCCACATTATTGTAGAAGCCCTGGTCAGCCTGGGTCCGCCAGTATGCTGTCAGTATCTCGTCACCGATTACCACCACCCGGACATCCCGGTCGATGGGCAGGTATTCCTGGGCATAGAGCACCTCGGTGCGCTCATAGTAACGGCGCCAGTCCTCCCGGGTCTCAATCAGCCACACGCCCTCGCCCATACTCGCCTTGGGCAGCTTGGCCACGAAGGGCAGGCTCATGGCATCCCAGATCATGTCCCGTTCCAGTGGCCCGTTGGCCTCGATCATGGTCCAGGGCGTATGCTCCGGCGCCACGGTCTGAAAGGCGCGGGTCATCTCGACCTTGTCATGGCCGATCCGGTAGCTGGCAATGCTCGGGAAAACCCGGCACTTGAGGCCGTGGACCAGGGCGTTCAGTTGCCAGTACTCCGGAAACAGCACCCAGTCTGCCTCCTGCAGCAACGCCTTCTGCTGCAGGTAGTGCTCGGGCTTGAGCACGGTGGTATCGGGAAAACCGAGGGTGCGGAACGCGTTGAAGGAAACAAGGTGCATGGTAACGGCCTGATGGAAAACTGAACGCATTTTATTCAGCTTCCGGCATCTGGCAAGGGGTATTTTCCGTCAGCCGGAGCAGGTGGCACCGGAACCATGCCAGGGAAAACCCTGCTACCCTCTGTTACATCATACAACAGCAATGAAGCGGAGGGATGGAAGTGGATGCAAGGGCCCGCGCTATCGTTGAGACCGTCAGGGAGGACCAAAAGGCCGGCGCCGCCCAGTTGGCAGCGAGCGCGCTTGCGGCGGTCCGGGACTGGCTAACCTCAGGCACGGTGCCCGCCAGCCTGCTGGACCGGGTGCTGGATGAACTGACCCGGGCCCGCCCGAGCATGGTGCCCCTGGCCAACGCCATAGCGCGCTGCCAGGAGCTGTTCGGCCCCTGGCGGGACAGCAGCAATGTCTCGGAGCAGGCTGCCCCGGTGGTCCGCTCGGTACTGGAACAACTGGCCCGGGCCAACGAGCGGGTTGCCCTCAGCGCCTTTGAACTGGTGCCGGAACAGGCGACCATCCTGACCCACAGCCGAAGCTCCCAGGTGGTGGCCCTGTTCCGGTTGCTGGCTGAACGGCAGCAACCTTTCTCGGTCATCTGCACCCAGAGCAGTCCCGGCAACGAAGGGTTTACGCTGGCCCGGGAACTGGACCAACTGGACGTTCCCGTGACCCTGATCACCGATGCCCAGACCGGACGGTTCATGGCCGAGGCGGATATCGTCTTCAGTGGCTGCGACACCTGGCTTTCGGACCAGCACTTCGTGAACAAGAGCGGCACCTATCTGCTCGCCCTCGCCGCCCGGGACCAGGGCAAACCCCTCTGGGTACTGGCCGACAGCTTCAAGGACAGCCCGGGCACGTGTCAGTCGGTGGTACTGGAGGAAATGGCGCCGGATGAGCTCGGTGGTCCCACCGGTGCCCATATCCGGACCCGCAATATCTACTTTGAAACCATACCCGTGCATCTGGTCACCGGACGGGTCAGCGATCAGGGCGTTTTTTCGTTCCCTGCTGAGCCTCGGCGGTGAACGGGTCTTCCGGCCAGGGGTGCTTGGGATATCGGCCCCGCATGTCCTTGCGCACTTCCGGATAGGCATTGCGCCAGAAACTGGCCAGGTCCGAAGTAACCGCCAGGGGCCGCCGGGCCGGGGACAGCAGATGGATCACCACCGGCACCTGGCCGCCGGCCACCTTCGGGGTTTCGGTCCATCCGAACAGGGCCTGGAGCTTGGCCGCCAGCACCGGACCATGATCCGGGGTGTAGTCCAGGGTGACTTTCTGTCCGGTGGGAATGGTCAGGGACCTGGGTGCCAGGGTCTCCAGCTGGTGCTGCTGTTGGTAATCCAGGAGTGAGGTCAGGGCCTGGAGCAGATTGAGCCTGGCGAGATCGGACCAGCGTTGCAGGCCGGCAAGGAACGGGCCGAGCCAGGTGTCCAGGCTCGCCAGCAGAGCCTCATGCCCGGTGTCAGGCCAGTCGCCGTGGTACTGTTCCGCCAAAAGGCCCACCCGGGCACACCACTGCCGGGCCTCGGGTGTCCAGGGCAGACTGTCCAGGCCTTTGGTTCGCACTGCATCCAGCAGGCCTTGCTGGATCAGGGCGGGATCCACCTGGCGCAGCGCCTGTTCGGCCAGCACCAGCTCCCCGAGTTTCCGGACCTTGCGGGCAATCACGGTACCCCGCCGGTCGTCCCAGATGGCCTCATCCTGTTCGATGATGTGGTCGGCCAGATCCTGTTCCAGATCCGGCAGATCCACTGGTGCCGCCAGGTAAATGGTCGCCTCCCGGGCCTTGCCATCCAGATCAGCAGCCACCAGCCAGTCGTGGCGGGCGAGCGGGTCCCCCTCGCGCAACACCGCCCCCTTGCCGTTGCTCAGCTGATAACGCGGCGCCGATCCGGGACGCCGGCGGGCAATCCGATCCGGATACGCCTGGGCCAGCAGCCGGCCAACCAGGGCCTCTCCGGGTTCCGGACCCTGCAGCGCCCCGGCATCCAGTCGTTTCGCCGCCTGCCGCACGGCTTTCAGCCGGGCCGGATCCACACGCCGGTCGCCCATCTCACCACGCAGCAGGCGCACCCGCTGGTGCAGGTCCGCACCTTCGCCGGGTCCCAGCAGATCCCGTTCCCCCAGCAGGGCGGCCAGTTCCGCCGCCAGCCCGCCGAAACCCAGCACCCGCCCCCGAATCACCATATGGGCCAGGCGAGGGTGGATACCCAGATCCCGCGCGGCCTTGCCGTGGTCGGTGATGCCGCCGTCGTCATCGAGCAGATCAAGCCATTGCAACAGGGCCACCGCCTGGTGCCAGTGAGGCCGGGGAGGAGCGTCAATCCAGTCCACCTGGTCTGGCGAGCGGGCACCCCACTGGGCCAGCTCCAGTACCAGTGGCGCCAGATCCGCCTCCCGGATTTCCGGAGGCGTGAACTCCGCCAGGCCAAACTGTTCCGATTCACTCCAGAGCCGGTAGCACACCCCGGGCTCCACCCGCCCGGCCCGGCCCTTGCGTTGTTCCGCCGAGGCCTTGGACATCCGGCCGGTCACCAACCGGGTCATACCGCTGTTGGCATCAAACACGGCCCGGCGCTGCTGACCGGCATCGATGACCACCCGCACCCCCTCGATGGTCAGACTGGTCTCCGCTATGGCAGTCGCCAGCACCACCTTGCGGGTACCGTCTGTCGCCGGCGCAATGGCCCGGTCCTGGTCTTCACCGCTCAGGTTGCCGTACAGGGGCGCCAGGATGACCTGATCCGGTATCTGTCCCTGCAGCTGCTGCGCCACCCGGCGGATTTCGCCGGCACCGGGCAGGAATACCAGCAGGGAACCGGTCTGGTCGCGAAGAGCTTCCTGCACCACCGCCACCACCTGGTCGACTATCCGTGTGTTCCGCGGCAAAGGCCGATACAGCACCTCCACCGGGAACGCCCGCCCCTCGCTGCTGATCACCGGCACATCCCCGAGTACCCGGGCGATCGGCGCCGTTTCCAGCGTGGCCGACATCACCAGCAGGCGCAGGTCTTCCCGCAGGGCCTGCTGGGACTCCCGGACCAGGGCCAGACCCAGGTCCGCCTGGAGGGAGCGTTCATGGAATTCATCGAACAAAACAGCGGCATAGTCCTCCAGCATGGGATCGCTCTGGATCAACCGCGTCAGGATGCCCTCGGTGACCACCTCGATCCGGGTGGTGCCGGAAACCCGGGTATCCAGCCGGGTCCGATAGCCCACCGTCTGGCCCGGTTTTTCTCCCAGCTGTCGGGCCATGAACCGTGCCGCCGATCGTGCCGCCAGCCGCCTCGGCTCCAGCATCAGGATCTTGCGGTACTGGCACCAGGGAGCGTCCAGCAGGGCCAGGGGTACCCGGGTGGTCTTACCGGCGCCCGGAGGGGCCTGTAACAGGGCGGTGGTGTTGGTCTCCAGGGTCGTTTTCAGGTCCGGGAGGATCCGGTCTATGGGTAACATGGTGTTGGCGTCGAGTTCAGGATTCACGCGCATGCCAGAGTTCCGGCCGGGGCACGAAGAATGCGAAAAACAGCCCGAATGCCAGAGCTCCGACACCAATTCCGAACGCCGAAACCAGGGTGCCTCCGGCATCAAGCCACTGCTTGGTCAGCCACGGCCCGACCATCTGGGTGAAGCCGTAAAGCGCGACCATGGCGGCCGACAGCCTGGGCCCCTGGTGCGGATGCAGGGCACGACCGATACGCTGGGTCAGCAGCACGGTACCCAGGAACGTGCTGCCCACCAGGACAGCGCACAGAAACAGGCCGACATCGCCCGGCCATACCACCGCTACCAGAACACCCAGCAGCTGGATCAGGAAATTGAGCCTCAATGCAGGCAGATCGCCGATTGTCCCGCCCACACGGTTCCAGATCCAGGCGGCGGGGATGGTGCACAACGCCACGATGACCCAGGCACCATCCAGCAACCAGTGGCCGGACGGCAGTTCGATCTTGGCCAGCAGTGGCAGGAAGGTCATGGGCAGGATGTAGCCCAGTCCCGCGCCGGCGTACGACAGAAAGAGCGGGATGCTGGCCCGGTCCAGCAGTGGCGTTGGTTTAACGACCTTGCCCGAGTCGTCATGACTGGCGAACGGAATATCAAGACGAATCAACCGAACCGCCCCCCACCAGGCCAGGGGAATTGACAACAGCGCCGCGGGCCACCACCGTTGGGCACCTTGCAGCCAATCTGCCGTGCCTGTCACCAGACCGCTGGATAACAGCAGCCCGATACCCACACCAAAATACACAAGACCACTGATTGACGCCCGGTTGCGCAATACAAGCCATTCCAGGATCAAGGCCGGGGCATGGACAAAGACCATGCCATTGGCCACACCGTTCAGCGTACGGATGGCAGAAATGAGGGTGAGGTTATCGGTCTGGGTAATCGCAAGGGTCGTGATCACATGCAAGACCAGGGACACAGGCAGGAGTGTGCGGATCTGGTCAATCCGATGCCAGCGAATTGCCAGCATCGCGCCCATCAGGTAACCGAGGTAATTCCAGGTGGCCACCGCCGCGCCGTTGGCGGCACTGAACTGGCCATCCTCCACCAGGTAGGGTAAAAGCGGGGTATAGATGAACCGGCCGAGACCGTGAACCACCAGCAACACCACTGCACCGGCGGCAAGGACGGAAAACAGTTCTTTTGGCGGCGTTGAAGTCTGGGTTGGCATCGGCAAACAGTCCGGCGGTCAGTTAATCAGCCCAACAGTCTAAGCCACCCCTGCCCGGATGTCTTTTGGACCTTGGCCAAAACCACCAATCAATCAGGAGCTTGTCCGTTCCCGATTGGCTTTGGCCCACTGATAAATCCGCTCGAAGGCCTGCGCAAGTTCCTCCGGCCGGTGCGGTGGCTGGATCAGTGCCTGCAGCTGCCCCTCCGGGTTCAGCAGGGCAAAATGACCACTGTGGTCCACCAGCAGTTCCCCGTCCACCTCACGGTGAACGAACACCGCACTAAGACTCTTGGCCAGTGCACGGGTGGTTTCCAGGTCCCCGGTCAAACCGTGGAAGTGTTCGCCAAAGAAACCGGTGTAATCTTTCAGCTTCTGCGGCGTGTCATGCTCTGGATCAGCACTGATCAACAGGTAATCCGGCTGCGGCAATTCCGGGGGCAGCCGCTGATCCAGCTGACGCAGATTGGCCATCGCCGCCGGGCAGATATCCGGGCAGTTCGTGTAGCCGACAAAGGCAAAGGTCCAGCGTCCCTTCAGATCTTCCTGTGTGACCATCTCACCATTCTCGTTGGTGAGGGTAAACTCGGCGAGCGGTTTCGCCTGATCATAAACGTAGGTATTGAACTCGGAGAGATCCGGCGCCGGCTGAGGATCCCCGCCAACCAGATACACCTGACGGGCAACCACCAGCCCGAAAATCAGAAGAACAATCAACAGCAACGCAACGAGCGTAATCCGCACAGACCGATTCATCAGTACTCCAATGCCGAACTCCGGGGCTGGGAGCGGGGGGGGGTATCTTTTCTTCTGGGAACAAAAAACTCGCTGCGCTCAGACAATTGTTCCCGCCAGAAAAGATACCCCCGCCCACTCCTTCAGACTGTGTGCCTCGGGTTAAAAGAAAACGAAATGATCTACAAGGAGTACCACAAACAGAGCCATTAGGTAAGTGATGGAATACTTGAAGGTATTGAGGGCAACTCGGCGATCATCGCCCTTCAGGAGCCGGATGGCGTACTGCAGGAAGCGCAGACCAAGGGCCAGGGCGCCGATGAGGTAGATGCCGCCGGACATGCCTGTGACAAAAGGTAGCAGGCTCACGGCAAGCAGCATCAGGGTGTACAGCAGGATATGCAGCTCGGTGTATTTGTTGCCGTGGGTGACCGGGAGCATGGGGATGCCGGCCTTGGCGTACTCTTCCTTGCGATGGATGGCCAGGGCCCAGAAATGGGGCGGGGTCCAGGCGAAGATAATCAGGACCAACAGCAAGGCGTGGCCTTCTACCTGGCCGGTCACGGCTGTCCAACCCAGCAGCGGGGGCATCGCGCCGGCGAGGCCGCCGATGGTGATGTTCTGGGGCGTGGCACGCTTGAGGAACAGGGTGTAGACGCCGGCATAACCGACCAGAGAGGCAAGCGTGAGCCAGGCGGTCAGGTGATTGACCATCAACATCAGGATGGCCATGCCGACGCAGGCCAGCAGGGTCGCAAATACGATGGCATCCACCGGGGAAATCTTGCCGGTGGCCACCGGCCGCTTGCGGGTGCGGGCCATGACGGTGTCGATCTTCTGGTCCACCACGTGGTTGACCACGGCGGCGGCACCGGCCAGCAGGGCGATGCCAAGGTTACCGAACAGCAGTACGCTCCAGCCGGGCACACCCGGGGCCGCCAGCAACATGCCGATCACGGAGGTAAGGATCATCAGCGCGACCACCCGGGGCTTGGTCAGCTCCAGGTAATCCCGCCAGGAAATGGTCTTGCCGGAAACACTCGCAGTATTCCGGGCCGGCAGCGCCTTCACTTGCTCGCTCATGCCGTTACCTCTCGTTTTATCGTTGTAGTGTGGGTTGCGCTTGCGGTCTGGGTCCGGAGCAGAAGGTGATGACGCCAGACCAGATGAATCACGGACAGCAGCAGTCCGGCACCCATGGCGTTATGGGCCACCGCTATGGACAGGGGAATGTGCAGAATGACGTTGGCCAGCCCCAGGGCAATCTGCGCGGCCAGAACCACGGCCACCAGCTGAATCGAGCCGTCCAGGCCGCTGGCTTCCCTCCGCCGCCACATCAGGGCCAGCAAGACGGTGAAGTACGCCAGCACGACCATCGCTCCGAGGCGGTGGGTCACGTGAATGGCCACCCGGCCGTCGGCTGTGAGCTGGCCACCCAGGTAGTTCGGACCCACGTGCTGGGCGACGTCAAAGCCGTGGCGGAAGTCCATGCCCTCCGGCCACCACTGGCCCTGACAGGTGGGCAGGTCGGTGCAGGCCACGGCGGCATAGTTCGCGGCCGTCCAGGCACCCAGGGCGATCTGCAGGACCACCAGCAACACTCCGCCATAGAGCCAGAGCCGGAACCGGGCGAGACCCGGAGCGGCCGGAGGTCTGGGTGCCGCTTTGGCCCTTCGCCACAGGCGCAGGCTCAGCAGGGTCAACAGGCTCAGGGTGGTGAAGCCGCCCAGCAAATGCAGTGCGACCACCTGGGGCCAGAGTTTCAGGGTGACGGTCCACATGCCGAACGCGCCCTGGAGAACGATGAATCCGGCGATGAACAGGGGCAACTTGACCGGCACGCCAATCCTGCGATGCCGGAGTCCAAAGGCGGCCAACCCGAAGACCACCAGGCCCAGGGTTCCGGCGGCGTACCGGTGAATCATTTCCGGCCAGCCCTTTTCCACATCCACCGGAGTTTCCGGGAAGCGGGCATTGGCGATGGCAATGCTGGACTCGCTCTGGGGCACGGTCAGGAAACCGTAACAGCCCGGCCAGTCCGGGCACCCCAGGCCGGCGTGTACCAGCCGCGTCCAGGCGCCCAGCATGATCACAACAACGGCGAGGCAGGCGGCAATGGTTGCCCAGCGCGCCATGGTGCGGTGCACACCGGCGGTCGAAACCTCGGGGCGAACGGACTGATTCACTGGCACCACCTCCGGCCTCAGCCAATCTGGGACAGTTTGAGAAGGTGCTTGAGATCCTCAAGCATGTCCTTGCCACTGTGCTCCGAACCGTAATGCATCATCACGTTGCCGAAGGGGTCCACCAGCAGGATCCGGGACTCACTGGCGGGATTGATGCCGGTCGGCCAGGCCGGGGTTGTGCCCTCTGCCGGCACCAGCCGTTCCATCAGGTTGTATTCCTGTGACCATTTGGCAGACAGATTCGAAGGCACTGAACCCAGAGCCGCGGCCCGGGATACCCGGTTGGCATTCTTGCCCAGGGCAATGTTGACCTGCCGGGCAAGATACAGCAGTTCCTGGCAGTTGCTGCCGCAATCACCGGCGACCACCATCAGCAGCCACGCCGGGTCGACCTTATCAGGCCCGAATCGTGCTTCAAGGGGTTCACCTGCCTCTGTCTGGAGATGCAGCGCCTGGACTGGAACCACCGGCTGAACCAGAGTGCCATTGTTGGTGTGTCCCGCCGGATTGAGCCAGCCGGTGTAGAACATCACGGTGGCCACAATCATCGGGCCGAAGCCAAGGGTAAACAGCAGAAAGGCCGTCCGACGCCCCCGGCGAACCTGTTCAGTTGTCGGTTGGTCAGACTCGTGGTGCTGGGTACCCTTGTCAGCCATTGTCATTGTCATTATTGGCTCCTGTCTTTCGATAACTCGCCGCTACAGTCAATATAGTCAGTGCCACCGCGAGCGCAAACCATTGAGCTGCATAGCCATAATGGGTTCCCGGTCCCATCAGGTCCGGCGCCCAGTCGGTCCGGAACGCTCCGGGCTGTTGGCCACTATCGAGACGGATCATCAGCGCCGGTAATCCTTCCACCTCGTTCGCGGCCGCTTCTCTCGGGAGACGCTGAACCCTTCGCGGCCACCCTTGTTCTTCCTGGTCCCGTTCGGTAAGCACCGGTGGCATCGGGTAGTCCGCCAGCCGGCCAGACAGGGTGAACAGGCCATCCGGCGTGTCGATTCGGGGCAGACGATCCCGCCTCCGAGGCGCCTGAATCCAGCCACGATTCACCAGTACCGGCGGCCCCTCCAGGGGATAGAAATCCGTGATCACTTCGTATCCGGGAATACCGTCGCGGGTCCGGTTATCGAGCAACCAGCTGTGGTCGCCGTACATCCCGGTCACCCGGACCGGCTTGCCAGAACGCACTTCGCCTTCGATCAGTTGCTGCCAGGGAAGGGTTTCCGCCTGCTGCTGCCAGCTGTCCAGCATGGCCTGCTTCTGGCCGGCCCTATCCAGCTGCCAGATGCCCAGACCAATGAGCACCGGCAGGAAGAACCCGCTGAACAGCATCAAACGCCAGTCAAAGTGCCATTTTCGTTTTGATACCTGCGGATCAGCCATGCTTTGCTATAGTGACTCCACCGGCACCGCAAACTTCCGGTTTCCGGATACCCCCGAAACCTATAACAACAGGGATTCCCATGCTCAAGGCCGTCATCGTTGTACTGATGCTCGCCGTTGTCGCCAGCCTGTTCAGTGGGCTGTTCTTCCTGATTCGGGATGGCGGCAAAACCAACCGGGTTGTCAATTCGCTTGCTGTCCGGGTCGCCCTCAGCATACTGCTCCTGCTGGTTATCCTGATTGCCTTGTGGCAGGGCAGCCTGACGCTGAATCCGACGCCCTGACCACGCAACCGGTCAGATGATGTAGACAAACACGAACAGGCCGAGCCAGACCACATCGACAAAGTGCCAGTACCAGGCAGCCGCCTCGAACCCGAAATGGTTATCGGCGGTGAAGTGGCCCTTGAAGATGCGCACCAGCATGACCGTCAGCATCAGCGATCCCAGCAGCACGTGAGCGCCGTGGAAACCGGTGAGCATGAAGAAGGTGCTGCCGTAGATGCCGGATTGCAGAGTCAGGTCCAGGTCCTGGTAGGCATGCATGTACTCGTAACCCTGGACGAACAGGAATACGACCGCCAGGGCAATGGTGGCGCCCAGCCAGAGTTTGGTCTTGGCCCGGTTACCTGCCTTGAGGGCGTGGTGGGCTATGGTGATCGTGAAAGACGAGGTGACCAGCAGCATGGTGTTCATCAGCGGTAGTCCCCAGGGACCGATAACCTCGCTGGGCCCCGGATAAGCCTCGGGATTGGGGTTCTGGACCAGTGGCCATGCCGAGCTGAAGCCCTCCCATAACATGGCGGAGGAGCCCTTGTCCCCCTCACCACCCAGCCAGGGCACGACAAATACCCGGACATAGAACAGGGCACCGAAGAAAGCGGCAAAGAACATCACTTCCGAGAAGATGAACCAACTCATGCCCCAGCGGAACGAACGGTCCATCTGGTCGCTGTAAAGGCCTGCCCGGCTTTCTTTGATCACGTTGCCAAACCAGCCGAACAGCATGTAGGCCATGATCAGGGCACCTATGAAGAACATCACCCAGGAACCCGTGGTGCTCTCACCCTGATTGCTGTTCACCATGATCGAGGCAACACCGTACAGGGTGACGCCGAGGCCGACCGTCGCAACGATTGGCCATTTGCTCTGTTCCGGAACGTAGTAGGTCTGGTTTTCCGCCATAACAGTCTCCGATGGCTTAGCCGTTTTCGTTTGTTTTTGTTATCCCCTTCACAGGCCCCGCCGGGGGCTTATTTCACCTCCGGCGGCGTGGCGAAGGTGTGATAGGGCGCCGGCGAAGGTACGGTCCATTCCAGGCCTTCGGCACCATCCCAGGGGTTGGCCGCGGCCTCCTTGCCACCCTTGATGCACTTGACCACGATCAGCAGGAACAGTAGCTGGGTCGCACCGAACATGAACGCGCCGATACTGGAGACCATGTTGAAGTCGGCAAACTGCAGGGCGTAATCCGGAATCCGGCGCGGCATACCGGCCAGTCCCAGGAAGTGCATGGGGAAGAAAGCCAGGTTCATGCCGATGAAGGACAGCCAGAAGTGGGTCTTGGCCAGGGTCTCGTCGTACATGTGACCGGTCCACTTGGGCAACCAGAAATAGGCTGAGGCGAAGATGCCGAAGATGGCGCCGGGCACCAGTACGTAGTGGAAGTGAGCCACCACGAAGTAGGTGTCGTGATACTGGAAGTCCGCCGGGGCGATGGCCAGCATCAGGCCGGAGAAGCCGCCGATGGTGAACAGGATCACGAAGGCCACCGCAAACAGCATGGGCGCCTCGAAGGTCAGGGAACCCCGGAACATGGTGGCCACCCAGTTGAACACCTTCACCCCGGTGGGCACGGCAATCAGCATGGTGGCGTACATGAAGAACAGCTGCCCCGCCAGCGGCACGCCCACGGTGAACATGTGGTGTGCCCAGACGATGAAGGACAGCAGGGCAATAGCGCCGACCGCGTACACCATCGAGGCATAGCCGAACAGCGGTTTTCGGGAGAAGGCCGGGATGATGTGCGACACGGCACCGAAGGCCGGCAGGATCATGATGTAGACCTCTGGGTGTCCGAAGAACCAGAACACATGCTGGAACAGCACCGGGTCACCACCGCCGGAGGCATCAAAGAAGCTGGTGCCGAAGTTGATGTCCATCAGCATCATGGTGACCACGCCGGCCAGTACCGGCATGACTGCTATGAGCAGGAATGCGGTAATCAGCCAGGTCCACACGAACAGGGGCATCTTCATCAGGGTCATGCCCGGGGCACGCAGGTTCAGGATGGTGGCGATCACGTTGATGGCGCCCATGATGGAGGAGATCCCCATGATATGGACGGCAAAGATGAAGAAGGTGGTGCTTGGCGGCCCGTAGGTGGTCGACAGGGGCGCGTAGAAGGTCCAGCCGAAGTTGGGTGCGCCGCCCTCCATGAACAGGGTGGATACCAGGATCAGGAACGCGCACGGCAGCAGCCAGAAACTCCAGTTGTTCATCCGTGGCAGAGCCATGTCCGGTGCGCCGATCATCAACGGCAACATCCAGTTGGCCAGCCCGACAAACGCCGGCATGACCGCGCCGAACACCATGATCAGACCGTGCATGGTGGTCATCTGGTTGAAGAATTCCGGCTGCACGATCTGCAGGCCGGGCTGGAAGAGTTCTGCCCGGATGACCATGGCCATGGTTCCCCCGAGGAGGAACATGGCGAAACTGAACACCAGGTACATGGTCCCGATGTCCTTGTGGTTGGTGGTCAGCAGCCAGCGGCTGATGCCTTTGGCCGGGCCGTGATGATGTTCCTGGGCGTGGGTATCTGCAACCGCACTCATGAAAACCCCCGTTACCGCCGTTAATTGTGGCTGGTGATCGTTATTATCTGGCGTCGATTACTGCTGGTTCTTGTAATCCAGTATTTCCTTGGGCGTGACCATGTCATCGGTGTTGTTACCCCAGGCGTTCCGCTCGTAGGTAATCACTGCCGCCAGGTCCACCTCGCTCAACTGGTTGCCGAAGGCCTGCATGGCCGTACCAGAAACCCCGTTGACCACAACATCGATGTGCGCGGTCATGTCCCCGGTCGCAATCGGGCTGCCCTTGAGTGCCGGGAAAGCCGGAGGCGCACCGCTGCCATCAGGCTGGTGACAGGCGGCACAGGCGGTCTGGTAGGCTTTCTCACCCCGGGCCATGAGTTCGTCCATGGTCCAGTCCTTCTCGGTCAGCTCACGCTCTTTGGCGGCAGCGTCTTTCTGCTCCGCCAGCCAGACATTGAATTCCTCTTCCGGGACGGCTTCGACCACCACCGGCATGAAACCGTGGTCCTTGCCGCACAGTTCGGTGCACTGGCCGCGATAGGTACCCGGCTCGTCCACCCGGAACCAGGTTTCGTTGATGAACCCCGGAATGGCATCCTTTTTTACGCCGAATTCCGGCACCCACCAGGAATGAATGACATCGTTGGCGGTCAGCAACAGCCGAACCTTCTTGCCGACCGGAACAATCAGTGGGTTATCCACCTCCAGCAGGTAGTTTTCGCCCTTGTCCTGCCGGTTTTCAATCTGATCGCGGGGTGTCGCAAGGTTGGAGAAGTAGCCGAAGTCCTGATCGACATATTCGTATTGCCACTTCCACTGGTAACCCGTGACCTTAATATCCACCTCGGACTCGGTGGTGTCGTACATGTCGACCAGCGTGGCCGTAGCCGGGATCGCCATGACCACCAGGATGACAAACGGTATGATGGTCCAGAGAATCTCCACCATCGTGTTCTCGTGGAAATTCGCCGGTTTGTGGCCCTGGGATTTGCGGTGGGCGAAGATGGACCAGAACATGACCCCGAAGACCACCACGCCGATAACGACGCAGATCCACAGAATGGTCATGTGAAGGCTGAAAATATCATTACTGGTGCCGGTTACCCCGGGCGTCATGTTCATCGTCCAGTCCGCCATGGACCAGGTCGGGAACACAAGACCACCCAACAGGGCACCTGCCCGCTTAGCGTGCACGCGCATACTGTGTCTCCACAGAGTATTATTCTTGTCGGATTTTGCGTTATCCCTCTGTTTTGACGGCACTCGCAGAAACACCAGCCAAACCAGAGTGGAAGCCTGCTTACGGATACTCCAAATTCGAGTATAGACACAGATCAAAAAAACACTAAAGAATCGGCTAAATCTAAACCTGCTAACCCGGGATTTTTAAGAATCAGAACGAATATGACTTTTCAACTGGCCACCACCGACCGGCGACTCTGGGCACTGGCCTGGCCCCTGATGCTCACCAACCTGACCGTGCCCCTGCTCGGCCTGGTGGACACCGCCGTACTGGGCCATCTGGAGAGCCCGGAATACCTCGGAGCGGTCGCCGTCGGCGCCAACCTGTTCAGCATCCTGTACTGGACCTTCGGTTTCATGCGCATGGGCACCACCGGCCTGGCGGCCCAGGCATGGGGCAAACGGGACAGTTTTGGCCAGGTGGCGTTGCTATTGCGCTCGGTGCTGCTTGCCGTGGGCATCGGCCTGTCGCTGATCCTGTTTCACCAACCTTTGATCCGCATCGGCCTGGCGCTGATGAATCCAAGCCCGGATGTGACCGGACTGGCGGCCGAATACGCGGCCATCCGGATCTGGAGTGCGCCAGCGGTACTTTGCCAGTACACCCTGGTGGGCTGGCTGATCGGCATGCAGTTTCCCCGGGGGCCGATGATCATGCTGATCGTCGCCAACGGCCTCAACATCGTGCTGGATGTGCTGTTTGTGACCGGCCTGGGCTGGAACAGCCGGGGTGTGGCCATCGCCACGGTGATTGCCGAATACGGTGCCGCCGCCATCGGCTTCGCCATTGTGCTGACCCGCCTGCCGGAAGGGCAGCGCCTGACCCGGGAACTCTTCGGGCAGGTGTCCGACTACCTGAAAATCCTGCGGGTCAACCGCTACATCATGGTGCGGACTATCGCCCTGTTACTGGTGCTGGCCTTCTTTACCGCCCAGGGTGCCCGCCAGGGCGATACCATCCTCGCCGCCAATGCCGTGCTCATCACCTTCCTGCTGGTGATCTCCAACGCCCTGGACGGCTTCGCCAACGCCGCCGAGGCACTGATCGGCGAGGCCATTGGCAAGGACAGCCGGCGCCGGTTCCGCGTGGTGTTCCGCAGCGCCCTGCGATGGTCCCTGTGGGGCGCCCTACTGCTGACCATCGTCTTTGTTATCGGTGGGCGGCATCTGATCGCACTGCTGACCGGCATCGAGTCGGTCCGGGTGACCGCGTGGGAATACCTGCCGTGGCTGTGGCTGCTGCCGTTCGCCTCGGTGTGGGGTTTCCTGCTGGATGGGGTGTTCATCGGCGCCACCCGCACCCGGGACATGCAGAACACCATGTTGTTCTCCGCCCTGGGCGTGTTCCTGCCGGTGTGGTGGCTGACCACCGGCTGGGGCAATCACGGTCTGTGGTTCTCCCTGATCTGCCTGATGCTCGCCCGGGCCATCACGATGGGCTGGCTGAGCTGGTCCCACACCCGGGCCGGCCGCTGGTTCGAACCGTCCTGACCCCGGCCTGTCCGGACGGTAATTTGCCGGCGTCGTAATTTGCAGGCAACGGACCGGCAAGCGGACAAATGTCGACTACACTAGTCAGAAACAGCAGGCGGGTTGGTACAGTGCACCGCTTCCTGCTGCACTGATTGACTCGTTGCAGACAACGGGAGGCGCCTTGCGACCTCAACTAGCACAGACACTGGCATCTCCTCACATGACACCACAGGTAGTGCTCGAAATCATTGACGACGCCCGGCGCAAGGAAGCCCGATCCGGGACCTTTCTCCGCCAGCTTCGCGAGAAGGCAGAGCGGTTGCCGTCGTCCGTGGTGATCGAGGGTTACCAGCCGGCCACTGCGCTGTTCCAGTTCGCCATTGAATACATCGAGATGGCGCCACGACTGATCGAATGCGTGGAAGCCTGTGCCCGTGAGGCGGGCAAAGCCGATCTGTTCCGGCCCTTCGTGGACGCCGCCATCCGTTACTTTACCCAGCCTTCAATACTCCTGGTCCGCTACGACGGGCTCGACGGCCTGCTGATCCGCGCCTACCTGTGCCATCGGCTGATGGAAGAAATGCACGAGAACAACCGTTCAATCCGGCAGAGCGAACTGGTGGACATCGAGGCCACCCGGGCCAACCTGCTGGTTCACGAGCTGATTGGCGAGCCCTTCGCCAACGAGCTGGATGATTCGGTCACGGTCACAGTACTGCAGATCGCCGGCACACCGGACTATTACGACCTGAACCTGGATCCGTTCGTCGAGCAGGTGAACAACGCGGCCTGGAACTGGATGCGCCAGTACTGGGAAAACCTGCTGATCCGGAACCATATCCGGTTTTCACTGGGCGGAGGTCTGGTTTAGACGGTATCCTTGGCGGCTTTCCAAGACTTCAATCAGCCACAGGAGACGTCATGCTGGAAAACGCCGATCTGGGTAAACTCATTCTGCGCCTGACTTTGGGCGGACTGATGCTGTTTCACGGCATCGCCAAACTGCTCAACGGCATCGGTTTTATCGAAGCAGAGCTGGCCAGCCACGGGCTGCCCGCTTTTCTGGCCTTTGGCGTGTTCATCGGCGAGCTGATTGCGCCGCTGATGGTGATCCTGGGTTACCAGACCCGAATCGGTGCGATGCTTATCGTGTTCAACATGGTCGTGGCCATCGTCCTGGTCCATGCCCATGAACTGCTGGCTCTGGGCCGCAACGGCGGGCTGGCGCTGGAACTCCAGCTGTTCTTCCTGTTCACCGCCGTCGCCGTGGTCTTCCTCGGACCCGGCAGGTACAAGCTCAAGAACTGAAAGGGCTGACCATGACTGACAAGAAACCGACCATAAGCCCCGGGCGTTACCGGCATTACAAGGGCCAGGATTATGAAGTGATCGGCGTGGCCCGGCACAGTGAAACCGAAGAGCCCCTGGTGGTCTACCGCTGCCTGTACGGCGACTACAGCCTCTGGGTGCGCCCCCTCGCCATGTTCCGGGAGACCGTGGAAGTCGCCGGCGAACAGGTTCCCCGCTTTGCCCGCATGGACGACTGAGTTCGGGAATCCCGTTTTGACTCGGGCGGTTATTTCCTGCACATTAGCGCGCTTTTCATGACGCCGGCCCCCACAAGGGGCCAGAGCAACCCATGATTCCTACCCGGAGTTTGCCATGAATGCCGTTGTTGCCGCGGTGCTGATCATGCTCGTACTGAGCCTGTGCCGTATCCACGTTGTCGTTGCCCTGATTGTAGGTGCCATCTCCGGCGGCCTGATCGCCGGCATGTCCCTGGACGCCACCATCGAAGCCTTCAATAGCGGATTGGGCAGTGGTGCCACCGTCGCGCTATCCTACGCCACTCTGGGCGCCTTCGCCGTCGCCATCGGCAAATCCGGCCTCGCCCACGCCCTGGCCGACCGTGCCCTGGCCCTCGTGGGCCGACAGGATGACGGCACGGCGGCCACCGGCATCCGTTTCCTGATTGTCGGGCTGCTGCTGGCCATTGCCATTTCCTCGCAGAACATCCTGCCGATCCACATCGCGTTCATCCCGCTGGTGGTACCGCCGCTGCTGTACGTGATGGCAAAACTCAACATGGACCGCCGGCTCGTCGCCTGCGTGCTGACCTTCGGCCTGATCACCCCGTACATGTTCCTGCCGATAGGTTTCGGCGGCATCTACCTGAACGAAATCCTGCTGGCCAACGTGGCCGACAACGGGGTCGACGCCAGTGAGCTGAACGTCATGTCCGCCATGGCCCTGCCGGCCCTGGGCATGCTGGTGGGCCTGCTGATCGCGGTGTTCTTCAGCTACCGCGGAGACCGCAAGTACAACATGGAAGCGATCGCAAAGACCGAGCGGGTCAACGTGTCCTACAGCCCCCGCACGCTGATCATGGCCCTGGCGGCCATCGTGGTCGCCTTCGTGGTCCAGCTCTGGCTGGGCTCCATGATCCTGGGCGCCCTGGCCGGCTTCGTGCTGTTCAACCTGTCGGGAGTGGTGAAGTGGAAAGAAGCCGATGATCTGTTCACCGAGGGCATGAAAATGCTCGCCATGATCGGCTTCATCATGATCGCCGCCAACGGCTTTGCGGAAGTGATGCGGGAAACCGGCGACATCGCCAACCTGGTGGAAGGGTCCGTTGCCGCCATCGGAGAGAACAAACCCCTGGCCGCCATCCTGATGCTGGCGGTAGGCCTGCTAATCACCATGGGTATCGGCTCATCCTTCTCCACCATTCCCATCATCGCAGCCCTGTACGTGCCGCTGGCCCTGCAAATGGGCTTCAGCCCCCTGGCCATCGTAGCTATGGTCGGCACCGCCGGCGCCCTGGGCGACGCCGGCTCCCCGGCCTCCGACTCCACCCTCGGCCCCACCGCCGGCCTGAACGTCGACGGCCAGCACAACCACATCTGGGATACGGTGGTGCCGACGTTCCTGCACTACAACCTGCCGTTGCTCGCCTTTGGGTGGTTGGCGGCTATGGTGCTCTGAGTATTGGCGTACGCCGTTCTTTGTAGCCTGCTGGTCGTGGGGGCTTACGAGGGGGCGGGGGTCCGTTTTGTGTGGGGGGCAGCAACTAGCGGG
>NZ_JAWLHI010000039.1:0-38536 GCF_041690455.1 Marinobacter sp.
GTCATGTATTCGTCGTAGTTGCCCGGGAACAGGCGCAGTTCGCCGTAGTCCAGATCCGCCATGTGGGTGCACACGCTATTCAGGAAGTGGCGATCGTGGGAAATGATGATCATGGTGCTGTTGCGGGCCACCAGGATATTTTCCAGCCACCGGATGGTGTTGATGTCCAGGTGGTTGGTGGGCTCGTCCAGCAACAGCACGTCCGGGTCGGAAAACAGCGCCTGGGCCAGCAGAACCCGCAGCTTCCAGCCCGGTGCCAGGGCGCTCATGGGGCCGTTGTGCTGCTCCAGCGGGATGTCCAGGCCCAGCAGCAGTTCGCCGGCGCGGGACTCGGCAGTGTAGCCGTCCATTTCGGCGAACTGGACTTCCAGGTCCGCCACGGCCATGCCGTCTTCCTCGCTCATTTCCGCCAGGGAGTAGATACGATCACGTTCCTTCTTGACGTTCCACAGCTCTTCATGGCCCATGATCACGGTGTCCATCACCGTGCAATCTTCGTAGGCGAACTGGTCCTGGCGCAGTTTACCGAGCCGGATGTTGGGCTCCAGCATGACCTGGCCGGCCGAGGGCTCAAGATCGCCACCCAGGATTTTCATCAGGGTGGACTTGCCGCAGCCATTGGCGCCGATCAGGCCGTAGCGGTTGCCGTTGCCGAATTTGGCGGAAACATTTTCAAACAGGGGCTTTGCCCCGAACTGCATGGTGATATTGGCGGTGGAGATCAAGAAAAAAACCTGTCGATGTGGGGCCGGCAGGGCGCCGGCAAAGAGAAAGCCGGCATTGTACAGGTTTGCCGCCGCGACTGTGAGGCCGCAGAAACACGGATAAAAAGCGCTTGCCTCCGGCGGGCTGTGCGGGCAGCATTCCCGTTCTGACGTACCCATTAATCCTGACACAGGAAACTGATCATGGCACAAGCAACTGCACGCCACATTCTGGTGGACAGCGAAGCAAAATGTGAAGAACTGAAGAAGGCCATCGAAGGCGGCCAGGATTTTGCCGAAGTGGCAAAGCAGCACTCGTCCTGCCCCTCTGGCCGCAACGGCGGCGACCTGGGTTCTTTCGGCCCGGGCCAGATGGTACCGGAGTTCGACAAGGCGGTATTCAACAGCGAACTGAACACCGTGATCGGCCCGATCAAGACCCAGTTCGGCTACCACCTGCTGGAAGTCACCAGCCGCAGCTGATGGGTTCTGGCGCCATCCCGCCAAGTATCCTCAAAGGCCAGCGCATGCAACTGCTGGCTTTTGCGGGCGTTGCCGGGGTGGCACCGCTGCTGTTTATTGGCGGTCCGGACTGGGCATCAGGCCCTTTTTACCGGGCCGTCTGGAACCTGGGCCATATCGGCCTCTTTGCCCTTCTGACCTTCGCGCTAAAACCCTGGCAATGGCTGGCAGGCTGGCGACTCTGGCTGGCCACTACTGCTGCAGTCCTGTTGCTGGGCATCCTGATCGAGTTGCTGCAATCCGGCACGGACCGGCAGGCCGACTGGCATGACATTCTGCGAAACCTGCTGGGAGTCTGGCTGGTACTTGCCTGGCGGCCGGTATTTTCCCGCAACACCGGCGTGGATGCGCGCTCCTGGTTTCTCCCGGTCGTCACCGTAATATTACTTCTGTTCGAACTGGGCGCCACCGGCACAGTCGCAGCCCGGCAGTGGCAGATCAGCCATCAGCTTCCACTGCTGTACGATTTCCGGAACGGGAACCCCGCGCCATTCTGGAGTGGCAGCCTTGTTCCATCCGATCGATACACCGCAAACCAGCCCCAAAGCCTGAAGGTTGAACTGGGTACTGAGACCTATTCCGGCATCTCCCTGGACAATCTGCCGGCCGACTGGCGTGGCTACAGGCAGCTGACCATCACGCTGTTCAATCCCGATCAGGAACCGTTAACGCTTATCCTGAGGATCAACGATGTGACCCATGACCGTGGCGACAATGCCTACGGCGATCGGTTCAACACAAGACTGGTTCTGGCTCCCGGCGCCAATACCTTCACCATCAACCTCGATGAGGTGAGAAACGCGCCGGCCAGCAGGACGATGGATATGGCCAACATAAGAAGACTGGGGCTTTTTGCCGTGCGCCTGCCGGCGCCCCGAACGGTCTACCTGTTAGACCTGAGACTGGACTAACCGAGGGTCCAGGGATTGTGAGTGATCGGTTCCGCGCCGTCGTTCGTGACCAGGATGGTCTCGCTGCAGCCTATCCCCCACTGGCCGGGAATGCGCAGGCAGATGGGCAGATGGAAGACCATGCCCGGTCGGAATTCCATGTTGCCGCCCCGGGCGATGAAACCCGATCCCTCCACCCAGGAGGGCGGGAACTGGGCACCGACCGTGTAGCCAAATACCCCGGAGAAGAACACCTTGTCGGCCAGCGGCTGGAGCGCCCGTTCGGCATCATGGGCAGCCTGGTCAAAGGTGACGCCGGGGCGGATTGAGTTCAGCAGCGTGTCCACAATCCGTCGGCAGCCATCATGAACCCGCTCCATTTCCGAGGAGGGCCGCGCTCCAGCCACAATGGTCCGCATCATGGGTGCGGTGTAGCGCTGCCAGGCGGATCCGAATTCCAGGAAGACCGGATCCCCTTCCTGTATCACCGTGCGCTTGTGGTTGCAGTGAATCACGCTACTGCGCCGGCCGGTGGTGACGATCGGCTGCATGCTCATGAACTCACTGCCGGCTTCCAGCAGGGCCCGTGCCCCGACCGCGGCAATGTCATTATCCGTGACACCGGGGCGAACCGCCGCGACTGCCGCTTCCAGGCCTTCCGCAGTAATCCGCGCACTTTCACGCAGAAAGCCGATCTCCGCTTCCGACTTCACGATCCGGATCTTTTTCAACAGGCCGCCGTTGTTGAGAAACCGGACACCCTGCATCCGTGCTTTCAGCCCCTCCAGCACCCCCTGGCGCAGGGAGCCGTGCCAGGCATCGATGCCTACGGTTTCGACGCCGTCGTTAAGGATCTGCACGAGTGGTTCCAGCACTTCACCGATACCTTCCCAACGGTAGCCGCTGACCCGGGCGACCCGGGTCGTGACCATGGCCGGCCCCATTTCGATGGAGGGCACCTGCAGCAGGAGCTCTTCCTGGGTGACCACCAGGGCGACATGGACGGACACCTCGAAGGTGCTGTAACCGGTCAGGTAGAAGATGTCGGAAGGATCGGTCAACAGCAGCGCCCCAAAGTCTTCCCGGGCCATACGATCCCGGACACGGGCAAGCCGTTGGTCAAATTCCTTTTCGGTAAACGGGCACTCCAACCCCCTGAGTTGCGAGGACAAGGCTTTCTGATAGGCATTGAAATCCATAGCGACTCTCCTCACTCGCATATACTAGGGAGATTGGACCCAAATCCGGTTTTGTACAAATTTCACCCACCCGAGAATTCACCGAGCGGGAGCATGTATGGATTGCAAGCGACAGCGCACCGGGGCTGTACAGGTCAGCGTTGAACTGGGGGCCTTGACCAGTGTGGCGAAAGACCCACAAGTGGCGGTGCGGGTTGGACCGGTGGTGGCCTCTCTTGTAAACGGAGTGGGCGGCGACCCGCTGTTACAGCTGAGGCTGCTGCATGAATCCCGGAGCCTGTTGTTTGACCTGGGTGATACCGGGCGCATGCCCCTCCGGTCTGCCCACCAGGTCAGTGATGTTTTCATCAGCCATTGCCACGCCGACCACATCGGCGGGTTCATGTGGTTCCTGCGCAGTCGGATCGGCCACTTCCCGCCCTGCCGGTTGTTCGGGCCGCCCGGGCTGATGCGCCACATCAACGGCATGATCAGCGGAATCCTCTGGGACCGGGTCGAAGACCGGGGTCCGCGGTTCGTGGTTCACGAGTGGCATGGGGATCACCTCAAACGCTGGAAGATCACTGCAGGTGACCCGGCACCGACACCCCTGGAGGATCAGCCCACGCCCGACGGTGTGCTTTATCGGGAGCCGGAATTCCAGGTGCGTGCCGCCTTGCTAGACCACGGCACGCCGGTTATGGCCTACGCCTGGGAGCCCTTTGGCAAACTACAGGTGCGCAACGACCGGTTGAAGGTCATGGGATTACAACCGGGGCCCTGGCTGCATAATCTGAAAATGGCGGTGTTACGCAAGCGGCCTGACCAGCTGATTTCACCGGATGCCTCCTGCACCTGGCGTGCGCAGGACCTGGCCCGCAAGCTGCTGATCCAGGCTCCGGGGGACAAGGTGGTCTATGGCACAGACTTCGCGGATACCCCGGAAAACATGGAGAAAATGACCGCCCTGGCACAGGGCGCACACACCCTGTTCTGCGAGGCATCGTTCATGAACGCAGACGAGGACCAGGCTCTCCGGACCCACCACCTCACCACGCGAGCCTGCGCCCGGATTGCCAACGACGCACAGGTCCGGCAACTGATTGCGTTCCACTTTTCCCACCGTTATGAACGAAAACGGCAGGAGGTTTACCGGGAACTGGGGGAGTTTACTGACCGCCTGGTGATTCCGGACTGAGGAAGCGGGACATCTGCTTGCCAACGCTTTCCACCGGTTCGGTAATCGCCTGCTGGATACTGTTGGTCACCACCCTGGAAAATGCTGAACCGGCTTCGCTTTCGAGGAAGTCCAGGTAAAGGCCCAGCTCCTGATTACTGATGTTGCGGTAGGTATACAGATAACTGTCATAGACCTGCTGCTCCATCATGCCTCGCAGCATGCTACGCTGCCCCTCGATGCGCTGGCGGATCTGCTCGTAATGCACGGAGTCGGTGCTCAGTGCGGCCATCGCCGTTGCCATGCCCAGCTGCACGGCGATGGAGGTATCCACGGCGCTTTCGGTGGCACGGGAAGCACGATCAAAACGGTCAAACATGCGGGCCCTTTCGGTACCCTGGTACTTTTCGTTCAGGGCCGGCGCCTGTTCCCGGACCTCCTGCCAGCTGTCGGGGGCCGATGCGGCGATTTCCGCTTCGGCTATCTTCCGCGCCACGGGGGTCTCATACCAGTCACGCACCGCTTCCAACTGCGCTTCCGAGAGGTTCTCATCCAGGTCGGCGATGATCCGGCGTTCGATGTCTTCGGCCCGGAAACTACTGCTGACTATATGCCCCAGGGTTTCCGCCACCACTGGCGGTACCTGGCCACTCTGTTTCATGCCCTCGCGAATCCCCTGGCTCATCATCGCCGGGTACTGGGCAACGATGTCGTCAATGGGAGACGCCGCCAGCACTTGCTGGGCATTCGGGGCGGCATGGGCCATTCCGCCAGCCAGCATCGTTACGACTAAAAGAGGATTAACTAGGGTGCCAAGTCTCATTTCACTATCATCCTGGGTTGGGAATACCGCCGTTTATGACACGGCCGCAGGCCCCTCAGCAAGCCATTCAGAGCCCCGGGAGATGACAGTTTGGTAGGGAAATCGCGCAAACCACGCTCCCGACGCAGACAGCGTCGCAGCAAGCGCCTTAATGTGTGGCGTGCGCGGGCAAAGTGGTATGGGTTACCGGTTCTGGGACTGCTTATGGGCGTGTGGGCCACCCTCCGGTTCAGCCTGCTGGCTCCGGATCCGCCCGCCAACCCGGAGAATCTGTGCGAGATTTTCCGGGAACACTCCGTCTGGTACGACTACGCCCGGGCGTCCCGGGAAAAATGGGGAACGCCCATCGCCACACAGATGGCCTTCGTGTACTACGAATCCTCGTTCCGTAGTCATGCCCGGCCGCCGCGGACCCTGCTCTGGGGACTGATCCCCTGGACCCGACCCACCACGGCCTTCGGCTATGCCCAGGCGCTGGATCCGGCCTGGCGGGAATATCTCACAGCAAATGATGGCGGCTGGCTGACCGTCCGCTCGGACATGGAATACGCACTGGATTTCGTGGGCTGGTACAACCGCCTGAGCCATGAACATCTGGGGATTCCCTTCACCGCTCCCCGGGAGCTCTACCTGGCCTACCACGAAGGCCGCGGTGGCTATACCCGCAGAACCTATGACCAGAAGCCGGAGATCCGGGCGCTGGCTACCCGGGTTCGCAGCCGGGCGTTCCGTTACCATAACCAGCTCCAGCAGTGCGAACAGGAGTTCCAGTGCTGGCGCTGGTACCAGTTCTGGCCCTTCTGCCGGGCAGAGCCGTGATCAGAAGGTGGTGCTGATCTCGATCGCCGATTCCAGCGCCCGCAGCCGATCCACCAGGAATTCCATCACGATGCGCACCCGGGCCATCTGCTGGGTATCCTGGTTGACGTGCAACCACAGATCCACGCTTTCACCCTCCAGTGGATCCGATAACCGTCTCAGCTCCCTGGCACTCTCACCGACATAACATGGCAACACCGCCAGCCCGGCACCGGCCCTGGCCAGGGCGGCCATGGACTGCAGGCTGTTACAGCGGATCACCGAGGTGACATTCTTCAGGTGCTTGCGGTACCAGCGCCCGGTCGCCAACTGACTGAAGGTCTCGTCCGGGATGATCCAGAGGCAGTCCTCCGGCCGGTTATCGATGTCCATGTCCCGGTTGCGCCGGCAATAACGGGCGGAGCCATAGACCGCGGATTCGACAGCGGCAATACGCTCCCCTTCCAGGGTCGCCTGGGGCTTGTTTTCCGGCCGCAGCGTAAGGTCCGCCTCCCGGTGCGAGAGGTTGGCTACGTCGTTGTCGGTGAGCACCTCCAGCTCGATATCCGGAAACTCCCGGACCAGCTCCGACAGGATCGGGCTGAGCAGCTCGTTCAGCATCATGTCCTCGGCCGCGATCCGGACCTTGCCCACCGGCGCGGAATCTCCGCCAACCAGTTTGCGCTCCAGGTTTTCCATGTCCGTGGCCAGCCTTTCGGCCTCCCGGAATGCCATTTCTCCCACAGGTGTCAGCTGCAATCCGTTCTGATTGCGTTCAAAAAATTGCACACCAAGGGACTCTTCCATCTGGTCCAGTCGCCTGAGAACAGTGGTTTGGTGCACACCCAGCAATTCACCGGCCTTTGCGAGCGTTCCGCCTATTGCAAGGGCCCTTATATATCGAAGATAATCCCAGTCCATAATCACTGCATATTTGCAACGCGGATACGGAGTTTAACGTATTCAAGCTGCAAAAAAGAATCCT
Source organism: Marinobacter sp. (assembly GCF_041690455.1). Taxonomy (GTDB): domain Bacteria; phylum Pseudomonadota; class Gammaproteobacteria; order Pseudomonadales; family Oleiphilaceae; genus Marinobacter. The sequence goes on from NZ_JAWLHI010000039.1 coordinate 7,078, forward strand.
TAGAATAGTTCGTGAATTAAAGGTAGATCGCTAATCAATCCACCCAATGAAAAGGAGGAAGGCGCTATGACTCAGAACCATATCGCAACCGTAAACCCGCTGCCGTCCAGTATCCTCCACAACAGTGCTGAGGTCAGGCGCCAGTATACCCGTACTGCAGCAAAGCAGGCGGCGCAGTTTATCAGTCGCAAGGTGCGCATTTTCAACCGCAAGGCGGCGGTTGTGGCTCAGGATATGCCTCAGGTTCAGGGTGGACACTGATTCACCACAGGTGATTCGGGTCAGAGAACAGCCCAAAGAAAAACGCCGGCGATCATCGCCGGCGTTTTTTGTTGGCTCGAAGAAAAGAGGTCAGAACTCCCAGACTACCTTGCTGTTCCGGGCAAACCAGTCGTCCATCCTGCTGTTATAGAAGTCCTCGATCACGTTCCGCTTGATCTTCATGGTGGGCGTGAGCATGCCGTTCTCCATGGTCCAGGGCTCTTTCACCACCACCACGAATGCTACCTTTTCATGGGCTTCGCAAGCCGCGTTCACCGCATCCAGCTCGGCAGCCAGTTCCTGCTCAAGCTCTGAGCGATCAGCGCCCCGTTCCAGCTCATCCCGTGCTTCCTCGGATAACAGCACCATCAGGCAAGGTTGCGGCTGATTGGCTCCGGCCACACAGACCACCTCGGCCCGGGGATGGTTGAAGCGGTTCTCGATGGGCACCGGTACCACGTATTTACCTTTAGAGGTCTTGAACAGATCCTTGACCCGGCCGGTGATCCGGAGATAGCCCTTGTCATCGATTTCACCCATGTCTCCGGTTTTGAGGAAGCCATCATCGGTGAGATCCTCCCGGGTCTTCTCCTCGTTCTTGTAATAGCCGAGCATCTGGCCCGGGCTCCGGACCTGCACTTCTCCGCCCTCACCGATCCGGTGCTCGACTCCCGGGTTGGCCATACCCACATATCCGGCCCTGGCCTGACCCGGGCGGTTGGCGTGGGAATAGCCGAAGTTCTCCGACATGCCGTACACCTCCAGCAGCTCCAGGCCCAGGTTGCGGTACCAGGAGACGATCTCTGCGGACAGGGGTGCAGCACCGGTGAGCGCCGCCCGGCAGTGGTCCAGGCCCAGTTGTCTGAGTACCTTTTTCTTCACCACCGAATTCAGGATCGGGATGTTGAACAGCAGCTTCTGCTTTTTAGGCGGCAACTTGGCATTCACGCCCAGGTAGAACTTCATCCACAGGCGCGGCACCGAGAAGAACAGGGTCGGCCTGGCCCGTTGCAGGTCCTCCTGGAAGGTGTCCAGGGAGTTGGCGAAATAGAGATGGAAGCCGAAATACAGGGACTGGGTCTCGACCGCCGCCCGCTCCGCCACATGGGCCAGGGGCAGGTATGACAGCATACGCTCCTCGGAGCTGACCGGAAACAGCTGCTGCAGACCGTCCGCCACGGAAACCATGTTCCGGAAACTGTGCATGACGCCCTTCGGACGCCCGGTGGAGCCGGAGGTGTAGACAATCGTAGCCAGGTCATCGGGATCCGGCAGCCGCGGCTCCACGGGCTCCCATTCGGCAATGATGTCGTGCCACTTCGGCGTGTCGTGCCGGGGCGACAGTGGCAGGGAAACAATTGGCAGATCGGCAGGCAGGCTGCCCTTGATGTCGTTCCAGCCGTCAGCAGTGCCATCCATCTTGCCCAGGAACAGCAGCCTGGCTTCACTATGCTCCAGGATATAGGCCGCCGTCTCCCCGTTGAGGGTCGGGTATAGCGGCACGCTGACATGACCGGCCGCCCAGATTGCCAGGTCCGCCAGTATCCAGTAGGCGCTGTTCTTGCCCAGGAGTCCGATATTGCTGCGGTCTGGCAGGTCCAGGCTCATCAGGTAACCGGCCATCCTGGAAACCTGGTCGGCCGCCTGTTTCCAGGTGATGTCTTCCACACGCCCATCGGGATAAGGCTGGGTGAGATAGACGTTATCGGGGGTTTGCTCCGCCCAGTAATAGAGACAGTGCAGTGAGGTCTGCTTGCGAGGATCTACCGCCATTCGTAACTCCTGATTGTTATTGTTCAGCCGGTGTTGCGCGGTGCTTTGTGCTTTATTGTTGTTATGACTCTACCTGCATAGTAGCGGACCTGACCTTGGCCTCAATAGCAATAAAGAACGTCCCGGTTGGCCAATTCGTCCGCACTGAGAAGTTGCTCAAAAAATAAACCGTGACATTAATCAAGACTGGTCTACAGTGAGGGTGACAGCGTATTCAACAAGCAGTCGCATCAATGTCAGGAGATGACTATGAAAACATCGACTCGCTCGGCTCTGATCTTCCCCGCCTGGGGTGTGATCCTCATTGGCTCTGCCGCATTTTTCTACTCCGCCTACGCCGGCTTGCTGGGCGGCTGACCACAGCGATCCGTGCTAGCGCCTGAACCGGGTTTCCAGCACGACCGCTGAATTGGTACGGTCCACGCCCTCGAGATTACCGATATCATCAAGGACCTTGCTCAGCTCCTCCAGGGACTGTGCCTGGACGATGGCAATCAGGTCGTACTCGCCGCTGACCGAGAATAGCTGCACAACCTGGCTGATGTCCTCCAGGGCCATGTTCGTTCGTGCCGTAAGCTTCTGGATCACCTTGATTGATACGTGTGCCTCGACCTGGTTGGCCAGGTACTCCCCGCCCAGTTCCACCGAATAGCCCCGGATGATGCCTGCCTTCTCCAGCCGGGCCAGCCGGTTCTGGACCGTTGAGCGGGACACACCCAGCGATCTGGCCAGGTCGGTGATGCTGGTTCTGGCATCCTGCCGCAGCAGCATGAGCAATTTCTGGTCCTGAGAATTAATCATTCTGATAGCTTAATATGGCGTTTTGCCATTATTGTAGATCACTTCGATCAGATTGAAACTGCAAACCGACAACACTCTTCCCCATACTGGCACCAAAACAACAGGGAAGATTCGCCATGATCATCAGACCGGTTGCAGAAACAGACCTGGATACCCTCTACCGGATTGCCGAAGAGTCCGGCCCCGGCTTCACCTCCCTGATGCCGGACCGGGACGCGCTGGCCCGGAAAATCGACCATTCAATTGCGAGTTTCTGCCGGGATACCAAGGTACCGGGCGATGAGCACTACCTGTTTGTCCTGGAAGACGAAACCACCGGTGCCATCATGGGCACCACCGGCATCGAGGCGCGCACCGGCCATACACGCCCCCTGTATCACTTCCATCACAACACGGTAGTCCACCATTCCCGGGACCTGGGACTGCGCCGTCAGGTGGAAACCCTGGCCCGTTGCAGCCATTACAACGGCCACACGGAAATCTGCTCGCTCTATCTTCGCCCGGAGTACCGCAGGGCGAATGCTGGCAAGCTGCTGTCACGGGTCCGGTTCCTGTTCATGGCGCAGCACCCGCAACGTTTTGCCAATACGGTCATCGCTGAAATGCGGGGAGTTTCCGACCATGCCGGGCAGTCTCCCTTCTGGAACTGGTTGCGCCGACACTTCGTCGATATGGAATTCACTTCAGCCACCAGCCTGGTGGGCTCCGGCTACACTGATTTCATCGAAGAGCTGATGCCGGCCGCGCCGCTGTATACGCATCTGATGAGCGACGAAGCCAGAGCGGTGATCGGCAAGGTTCACCCACACACCCGGCCGGCCCTGAAAATGCTGGAGGCGGAAGGTTTTCGCCATCGCGGTTTTGTCGACCTGTTTGATGCCGGGCCGACGGTGGAATGTAGCCTGGGGGATATTGCCAGCGCACGGCGTTCAATCCAATGCGCTGCCCGGTTCGCTGTCGCTGCCAGGCCGGGACAGCCGGGTCAGACCACACAACCGGTGATTGTTGCCACCGCCGGTACAAAGGATTTCCGGGCCACAGTGACCGATCAGGCATGGATCGATCCAGATGGCTCCGAGGTTACGCTGCCACCCCACATCGGCGACCAGCTTGGCATCCGGGAACAGGCAGCCGTCTGGCTACTGCCCCTCAACCACGCCCGGGCGGATTCCGGGAAACAACCGGCACACCCGGCGGCCATCCCTGCGGACGAACATGGAGAAAGACACTATGCACACTGATTACCAGACCCTGTTCCGTGAACTCTGGGAGAACTACCGGGCCGTCACCCCCTCTGCAGAGCGGATTCACCGGCTTCTGGCCGAGCGGGAACCAAAGCCGGTAATCAACGACCACATTGCGCTACGGACGTTCAATCTCGATCCCGTCGGCCTGGACACACTGGCACAGCACTTCCTGAATCTCGGTTACGAGGCCTGCGGCGAATACCACTTCGAGGCCAAGAAGCTCTACGCGCGGCATTTCGAACACCCCGACAAGCACGCCCCCAAGGTGTTCATCTCGGAGTTGTTGGTGGAGCAGTGTTCGCCAAGGCTCCAGGAGATCGTCCGGGAACTGGTAAGTCAGGTGGATCCGGACAGCACCACCGCCGAATATTTCCTGTATTCCGGCCGGCACTGGCAGGTCAGCCATGACACCTACCGGGAACTGCTGGAAGAGAGTGAATACGCGGCCTGGATGGCAGCCTGGGGCTACCGGGCCAATCATTTCACGGTCAGTATCAACGATCTGGACAGCATCCACAGCGCTGCCGAAATGAACCAGCTGCTCAAGGACAATGGCTTTACCGTCAACAGCAATGGCGGCGAGGTGAAGGGCTCACCGGAGGATTTGCTGGAACAGTCATCCACCATGGCGGATCGGGTTGCGGTGCGGTTCTCGGACCGGGAGGCAACCATTCCCAGCTGTTTCTACGAGTTTGCCCTGCGTTACCCCAAACCCGACGGTGAACTGTACAGCGGCTTTGTCGCGGCATCGGCGGACAAGATCTTCGAGAGCACTCACGCCGGCAGCTGAACCGGGCGCCTTCAGGACCAACCCTGCTCCCCGAGCAGGGGCACGAACCGCACGCCGCCAAGGTTCTCGGTCCTGAACTCCTCCTCGGACACACGGGTTATCCGCATCAGTGTCTGGGAGATGTGCTCCGAGCCCACCGGAATCACCAGGTGCCCCCCCACTGCCAGCTGATGCTTGAGGGCATCCGGCACGGCGGGTGCTCCGGCGGCGACAGTGATACCGTCAAACGGGGCCTCCTCCGGCCACCCCAGGGTGCCGTCTCCGCAGCGCACCCGGACATTGTCGAACCCTTCCGCCGCCAGATTCTTTCGGGCCCGCTCCGCGAGCTCCGGAATCCGCTCGATACCGAACACCTCGGCGGCGATACAGGCCAGCACGGCCGCCGCATAGCCCGATCCCGTACCGATATCGAGTACCCGCTCACCACCCCGAAGTTCCAGTGCGTCGGTCATCAGGGCGACAATATAGGGCTGGGAGATGGTCTGGCCGGCGCCGATCGGCAGGGGACCATCCTCGTAGGCGGCGTCCCGGAGGCTGTCCGGCACGAACGCTTCCCGGTGCACCCGACGCATGGCTTCCACCACCAGGGGATCATCAATGCCCCGGCTGATAATCTGGTAGTCCACCATGGATTCCCGGCGTGATGTGAATCTGTCTTCAGCTGTCATTTCCAGACCTCCCCGGCCACTTACCGTCGGTTACAAGCGATAACCTTTTTACAACGGCGAAAGCCGGATTCCGTGTATACGTTTTAGTTCAGAACTTGGGGTTACAGCAACCGCAAAGTCGCATCAACAACAACAAAAACACGGCAATGGAACAGACCACCCCGAATGGCCATTGCCGGGGAGGAAAACATGTCTGCATCCGTCAATCACCTGGAGAAACGGACCCAGGATTCCAGTGAGCTGGTCGAGGATATCGTGCAAGCTGCCATCACCCTCGCCATGATGCTCCGGCATCGCGAGATGGCAGCCTGGCTGCGCACGGAATTTGATGGCTACCAGGACCTCGCGTCCGCTCCGCCCTTCCGCCGGGACCTGCCCGGACATATCGTCGCGCGCTCGCCCCAGTATGGCTGGATTCCTGCACCACTGGAGGAAGACCAGAAGGCCGAATATGGCCACATGGACCTGACCGAGGGTGTCAAGGCGCTGGAGAAGGTCTGCCTGAACTGCAAGAAAGGTGATGGCAACCGGGTTCCCCTGGAGAAAGAAGCCATGGTTGCCCTGCAAAAGCACATCAACCTGTCAGCGGAGCTGGCCATCAACCTCAGCCGGGACGTCTACGGTCGCGTGCTGCGTACCATTCGCGCCGCCATCTACCTGTACACCCAGGCGCTGATGGCCGAGGGCATTGCAGGCGAACACAACCACTACAGCAAGGAAGAGCGGGCCAAGGTCGCTCACCTGGATAATCCCGAGACTTACTGGCGCAAGGCCATGGACGAGGTGGATAACCTGCCGATTCCGGATGTCCGTTCCGTCGGTTTTCTCGAAAAGGTCTTCGGTCGCGCGGGCTGAGGGGATTCCCTCAGCCCAGCACACTGAACATACCCACACTGCTGACCACCAGCAGGACCACCCCCAGCACCCGGAAGAAAACCGGGGTTTCTGCCCTGAGCATGCGGTCGTGAACATACAGTCCGATCACATGGCCGACCGCGGCGCAGGGCAGCAACCACAGGTGGTGGATGAGCTGCAGATCCACACCTGCCCAGACGAACGCCGCCATCTTGATCAGCACGAGGATGAACCAGAGTGCGAACAGGGTATCCCTGAGTTTCTCCTTCACCACGTGCTGCGCGGCAACGGCGATGATCAGAGGCGCCCCGATCAGGGACGTGCCGCTGATATAGCCTCCCACCATCAGGAAAATCGCATCCACGGTCTTGCTGCCACTGCGGAACGGCTTGTTGATGATGTAGGAAACCGAATACAGCGCCACAATCACAAAGATGATCGCGCTCAACACGTTGCCGGGCATGGTGATCAGGCCGAACACCCCGATCAGCTTGGGCACGATCATGATGCCCAGAATCCGCCACAGGTACGGCCAGTCCACCGTGCCCCCTTCCACCGGGTTCTCCCGGCGGTGGTTCTTCCGGTTGTTCATCCAGATGGTCAGGGATGAAAACACCAGCAGGTGCACCGCAATGATCGGCAGAAACACCAGTGGCTCGTCGTACACCAGCAGGAGAAACGGCAGGGACAGGACCGCGCCACCAAATCCCAGGCCCGAGCGGACGAATCCGCTCCACACGAATATCAGGCCAATCAGGGCGTACTGGACCAGCGTAAGATCAGACATGGATTCCTCGGTCTTCAGAGATCAGGTCGGCATTCGGACTGCCGGATTCTGCTTGCCGGGAAGGATACAGGGGTAGTAGCATCAACAGTACTGTATACATGAACAGTATTGGTGAGGCTATGAAAACCCGGGGCACCAGCCTGAATCCGCACAATCGCTTCCAGCCCATCGCCACCGACCGCGATCATGACGACGGCTGGTACCGTGATCCGGAGGATGAGATCTGCCCGGATTCCATGGCAACGGAAGTCATGGATGAGACGGTCAGGTCCATCATCAGCCGCAACAGCTCCCCGGATATCCCGTTTGAGCAGTCCATCAACCCCTATCGGGGCTGCGAACACGCGTGTATCTACTGCTTCGCCCGACCTTCGCACGCTTACTGGGACATGTCACCAGGCCTGGATTTTGAGACCCGGCTGATCGCCAAGCACAACGCTGCCGCCCGACTAAGAGAGAGCCTGGACAAACCAGTGCATATTCCGGCCCATCGTGAACACCCATTCCGGATGAACGTGAACACCTATTCTGGTTTAACGTTAACAGTCATTCCGGTCGAATGATGAACACTTTCCAATGATTTCCCGGAATCAGTGTTCACGTTCAACCAGAATCTTTCTTAACGCATTGTTTATTCGACCGTTTGCTACTCTGGTTCCTTTTTTTGGGATCAGGGTCATGGCAGCAAAGAGAATTCCAATGCGCAAAATCAGAGAATTGCTTCGCCTGAGGCTGGAAGCCGGGCTTTCGATCCGACAGATCAGCGCCAGCACCAAGACCAGTGTCGGAACCATCCAGAAGCTCCTGGTCCGGGCCGATACCCTGAAGATTACCTGGCCATTGCCAGAAGACCTGGACGATGGCCGCTTGGCAGCCATTCTATCCCGGTTCCGATCCCAATCGATGCTACAGCTACTCTCAGTACTGTGACCGCTTCCGACACTGGCAAAAGCAGCAAAAGCGTTCCATGCGCCAGATCCACAAGGCCGGTGAAAAGTGCTTTATTGACTACTGTGGTCCCTCCGTAGCGATCATCAATCCTCAAACCGGTGAAATCCGCACCGCTCAGGTGTTCGTGGCGGTGCTCGGAGCATCCAATTACACCTACGCCGAAGCCACCTGGAGCCAGGGGTTGCAGGACTGGCTGATGAGTCATGTGCGTACCTTCGAATACTTCGGCGGTGTTCCGGAGATGGTGGTGCCGGACAAGCTGCGCAGCGGTGTCAGCAAGGCCTGTCGGTACGATCCGGACCTGAACCCCCAGCTAGCAGCAACTGGCGGCGCACTATCAGGTCGCAGTGCTGCCCGCACGGCCCTACAAGCCCAAGGATAAATCCAAGGCGGAAGTGGCCGTTCAGATCGTTGAACGCTGGATCCTGGCCCGGTTGCGCCACCACACGTTCTTCACCTTGGCGGATCTCAACCAGTGCATCCGGTCCCTGCTGGAAGACCTGAACAGCCGACCGTTCCGACGGCTGCCGGGCAACCGGCAGGAGGCCTTCAAGACGCTCGATCAGCCAGCCCTGAGTTCACAACCCAAACATCCCTATGAGTACATCGAGATCCGGCGTTGCCGGGTCAACATCGATTACCACATTGAGTTCAGCCAGCACCACTACTCGATGCCGCACCAGTATGTGGGGGAACAGGTGGACATCCACGCCAGTGAGCGACTGATACAGATTTACTTCCGGCAGCGACAGATCGCCAGCCACCCACGCAGTCATCAGTACGGCATCACCACCGAGCCTGGGCACATGCCCGCCCGTCATCAAAAACAACAGCAGTGGACGCACGGGCGGCTTAAGAACTGGGCCAGGGACATTGGGCCTGACACTCTCACCTGGGTTAGTGGTCGGCTGGATGAGCGGGAGCATCCGGAGCAGGCCTACCGGGCCTGTCTTGGGCTACTCAACCTGAGCAAGGAATATCCCAGCGAGCGCCTTAATGCCGGTTGCCGCATTGCCAACCGCGAGGGCCTGGACCGGCTGAAGCACATCAAAGCCATTCTCCGGAACAACCGGGACAAGTTGCCCGAACAACTGCCCTTGCACACAGAACTGCCCCAGCACCACGAGAACATCCGTGGCCCGAAGAGCTTCCACTAGTGTCCAGTCCGGGTAATCCGTTTATTTATTATCAATAACGCTCAGCTTTGCTCGCGCCACTGAAGTCATAATCGATTCTGCACTCTTGTGCCAGCGGAACGGCTTAGCCAGTTTCTCATTATGAGTTTGGATAAAGCGACGAATCGCCTTCTTCAGTTCGCCGACACTGGTAAAAATGCCACGGTACGAAGCGCGGCGTTCCAGTTGACCAAACCAGCCCTCCACGGCATTCAGCCAAGAGGCGCTGGTTGGTGTGAAGTGAAGCTTGAACCGGGGATGTTTTTCCAGCCAGGCTTTCACCCTGGTGTTTTGTGAGTCGAGCTGTTGTCCAGAATCAGATGAAGATCCTGCTCCTTCGGTGTTTCTCGATCAATTTGTCGCAGAAAATCGAGAAACTCTTTGGCGCGGTGGCGTTGTGTAATGCGCCCAATCACTTCGCCGTTCAGGATATTAAGGGCCGCGTATAAGCTGGTCGTCCCGTGCCTCTTGTAATCGTGGGTACGGCGCTCGATCTGGCCGGGTTTCAATTGCAGTTTTGGTTGAGTGCGATCCAGTGCCTGGATCTGCGTTTTTTCATCAACCGACAGCACCAGCGCGTTGTCCGGCGGATTCAGGTACAGGCCAACGACATCGAAAACCTTCTCAGCAAAGTCCGGATCATTGCTTATTTTGAAGGTTTTCAGCCGGTGCGGTTTCAGGTCAGCGGCTTTCCATATCTGATGCACTTGCCAGCGACTGACACCGGCATATTCGGCCATCAACCGGACGCTCCAGTGGGTTGATTCCTTGGGCAGCTTTTTGACCGTGTCATGAAGAATCGACTTGACCTTTTTCCGGTCCAGCTTCCTGGGCTGTCCGGGCCTTGGAGCATCTTGCAGGCCACTCAGACCCTGCTCGATATAACGGTTACGCCACTTGAAAACGGTAGGCGTACTGGTCTCCAGTCGCTCGGCCACCGCTTTCGGTGATTCGCCAGCATTCAGAGCCAGAACGATCCGAGCGCGTTGAACAAGATTCTGACTTAATGTGCTTGTCCGTAACCAGCTTTCCAGCTCCAACTGATCATTCACGGTAAGATTAAAGGGTGCTGGTTTCCGGGCCACAACAGGATCTCCAAGCCGGTGAAAAACAGCCTGAATTATAGCACATTTACGCTAAGGAATTACCCGGACGGAACACTAGGCGAACCTTTTGGCATGGTCGGTCTGACCACATAAAAGCAGTTTAACAAAAGTTGACACCCAAATGCAGCTGTTAAACTATGCTTAGAGTGGACCGAAAGGGTGCATTTTTAGTTTTTCATTTCTCTGGTTTTCGAGGCTTAAGATGGCAGGGAACGCTTCTGCGTTAGAACGGAAAATTTATGCTTTACTAAAAGAGCGAAAGAGCGTCTCGTTGTTCACCAAGGTTCTTTATATCGGTCTGGTATGGTTTGGTGGTGCTGGGATTATTTACTTATTGGGTGGTACTCGTTACGCGCTTCCATATTTAATGATTATACCTATTATATGGTCAGCCGCTTGGTTTAATGTTATTGCAGCGGTATTTGTTGCACTGGCTGCTGGTGCTTTTTTGGAGCCCTTCATTTCTCTCGAGCCCAATAAAAACCTGATCTATTCAGCGGATGATTTGATTTCTCGAGTTGCTTTTTCTCTTCTAATTGCTTTTTTTGCTAGAGGAGTTTTTCAGGAGCGTAACTCGTCTTCTCGGAAAGGTCTTGGGAATATTCTGGTTGATAAAGAGACAGGTCTTCCTAATCGGGCCGCTCTTAATAAAGATCTTGAGAAGTATTTTTCTGAGCATGCAAATAACAAGGAGGCTCCGGAATTCCCTGCTATTGTCCTGCTGCGTATGCAAGATTTATGGGAGGTTATTGAAGCAATGGGGAACAAATCTGCTGAAAAGTTAATAGCGAATGTTTCCGGCAGGATTAGTGCCTCTATAAAAAAAACACACAAAATTTATCGCTTCAGCAATTCCGAGCTTTTTCTATTGTTTTACGCTGAAACAAACAGCGAGATTGGCTTAGTTGCTGAAGCAGCTCGTGCTGCAGGGGAGGAGGAGTCAGAAGTTAACGGCATTCCTCTTAGGGTTCAATTGGTTGCTGGCAGCTATGGTGTGACAAGCAAATTAGTACACCCGGATGTTGCCATTAATCGGGTACGAACAGCCTTGTATTCTGCTATAGATTCAAACACTTTTTACAGGCCATACAATCCGTTGCAGGATAAAAAGATATCCGAACGAGTCCGCCTCATTTCTAGGGTTGGAGATGGTCTTAGAAATAAAGAATTTTCTTTGTTTTACCAGCCTAAAGTTTTTCTGCAAACGGGATGCCATGCTGGAAGTGAGGCTTTGCTTAGGTGGTTTAGAAAAGATGGGTCACTTATAATGCCATGCTTATTTATGCCCAAGCTTGAGAATACTTCTCTAATTCACCCAGTCACAAGGTTTATCATTAAGCAAGCATGTGATGATATAAATAGGTGCAAGTTGCGACCCGTCAGTATTAATTTTTCAGTAAAGAACTTGATGGATGACGAACTGGTCAAGGGGCTAGGAGAACTGGTTAAAAAGGACGGAATTGACCCTGGCTTGTTGGAAATAGAAATAACGGAGCGCGCTCTTATCCGGGACCCGGTTAAAGCAAAAGAGGCGATACTGAGCTTAAGGAATCAAGGGTTTATGGTAAGTATCGATGATTTTGGTACTGGCTATTCTTCTTTGCAATATCTGTCTCAGTTACCTGTTTCTGGTTTAAAAATTGACCGTGCGTTTGTTGAAATCCTGAATGACAGCTCCACTGCGCGAACCGTGTTGAAGTCATTGGTAAGAATGGCGCATGACCTTGACCTCGAGGTTACGATCGAAGGTGTCGAAACGAAAAAGCAGCATGAAATTGTTGTGGCCTCGGGAGCGGATAGGGCTCAAGGGTTTTATTATGCGAGACCGCTTTCGCTTGAAGAATACAAAAACTGGGAAGAGTGGGTGGGATGTAAACGCTCCTTCTAGAAAAGGAAATAGCCATACAAAAGCCTCTGAAAGCCTGAAATTTGCTCAGGACGCCAGCATTGATTCAGCTGCTCACTAACCCAGTCGCTCAGCCACTGCACTCGTCTGTGTTTGTGGCTCTTGCCGGCCACACGAAGGGCCGATATCTGGTACCGTTGTGTCTGGGTCAGTTATCGGTACTTCATCACTGCTTCACTTCGGTCGGTAAAGCCCGTGAGGGTGCCGGCAACGGCCCCACCGCCTCTACTTGTTACGCCAAAGTGCTACAGTTATTACCTGAATTCATGATCAAAGGAGCAAGACAATGAACCGTAGCCATGCCCTCCAATCGGCGCTGGTCGGACTCACTTTAGCCAGCACAGCCGTCCAGGCAGCAACCGACACCACGACCTTCCAGGTCACCGCCACAGTCTCGGACACCTGCGAAATCACCGCCACCGACCTCGCTTTCGGGGCTTACGATCCTAATTCAGGAGTCCTGGACGGAACATCTACCATCACGGCCACCTGCACTAGTGGCACGAACTACGATATCGGACTGGACACGGGTCTGAATGCAGCTAATACAACAATTACCACGAGGGCCATGAGTGACGGCGGCACCAACTATCTCGATTACGAACTCTATTCGGACTCCGGGCGCACCACGGTCTGGGGTGACTCTGTCGGCATGGACACAGTTAACCAGACCTCAGCGGGCGGAGAAGAGAACCACACCGTCTACGGCCAGATCCCGGCCAGCCAATTCGTGCTCGCAGGCAGCTACAGCGACACGATCAATGTGACCATCACCTATTAATGAGTGCTTCGAATGAAGAATAAATCTTGTATGCATCACCCAGTAGGAACCTGGAAACGCTGGCTAGCTGGCCTGAGCATCTCGCTTTTTGCCTTCGCCAGCCAGGCGGCCAGTTTGTCCGTCAACCCCGTCGGGGTAACGCTGGAAGATCCCCAGCAAATCCGGCATCTTCAACTGCGCAACACGGGAAACGAGCCGATGGTCTTACAGGCGTCGGTCAAGGATCTGTCCATCGTGGACAATCGGGAGCAATACACTGACACCGACGCCTTGGTCGTGACCCCGCCCGTGTTCACCATTGAACCGGGAGAGAAGCAAGTAGTGCGCCTCGGGCTGGAGGACCCCACCCCCAGCGAGGAGGAGCGTGCCTTCCGCGTATTCCTGCAGCAAAGCCCGAAAAACCCTGCAACGGATGACAGCGACGGCAACAAACCCACTCTCGTCCAGATGAATCTGCGGATTGGCATCCCGGTATTCGTCAGACCGAGCGAGCCGGTGGCACATGCGGTCGTCTGGCAGATGGAGTCGATGGACGAAGGCCGCATTCGGATTGTCGCCGAGAACCAGGGCAACACCCATTCCAGAATCACGAACCTGAGCCTGCTCGACAAGCAGGGGGAGGTACTGACCGAATCCGACCGGCTGACCTACCTTCTCTCGAGATCCCAAAGGGCCTGGACGTTGACGCTGCCAGCGGATGGCGAAAGACCTCATAAGCTCCGATTCCGAGATCAGCGTGGCTCTGCGGAGACGATATTGAATCCTCGCTGATACATGGCGGCCAGAGTTTTTTTCATTGTCGCCAGTGTTCTGGTGACGATGAGAGGCGTCGCCGCCGCCGACAATTCGCCCGACTATGTGATGCGGATGCTGGGCATCTGCATTAATACCATCACCAAAGATCACGTCACCCGTGTTTACCAGGGCCAAAGAGGACAATTGTTGGTGGATGAGGAGACGCTCTCTCTCTGTGGACTGACAGTGCCCGATACTCCTCGAACCTATCAGAAAGGGCGGCGCTACTATTCCCTGGATACCATTCCTGGCCTCAGATACACTATTGATGAAGCTAGGCAGGAGCTGGTACTGGATGCCGAGGCTGCCGGATTTGATGGCGTCAGATTAAACAGGGAGGCCAGAGGCCCCGCCTTGCCGCAGCCGACCGCACCGGGTGGCTTCTTCAACTACGATATCGTCTACCATTCTACCGACTTCGATCGCTCCACTAGCGCTACAGGGGAGATCGGTGTCTTCAATGAACTGGGCACGGGCACGACCACCTTCTTAGCCCCGGACATGCCCTCACGCAGTGACCTGATCAGGCTCAACACCACCTGGCGGCGGGATTGGCCTGCGCGGGCCCAAACCCTGTCGCTGGGCGATGCCATTTCTAACCCGGGAAGCTGGGGGCGCTCGGTCCAGTTCGCCGGCATACAATGGGGCACCAATTTCGACACCCAGCCCGATTTCGTTACCTTCCCGTTACCCCGTATCCGTGGAGAGACCACGGTCCCGGCCACTGTTGACCTGTATACTAACGACCGCAAACGGTTGCAGGAAGAGATCCGCCCGGGTCCCTTCTCCCTGGAGAATATCCCCGCGACGGTGGGGGTCAACGAGGTGCAGATGGTCATCCAGGACGTGCTGGGCCGTGAGCGGGTCATCAGCCGCCCCTTCTATGTCAGCCAGTCCCTTCTCAAAAAGGGGCTGCAGGACTTCAGCTACGAAGCCGGGGCCACCCGCCAAAACTACGCCCTCCGCAGCAATGACTACGGACGGATCTTCCTCGCCGGCACCCACCGTCTGGGCCTGTCTGAACGGCTCACAGGGGAGGCCCGTATCGAACTGGTCGAAGACCAGCAGACAGCCGGGCTTGGCCTCGCCTGGCTGGTCGAACCATCAGTTGGTGTGATCACGGCGGGCGCTGCCGGCAGCTCCAGCGATGCCGGCAACGGCGCCCTGCTGTCACTGGGTTTCAATCGACGCGGCCGGTACAACAGCTATGGTCTTCGTTATACCTGGACGGCACGAAAGTTTCGCCAGCTCGGAATCCAGCCGGGCCATCCCGCCCCCGAGCAGACCCTGTCGGCCCATTTCGGCATACGGGTGGCCGAAATTGTCTCGATTTCCCTCGGCTACACTGGGGTCGAGCGGCGGGACGGTCCCGAAACGCGGCTTGTCGACATCGGCCTGTCAGCGACGGTGTTCGAGCGGGTTTCGCTCCACGCCAGCTTTCTCCGGGACCTGGAAAACCGCGAATCAATCGCTCGCCTGATGCTATCTGTCCCGCTTAGGTCGCGAACCAACGCCAGTGTTAGCCACGTTCGCCAGGAGGAAGGCCTCGGTACGCGGCTTCAGCTGCAGAGAAACCTGCCCCGCGGGGCTGGATTCGGCTACCGCCTTTCCGCGGAAGACAACCCGAACGGGTATAACCGCCACCGTGGCACCCTGCAGGCCCGCACCGACTTCGGAACCTACCAGGCCGACGTTTCCCGCCTGGACGACCAGACCAGCTACCGTCTCAATGCCAGCGGCGGTGTCGCGGCATTGGGGGGAAAAGCGTTCGTCTCCCGTTCAATCGACCGGAGCTTCGGCGTGGTGCGGGTGGGGAAATACCCGGAAGTCCGGGTCTATCATGAGAATCACCTGATCGACCGTACCGGCCCGGACGGCACTGCCTTCATTCCAGACATGCGTGCCTTCGAGAGAAACCAGATTCGAGTCGCCGGCGGGGACCTTCCCTTGGACGCCCGGATCAACACACTGGACAGCATTGCCGTTCCCGGGTATCGCCAGGGAGCACTGGTCGAGTTCGATGCCGAACCGGCCCGCGGGGCCCTGATCACCCTGGTGCAAGAAAACGGCGAACTGATCCCGGCGGGCGCCACTGTCAGGATCATCGGCAAGGATCAACGCTTCCCCGTCGCCAGGCGCGGCCAGACCTGGGTCACCGGTCTGGACCCGGTAAACAAGCTCGAGGCACGCTGGGACGGCCACCGATGCACGACTGAGATTCAGCTCCTGGACACCCCGGGGCCCGTCCCGCGAATCGGCCCCGTGACCTGTAAGGAGACACCATGAAGCGCGCGATCAGTCACCCCTTACCTGTCCTATTCATCCTCCTCGTCGTCACTCTGGGCATGCCCAGGTCCGCCGAAGCGCTGTTGGAGTGGTGCGAAGTCGATGCCATAGGCGTAGATTTCGGCTCCTACGATCCCCTAAACGCCTCCGATACCGAGTCGACCGGCAATGTCGCGGTCACGTGCAAGGTCTCGCTCGCCGGACTCATCGTCACCTACCAAATCGAACTGAGCACCGGCGGCAGCGGAACCTACTTCCCAAGGGAAATGACATCCGGAACCAGCAAGCTCGACTATCAGCTCTACACCGGCGCCGGTCGGATCACTGTCTGGGGAGACGGGACAGGCGCCAGCGACACCCAGAACTTCAGTGCCCTGGTCCAGATCGGCACCCACACCGAAAATTTTCCGGTGTATGGATCCATGCCTTCTGGCCAGATGGTCTCCGCGGGAAGCTACTCTGACACGATTACCGTCACCGTGATTTACTGACTGCAAAAAGGGGCAACTTAGCCTCACTTATCAAACGCAATAATATTAATATGGTTCGTTAGAGCCTCTTCTCGGCTCTATTCAAACCTTAAAACCAAAAGTTGCGCTCAACCACAGGCGCCACCTTAGCTCGATCCAGTGCCGCTGACCCCGTACCAGGTCAATCGGTGCCATCTGTTTTAAATCAATGAGATTGGGCCTCTATCACTCACGCACCTTTTGTTGTGTCTTGTGAGAACGATATTACTGAACGTAGCGGGTTAACCGATTTCCAAAAGGAAGGATCAATTCAAAGCTCAATTGATAATTTTGGAGTGTACAAATGAGTGCCATTTTGTCCACATTAATGACCCCAATACGTGTATACACGTTTTTTTGGACTCTTCTCACTTTCATTGCTAAATCAGCTGCTTAGGCCGTAAGTACACATCTTTCGTGAAAACTGTATAGCAGCATCGAGCGGGAACGGGAAATCACCCGTGACCTGCTGAAAGTGATGTGCGAATACCGCCACCCGGTCTCCCTGATTACCAAGGGCGCATTGATCCTGAGGGACCTGGACCTGCTATCCGACCTTGCGCGGGACCAGCTGTGTTCGGTCACCATCAGCCTGACCACCCTGAGCAATGACCTGAAACGCAGGATGGAGCCCCGGACGGCGGCACCGGCGACGCGGCTGAAGATGATTGAACGGCTCCGTGAAGCCGCCGCCCAAGCCGGTGCCGAACAGGCCGGCTGGATTATGATACATTTACCCTATGAGCTGGACGAACTGTTCCAGGACTGGCTCCAGCGACATTTCCCGGACCGGGCCAGGCATGTCATGAACCGGATCCGCGATCTCAGGGGCGGCAAGAGCTACGACAGCACCTTCGGCAGCCGTATGACCGGGCAGGGGCCCTACTCCGACCTCATTCGCCAACGCTTCCGGAACAAGGTGCGCAAGCTCGGACTCAATGGCCGTGAACAGCGCACCCTGAGAACCGATCTGTTCCGCCGCCCCGCCGGAGACCAGATGGCACTGTGGTAACGGTAAGTTATGAGTAAATGCAGGCACACCGCGTTGGCCATCCTGGCAGCCCTGGTCGTCTTGATGCTGCCGGTGCCTTCTGTCACGGCAGCAGGCCCCAGCGAACCTCTTGTCCAACGCATTGAAGCACTCGAATCCGGGCATCCGTTACGGGTACTCGGCGAGCCATTGCTTGCCGGTGAAACGCTCAGCAGGTTTTATGAGAACCATGGCTTTCAGCCGGCCTGGTCCTCTCCGGTTCATCGCCGGGATCTGGTGGAAGCCATCAGGCAGATCGCCAACGACGGTCTAAACCCGGCGGACTACCATGGCGCACTCTTATCGGAACTGGCACTGCGTGCGCGAGGCGACCTTCCCGAAGATATGCAGGCGGACATCGACCTGCTGTTTTCCGATGCCTTTCTGCTGGCCGCATCGCACCTGCTGGAGGGCAAGGTGAACCCGCAGACCATTCACGCCGAATGGAGCGCCAGCCGCCAGCCCCAGGACCTCGCCGTCACCCTCGCCGACGCGCTCCGGAACAACACCATTGCCGCGACTCTCGACAGCCTCCGCCCCACACACCGGGCCTATGCCAAACTGATGGAGGCCCGCAACCGGCTTACCCCCCTGCTTGGACACCCCTGGTTGCCAATTGCCGACGGACCGTCCATTCATCCCGGTAACCTGGATCCCCGGCTGCCAGAGATCCGGCGCAGGCTGACCGCGCTGGGAGACATCCAGGCTCCGGCCGATCCGGAAACCACCGTCACCGATCCGACCCTCTACAGTGAGGACCTGGACCTGGTGATTCCCAGCTTCCAGGCCCGGCATGGCCTGGAGCCGGACGGCATCATCGGCAAGAAAACGCTCGCAGCCGTGAACCTCCTGCCGGTGGAACGCATCCGGCAGATCGACGCCAGCCTGGAGCGCTGGCGCTGGCTGCCGCAATCCCTGGGCGAGGATTACGTGATCGTCAATATTGCCGGCTTCGGACTGCAACTGGTGATGGATGGCCGCGAAGCCCTGCGTTCGAGGGTTATTGTCGGCCAGCCCTACCGCCAGACCCCTGTTTTCTCGGACCGCATCCGTTACCTCGTGTTCAACCCGACCTGGACCGTTCCGCGCAAACTGATGATCGAGGACCTGTTGCCGCTGATCATTCGGGACCCCGGGTATCTGGAGCGCCAGGGCATCAGCGTCTATCAGGGCTGGGGAGCGGAACGGCAGGAAATTGATCCGGCGACCATCGACTGGTCTTCACTGTCCAGGGACAACTTTCCCTATCAGCTGGTCCAGGCCCCAGGGCCACTGAACGCCCTCGGGCAGGTCAAGTTCATGTTTCCCAACCCCTATGCGGTGTACCTGCACGATACACCGGGCCAGTACCTGTTCGGCCGCCAGGAACGGAGCTTCAGCTCCGGTTGTATCCGGGTGGAAAAACCGATGGAGCTGGCCGAACAGCTTCTTGCCGGCGCCCCGGAGTGGAACCGCAAGAACATCGATCGGCTGTTGGAAGAAAAAACTCCGGTCACCGCAGTCCTCCCTGACCCGATTCCCATCTATATTCAATACTGGACCGCGTGGGTGGACGAAGACGGACGGATCCAGTTCCGTGACGATATCTACAACCGCGACTTCCGATTGCTGGCCCAGTTGCGCCAGGCCGTGTCCGGGGAACAGCAGCTGCCAACGCCGGTTGTCGCAACAGACCTCACTACAGCCACCGGAGACCAGTAACCGAAGTCTTATTGACTTTAGCACCAAGGGAAATAAGCTAATGCGCTTTATTTATGAACGGAGGCAAACAATGAAAATCCTCTCCCACCTGATTCTGACGGGAGCCATGACCGCCCTGGCCTCTGGCGCCCATGCCGCCGAGGGCGATCCCGAACGGGGCGCCCAGCTGGCCGCGCAAGGTGACGGCAGCGGCGCCCCATGCCTGGCCTGCCACGGCGCCGACGGTTCCGGCAACAATGCCGGCGGTTTCCCCCGCCTGGCCGGGCTCGATGCTGCCTACATGGCCCAGCAGATGCTGGACTACAACAGCGGTGATCGAGTCAGCCCGGTGATGCAACCGAACATCGACAACTTTGATGAACAGCAGATCCGGGATCTGGCCGCGTACTATGCGGCCATGCCGGTTCCGGAAGCCACCACACCGGCTAATGTCAGTGACGAAGTCCTCGCCCTCGGTGAAAAGCTCGCCAACCAGGGAGACTGGGACAACTACATTCCGCCGTGCTCTTCCTGCCACGGACCCGGCAACCGCGGTGTCGGCGAAATTTTCCCGGCCATCGCCGGACAGCACCCGAACTATATCCGGTCACAACTCAATGCCTGGAAGAACAACCAGCGCAATAACGATCCCAACCAGCTGATGACGGCGGTTGCGGAGCGACTGACCGAGGAACAGATCGACGCCGTGGCCGCCTACCTGGGCAGCCAGAGTGCAACCACCAAATAACCGGAGGCAGAGCCATGAAAATGAAGCATACAATTTCCCTGCTCGCCGGCCTGCTGGTTGCAAGCCCGGCCGCCCTGGCGCAGCCTGAAGTGCCGGTCAACCTGCCGGAATTCAAGGAAGGTCAATACGTTCACAGTGCCCCGACCGTGGAGGACCTGATGAACGATGACAGCATTCACCCGGAACTGAAAAAGGTCATTCTCAAGGGCCGGGACATGTTCATGAATACCCAGCAGTTCCGCGGCGAATACGTGTTCAACGACATGAATTGCAAGTCCTGCCACATGGGCGAAGGCCGCAAGAACTGGTCCGGACCGGTGTGGCCAGCTGCCACCACGCTGCCTGACTTCCGCGGCAAGAACCAGCATGTAAACTCGCTGGAAGAACGGATTGCCGGCTGTTTTTCCTTCTCCATGAATGGCAAGCCACCAGCCTATGGCAGTGATGACATGCTGGCCATGCAGGCCTACCATCAGTGGCTGGCCAAGGACGCGCCCGTTTACGAGAAGAACATCGGCGGTCGCGGGTTTGGTCACCTGGGTAACGAGAAGCCTGAGCTGGATTATGAACGCGGCAAACAGGTATACGCAGAGAACTGTGCGGTGTGCCACGGCGACAACGGACAGGGCCAGAAAAAGGACGGTGAGGTCGTGTTCCCGCCACTGTGGGGTGACCACTCCTATAACTGGGGTGCCGGCATGACCCGGATTTTCACCGCGGCTTCGTTCATCAAGAACAACATGCCGCTGGGGCAGCCCGGATCCCTCACCGATGATGAAGCCTGGCAGGTTGCCAACTACATAAACTCCCAGGAACGTCCGCAGGATCCGCGTTATACCGGTGACGTGAAAGAGACCCGTGAAAAGTTCCTGAACTTCCACAAGCACACAAACTATGGAACAGTAGTCAACGGCAAACTACTGGGCGATCACGACAATACCGGCGACAAGCCTTTCCTGAAGCCCGACGTGCTGCAATCCCGGACCTTCGAGTAAGGTTACCGGGATGGCCGGGAGGAAAGGCACAGGCAAGGAGATCATCATGCCACGCATACTGCCTTTTCTCTCGGCATTGCTCCTGTTGAGCGGATGCCAGTCACTGCCCTCCGGCACGGAGGGCAGTATTCCATCCGACCGAATCCTGCTGAGTGCTCAGCACTGCCTCAGCGAATACATTGATGACCTCGACAAGGTTCACTTTGGCCCTTGCCTGAAGATAGTCTCGGTCGATGGCGAAACACCGCCTGTCACGGAAGACGGTTTCATTGCCTTACCCGTGGCCACCGCTTTCAACCTGGAAACCAGTTGTGTCTACCGGCATGCTGACGGAACCCCGATTCCTGCGACGGTCAGTACCGCCACCTTCGAAATAACACCATCTACGTTCACCTCCGGAGGCAGACGCTGGTATCTGCATGCCCATAAACAGGCGCGGGGGGCTATTGGTTGCGAACCAACGCTGGCCCCCTCCGTCTACCCCACGGTCAAGACGAACTGAACTACGGGTCTTCGGGTAACCGGCCGGTCAATCAATGGGCTTTAAAGAAACGCTGTAATCGCTTGATCACGGCCTCCGGCACTTCTTCCGGCAGGAAGTGGCCACAATCCAGTGCCTCGCCCCCGACCTCGTGGGCGTAGTCCTGCCAGACGGTCAGCACATCGTAGGTCCGGTTCACAAAGCCCTTGCTGCCCCACAGCACCAACAGGGGACATTCCACCCCGTACCCCCGGTCCCGTTCCGCCCGATCGTGTTCCAGATCAATGGTGGCTGCGGCCCGGTAATCCTCGCAACTGGCATGGATGGCTTCGGGGGCGGAGAAACAGCGGACATAGTCGGCCACGGCTTCCCGCTCGAATTCCGCCCCCGGTGCCGACCAGCGCCCGAGTTTCTCCCGCAGGTAATACCCTGGATCCAGGCCAATCATGTGCTCGGGCAGCCCGTCGGGCTGAATCAGGAAGAACCAATGGTAATAGCCGGTAGCGAACGCCTGGTCGGTATGCTCGAACATGTGCAGAGTGGGCGCGATGTCCATCACGCAGGCGCGCTCCACCGCCTCCGGATAGTCCAGACAAAGGCGGTGGGCCACCCGGGCACCCCGGTCGTGGCCCGCCACCGAGAACTCCCGATAGCCCAGAGACTCCATCAATGCCACCATGTCCGCCGCCATCTGCCGCTTGCTGTAAGCCCGGTGCTCCGGGTCCGAATCCGGTTTGCTGCTGTCGCCGTACCCCCTGAGGTCAGGACAGATCACGTGAAAGTCCCGGGCGAGCGCCGGCGCCACCTTGTGCCACATCAGGTGGGTCTGGGGGTAGCCATGCAACAGCAACAGGGGGCGACCTGAGCCGCCATGGGCGACGTTAATGGTTATATCGCCCGTGTGGATCTGCTGGTACTGGAACGGCTCTGGCAGTTTCATGTCACTCCCCTTTTATTCATTGTTCCGGATTTATCACCCGGATCCACAGTATTGCACCATACGACCAATCGCCAATCGGCCCGAATGCTATGCTGAAACCACAAGGCAACAGGAGCGCGCATGTCCGCTGATCCCAGTATTATCTGGTTGGGAAGCATTTCCAGCCTGTTAGCAGGCCTGGCCACGGGTGTTGGCGCCCTGGCGATCTTTCTGGTGCGCACGATCACCCACAAGCTCCAGGACGGCATGCTGGCAGCAGCGGCCGGCGTCATGCTGGCAGCGTCCTTCTTCTCGCTCCTGCTCCCGGGGCTGGACTATGGCGAGGAAATCACCGGCCACACCTGGAGCGCTGCGCTCATCGTGATCGTCGGCATCCTGTCCGGTGCCGCCGCCCTGCTCTATGTCCACCAGAAGCTCCCGCACCAGCACTTCGAGCTTGGCCGCGAAGGCTCGGACGCTTCCTATATCCGCGGCATCTGGTTGTTTATCATCGCCATTACCCTGCACAACTTTCCCGAGGGCATGGCGGTCGGCGTCGGGTTTGCCGGCGGCGATGTCCGAAACGGGTATGTTCTGGCCATGGGCATAGGACTGCAGAACATACCGGAGGGGCTGGCTGTCGCCTTTTCCCTGCTGGCTATCGACTATTCCCGCCTGAAGGCCTTCACCATTGCCCTCCTGACCGGGCTGGCCGAGCCAATCGGCGGCGTGTTCGGCGCCACCCTGGTGTGGCTGGCCGAGCCACTCATGCCCTGGACCCTGGGGTTTGCCGCAGGCGCCATGCTGTTCATCATCAGCAACGAAATCATTCCGGAAACCCATCACCGGCAGTGGAAAATCATGTCCACCTTCTGCCTGCTGGCGGGCTTCGTTGTCATGATGTTTCTGGATGCCACCCTCGGCTAATCCATTCGTCCAATTCAGGATGTATCCGGCAGGGATTTGCGATACAAAGAGCTATCTCAACACAATAAAAACAAACCGGTCAGACATCATGAACGACAGAACCCGCTCGTCTTCCGGGCCATTCGACTACATCATCGTGGGCGCCGGCACCGCCGGCTGCCTGCTGGCCAACCGCCTGAGTGCCGACCCGAATAACCGGGTGTTGCTGATCGAGGCCGGCGGCCGGGACAATTACCACTGGATCCACATCCCGGTCGGCTACCTCTACTGCATCGATAACCCCCGTACCGACTGGCGTTTCCGTACCGAACCGGATCCCGGCCTGAACGGCCGCTCGCTGATCTATCCCCGGGGCAAAACCCTGGGCGGGTGTTCCAGCATCAACGGTATGCTCTACATCCGTGGCCAGGCCAGGGACTACAACCAGTGGGCCGAGATCACCGGCGAGCACGCCTGGCGCTGGGACAACTGCCTGCCCGACTTCATGCGCCACGAGGACCACTATCGCCTGGACGAGGGCGGCGATGCTGATCCGGAACACCACAAGTTCCACGGCCACGGTGGTGAATGGCGGGTCGAGCACCAGCGCCTGAAATGGCAGGTACTAGAGGACTTTGCCACCGCCTGCGTCGAGGCGGGCATTCCCCGCACCCGGGACTTCAACCGGGGTGACAATGAGGGTGTGGACTACTTCGAGGTCAACCAGCGCTCGGGCTGGCGCTGGAATACCGCCAAGGGCTTCCTCCGGGAAGCCGAGAAGCGCCCCAACCTTACCCTCTGGCACTCCACCCATGTGCTGGGTCTGCAAATGGAATCCGGTGGCTCCGGGCCCCGCTGCACGGGAGTTCGTGTCGACCGGCCCGAGACAGGTGAAGTGGTTGCCAGGGCCGAGCGGGAAGCCATCCTCTCCGCCGGGGCCATCGGTTCACCGCAACTGCTGCAACTGTCTGGCATCGGCCCTGCCGATCTTCTGAAACAACACGGTATTGATGTGGTCGCCGACCTGCCCGGTGTGGGCGAGAACCTGCAGGACCATCTGCAGATACGGTCCGTCTACAAGGTCAAGGGCGCCACGACACTGAACACCATGGCCAACTCCCTGATCGGAAAGGCCCGCATTGGCCTTGAGTATCTGCTCACTCGCTCCGGCCCCATGAGCATGGCGCCGTCCCAGCTTTGCCTGTTTACCCGAAGCTCTGACGAGTACGAGCACGCCAATATCGAGTATCACGTCCAGCCCCTGAGCCTGGATGCCTTCGGCCAGCCGCTGCACAACTTCCCGGCTATCACCGCCAGTGTCTGTAATCTGAATCCGACCAGTCGGGGTACTGTGCGCATTCGCAGCAACGACCCGAAACAGGCCCCAGCCATCGCCCCGAACTATCTCAGCACACCGGAGGACCGCAGGGTCGCCGCGGACTCCCTGCGCGTGACCCGTCGTATCGCCGAGCAACCGGCCTTCGCGCAATACCAGCCCGAGGAGTTCAAGCCGGGGCTGCAGTACCAGAGTGACGACGAACTGGCCAAACTGGCCGGGGATATCGGCACCACCATTTTCCATCCGGTGGGCACCACCCGCATGGGCCGGGCTGATGACGACCTGGCGGTAGTGGACCCTCACCTGAAGGTAAGAGGCGTGGCGGGCCTGCGGGTGGTCGATGCCGGGGTGATGCCCACCATCACCAGCGGCAACACCAACTCGCCAACCCTGATGATTGCCGAGAAGGCTGCGCGCTGGATTCTGAGCGGCGATTAGCAGCTGAATTGATTGCCGTTTCCAGGTTTTTTGATGGGAACGGGCTGCTAGAATTGGCAGTCCGTTTTACTTGCAAAGGACTGATCCGCAATGACCCTTGCCACCTGGCTCACTGTTGTCACCATCTGCATCCTGGGCGCCATGTCCCCCGGCCCCTCACTGGCACTGGTTCTCAAACAGACTCTGACCGGCGGCCGGCGGAACGGTGTCATTACCGCCCTGTCCCACGGGGTCGGCGTGGGGATCTATGCATTCCTCAGTATTCTCGGGCTGGCCGCCATCATTACTGCCTCCCCCACCGCCTTCTCGATCCTGCAATGGGGCGGTGCGGGTTACCTTGCCTGGCTCGGGGTCAAAGGTCTGATGGCGAAGCGGCAGGAAGACGAGGAGCTGCCGGATGCTCCGACCACCAAAAGCGCCGCCCGGGACGGCTTCCTGATTGCCTTCTTCAATCCCAAAATCGCCGTCTTCTTCCTGGCCCTGTTCAGCCAGGTGGTCGGCACCGACACCAGCTTGCTGGCGAAATTCGGCTATGCTGCGACGGCGCTGATCATCGACACCAGCTGGTACCTGATCGTGGCCTGGCTGTTTTCCACCCCCCGGTGGCTGGATGCACTCCGGCAACGGGCGGTCTGGTTTGAGCGGATTTTCGGGGCGGTCCTGATTGGCCTGGCCGGCCGCCTGGTGGTGGGAATCCTCAACGGAAAATAAGCCGGTCAACCGGCCAGGGCAACAATATCCGGGTATTCCCGGATCTGAACCACGCGCTCGGCCGGCTCCTCCGACGATACACCGCACACTTCATTCACCATGGCTTCAGCCACGGTCTCCGCCTTGATCGCACGGTATTTATCGAGAGGCCCGATCAGCACCCGGTTCACCAGTGGCATGGCCATCTGGCCCAGCTCCTCGCCACCCCGGTGTTCCTGGCGATCGCCCAGCAGCAGGCTTGGGTGGTAGATCGAGAGGTAAGGAAAATCCAGATCCCGGACAGCATCCTCCAGCTCACCCTTCACCCGGTTATAGAAGATGGTGGATGAAGAAGAGGCGCCGATGGCGGACATCAGAATCAAGGACGTCGCGCCCTGTTCCCGAGCCAGTTTCGCCGCAGCCAGGGCATAACTGAAATCCACTTTCCGGAAATTGTCCTGGGAACCGGCTTTCTTGATGGTGGTTCCGAGGCAGCAGATCAGGGCATCCACGGCAAAGATATCGGCATGGGCGGTGAGATCATCAAAGTCCACCACATGCTGGTCCAGCTTCGGATGTTCCAGTGACATCGGTTTGCGCACCGGCACCACCACTTTGCTGATAACTTCCCGGGCCAGCAACTGCTGCACCACCAGATGGCCGGTCAACCCGGTCGCCCCCAGCACCATGACGTTCATGCCGTTATCTCCCTCGGTTGTTATTCAAATGTACCAGTTTGAGTCTATCAGGCAGCCCGCCCAGCCCCCATCAAGACCATGCAAATTTCTCCATCCTGACCATTCTTGACTATGATCAATAAGTGAACAGCCAGCGTAATTTCCAAAGTGGAATGGCAAGGCATCAGGCATGGTTGAAAAACTGGATCATCCCGGCGGCACCCGACTGTTACTGACCCCCAACCGATCTTTGAGCTGGAAGGGCAATGTTCGGATCTGGATCGGATTGGCTGTGCTCTCGGCGATCATCGGAATCGGCTGGGCGCTCGCAGGCGCTTGGGTCATTCTGCCGTTTGCCGGTCTGGAACTTATTGCCGTCGCTGCCGGTATCTATGTGACTTCCCGGAACTGCCAGCGCAAGGAAGTCCTGACCATGGAGGGCGACAATATCGTCCTGGAAAAAGGCCGGAAACAAAAAAACGCCCAGTGGAGCCTGCCGCGTCCCTACACCCGCCTACAGCTGAACGAGCCCGTGCACCCCTTCGCACCGGCCAAGCTATTCCTCAGCCACCGCAATCACCGTGTATCCCTCGGCGATTTTCTGAACGTGGAGGATACGGAGAGGCTGGTCGAAACCCTTGAGTCCCTCGGCTTTGTTCCGGAACGAAAACAGCCCGATCCGGAAATCGGGCTGTGGTTCTGAACATCACTCAACCCCGGATAACCGGTCATAAACCCGCTCTACCACCTGTGGATGCCAAAGCAGCCGATAATGGCCGAGTCCCTGGGTGCGGAATATCTGCGCATTCGGCCACTTGCCAAAGACCTTTTCGCTCTGGCTGACCGGTATCTGCTGATCGTCCCGATCCACAAAAATGAGCGCATGGCCGGGCAGCTCCGGTGCCAGCGTATCGAACGAGAATTGCTCCCAGACAGATTCACCAAACCGTTGTTCCATACGCCTACGTTGTACGGCGATCAGTTCCGGCGAAAGGGCCAGCGTCCGGCCGAAACCCTCAACCACCGAATCAAGGCCCCTCGGTGGCGCCAGTAGAAAAATATGCTCGGCCTGAACGCCATCCACCATGGCTCGCGCCAGGGCGAGACTTCCGATGGAGTGGGCGACGACAGCCTTGCTAGGGCCGAAGCTCTGGGCAACACGATAGACCGCCTCGGACATTTCAAACAGGTCAGAACGAAGCCCCTGCGCCCGCCCGTGGCCGGGCGCGTCGAAGGTGACAACGCGATAGCCGGCTTTGACCAGAGGTCCCACGAACGCGCCGAACTGGATTCCCGCTCCGGACCAGCCGTGTACCATCAGGACCGTCGGCCCGAATCCCCAGCTGTACACCGGAATGGTCTGATGCCCGACGCGAAGCTGGGTATAGCCTTCGGCCTCCTCATATAAAAACTCATAACGACTCGGTGCAGGTAAGCGACTGGGGGTAAAGAACAGATGCTCCACTGCTTTCCCGGCGAGCGCTGGTGAAACCCGGTGCAACCAATTCATGCCCTTTCCCAACAGGGCAATTTTGCCGTTGGCAGGTGATACTGCACGGCCGGTAACACGGATTGCATTTCGGGTACTGATACGAGACTGAATGGTCATGGCAAGTCCTCCTTACCCGGAGGACAGGACGCCCTCCTTCATCACAAGTCCAGAGTACGACTTGCCTCGGCGAGATCGGAGTGTCATATTTGACACTCTAAATGCGAAAAGGGCCAAACCATGATCAAAGTTGCTGTCGTTGCCCTGCCCTACTGTCACGGAAGTGGCATTCTCGGGATTATGGATTTTTTCGCGGCCGCGAATTTCTGTGATCAGTCTCCGGACAACACATCAGGCCAGCGATTCGATTGCCAGATTGTGACGGTCGACGGTTCCCCGGTCATAACCTACAGCGGGGTAAGCATTGCCCCGACAACAACCTGTGACAGGTATCAGCCTGACCTGGTGATCGTCGGATCGGCAATGGAGGCGGTTCTCAGTGATCGTCGCATCGATCAGTCGCTGGCCCGATCAACTCCCTTACATGGGTGGCTCCAGGATGCATATCGGCGCGGTGCGACCGTTGCCAGCGTATGCACCGGCAGCTTTGTTCTGGCTGAAGCAGGTCTTTTGACGGAACAGGTAGCGACAACGCACTGGCGCGCCGCGCCCGCATTCCGCCGCCGGTATCCGGAGATCCGGCTGGAAGCGGATCAGCTGCTGATCGACAACGGCCAGATAATATGCGCCGGTGGTGCAACGTCCTTCATCGATCTTTGCCTCTATCTAGTGGAAAAGCTGGGCTCGCCCTCACTGGCTCTGGCCTGCAGCAAGCTACTGATCATTGATGCCCGTCGTGCAGAGCAGACCCCCTACATGAGCTTTTACAGCAGCAAGGCACACCAGGACGAGGTGATTGAGCAGATCCAGCGCTGGCTGGAAGTGCATTATGCAGAACCCTTGACCATAGACGAACTGGCGGCAAAGGCCGGGCTGGGCAACCGAACGTTCAAACGGCGGTTCAAGGAAGCCACTGGTGAAACGCCACTGCACTATGTCCAGCAGCTACGGGTGGAAGCCGCGAAACATCAGCTGGAGTCGACACAGAGGCAAACTACCCGGATTATCTGGGACGTGGGGTATGAGGACGCCAGCTCCTTCCGGAGGTTATTCAAGCGTACCGTGGGATGCACGATGGAGCAGTATCGGCGGCGATTCAGCTATGTGACACCGCGGCTGGCCGCCCATTCATAAGGACCCGGCCATCGAGGACCGGGCCCGCCGTTTCAACTCATTGGTAACTGGCAACGATCGAATCAATCTCTCCCGCACTGCGAGCAGCATCAAGTGCGTTCTGGAGATCTTCGACTACCGCCGGCAAGGTCTCCTTGCTCACCGCCAGATACATGGGCGTTTCCCGGAAAACCAATACCGGTTTGAGCCCTTCGATGTCATGCTCTTCCTTCGCCACCAGCGGGCCAACCAGACCATCGGTCACCCACAGATCCGCCTGGCCGAGCACCAGACGCCGGGCATTCACATCCCCGGACTGGCTCATGACCACATTGAAGCCCTTACTCACCAGATAGTCCGACATTACGTCGCCCTTGTAGCCGGCAATGCGCAAATCTTTGGCGTCGTCCAGACTGGAAAGGGCGATATCGGAATCCGGTGCCGCGAACAGGGTCCACTTGATGGAGGCGAGCGGGCCCACCCACTGGAACTGATCTTCCCGCTCATCAGTACGGGCAGTGCAGAACAGTCCATGGTTCTCGCGGCCCTGAACCCAGTTGTAGGCGTAGCTCCAGACCCGCATTTTCATGACATAGTCATAATCCACCCGCGCCATCATGGCTTTGACCATGTCAGTGCAGATACCGGTAATTTCGTCTTCGTTGTGGGCGAAGCCCTCACCGGATTTGGAGGCATTATAGGGAGGATAGTTCTCGGTGAAGATATACAGACGCTCGGCCGCCAGTGCTGATGAGGCTGTGCCGGCCAGCACCAGGGTCAACAGCGCAGACCTGGCGGACCGGAACAGGGAGCCCATGGTGGGTGCAGTCATGACACGCATTCTTTTATCCTTCTCGGCGATTCTCGTTGGATAGTGCGATAGGGGTGCGACTGGAGGCTTCCGCCAGTCAGTCTGGTAGTTTATGCCACTTGGGCCTTTATCATCGCGCTTTCAGCCCGGAAAGTCAGTGACAAAACGTATCTACGGAGCAATCACTTCGAGGGATCAGCACCTGACTGAACCTCAGGTTCTACCCGGAGCCTTCACGGTAACGAGGGCCACTCCGGTAATGGCCACAAGTCCTCCGGCTATCGCCAGCGGCCCGAGCCTCTCACCAAACAGGAGGTAAGCCTCCAGCGCGGTTACCGGCGGCACCAGGTAAAACAGGCTGGCCACCTGGGATGCGGCGCCCCGCCGGATCAGCCACATAAGGATCAGGATCGCACTGACTGACAAGCCGAACACCAGCCAGCCCAGGGCCAGCTTGAATTCCAATGTCCACTGCACCTCGCGGGTTTCCAGGGTGAACGCCCCGATCGCGAACAGGGTACCTGCCGCCGCGTACTGGATCATCGTGCCGGAAATCAGATCCACACTGGTACCGTGGCGCTTCTGATAGACCGTGCCAAGGGAGATACCCAGCAGCGCCAGCAGGGCCCAGATCAATGTCTGGGGCGGAATACCGACTTCCGCCGCCGGTGCGCCCAGTTTTTCGGTCAGCACCAGCGCTACACCAACAAGGCCCAGGGCGAGACCGATCCACTGCCGCACGCTGACCGATTCCTTCAGGAAGACCACCGCCGCCAGCGCGGTGACCAGGGGCTGCAGCCCGACAAGGAGAGAAACAACCCCGGCCGACATGCCCTGATCGATGGCGTAGAAAACGCCACCCAGATAAAAGCCGTGCACCAGTACCCCCGTGACCGCCAGGTGCCCGGCACCGCGCCAACCTGGCCAGCGGGCTTTCAGTGCCAGGGCCAGGATGCCGAGCGGGATCAGGGTCAACAGCATCCGGATCAGCAGCATGGTGAACGGTTCAGCGTAAGGCAGTCCGAACTTGCCACCGATAAACCCTGTGCTCCACAGCCAGACGAACAGTGCCGGGACAAAGAAGGTATAGAAAATGGGGGGCATGGTCAGGTTCTGGTCTCCAGTATCTGCTTTGACAATACTCTAGAAGTTAGCAGACAAACAAAACAGATACAGGCGCTCGACAGAGCAACCGGTACAGATGAGGTCACCCGGGAAGGCGAACTTCCACCTCCGGGGCCTCACCATGCCAGTCGGCGTCCCAGGTCACTTTTGCCTGGTCTCCGGGCCGCGGCTCGATGGTTACGGTCACGGTGCCAAAGCGGGTTGGCG
>NZ_JAWLHI010000040.1:0-36629 GCF_041690455.1 Marinobacter sp.
TTACCATGCAGATGCTGATGGATCTGGGCTGGGATGGCGATCTGACGGCTGAGGAGCGGGCCAGCATTGACGGAGTGGCCGGCCCGGAAACCAACTGGAAGACCGATCTGTCCGGTGGCATCCAGCGTGTGGCAATCAAGCACGAGTGCGCACCCTTCGGTAATGCCAAGGCCCGCGCCATTGTCTGGAACTTCCCGGATCCGATACCGCTGCATCGCGAACCGCTGTACACCAACCGTCGGGATCTGGTCCAGGATTACCCGACTTACGAGGACAAGACCTTCTGGCGGGTGCCGACCCTCTATGAGTCAATCCAGCAGAAGGACTTCAGCAAGGAGTTCCCGATCATCCTCACCTCCGGCCGTCTGGTCGAGTATGAGGGCGGTGGCGATGAGACTCGCTCGAACCCCTGGCTGGCAGAACTCCAGCAGGAAATGTTCATTGAGGTGAACCCGCGCGATGCCAACAACCTGAATATCCGTGACGGTAACGACGTCTGGGTTCATGGTCCTGAGGGCGCGAAGATCAAGGTCAAGGCCATGGTGACGGAGCGCGTGGGTGAAGGCGTTGCCTTTATGCCCTTCCACTTCGGCGGGCACTACCAGGGCAAGGACCTGAGGGACAAGTATCCCGAGGGCGCCGACCCGATCGTTCTGGGTGAATCCACCAACGTTGTTCAAACATACGGGTATGACTCGGTCACGCAGATGCAAGAGACCAAAGCAACCCTGTGTGCGATCGAGCCAGCATAACAAGAGGTGTAGACCATGGCACTTGAAGGACAAGCAAGAGCAAAATTCCTTTGCGACGCCGAGCGCTGCATCGAATGTAATGCCTGCGTAACGGCCTGTAAGAATGAGCATGAAGTCCCCTGGGGCATCAACCGTCGCCGCGTGGTAACCATCGAAGATGGTAAACCGGGCGAGCGTTCCATCTCGGTAGCTTGCATGCACTGTTCGGACGCGCCTTGTATGGCCGTCTGTCCGGTGGACTGCTTCTACCAGACTGAAGACGGCGTGGTGCTGCACTCCAAGGATCTGTGTATCGGTTGTGGGTATTGCTTCTACGCTTGCCCCTTCGGCGCGCCCCAGTTCCCGCAAGCGGGTAACTTTGGCAGCCGGGGCAAGATGGACAAATGCACGTTCTGTGCAGGTGGCCCCGAAGAAGACAACTCAACAGCCGAGTTCTCCAAGTATGGCCGCAACCGTATTGCGGAGGGCAAACTGCCGATCTGTGCGGAAATGTGCTCGACCAAAGCCCTGTTGGCCGGTGACGGCAACGAGGTGGCGGACATCTATCGCCAGCGTGTTGTGAACCGTGGTTTCGGTTCCGGCGCCTGGGGATGGGGCACAGCCTACGAGAAGAAGGGTGCATAAACTGGCCTGAGTATTCCGGGGTCCATAGGACCCCGGAATCCATTAAGGCAACGAAGTCTTCTTGTTCATTCCGTTGGAGTGCTCTAATGAACAAAAACCTATTTGGTGCCGCCGCCCTCGTGCTGGCGACACTGCTGTTCAGTCTTGCCTGGGCGCAAGAGGCCCCGCCGGCTGATCGAACAGCGACCGGGGGTGCCCAGACCCTCGAAGATATCATGCGCCGTCAGGAACAGTTGAAGGTCGACGAGTCCTTTCGGTCCGAGAACCTGGGTAATCCGGCCAATGCGGCGCCGATCACCGATCAGCTTGGAACCCGGGGCGGGGTCTCTGATGCCGATGCCTGGCGTTCCATCCGCTATAACAAGATTGACCCCACCGTTCAGTCCCCCGGGCCAGCCAATACCGTCATGATCCAGGATGAAGGCGTTGCCTGGTACAAATTGCGGGAAGGGCCCGTCATCACCTACGGTGGCAGTGCCCTGTTGGGCATTATCGTACTGCTCGTGATTTTCTACTTCGTTCGCGGCAGAATCATGATCGATGGCGGCCCTGCAGGCACGACCATCGAACGCTTCAAGGCCATAGAGCGCTTTGGTCACTGGTTGCTCGCCGGCTCGTTCATCGCCCTGGGTTTAACTGGGCTGATAACGTTGATGGGGCGCAGCTTCCTGATTCCCGTGATCGGGGCAGACGCCTTTGCGCCTCTGGCAGCGGGTTCCAAGTGGCTTCACAACAACATTGCCTGGGCCTTTATGCTGGGGCTGGTCATGACGTTTGTCATGTGGGTGGCGCATAACATCCCCAACAAGCTGGACTGGCAGTGGATCAAGGCGGGGGGAGGTATCTTTACCAAGGGCCACCCCTCAGCGAAGAAATTCAACGCGGGCCAGAAGATCATTTTCTGGACGGTCATGATATTGGGCGTCTCTGTCTCACTCTCCGGCCTGTCGCTGCTGTTCCCGTTCCAGATGCCCATGTTTGCCGACACCTTTGGTGTCATCAACAGCGTCCTGGGCACCAGTCTCCCGACTGACCTGGCACCGCACGAAGAGATGCAATATGCCAACATCTGGCACTCGATTGTGGCGTTCGTGATGATGGTGGCCATCATCGCACACATCTATATCGGCTCGGTCGGTATGGAAGGCGCGTTCGATGCCATGGGTAACGGTCAGGTGGATCTGGAGTGGGCCCGCCAGCACCATGATCTCTGGGTTGCCGAGGTCGAGGCCAAACAAGACAAAGGAGGATCTTCATGAAAGTCATGATTTCCGCATTTGTCGCAGCATTGGTCATTGCCTCTCTCTCCCCGATCGTTCTGAACCAGTTCGGCTGGTCCTCAGCCGAACAGGCCAGAAGTGAGAGCGTGCGTCTTGACTGATCAGTCCGAGGTATACCAGATCGATGCTATCGGTCTGGTATGCCCGCTTCCGATTCTGCGCTTCAAAAAACGTACCCAGGGCTTGCCCAGCGGCACGCAGGTCGAGTTCCTGGCCGATGACCCCAGCGGCCGGAAGGACATGCAGGCGCTTTGCGAGATAACCGGTCACCGGATTGAATGGATTCGCGAGGAGGACGCAGGCGTCCTACGTTATCGCATCTGTTTGGCATAGCCGGGTGCGACCTAATGTCCCTACCCAAGACCTGACGCCCACACTCCTCTAGAATCTCCTGTCGGACCGGGTTATACCCCCCCCCAACCAATGCAGTCCAACCAATCAGTGCGCCGTCGGCATCTGGCGGCGCTAACTGATTCGTGATTAGTCGGAGAACAACTACCCATGGGTGAACTAAAAGTTCGCATGCCAACCCACAAGGTGCTATCTGTCATTGCCGCGTTACTGGTACTGATAGTCAGCTTTTGGTCTACCCAAAGCTCTTCCGCACGAATCCATCCGCTTTCCGAAGGGCAGATGACTGGAGCTCCGGATCCCCTGGAAGACTCATTTGCCACCATGACACCCGGCGCAGAAACCGGGATCCAGCCCGACCCCCGCGCGCCGCTCACCACAGTGCATCGTCGAGTTGGGCCGGGGGATACCCTGAGCACCATGTTCAGCTCCCTCGGAGCACCCATGTCCGACCTCCGCAAGATCATGGAAGCCGATGCCGAATACCTGGCTTTGGCAACGCTTCAGCCCGGAACCGAATTCCGGCTGACCTTCGATGAAGCTGGTCAGCTGACCGAGCTGGCCCTCGAAATTGATGCGGCTCGAACCATTTTCTTTACCAAAACCGACGATGACACCTTTGAGTACCGGCAAACAGAGGCCGAAACCCGCTGGGTATCGGAAGTGCTGAGGGGCACTATCGAGGGAAGCTTCTATGCCTCAGCTCTGCGTGCGGGTCTGACCGAAAACCAGATAGCCTCCGTGAGTCAGCTCTTCAAGCACCAGGTGAATTTTCGTCGCGACCTGAGAGCCGGTGACAGGTTTTCCGTAATCATCGGCCAGGAAATGGTTGGCGACGAGAGCACTGGGAAAAGCAGGCTGGAGGCCCCGTCCTTATACCTGGGTTCCAATACCCACACTGCCTTCAGGTTTGATGACGGCAACTACTACGACGAGAATGGCAAAAGCGTGTTGCCAGCCTTTCGGCGCTGGCCCACCACCACGCCCTATCGTGTGAGCTCCCACTTCAGCCGCAACCGAATCCATCCGGTCACTGGACGGAAAGCACCCCATAACGGCGTGGACCTCGCAACACCGAGAGGCACGCCGATTCTCAACACGGGCGACGGCATCGTGTAACGCATCGGCAACCACCCCTACGCGGGCAAGTACATCGACATCGATCACGGCAATGCCTACAAAACCCGCTATCCCAATCACTGCCGAGATACCCACGGCCGCCGATGTGCCCAGGGCATTAGCCAGGCAATTTGAGGAAGAAGCAGCGTTCAAGCTTGAGGTGATGGGCAGGGCAGGCAGCAGGTCGAACCTGATGTTGGCCAGAAATCGCTCCACATCTGATTGAGCAATCCCATCAAATCATGCAGGTAGGTGCACATACAAAAAGACCCCGGCGTAAATGCCGGGGCCAAGAGACAATAACTCAAAAGGAAATTACATTGCTCAGAATGCTTACTTAAAACCCGACTTTTACCATCGCCTGTAGTCGGACCGCATCACCTTCGTCACCATTTACCTGTTCGCGTGTATGATAACCCGCTTCGAGGCCGTAGGTGATTCGGTCAACGGGGGACCAGATGTAGTTAACAAAAGTGCTGGTGTAACGCTCGTCGGCGGTCCCGACAATATCGCCATTCTGAAACCCTTCATCCAGATCCGCCATGGCAAGGCCGTAGCCCAGATTAAAAGCTCCTGGCCCGGCATCCACACTGACGCTCACGCCACCACCAGTACCCTCAATAGTCTCCAGGTTACCGGCGGAATCAACATAACCTGGTGCTCCCGGGCTGATGTACAAGTATCCACCAATACCATCGCCGTGAGTGACGGAGCCCCGCACCGTAATTGCGTCAGTCAGCTTTGTTCTGGCTTCCAGCATCACACCCCAACCCAAGGCGGAGTCATCGGTCCAGGACGAATTGGAGACCGTTGCACCTTCCGCGTCATATTCCAGAAAACGAGCAAGAGCAGCGGCTGCATATTGGACAGTACCCGCAGTGTTCTGATAACGAGCGGTCACGTCCGGCAGACGATATTGGTTCGCACCTTCTGCGGATACTGTTCCACCCACCTTTGGATCCTCAAACGAGAATGAAAAGTTCCCGGTTGTGTAGCGAAGTTGCGCCTGTCGTCCGCCGCCCTGACCGACCTGGCCATTAAAATCAACGGTCGGGAGATAGCTCACGACGTTGCCGAAGTTACTCCAGGTTTGACCGGCCAGTATCCCATTCCAAACACCGTAAGCATGGCGCAAACGGAATTCACCGCCGGCATCGCCGAAACCGCCACCGCCGTAAAAGTCACCCTCGATGTTGGTTTTCAGCGTATCGCCACCGATAGCGGTGTTCGTGGTAAAACCAAGACGACTTTGAATGGCATGCAGCGTGGTATGGCCATCAACGCCCTCCTCGCCATCCAGCCGAATCCGATTCCGAAGAATAGTGTTACCAAGCTTCGCATCGACATCATAGATCGCATCCAGCTTGGCGTAGCCATATATATCTACGCTGGTCTCATCTACTTTGAAGTTGACGGCGTTAGCTGCAGAAGCCATCAGCAACGTAGCAGCCCCTACGGAAAGGGTAGACAAGGCTTTTGATGTTTTTTTGTTCATAAGGTCCCTCAACTCAGGTCTTTAATTCGACATTCATTGTTTTTCGCTTAAAGAGATCCGCTGTCAGATTGCGGCGCTTTCGAATTCACACTGTCTGGTAGGTAAACCTCCTGACTGGCTGGTTTGTTTTTTTTGTGAAGCATCGAGAATACACTCACATGTATTTTTTTCAATACCGTTAAATGTATTTTTGGTAAAACCGTTTGAATTGCCGTTCAAGCAAGGAATTTAATATGAGGGGGGAAACCGATTCGGAAGGAGGGGAGAGCTTTTGGTACTGCGACCAATTGATCGCAGTACCACAGGGAATCTGACTTACCGAATAACACCTTTCCTGCGAAGGTTATCCAGATAGTCTTCTCGATCAGGAAACAGTTGCGAAAGCACGCTCTGGGTGTGCTCGCCGAGCTTGGGCGGGGGCTGGTCCGCGTTCAGGGGGGCATTATTGAAACGAACCGGATTGCTCACCAGGCTCATCTCGCCGGCCTCTTCATGCATCATTTGCATTCGCATCCCACGATGCTGTACCTGGGGGTCCGCGAATACCTGCTCAACGCTGTTGATCGGACCGCAGGGCACGCCCTGCCGCTCCAGGGCGTTTAACCAGAATTGAGAAGGGTGCGCACGAATCAAGCGCTCGATTTGCGGAATCAGAACCGCCCGGTTCTGTACCCTGCTCCGGTTGGTCGCAAAGCGCTCATCCGAGGCCAACAACGGAACCCCGGCAACCTCACAGAACCGCTGGAACTGGCTATCATTACCCACCGCCAGAATGATATGCCCATCCGCTGTCGCGAAAGCCTGATAGGGCACGATATTGGGATGAGAGTTGCCCAGCCGCTCCGGGGACTTCCCGGAGGTAAGATAATTGAGTGCCTGATTCGCCAGCATGCTGACCTGCACATCCATCAGGGCGAGATCAATCCATGTTCCTTTGCCAGTCCGGTCCCGACCCAGAAGGGCGGAAAGAATAGAAGTTGCAGCGTACATACCGGTGAACAAATCAACCACCGCGACCCCCACTTTCATCGGGCCTCCGCCGGGCTCATCGTCCGGCTTTCCGGTGATATCCATCAGCCCCCCCATACCCTGCAGGAGGAAATCGTAGCCTGCGCGCTTGGCGTAGGGACCATTCTGACCAAACCCGGTGATCGAGCAGTACACGAGGTCCGGCTTGATCTGTTTAAGGCTCTCATAGTCCAGCCCGTAACGTTTCAGACCACCAACTTTGAAGTTTTCCAATACCACGTCACTGGTGGCGACCAGCTCCCGGATCAGGGCCTGTCCCTCAGGTTGAGCTATATCGACTGCGATCGAGCGTTTGCCTCGATTGGCTGATAGGTAATAAGCGGCCTCATGGGTCCCGTTCAGGTAGGGCGGCCCCCATCCTCGGGTGTCATCCCCCCTTTCCGGATGCTCGACTTTGATCACTTCCGCACCAAGATCGGCCAGATGCTGGCTGCACCATGGACCGGCCAGGATACGGGAGAGATCAATAACGCGGATGCCCTCTAAGGGTTTTTCCATCACGATTCTCCCGAGCGGGACAAAAGTCCCGCTATCTCACTTGGCGTATGTTCAGAAAAATGCCTGGATGCCAGTCTGTGCGCGGCCCAGAATAAGCGCATGCACGTCATGAGTACCTTCGTAGGTATTCACTGTCTCCAGGTTGACCATGTGCCGCATAACCCCGTATTCATCGGCGATGCCGTTACCACCATGCATGTCGCGAGCCAAACGTGCGACATCGAGGGCCTTGCCGCAGTTGTTACGCTTGATCAGCGAGACCATCTCGGGCGCCCAGTTGCCGCTATCCATCAGGCGACCCACCTGCAGCGCAGCCTGCAGGCCCAGGCTGATTTCTGTCTGCATGTTGGCAAGCTTGAGCTGGATCAACTGGTTGGCAGCCAGCGGGCGGCCAAACTGTTTCCGATCCAGGGTGTACTGACGTGCCGCATGCCAGCAAAATTCCGCCGCCCCCATAGAGCCCCAGGCGATACCATAACGGGCCTTGTTCAGACAGCCAAACGGTCCCTTCAGGCCGCTAACGTTAGGCAGCAGGTTCTCTTCTGGCACAAATGCTTCATCAAGCACGATCTCACCGGTAATGGATGCGCGCAGGCTCAACTTGCCTTCGATTTTGGGAGTAGAGAAACCGTTTGTACCCCGCTCAACGATAAACCCGCGAATTTTGCCCTCGTGCGCTTCCGACTTGGCCCAGACCACCGCAATATCAGCAATCGGGCTATTGGTAATCCACATCTTCTGGCCGGTGAGAAGATAACCACCGTCCACTTTCTTTGCCCGGGTATTCATTGAGCCAGGATCAGAGCCGTGGTCCGGCTCGGTCAGGCCGAAACAACCCACCATTTCGGCAGTCGCCAGCTTCGGCAGGAACTTTTTCTTCTGCTCTTCAGAGCCATAGGCTTCGATCGGATACATCACCAGAGATGACTGTACACTCATGGCTGACCGGTAGCCCGAATCTACCCGCTCCACTTCCCGTGCAATCAGACCGTAGGCCACGTGGTTCAGACCGGCTCCGCCATATTCCTCAGCCACAGTAGCCCCCAGCAGCCCCATCTCACCCATTTCAGTGAGTATTTCGCGATCAAAGCGCTCCTCGCGATAAGCAGTAAGCACGCGTGGTTGCAACTCCTGCTGGCAATAGGCGCGAGCAGCTTCACTGATCTGACGTTCTTCGGTACTGAGTTGCTGGGTCAACAGCAGCGGGTCTTCCCAGTTAAAACCTGATGAATGTGACATAGCTAATCTCCAACGTAAGAGTGACTTTTCGATTACCAACCACGGCTTTGCGACTGGCCAGAATCTAACAATACTATTTATACTAATAAATAGATTAATTCAACCAAGTCGTAAAAGAATTTACCCTATGGCAGAATGCCCCTTTGATTGGAGACACGAAAACTAATGAACGACAAGAATCTACGGATCCCCAAGCGGGTAAAACGATCAGATCAGATTGTCGAGTCGGTTAAGCGTTGGGTTGCGCTCAACCGGATGCAACCGGGCGAACGACTTCCTAATGAACGGGAGCTGATGGAGCAATTTGAATGCTCCAAGGGCACAGTTCGGGAGGCGCTGAAATCGCTGGAAGTTCAAGGCCTTGTTTCAATTCGCACCGGTCCGAACGGAGGTGCGATTCTTGAGCGCGTGCCTTATGAGAAAGCCAGTGCGCTACTGAGAAACTTTCTACATTTTGAGCAACCTTCCGGCCCGGAAATTTATGCCTTGAGGACACTGGTTGAACCGGAGATCGCTGCGTTGGCCACGCCCCGCTTGACTGACGAGGATCTGGCAGCACTCAACGCCTTGATCAAACGCTGCGAGGTAGCACCCGAAACATTTGAAGAAAGGATGGATCAACGTATCGCCGAACTCGAATTTCATGTGCTGCTGGCTCAGCGCTGTGGCAATGCCATGCTGGCTTTCATCGGTCGTTTTGTGAACGACATGATCCGGGATATGGTGATCTTCAAGAAGTCCGCTTTACCCGAGCAACGTGAGTTCTCGTGCGCCAATCTCAAATACCATCAGAAACTGCTGGCGGCCCTCAAGGCCCGCGATGCAGACAGTGCCCGCCAGCTGATGCACGAGCATATGAAATCCGCGGAGCACTTCAATCGCGAGCTTGAGGGTCAGCTCAACCAGCACTTTTTGGGTATGAATCGAGGGATTCCCGGATAGCCCGCAGATCGGTACAGACCAGATCCGCGGGGCCAACCCTGACATCCTCAGTCAGCTGAAAGACCTGGCAACCAGGTGACGATATCCGGGAACATGACCATCAACGCAACCAGCAATAGCGAGCAGGCAATGTAGGGAATCGATGCCATATAAATTTCCCTCATAGTGGTGCCCGGGGGCGCAACGCCCTTCATCACAAACAGATTCAGGCCCAAAGGCGGAGTCGAGAAACCTACCTCCAACGCCACCAGTGTGATGATGGCGAACCACACCAGATCGAATCCCAGGGATTCCGCCAGCGGGAAGAAAAACGGCACCGTAATCATCATGATCGAGATAGCTTCCATGAACGTGCCCAGGGCAAGGAGCACCAGGAACATCGCAAGCAGCATGAGAAGCGGCGAGAGATCAAAGCTCACAGCCCATTGGATCAGGCCGCTGGAGGCGCCCGAAAATGCCAGCAGCTGACTGAATGTGGCGGAGCCGAATACAATAAGGTATGCCATCAACGTCACTTTCAAGGCGCCAATCACCGACAGTCTGAAAGAGTCCAGCGACAGGCCTTTGAACAGTGCGGCCAACACGATGACACCCAGAGCGCCAAAGGCAGCTGACTCAGATGGTGTTGCGAAGCCACTGAGCATCATCACGACTATCATCACAATGATGCTCAGCATGGGCAGGATATCGCGGCCAAAAATCTTCAGTTTTTTAGCCAGCGGGACGGTCTCGACATCATAGGCCGGCGCGGCCTGAGGATTGAGTTTGGTCTTGAGCCAGATGGTGACCATATAGAGTCCCGCCAAAAGCAGGCCCGGTATGATGCCACCGATCAACACATCGCCGATATCAATCTTCGCCAATGTGGCCAGAAGCACTGCAATTGCTGACGGCGGAATGATGATCGCAAGACCGCCCGTACCGAGAATCGGGCCGATGGACATGTACCGTTTGTACCCGCGCCGCTCCATTTCCGGCACCAGAAGAGACCCCAGCAACGCTGTCGATCCCATGGACGATCCGCTCAGGGTGGAGAACGCGGTACCGCCGACTACCGTTACGTAAGACAGACGTCCCGGAACCCTGCCCATCAACTGATCGATGGCGTTGAACATTCTCATTCCCAGGCCGGTCCGGAAAAACAGCTCGCCCATCAAAAGAAACAGCGGTATAGGCACAAGGCCGAAGTTGGACAGCGCACCGAACCCATTGTTGAGCACCTGGGTCAGGCCGGCACTGCCACCCATGAAATACCAGGCGCCGACAAGGTTAGCGCCTATGAATGCAAAGGCGACTGGCGCGCCAATCAACATCAGAATCAAGACAACCGACAGCAGAAAAAGTAAAGCTTCGTGCCAGGCCATATCAGACTTCCCCGTATATGGAGCGATGGAACGTATTCTTTGCGAAAATAAAACGGGTAAACTCAATTCCCATCAGGGTGAAGCTGATCGGATAAGTGACCGTAAAGATCCACATTGGGATGAAGTAAATCCGGACGTCATAGTCACCGTCCTGGACATTGGATATCACCAATTCCAGGCCCTTCCATGCCAGCACAAAGCTGATACCCGCACACACAAACATGACAATTCGCGAAAGCACATCGATCGCACCAGACGGCAGTCGCGCGATGGCGACCTCAACAAAAACATGCCCTCTTTCCCGAACCAGCCAGGGCGCGCCCAGCAAGGTCAGGTAGAACATGGAGTATTCAGTTGATGTGAAAAGCCAGGCCGGAGGCTGACCCCCTATGTTGCGGATGAGTACGGAGGCTACTACCGCGATCATCAGCCATAGCAGCATCAGGCCGGAGACGAACGCCAGCCCATCAACCAGCTTGTCATAGAGGCGAACGAAGGGAGACATAAGACTACTCGTTTTCAAGAAGGGAAAAGGCCCGACGGACGCCGGGCCCCGGTTTGCTACTTGGTATCAGGCTTATTGAACTTCTCAACCAGTTCGTCGTAGTGAGTCAAGCCGTCCGGGTGCTGCTCCATACGCGTACGCATCCGGTTCAGTGAGGCTTCCTTGGCGGCTTCAAGATAACGGGTGGCAGCCTCTCCCTCCAGTACAAACGGGATCATACCGTTTTCTTCCAGAGCTGCCTGCTGCTCGGCCGCAACTTCCGCAAAGCTTTCGGCACTGTGTCGCTCATGCTCAATAGCGACTCTCTGCAGGATTTCTTGCGCCTCATCACTGAGTTCGTTCCAGCTATCCAGATTGACGATTACGCCCATATCAGTCGAGTAGAAGGCAGGATCAATACGGTAGTTCAGGAACTTGTCCCAATTCAGGTCGCTCATGCCGATCTGGGTCCAGCCTGTGGCGTCTACGACGTTACGCTCCAGGGCGGAGTAGACATCGGTCGTCGGCAAACTGATTGGCTGCACTTTCAAATAATCGGTAAAGAAAGCGTCATACACTGGATTACTGCGCAGACGCACGCCAGACATATCCAGACCGCCTTCATCGTTCAGCTGCGGCTCATTGATGGTATACAGGTTGTAATTTACCCCACTATCGAACCAGCCGAGGTAGTAAACGCCCATCTTTTTCTGATGGATCTCATTAAAAAGGTCAATCCCGCCGGATTCACGAGCGTGAATCGCGTTGGTATTGGAAGAAATCAAGGCGTCCCGCTCAGGGATCTTGCCGGAGTAGAAACTGGCGGCAGTGTATGCCATATCGACTACGCCATTGCGAACGGAGTCCGGCTGTTGGGGCAGGCCGATGACTTCTGGTCCACCGAGCACCCGAATCTGAATGACGCCTTCGCCCTGCTCGTTCACCTTATCAACAAAATCGAGGAAGCTTTGCGAATAAATAAGGGAGGACGGAAAAGCGTGAACCGCTTTCAGCTCTTGTTCTTCCGCCATTGCCCCCATAGCAAGTAGCAGTGACGCACCAGCAGTAATAACACGGATCTGTTTTTTCATGACAACCTCTTTTGTGCTTGTTGTTAAAGTTAATTTCTTTTGGCTTTACAGCGCCCGAATTACCCTAGCCAGGGGTAATGTTTCTGATAGTTCTCTCGGAATTTTTCGATTTTGGATGTCTCTGCGAGTGTCAGGTCAATATCATCCCAACCATTCAAAAGCTTTAGCTTCCAGGTTGGATTGATCTCAAAAGAAACAATAGTACTTGCAACAGTGATCGTCTGAGCCGATAGATCCACCTCCATCTGCCTGGGCTCCGCATCCATGATCTCGAGCAATCGCTCACAGTCCTGCTCCGACACTAAAGCCGGCAACAAGCCATTGTTCACGGAGTTTGAAGCGAAAATATCACCAAAGCTTGGAGCGATGACGCAGCGGAATCCAAAATCCACCAGCGCATAGACTGCGGCCTCACGGGAAGACCCCGCGCCGAAGTTACGGCGAGACACCAGAATTTCGAAGGTCGGCCCATCGGGATGATTCAGAATAAAGTCCTTTTCCGAACCGTTGCTGTCAAAGCGCATGTCGTACAACAGGAAACCGCCGTAACCATTCGCCCGGGACTCTTTCATGAACCGGGCCGGGATAAGCTGGTCTGTGTCAACATTCTCAAGCGGTAGCGGACAGGCCAATGAAGACAGTTGCGTGAACGGTTTCATATCCATTTACCCCAGAAGATCACGAATATCGGTAAGATGGCCAGTCAGTGCCGCTGCGGCGGCCATGGCCGGAGACATCAGGTGAGTACGCGCGCCGGGGCCCTGCCGGCCCTTGAAATTACGGTTTGTAGTGGATGCGCAACGTTCGCCACTGGCAACCAGATCACCATTCATTGCGACGCACATAGAACAGCCAGACTCGCGCCATTCAAGACCTGCATCCAGGAATACTTGATCCAACCCTTCGGCTTCTGCCTGAGCCTTGACCACTGTGGAACCTGGAGAAACGATGCCAGGCACCTTGCAGGTCTTGCCTTTGAGCACATCGGCAGCGGCACGAAGATCCTCGATACGGGCATTCGTGCAAGAGCCGATAAAGATACGGTCAATGGTGATGTCGGTCAGTTTCTGTCCGGGTATAAGCCCCATGTAATCGAGGCTGTCCTGAATCTGACGAGACTTTGACGCTGAACTGGCAGAGGAGGGATCCGGCACACAGGCATCTATGGGAAGAGCCTCTTCCGGAGACACCCCCCAGGTTACAATTGGCGCAATTTCTTCGCCATCGAGGATAACTTCCCGATCGAATTCCGCG
Source organism: Marinobacter sp. (assembly GCF_041690455.1). Lineage (GTDB taxonomy): Bacteria > Pseudomonadota > Gammaproteobacteria > Pseudomonadales > Oleiphilaceae > Marinobacter. Next base: position 13,523 of record NZ_JAWLHI010000040.1, read on the forward strand.
TCATCGTCGCTGTAAAGTGTTTTCCAATAGGCCGTGGCCTGCGTAAGCGCTTCACCACGGGGGCTATATGGACGCCCGGTAACGTATTCGATGGTTTTCTCGTCCGGGGCGATCATCCCACAACGGCCGCCGCCCTCGATGGATAGGTTACAGAGAGTCAGCCGAGCTTCCACGCTCAAGTCGCGGATTACACTGCCCGCGTACTCAATGGCGTAGCCGCGGGCACCGTCCGCACCCAACCTGGAAATCCAGGCCAGCGCAATATCTTTTGCCGTGACGCCCGGCGCCAACTGCCCGTTTATAGTAATCCGCATGCGCTTGGGCTTGGTTTGCCAAAGGGTCTGTGTCGCGAGTACATGCGCCACTTCTGAAGCACCGATGCCGAAAGCCAGGGCACCCAGAGCACCGTGGGTAGAAGTGTGGCTGTCGCCACATACCATCAACAGGCCCGGTTGAGTAATACCTTGTTCAGGACCGACTACATGGACAATCCCCTGACGCGGATCATCAAGCCCAATCAATTTAATGCCGTGCTTACGGGTGTTTTCGACTAACTGCTCGATGACGTGGCGTATCTTCGGCTGCACCGCGATGAGGTTGCGGCTGGTGGTAGGCACGTAATGATCTGCGATGCCGATGGTGCATTCAGGGTGACGAACCGAGAGCCCGCGCTCGGCGAGCTTGTTGAACGCATGAAACGACCCTTCATGTGCCAGGTGCCGGTCTACCCACAACAAACTCTGGCCTTCGTCGTTCTGGCAAATCTCGTGGGCCTGCCAAATCTTGTCAAAGAGTGTTTTGCCTGCCATCGCCCTGCTCTCATTTTGTGACCACCGCTTTCCGCTCATTACTGCTTCGAAGCCTAAGTGGCGGAATCCAGATCAAATGTCTGTTATGCGGATCCTTAATTGTATTATTTAGTATACAATTGAAGGTATAACACCTATTTAAACGATGTCAACCGTTATTCAAAAAACACCCCTTGAGAAGTGTCAGCGCCTATCACCGCTCATCCGACGCCAGGGGCTGCCAGTACCGGCCACCTTCACCGTCGGCGCGGCACAGATCGATCTCAATACGGTAGCGGTCTGGCCGATACAGCGCATGCAGATGCTCAACCCCGTTGCCATCCTTGTCATACACCACACGAGTCAGGGATATAAGAGGCGCGCCTACCGATACATCCAGGGCTTCCGCCACCTCTTTGGTTGCCAGGGTTGCCGAGATGCTTTGCGTGGCATGGTCCAGATTCACCCCACTTCGCTCTAACAGTGCAAACAATGGTGTCGTCGACAGCTCATCTTCGTTATAGCTGAGAGCAATGCGTTCCGGAACGTAAGTGGTGAGGTACGAGAATGGCTTGTCCCCCGCGAGCCGCACCCGGATTGAACGCTGAGTGCGTTCGCTTGGCCCGAGGCGCAAACGATCCCGGACACCGTCCGGGGGAGAGCCATAACTGAATTCAAGTAGCCGAACCCGGGAACTCTCACCCATCTTTACGATGTTGGGGAGAAGGTTAGAGACACTGGCAGTCATCACAGTGACACCCACTGGCCGCTCGCATACCAGAGTACCAACGCCGGGCTTGCGCATAATCAGCCCTTCGGCAGTGAGCGCCTCAAGGGCCCGGCGCACCGTCACCCGAGAGACCCGGTGCTCCTCTGCCAGCTTAAGCTCTCCGGGAATCTTGGTGCCGGGCGCCATACGTCCGCTGACAATGGCATCTTTCAACAATAAAAACAGGTGATGGGACTTGGTGCCGCCAGGCCCCTTCGTATGCAGGGGTGTATCCATGTGGCTTACCTCTCAGTTACGCAGCCATCAACACTTGACAGCTCACGGGAATCGCACATATAAATGTATTATTAATAGAACAAAGAAATAATCAAGCAAAGACACCAAAAATGTCTTTGCGCGAAGGAGGATTCGCCATGCCGATGTTACAGGTCAACCTGCTTACGGGCTATAACAGTGAGTTGAAGGGCCGCCTATCACGCGCCCTCACGGCTGTCGTTGCCTGTATTACCCGGGCCAAACCAGAGGCCATTTCTGTCTGGATCCACGAGGTCGACTCCGATGCTTACAGCCGAGGCGGCCAAGCCCGACAACCCGGACCCGGCGCCGCTGACCCGGAGGCCCTGGTACGCGATTATCTTATGGCAATGGAACAGCGTGAATTGGACAAAGCCCGCCGCCATCTGAGCGAGGATTTCGTAATGACCTTTCCTGGCAGCGGCACTCTGACTTCCCTCAGCCAGCTGGTTGAGTGGTCCAAGGGGCGTTATCGATTTGTCAAGAAAACACTCGCCGCTGTCAATGTCGCGTACGAAATGGACCAGACTGTGGTCTTCGTACATGGCACTCTCCACGGCGAATGGCCCGACGGCGCCAGCTTTGACGACGTTCGTTTCATAGACCGGTTCGAGGTTCGGGATGACCTGCTAGTACGCCAGGATGTCTGGAACGACCTGGCTAACGCCCGAGCCTAACCGTCGACGATGCCCAATCTGCAGCAACGCCCGCCAGCTTTGCTGCTTCATGCAAACCAGGATGAGCACTGACTTATGACAAACGCGAACACCCCGGTCGTCCCGACGGCCCTGAAAGATCGGCTGCAAAGCCCCAACATTGTGGTGGCGCCCGGCGTTTACGATGCCTTGAGTGCGTCACTGGCAGAACAGGCGGGCTTCGATACTGTTTATTTATCGGGAGCAAGCCTCGCGTATACCAAGCTCGGACGCCCCGACATCGGTCTGATGAGTCTGACTGAGGTGAACGACACCCTGGCCCACATTCGTGAGCGCAGTGATATCTCCATCGTTGTGGACTGCGACACAGGGTTTGGTAACGCTCTGAATGTCATGCGAAGTGTTCGGCTGCTGGAGCGTTCCGGCGCCAACGCCATTCAACTGGAAGACCAGACCTATCCTAAGCGGTGCGGTCACTTGCGCGGGAAAACCCTGGTCAGTGCCGGCGAGATGGCGGGCAAGATCAAGGCGGCTCTGGATGCACGACTGAGCGACCAGACTCTGATCATCGGCCGGACTGATGCTATTGCGAGCGAAGGCATCGATAAGGCACTGGAACGCGCTCAAGCCTATTATGAAGCCGGGGCGGATGTAATCTTTGTCGAGGGCATCCGCTCATCTGAGCAGATTGACCAGGCCATGGGCCGCTTCAAAGACCAGGTTCCGGTGATGGCCAACATGGTCGAGGGAGGCGACACACCGCTTCAGGATGCAGCCACCCTCCAGTCCATGGGTTTTTCCATGGTAATTTTCCCGGGTGCACTGGTGCGCGCCTTCACGCACATGGCATCCCAATTCTTTTCCACACTGAAGAACGACGGCACCACCGACAACTTTCGTGATCGGATGCTGGACTTCAAGCAGCTCAACGACTACCTGGGCACCCAGCGCATGCTGGAACTTGGACAGCAGTACGAAGACCGCTCGCGCTGAGCTCTACACCAATCCAATTCAGGAGGGGCATCATGATTACCACCGACAAAACGGCCAAACAGATTTTTCACGAGGTCATGCAGAACCCCCAGCGGGTTCCTTTCGGATTTGGCAAGAAAGCGGTTCTCGTTAATGTGGATCCACAGAAGGCCTACACCCGAACCGACCTCTACAAGACCGCCTATGAAACCGACCCGCGGCAGCTGGAATACGTCAATGAGCTGGCAAGACGCTTTCGGGCACTGGACTGGCCGGTAGTGTGGACACATGTCGCGTTTCTGGATTCAGCCGAAGACGCTGGCGTTTGGGGCACACGTACAGACACACCGGATTCACTGCAAAACATCAAATATGGCTCTGATCGCGCAGCGTTCGACGAGCGTGTAGACATCGACGAATCCCGGGATGTGATCTACACCAAACGGATGCCTTCAGCGTTCTTCGAGACCCCGTTGCAATCGCTGCTGGTTTGGCATCAAGTGGATACCGTGATCGTGACCGGCGGCTCAACGTCCGGTTGTGTGCGTGCGACGGCGGTCGAGAGTCTGTCTCGGGGTTATAGAACCATTGTTCCCGAGGAATGCGTGGCCGACAAGCACGAGAGCTACCACTTCGCCAATCTGACCGACCTGCACCTGAAGTATGCGGACGTGATGAAAGTGCAGGGAGTGCTGGACTGGCTGGATGAGCAGATCACCCAAAAGGGCTGATGATTCCCGCTAGGTCCACACTTGGCGGCGGGGAGCAGCATTCCCGCCGCCTCTCACTCCTGAAAACAAGAGGCGGAGGTTATGAAAGAGAGTCTTGGCATCTACGATTACTGGCCATACCACAATCGCCCGAAGATCCAGTGGCCCAATGGTGCCCGAGTGGCCTTCTGGGTAGCACCGAATATTGAATTCTACGAACTGGATCCACCCCCTAACCCCTATCGCAAGGCCTGGCCTCAGCCCAGCCCTGCACTGCCTGGCTACACTATCCGGGATTACGGCAATCGTGTGGGGCATCGGCGCCAGATGGACCTCCTGGACAAGTATGGTATTCGAGGCTCCGTGTCCTTATCCGTGGCCTTGTGCGAGCACCATCCGGAAATTATCGAGATGGTATGCGAGCGGGACTGGGAACTGTTTAGCCATGGTATCTACAACACCCGTTACACCTACGGGCTGAGCGAAGAACAGGAGCGCGATATGATCCGCGACTCCATCGAGACCATTCACCGCCACAGTGGCCAGAAATGCGCCGGCTATTTGGCACCGGCACTTTCTCACTCAGAGCGCACCCTGGATCTGTTTGCCGAAGTGGGTTCCGAACTGTTTGGCGACGAGGCAGGTTTTTATACTTGCGACCTGTTCCACGATGACCAGCCCACACCAGTCAATGTCCGAAACGGGAAGCGCTTCATCTCCATGCCCTATTCACTGGAGATGAACGACACCATTGTCTACGCCGTTAACAAGGTGGAGCCTCGCCATTACGCCACAATGCTGAAGCGCCACTTCGATCGTCTGTATGAAGAAGGGAAGGAATCCGGCACTGTAATGTGCATTCCTACCCACAACTATCAGGTAAGTTGCCCACACCGAATGAAAGCCTTTGAGGAAGCGTTGGAATATATCACCGGCCATAGTGATGTCTGGGTGGCAACCGGTCGCGAGATAGCAGAGTACTATCTCGCCAACTATTACGACACCGCCTTGGAGGATATTGAGAACAAGAAGGGGAGTTTGAAATGAGCCTCGACAAAGACTACCTGGAATACCCCAAACGGGCCTATGGCCATGACCACGATCGCTTCGATTGGTCCATGCTGGCGGACCGGGCACCAATTCAGTGGCCAAATGGCAAACGGGTGGCAGTGTGGATCAACACCTCCCTTCAGTTCTACCCACTGAACCAGCGCGGGACCCCTTTCAAGGTGCCCAATGGCATGACCATGCCCTACCCCGACCTCCGCCACTTTACCCTGCGGGATTACGGCAACCGGGTAGGCATTTATCGCTGCCTGAAGACCTTCGACCGGTATGGTATTCGGCCCACCTTTGCAATCAACAGCCAGCTGGCACAGGACACGCCATACCTCCTGGAGGAACTGAAAGGTACTGGTGGCGAGTTTATCTGCCACGGCTGGAATATGGACCATCTCCACTATGGCGGGCAGGACCAGGAGGAAGAAGCCGAGCTGGTGAAGCACTCCGTGGACACGCTGCGTGGTCTGGTGGACTCTCCAGTCCGGGGCTGGTTGAGCCCGGCCAAGAACCAGAGCTGGCATACCCCGGACCTACTGGCGGCCAATGGCATTGAGTACTGCTGTGATTGGGTCAATGATGACATGCCCTATCGCTTCCGTACCGCTCACGGCCCCCTGACCATGATGCCGCTGACCACGGAAATTGAGGACCAGTTCATCATTGGCCAGAACCTGCATTCGGAAGACTCCTGGGTGGAGCAGGTAAAGGACGCATTCGACTTTCTGCTGACCGAGTCCGCCACTCAGGGCGGCCGGATGCTGGCGCTGAACATCCATCCGTGGATGATCGGTCAGCCGCACCGCATCAGCAGTCTTGAAGCGGTCCTGGAGTATATCACCGCGCACGAGGAAACCTGGCAGGCTTCAGCCGGGGAAATTCTCGATGCCTTCAACGCACAAACGGTCAAAGAGGACTGAACCATGGCGGATGTCCTTACCGATGGTGCGGCCATCAACTTTGAAATCGAAATGCCACTGGTGATTGTCGGCGGCGGCGCCTGTGGCCTGGTGGCGGGCCTGGCAGCCCTATCTCAAGGAGTTGAGGCAGTTGTCTTGGAGCGGGATGACACGCCGCGGGGCAGCACATTCATGTCATCCGGTTTTATCCCCGCTGCTGGAACACGGTTCCAGAAAGTCGCTGGGGTTGATGACACACCCGATCAAATGGCCGACGACATCCAGAATAAAAATAACCATCAGTCCGATCCTGCCATCGTTGAGGCACTCACTCGAGCTTCCGGTGAAGTAATTGAATGGCTGGCAGACGAGCACAAGATCCCGTTTGAATTAGTGGAAGGGTTCCTCTACCCGGGCCACAGCCGCATGCGCATGCATTGCACACCTCGACGTACAGGTGAGGAGCTAATGGCCTGCCTGCTGAATGCCGCAGAACAGGCAGGATTGCCGATTCTGACCGAAGCTCGGGTCACCACTCTGCACATTGACGGGGAACGGCGGGTACGCGGCGTGTCGTATCAGCGCCCGGACGGCACCACCGAACAGATTGGCTGCAAAAACCTGCTGCTCGCCTGTAACGGTTACGGCGGTAGCCAGGACTTGATCGGACAGCACATCCCGCAAATGCAAGGCGCACTGTACTATGGCCATGAAGGAAACCAGGGTGACGCCGTACTTTGGGGTCAAGCGCTTCAGGCCAGCCTGAAAGACATGGGATCATACCAGGGCCACGGCTCGCTCGCCTGGCCTCATCAGACCCTGATTTCCTGGGCGGTCATGATGCAAGGTGGAATCCAGCTGAATTTGCGCGGCCAGCGATTTTCAAACGAACATGGCGGCTACTCGGAGCAGGCTGCCAAAGTAATCGCCCAGCCCGAAGGCATCGCCTTTAACGTGTTTGACGCCCGTATTCATGAACAATGTCTGCAGTTTGAGGATTATCGCAATGCCCACGCTGCCGGGGCTGTGAAGGTTTTCGACACGCTGGAAGACTTGGCTGATGGACTGAAAATGCCACGCAGTTCGGTACTAAGCACTTTTAGTGAGATACAAGAACTGCAGGAACAGGGTGGAAGTGACACTTTTGGCCGTGAATTCGCGGCAGAACAACGGTTGGCGCCGCCCTACTATGTGATTCGTGTCACCGGTGCACTGTTCCACACCCAGGGTGGACTGGAGATCAGGACTGATGGAAGGGTTCTGGATGTCGAGGGCCACCCACTTCCCAACCTGTTCGCCGCTGGCGGAGCTGCCAGAGGGGTATCTGGAGCTGGTGACAGTGGCTACCTTTCTGGCAATGGTCTACTCAGCGCGGTCGTAATGGGGGCTTTGGCCGGACGAGCAGCGGCAACGGAGCTCGCCTGACAGCGCCAATCCCAAAAGAGATCATTGATCGGCGCTGTTCCGGATCATCTGCAAAAGCGGCACTTTTCTCCCTTTGACAAGTGCCGCTTAAAACCGGTACTCATCCCGCCTCCAAGAGTTCCGCGGGCAAGCGGTTTTCCCCAAAGGAAAGCTGCAGTATCACATATCACAAATACGGTGGCTTACCAGCCGCAGCCCGCTCGGCCTGCCATTGCTCCAGTGTCTGCGCGGCTTTCTCGCCCTCAAGCGATCCCACCACTTCGAAGAAATCACTGCGCAATTCATCATCCAGCACCTGATTCCGGGGTTTACTGCGCACCACATAAACCGTCTGCAGGTTCTGGTGATCAAATGCCCGCCACTGCTGTCGGTCCTTCAGCAGCGTGTATTCATGCCCTTCCAGAGCCTTGATCAGCGCCTGTGTATCGGTGGTCCCGGCACGTTCGACCGCACTCTTATACTCATAGACAATGTCATAAGCGGTGGCTGCGGTTGAGGTCGGCCTTACCCCGTACTCTTGCGTAAAGGCCTCAACGAATTCCTGGCCACGCGGGAAATCGAGCTGATACGGAATCATCCACTCCCAGGGTGTGGTGGAGATAACGCCTTCCAGAATGGTGGCACCCACAGCCTGGGCGATACCCAGCGTGATATTAGGCAGGATAATCTGAACCTTGTCTTTCAGGCCCATGTCATACGCTACCTGAAGTGCCCGCACCAGATCATCGCCATACAACACCAGCACCACCACGTCCGTATTACTGGCTTCAGCGGTTTCCAGAGCCTTCCTGAAATCCCGGATGAGCGCCCTCGGGAAGGGTGTCAGGGCATGGGGATGCTTCTGAGTGTCAGTGGTATTGGTAAATTCGCGAAGCGATGCCTCCGAGGAATGGCCCCAGGTGTAATCGGCGGTCACATAGAAATAATTGGCATCGCCAAAGTTTTCGGTCAAATAGTGGCCGAGGGCGTTCGCCGTCATCCAGGCATTGGGGTACTCACGGAACATGTGGTCGTGCCCTTCGCTGCCGGTGGTGGCATTGGCGGAGGTGGTGGTTCCGAAATACAGGCGACCCAGCTTTTTCGCAACCTTGCCTGAGGCAATAGTCACGGCACTGGAGGCGCCCCCGAAGACCATGTCCACATTTTCTTCGCGGATCAGCTCTTCTGTATTCGCGGCACCCCGTTCGGGGGACCCGGTGGTGTTGCGGATGACGAGTTCCACATCCCTGCCCAGGATGCCTCCGGCCTCGTTGATTTCATTCACTGCGAGGAAGGCTGCGAGTCGTTGCTGCAAGCCAAGGTTTTTATAACGCCCGGATTCCGGATAATTGAAACCCAGCCGTATCGTTTCCGCCATCAGCGGAAAACTGGCGATACACAGGATCAAGCCGGCAAGCAGGGTTGCTCTCCTTTTCATTGATACAGTCCTCTGATTTGTCTTGTATTTTTTGGTGTCGGAACTATACCCGCATTTCAAAGACTGAATGGCTATTCAACGTAAAAAGAGGAGTATTTTTCGTTACGGACTGTATCCCCGGAGCCTTGACTTCGCTCAGGCGTGTCTATTCGACTCCTAAATCCCTCCACACTCGTGTACCATCCAACACTGTACAAACATACAGACCCAAAGACTGCGAGGAAACCTCATGGCAGTACAAGCACTCTACTACTCGGATAAGGATGGCCTGGAAATGGCGCTGAAGAATCCCGACACGATGCTTTTTCAATCCAAAGCCGAGGCGGATGCCCGTGACAAGATCCTGGAACTGGCCGAGAACATCCAGATGTTTCTGGAGCGCAAGGTCGAGGGGCTGGGTGAGGACCTGGCCGAACAATGTGCCATGGCCATCGCCGAAGAGAAGGACCTGTTCCAGAAGGCGCTGAAGAAGCCGCAGTTGCTGAATGCCGAGGCTGCCGGGGAAACCGGCGAGTAAGTCCCCACCGCGACATCATGCGGCGTTACCGGTCGGCCATTTACACGACCGTAACGCCGTTATTCTCCCTCCCCACCCTGTATTCTGGCTACACTATCGGAAACTCGTGCGGGATCTCTTTTCATCCATGAATAGTCGCTTTCTTTTTCCGGTACTGTGCGCTCTGGCCTTCTGGACCAGCGAGGTTACCGCCCAACAGATGACTGCGGCCCTGGACGATCTGCTTCCCCCGGTACAGACCCAGACCGAGCAGCAGCCCCCCGTGGAAGAGGAGGAAAGCGAGAAAGGCGAGGATAAGGCCGGGGACGAGGAGGCGCCTGAAGAAGAGGAGAAGGAGCCAGAACCCTCTCCCACGCCGGTAAAACCGGAAATCGAGGCCCTGGAAGAGCCGCTGGAAAGCCAGCTGCCGGCGCCGGAGACCGAAGACATCCGCCAGCAGATCCAGAAGCTGGAAGAAGCCCTCAATACCCGCCAGCAGGCACTGGGTACCAGCCAGGACCGACTGGCGTTTGCCGAGAGTTTGCTCGCGCGCCTGGACAACGAATACGAAAGTTTCCAGTTACGCCTGGAGCGGGCGGGACTGAACCTCACCGACGATTACGCCAATCTGCTGCGCCAGCGACTGGAACGGCTGCGCAGTCAGACCATTGCCGCCGGCCTTACCCAGGGCATCACCGCCCAGCTCTCCGCAGCCCGCGAAGAACAGTTACGCCTGGAAGAGTTCGAGGCGGTGATCAATCCCACCGACGACATCCGGGGCCAGCTGGAGGTTCGGCGCTCGCAGTTGCTGCGTCAATTGCACGGAGTGGTCACTGAGCACATCGAAGTGCTGAACGATTATTACAACACTGTCGCCGAGCTGCAGGACCGGCTGGAGGCTTACAAGGAGCTACTGCAGCAGCGTCTGTTCTGGTTACCAAGTACTGAAGCCGTGGGTCTGGATACCTTCGGAAAACTGTTCGAGGGTGTCCGGTGGCTGGTCTCGGGGCTGGAATGGACCTCACTTCGGGATGGCATCAAGGCCTCTTTTGAAGAACACTGGCCCGAGAGCACCCTGCTTGCCGCCCTGCTTATTTTCCTCTCTGCGCGCCGAAAGGCTATCCGCCAGGCCCTGACCGACTCCGGCGAGGATATCGGTGACGTCGGCAAAGACCACTGGAACCTAACACTCTACGTCAGCCTGCTCAGCCTGTTGCGAGCCCTGCCTGCGGTGATTGCCCTCGGCATCGCCTCTCTGCTGCTGGACGAGGGCGACGACTTCCTCCATGCATTGTCACGGGGCCTGTCCAACGCCGCATTTACCATGCTGCTATTGCGGAGCGTCTATACCGTTGCCTATCGAGACGGTCTGGGTGAGCGACACTTCCAGTGGAACCCGAACACCCTGCAAGCCCTCCGCAAACAGATTCCACTGCTGCTCTGGATTCTGACGCCCATCGTCATCATCATGCCGGCTCTGGCATTGCCCGAAGGATCGGCCTACAGCGACAGCCTGGGCCGAACCCTCTTCGCCATCGCGTCTTTGGCACTGGCCTGGTTTGCCCACAAGTTCATGTCTGCGGTGCGCCAGGATCAGCCAAGTCGACGGGCGCTAAAGGTGCTGCATATTGTCGCCGTTGCGGTACCCCCCATGCTGGCCGCGCTCTCGGCCTGGGGCTACCACTACAGTGCCGTTCGCCTTGAAGGCCTGATGTTCATGAGCATCTGCTGGCTCGCCTTTGTCATCCTGCTGCATTATCTCGGTTTGCGCGGTCTGACCGTCCGGGAACGGCGCATGGCCCTGGTACGTCGCCTCGAGGAGCGCGAGGCCGAGCGCAAGCTGGCCGAAGCCCGTGAAGCCGCGGAGTCCACGGGTGAGGCTATGCCGGCAAGCTACGAATCGCCCCGTCAGGATATGAATGACATCAGCCAGCAGAGCGAAACCCTGCTCCGCGCCCTGTCCCTGGTAGTCGCCGCTATCGGCCTGTGGATGCTTTGGGATGACGTGTTCCCGGCCCTGGGCATCTTTGACGCCATCACCCTCTGGAGTATCGATACCGGGGTCGAAGGTGAAGCTCCGGTGCCCATCAACCTGGGTGACCTGATGCTCGCATTCGCGGTCGGAGCAGGCACCGTGCTGGCGGCACGCAACCTTCCGGGCACGCTGGAGGTGATGTTCCTGAGCCGGCTGCGCCTGGAGCCAGGGGTCGGTTACGCCATCACCACCATGGCCACCTACATCATTGTCTTTATCGGCATCATCGCCGCGCTCGGGGTGCTGGGACTGCAGTGGTCGAAACTGCAATGGCTGGTGGCGGCGCTCGGCGTGGGGCTTGGCTTCGGCCTGCAGGAGATTGTGGCCAATTTCGTCTCGGGCCTGATTCTGCTGTTCGAACGGCCGATCCGGGTGGGCGACACCGTCTCCATTGGCGGCATCACCGGTACCGTGTCACGGATCCGTATCCGTGCCACTACCCTGGTGGACTGGGATCGCAAAGAACAGATCATCCCCAACAAGACGTTTGTGACCCAGGACCTGACCAACTGGACCCTGACCGACGCCGTTACCCGGGTCATCGTCCGGGTGGGCGTGGCCTATGGTTCCGATGTGGATAGGGTCCAGGAACTGCTGTTCCAGATTGCTACCCACAACGAACGGGTGGTGAATGATCCTGCACCGGCGGTGTTCTGTGTAGGCCTGGGCGACAGCAGCGTGAACTTCGAGATCCGGGTGTTTGTGCGGGACATCAACGACATCATGCTCCTGTCCCACGAGCTGCACGCGACCATCACCCGGTCACTCCGGGAAGCAGGGATCGAGATCCCCTTCCCGCAACGGGACATTCACATCCGCACCGCTACCGGGTCATTCCCGGCCAGCGCTGGCGATACACCCAAGGATCAGGCGAATGATCCGGAATGAGACTCAAGGGAACGTCATTTACCGGATCTTTACACCGGTTGACGACATCCTGTTTCGGGCTTTGAGAAGATAGCGGGTAACACCAATACCGCGAGGGGCCGGGATGAACAGAACCGCAGCAGTACTCACAGGCCTTGCCGCCCTGCTTCTGTCAGGCTGCAAGGTGACGGTGTCGGATGGTTATGATGATGACTGGGACCGGGACTCCTATTCCTCGGGTTTCTTCCTCTACGTGGGTGATACCGGCGATGACTTCCCGGACGATTCCTGGAGCCTGGACGCGGCAGCGGAAGTCTGTGTCGACGATAACCTGTATTTTGAAACCGAGAGCGGCCGGGTCCGGGTCTACGGTTCATCCGCCTACAGCGAAACTGACTTTCGCGCGGCGGCAACCGAACTGGAACGGCGCATTGATGGGGTACTGAGCCGGTTCCAGCTGCGCTGGCCGGAGTTTGTCGACGATCGGAGCACCGCAGTCCGCTACCCGGATCGGCTGATTGGTTGTCTGAGCCCAACCGTTTCCCGAACCGAGCTTGCGTCTGCATCGGTAGCGGCTGTCAGCATCATGCCCTATACCAGCCAGTGGCCCTATGACACGGACCGTATCATCGCCCATGAACTGGCCCACTACGTCCAGGAAAACCTGAGCCGCTATCAGGCGAGGGATTCGCTCCTGCCCCTGTGGTTTGCCGAGGGCCAGGCATCGGTGGTGGCGGGCGAGCCCATGGCGCCGATCTACCAGCACTATGATTACGACCCATTGCTGGACGTCACGGTGTTCGATGCCACCACCGCCGACTACCGATTCGAACATTACGCCCTGGCCTACCACTACCTGGAAGAGGCGAACGGCCAGTTCGCGCTGACGGTGTTGCTGGATCTTGTCCAGTTCGCAGACTGGGAGGGTCTGGATGGCACCGTCTATTCCGGCGAATCCGAAGCCTTCGTCGAAGCCTTCAACGCCGCCGGACTGGTGGACCACCGGAACCGCTACCTCAGCCTGGAGCGCTTCAAAACCGAATACCACCAGTTGCTCAATGACAGCTACTGAAGGGCCCCTCAGGCGTACAGTGACTCGATGACATCGATGTACTTCTCGTAGATGTTGCTGCGGCGCACCTTCATGGTTGCCGTGACTTCATCGTCGTCGTGATCCAGTTCCTTGGTCAGCAGGTGGAAACGCTTGATCTGCGCCACCTGTGGCAGCTTGTCATTACCCTTCTCGATTTCGGCGCGGATCAGGTCATTGACCTGCTCGTGCTCGGCAAGGCTGCGAAACGTGGTGTAGGGAATCCGTTCCTGCTCGGCCCACTTGGCCACGGTCTCGAAATCGATCTGGATCAGGGCCGAGACGTACTTCCGGGCTTCCCCGACCACGATGCACTCCTTGATGTAGGGACTGGCCTTGATGGTGTTCTCGATCTCGGTGGGCGAGAGGTTCTTGCCTCCGGCGGTGATCATGATGTCTTTCAGGCGGTCGACGATCCTCAACTGGCCGTCACACCACTCACCCACATCCCCGGTGTGGAGCCAGCCGTCCTTCAGTGTCGACGCGGTGGCCTCATCATTCTTGTAATAGCCCTTGAACATGCTGCCGCCACGCATGAGGATTTCGTCCTGATCCCCGAGCTTGACCTCGACGCCCCTGATCGCCACGCCGACGGTACCGAGCCGGATATCGTCCAGGGGCTGGGCGGTGGCAACGCCAGTACTCTCCGTCTGGCCATAGACCTCCACCAGGGGAATGCCGATGGTCCGGAAGAACGACAGGATACCGGTGGAGATGGGTGCCGCGCCGGTCAGGGCAATGTGACAGCGGCGCAGGCCGATGTAGTTCTGCAGCGCCCGAAAGATCAGCCAGTAGCTGAGGCCGTACACCAGTTTCTCCCTCAGGGTCCACTGTGCCCGGGTCTTGGTAGCCATGGGCTCGCAGGTCCGCATCGCCCAATTGAACATGGCCTGGCGCAGCCGGCCGGTCTCCTGGATCTTGATGTAGATGGCGGAGTGCAGCTTCTCCCAGATTCTGGGCACGCCGAGGAAGAAACTCGGAGCGATTTCCCGCAGATCCTCCTGCACGGTCCGCAGACTCTCCCCGAAACTCACGGTGCTGCCCACGTATACCGGCGCAATGTTGGTCAGTGCCTGCTCGGCAACGTGACACAGGGGCAGGTAGGACAGGCTGGAAGAATGCCGGTCAACATCCAGCAGTTCGATCAGCCCCGGCGCGGCCGCGTGCAGGTTGCCCCAGCTGATCATGGCGCCCTTGGGCCGACCGGTGGAGCCAGATGTGTAGATCATCAGTGCGGTATCGTCCATGGCCTGGCTGGCGAGCATATGATCAATCAGATCCGGGTGTTGCTGCTCGTACTTCCGGCCCATGGCTTCCACGGCCTCGAAGGCGGTGGGGGGCGCCGGATAATTGCGCAGGCCCTTCATGTCGATGGTGACACACTGCTGCAGATGAGGCAGCTGCCCCCAGGCCTCGATGACCTTGTCGGTCTGTTCCTGGTCCTCACAGACCACGATTTCGGCATCGCTGTGCTCCAGCACGTAGGCCACTTCATTCCAGGGACTGGTGGGGTACACGCCGACGCAGATGCCGTTCACCAGGCCGATGCCCATCTGGGCAATCACCCACTCCACCCGGTTCTCCGAAATGATCGCCACGTGACCACCTTCGGACAATCCCAGGGCTCGCAGCCCCAGCCCGAAATGGCAGGCACGCTGATAGTAATCCTGCCAGGTATAGGCCTGCCAGATGCCAAAGTCCTTCTGGCGCAGCGCCAGATGATCGGAACGGTCCCGGGCATGGGCCCGTAACGTCTGGGGAAGGGTGAGTTCAGGCACTGCCGGTGTTGTCATGAGAGCCACCGCTTACGACGTTTATAATGCTTGATATCCCGGTAACTGCGCGTTTCGCCCTCGGCACCGCCCACCCCGAGGTAGAACTCCTGGACATCCTCGTTGGCGGTGAGTTTTTCCGTCGGGCCGTCAATCACGATCTTGCCGTTTTCCATGATGTAGCCATAGGAAGCAATGGCCAGGGAAACAGCCGCGTTCTGTTCCACCAGCAGGATGGCGGTACCCTGCTCCCGGTTGATTCGCGCGACGATAGTGAAGATTTCCTCTACCAGCAGCGGCGCCAGCCCCAGTGAGGGTTCGTCGAGCATGATCAGGTCCGGTTGGGCAATCAGTGCCCGGCCGAGCGCCAGCATCTGCTGCTCACCTCCTGAGAGATAACCGGCCAACTGCTTGCGGCGTTCCTTCAACCGGGGAAAGTAGTTGTAGACCAGCTCGAAGCTGTCACTCAGGGAGGGTTTGTTTCCGGTGAGCGCGTAGGTAGCGGCAATCAGGTTCTCCTCGACAGTCAGATCCTCGAATACCCGACGCCCCTCCATGACATGGAACAGGCCATTGCGCACCAGTTTCTCGGGCGGCACACCCTTCACATTCTTGCCCCGGAAGCGAACCTCCCCGGCAGTGACTTCGCCGTCCTCCAGGGTCAGCAGGCCGGAAACACTCTTCAGGGTGGTGGATTTGCCGGCACCGTTGGAGCCCAGAAGCGCCACAATGGCGCCCTTTGGTACCCGCAGTGACAGGCCCCGGAGGACCTGCACTGCTTTGTTGTAAACCACCTCGATGTTATCGATTTCCAGTAAGGCTTCCATACAGCCCCTCAGTCGAGGTGAATCCAGTCCGACACCGGCTCATAACGGCCAGCCTCGGCATTGACCCGCCAGATGCGGCCAACCGGAAACGACATGTCCTTCACCGTGACCGGAATACCGATGATGCCACCGGTGTCCCAGTCCTCGATGGAAGCCAGTGCCTCAGCCATGTTGTCCGCGTTCAGCTCCTTACCGGCATCGAGGGTACGCTTGATCACTTCCGTCCAGACCATGGCATTGAACCAGCCCTGGATGTAGCCGGTCGGACGGTAACCAGCGTCAGGATCGCTCTTCTCGGCCTGCGCCCTCAGGGCATCCAGCATCGGGCCGCTTTCCTCACTGTCGTAATAGTTGTATGGCATGACGCCCATATAGCCATCGGCATCCGCGCCCATCTTGTCGATGATCAGCTTGTCCGAGGACCAGAAGGTACCCATGAACTGGGTGTCCAGACCCATCTGGCGCATCTGCACCATGAATTCGTTGATCGGCGACAGCACGTAGCCGTGGAACACGACATAATCCGGACGCACCCTGCGTAGTTTCAGGACCTCGGCGGACACATCCACACTGCCGGGCTTGGTGACGATCTCCTCGACCACTTCAATGCCCAGTTCAGCGGCCCGGGCCTTGCCGTTCTCGATGGGATCCTTGCCGAACTCGGTATCGCTGTAGACGAAGGCCACGGTCGGCATGTCGCCATCCTCACCCTGGGAGGCG
Organism: Marinobacter sp.; assembly: GCF_041690455.1. Lineage (GTDB taxonomy): Bacteria > Pseudomonadota > Gammaproteobacteria > Pseudomonadales > Oleiphilaceae > Marinobacter. The sequence goes on from NZ_JAWLHI010000040.1 coordinate 30,280, forward strand.
ATGTACTCCAGAATGATGCCGAACATCTGGCTGTAGTTGGGCCCGGGGATGAACTGGTAGGGGTACTGCTCGTTGTCGGTCAGCGCCGTAGCGAAAGAGGCACCACTCATCAGTGTGGTCCCCATGCTGTTAAGCTCCGAGGCAATGGCCTTCATGAAGCCGGTGCTGTCACCGTAATAGGTGGCCGGTGAGCTACTGCCGGAAATCTTCTTGAAGGCTGCCACCGAGCGGTCCACCTCGTAAGCGGTGTCCTCCATCACGTATTCCACGGGATGGCCATTGATGCCACCCTGGCTGTTAATCCAGTCCGTATAGTCGGTAAGGCCCGCATGGAGGTGAATGCCGGCAAAGGCAAACACGCCCGAGAGCGGGATCGAGCCCCCGAACACAATGGGTTCCTTGTCCTGCGCCATGGCGGGGGCGGCTAAGGTCAACGCAGCAACCAGGCCACCAAACCCGGCGAGCTTGCGTCCTTTTTTGAGGATGTTTCTGAACATGTTTCTTCTCCTTGCTGGTTCTTGTTGTTGCTGTTGCACGGTCTCTCGGAGAAAGACTCGTTGAAACACGATTAATTCCGGAATGGCCACAACCGGAAGAATCGGCGGATGCGATGCCAGATCTCCGCCAGACCATGGGGTTCGAAGATCAGAAAACCGACGATCAGGGCACCGAAGATGATCTCCAGCATCGGTGACATGAACACCGGGGCATTGGGGTAGAACGGTGTCAGGGCCGCGGTCAGTAGTTTCAGGGCTTCCGGCACCAGGGTCATGAAAGCGGCGCCGAGGATGCCACCCAGCAGGTTACCCATGCCGCCGACAATCACCGCCGCCAGGTAGAAGATGGACATGGAGAGCGGGAAACTCTCCGGGGTCACTACCCGGTAGAAATAGGCGAACAGGCCGCCGGCGACACCGGCATAAAAGGAACTGAGCGCGAAGGACATCAGTTTGTACCGCAACAGGTTGATGCCCAGGATCTCGGCGGAAATATCCCGGTCCCGGATAGCAATGAAAGCCCGGCCAACCCGGGTGCGCAATACGTTTCGTGCTGTGAACACCATCAGCACCGCCAGCGGCACGATGATGAAATACATCCGGAAATCACTCTGGAAGGTCAGACCGAACAGGTGTGCAGGCTCCAGGCTCAGGCCGCCCATACCACCGGTGACCGATTCCCACTCGGCAAAGATGAAATGCAGGAACACGCTGGCGGCCAGGGTGGCAATGGCCAGATACAGCCCCTTGACGCGCAGCGACGGCAAGCCCACCAGAATCCCGACGGCGGCAGCTACCAGTCCCGCTAGCAGAAGGGTGACCGGAAACGGCAGGCCGGTGTTGAGGGAGAGCCAGGCCACTGTATAGGCACCCACGCCCATGAAGCCCGCCTGTCCCAAGGAAATCAGGCCGGTAAAGCCGGTCAGGATGTTCAAACCAGTGGTGCTGATCACGGCAATGCCCACCAGGCAGCCCAGGTACAGCAGGTAGGAGTCGGCCATGAAAGGGAACAGCACCAGAACCAACATTAACAGGCCGAACCAGAACTTCTGGGTGTTACTGGTCCAGATCGCCTCATCGGCCTCGTAGGTCTGTTTTGCGTCACCGATGCGCATCTTACACTCGCTCTATTTCGTGGGTACCGAACAGGCCATAGGGCCGGATCACCAGGATTATCGCCAGCACCACAAAGGTCGCCGGCATCCGGTACTCGCCACCCAGGTAGGCGCCGGCCACGGTTTCCAGCCAGCCGATGAACACGCCGGCCACCAGGGCACCGAGGATGCTGTCCAGGCCACCGACAATCACCACCACCAGCACACTCAGACCGATAATCCCGAACTGCGGGCTGAGCCCGCCGGTAGCAGCCACCAGCACACCAGCGAGGGAGGCGGCAAGTGAGCCGAACACCCAGGCCAGGTTGAACACCCGGCGCACGTTGATGCCCATGGAATAGGCCGCGGCCTGGTCCGAAGCGGTGGCCCTGAGTGCCACGCCACCCCGGGAGAAGCGGAAATAGAGCAGGTAAATGATCAAGAGGGCGGAACCGATCAGGAAGCCGTAGGCGATTTTCGGTGCCAGGTAGAGCGGGCCGATAAACACCGGTTCCCGGGGCAGGAAGTTGGGCAGCAACTGCGGATCGGCGGTCCATATGAACTCCACCAGCCCCACCAGGATGCTGGCAATGCCGATGGTCACCATTACCACCGAGATCGGGGACTCACCCAGCATCGGGCGGATCATGGTCTTCTCAATTACCCCGCCCAGGATACTGCCGCCGATCACCGCCAGTGGCAGCGCGATCCAGGCGGACAACTCCATGCCACCGGCAAAGGCCAGGAACAGGTAGGCGGCGAACATCATGATTTCACCGATGGCGAAGTTTATCACCCGGGTGGCCTTGTAAATCATCACAAAGCCCAGGGCAATCAGGGCATAGAGCCCGCCCATGGCCAGCCCGGCCAGACTGATTTCACCGAAGAACAACCAATCCATCAGGCGGCCTCCCCTTTCGGATTGAGTTTCTTGCGCAGGCTGTCGATGTCGCTGTTACCCAGGTAAGCCTTGATGACTTCGGGATTCTTCTGGACGTCCGCCGGCTCACCCTCGGTAATGACCTGCCCGAAGTTGAGTACGGCAATGTGGTCGGAGATGTCCATCACCATGCCCATGTCGTGCTCCACCATCAGCACGGTCACGCCCCACTCTTCCCGGATATCCAGGATGAAGCGGGCCATGTCCTCCTTTTCTTCCCGGTTCATGCCCGCCACCGGCTCATCCAGCATCAGCACTTTTGGGCGCATGGCCAGCGCCCGGGCCAGCTCGACGCGCTTCTGCAGGCCGTAAGACAGACTGGCTACCGGCTGGCGGCGGATGTGGTCGATTTCCAGGAAGTCGATGATCTGGTGCTCCACCTCCCGGCGCACTTCCATCTCTTCCCGACGGGCGGCACCGAAATAGAACATCGAGCCAAGCAAGCCGCTGTTCATGTGCACATGGGCACCCAGCTTGATGTTGTCGAGCACGGTCATCCCCCGGAACAGGGCGATGTTCTGGAAAGTCCGGGCCAGGCCCAGTGCGGCCCGTTTCGGCGGCTTGATGCCACTGGAAAGCTCCCGACCTTCATAGCGGATGGTGCCCTGCTGGGGCTTGTAGAAACCGGAAATGCAGTTGAACAGCGACGTTTTACCGGCACCGTTAGGACCAATAATGGTGGTGACGGTATTCTCGGGTACCCGGAAGCTGACGTCTTGAAGGGCCTTCACACCACCAAAAGACAGAGACAGATTACTGATGTCGAGGATGCTCACTTTACCTCCCGGCACCCCTGGCGCCGGATGAAGAGGCACGTTTACACGCCTCGTTTCTACCCAACCTACGCCTAAAGATGATTGTAATTGTTGTTTTTTTCTTGTCACCGGGGTAAGCCCCGATACAGATTTAAAGTAGTCCATCCAAGCAACATTAGGCAAACGCTTCTATTCTGTTACCTGGCAAATGGCATTAACCCTTACGCAGGGAACTGACCTTCAGATGCACCTCGGCTGGAAAAAACGAACATGATGAACAAATTGGTAACCACTGAGTTCCATCCTGACACTGGTGTGGCAATGCTTACCTTTAACCGGCCAGAAGCCCTGAACGCCATCAATGTACCACTGGCCGAAGCTTTCCTGGCCGCTGTAAAGAGGCTGAAAGAACTGTCGGGGGTGCGATGTGTGGTGCTGACCGGAGCCGGCCGTGCCTTCATGGCGGGCGGGGATGTGGCCAGCATGGCCGGCAGCCCCGAACAGGCCCGGGAGGTGGTCAATGCCCTGCTGGACGCCCTCAACCCGGCGATCCTGATTCTACGTGAACTGAACGCCCCGATCATTGCCGGTGTCCGGGGCTTTGCCGCCGGTGCCGGGCTGAGCCTGGCCCTGGGTGCGGACCTGATTATTTCTGACGCCAACGCCCGGTTCATGGTGGCCTACGATGGCATCGGCACAGTCCCGGACTGCGGGGGCACCTGGTTCCTGAACCGCCGTATTGGTACCGGTCGGGCCAGTCAGCTGATGCTCCTGGGCCAGTCTTTGACTGCCCTGGAGGCGCTGGAATGGGGCCTGATCAACCAGGTTGCCGCCGAAGGCGAGTTTGATGAGACCCTGGAGTCACTTGTCCGCAAGGTCGCCAAGGGCCCGAGCCGCGCCTACGCCGCATTCCGTCGACTCTCGGATGATGCCTTCGGAGTCACACTTGCCGAACACCTTGAAGCCGAGAGACAGGCCTTTCTTGAGGCCGTCGGGACCGCCGATTTCCAAGAGGGTGTGGCCGCGTTTATCGCAAAGCGGCCGGCACAGTTCCGGGGGCAATGACCAGCACTGCGAATCATGGGCACTTACCGCATGCCGCCAAGGCACAGGTATTTGAGCTCCATGAACTCGTCCAGGCCATAACGGGAGCCTTCCCGGCCAAGGCCGCTTTCCTTAACCCCGCCGAACGGCGCCGCCTCGGTGGAAATGATGCCCTCATTGATGCCGATCATGCCGGTTTCCAGGGCCTCGGCCACATGCCAGATTCTCCGGATGTCGTTGCTGTAGAAGTACGCCGCCAGGCCGAATTCCGAATCGTTGGCCATGGCAATCGCCTGCTCCTCGGTCTCGAACCGGAACAGCGGCGCCACCGGGCCGAAGGTTTCCTCACTGGCCACCTGCATGTCCTGGGTCACATCGGTCAGAATGGTCGGCTCGAAGAAGGTGCCGCCCAGGGCGTGAACCTTGCCCCCCAGAGCCACTTTCGCTCCCTTGGCGGTGGCATCGGCGATGTGACGCTGAACCTTGTCGAGCGCCGCCGCGTTGATCAGAGGGCCCTGTTGGGTTTCACCTTCGAGACCGGCGCCTACCACCATCTTGCTGACGGCTGCCTTGAGCTTTTCAACAAATTCGTCGTAGACACCGGACTGAACGTAGATGCGATTGGCACACACGCAGGTCTGGCCGGTGTTGCGGTATTTTGAAGCCATCAATCCGGCGACGGCGGCATCGAGATCGGCGTCGTCAAACACAATGAACGGGGCATTGCCACCCAACTCCAGACTCACCTTCTTGACCGTGCCGCTGGCCTGGCGCATCAGCAGTTTGCCCACCGGTGTAGAGCCGGTGAACGATACCTTGCGAACCACCGGGTTGGTGGTCAGTTCCTCACCCACCTCCGGCGCCCGGCCTTTCGAGCAGGTCACGATGTTGAGAATCCCGGGCGGGACACCGGCTTCCTCCGCCAGCACTGCCAGGGCCAGGGCGCATAGAGGGGTATCCTCCGCCGGCTTGACCACCACCGGACAACCGGCGGCCAGGGCCGGGGCCACCTTGCGGGTGATCATGGCCACCGGAAAGTTCCAGGGTGTGATCGCCGCCACCACCCCGATGGGCTGTTTGATCACCACGATGCGCTTGTCACGGCCATGGCCCGGAATCACGTCGCCATAGGCCCTCTTGGCTTCCTCGGCAAACCATTCGATGAAACTGGCGCCGTAACCCACCTCGCCCCGGGCTTCCGCCAGCGGCTTGCCCTGTTCCGCGGTCATCAGCCGGGCCAGGTCATCCTGGTGTTGCATCACCAGATCAAACCACCGGCGCAGGATGCCCGCCCGCTCCTTGGCCGGTCGGGAGCGCCATTCCGGCCACGCCGCCTCGGCCGCCTGGATTGCCTGCCGGGTATCGTCGGCGCCCATATCCGGCACATTGGCCAGATGTTCGCCATTGGCCGGGTTGGTTACCGGCAACAAATCACCCGAACGGGCCTGGACCCATTCGCCATTGATATAGGCGCTTTCGCGCAGCAGTTCCGAATTCGTCAAACTGATAGTCATCACAGTCCTCACAGGAGAGAGTCAACGCCCTCAGAGCAGATAGCTTTCAATCACATCCCTGACAAAGGCAGCATAGTCGTCAACGGCCACATTCTGGTCGCGGTATTTCCGGCGCTTCAGGTACCAGTCCTGCAACAGGGCCTTGATCATCGAGGCCACCAGCCGGGCATTCCTCGGCCGGTACACGCCGGCATTGATACCGTCCTCGATAACACCCAGGAAGATGTCTTCGATCTCCAGTTCGATGGCCACCGCATCCCGCTTCTCCGGTGCCGGCAGGCTCTTCGCTTCCATGTAGGAGAAATAGAACCAGGCCCGCATCAGTTCGCTCAGGTACAGGTGCGCCTTGATCGCCGAGAACAGCTTGTCACGGACGTCATCCACCTCGCCAGTGTAATGCAACAGGGTGCGGCGGGTGATGGTGAAGCCGTGGCTCTGGATCAGGTGGATCAGGTCATCTTTGTTGCGAATGTAGGCATAAAGGCCGCCCATACTCATGCCCGAGT
>NZ_JAWLHI010000041.1:0-9196 GCF_041690455.1 Marinobacter sp.
TCTGGTACGTGCCGCCCCTCAGCCCGATCCAGTCTGCGGCTGAAGCCGGCAAGGTCGAGTTCGACGGTGTACTGCCGAAGATCGAAAGCCTGCGGATCCCGGTCAAGTACCTGGCCAACCTGCTCACCGCCGGTGATGAGAAGCCGATCGTGCTGGCCCTCAAGCGCATCATGGCCATGCGAGTCTACAAGCGCGCGGAAACCGTGGAAGGCAAGGAAGACCTGCGTGCCCTTGAGGAAGCAGGACTGACCAAGGCTCAGGCGGACGAAATGTACCGCTACCTGGCCATTGCCAACTACGAGGACCGTTTCGTGATCCCGACCAGCCACCGCGAGCTGGCCAAGGAAGCCTTCCCGGACGCCACCGCCCATGGCGAGCGCGGCGGTTGTGGCTTCAGCTTCGGCGATGGCTGCAGCGGTGGCGACAGCGACTTCAGCCTGTTCGGTGGTAAGAAGCAGACCACCAGCATGGTGAGCAAGCTGGCCACCGTGAAGCAGGTCGACCCGAAACAGCTGCAGGAATAAGGAGGCCAAGATGCAACTTCTCAAAGTACTGGCACGGGTACTGGAATACCCGACCGAAGAACTCCAGGCCTCCAAGGACGCCCTGGTAGCCGCTGTCCTAGAGGACAGCCGGCTGCCCCGGCAGAACAAGGACCAGCTGCTCACCTGCCTCGACCGGCTGTGTGACGGCGACCTTTTGGACCTGCAGGAAAACTACGTGGGCATCTTCGACAAGGGCCGGGCCACCTCCCTGCTGCTGTTCGAACACGTTCACGGCGAATCCCGCGACCGCGGCCAGGCCATGGTGGACCTGATGGAGGAGTACCGTCGCAACGGGCTGGAAATCGACGCCCGCGAGCTGCCGGACTACCTGCCACTGTTCCTGGAATACCTCTCCACCCGCCCGTGGGAGGAAACCCAGAACTGGCTCGAGGACATCCACCACATCCTGGGCCTGCTGGGCGAACGCCTGTTCCAGCGCAAGAGCTTCTATCACGTGGCCATGGACTCCCTGCTGGTCCTGTCCGGTCGCAAGACCGACCGCCAGGAACTGGCAAAGATCGTGGCCTCGGAAGAGCGTGACGATACCCCGGAAGCCCTGGACAAGGTCTGGGAAGAGGAAATGGTGAAATTCGTGGATGACCAGGGCAGTTCCTGCAGCACCGGTGGCGTGGTTGGACAGCGCCGCCGCGAACTGGAACAGACCCAGACCATTCACCTGAGTGATCAGCTGATGACGGACGCAACACCCCGTCCGGCAGGGCGCGCCTGAGGCGCAGGAGGAAAAGACGATGTCCTATATCAATACACTCTTGTTCGGGGTCTACCCCTACATCGCCCTGATCGTACTGTTTGTCGGTACCTGGGCGCGCTATGACCATGGCCAGTTCACCTGGAAGGCTCACTCCAGCCAGATGCTGCGCAAGAAAAACATGGTAATGGCCTCCGTGTTGTTCCACGTGGGCGTACTGGTGATCTTCTTCGGCCACCTGGTGGGCCTGCTCACCCCGCACTGGGCCTACGAGTGGATCATCACTCCGGGCCAGAAGCAGGTCATGGCCATCGTGGTCGGCGGTATTGCCGGCATCATGGCCATCATCGGTGGCGGCATGCTCGCATACCGTCGCATGACCGACCCGCGGGTCCAGGCCAGCAGCACCTTCGCTGACAACATGATCATCATCATCCTGGTGGTCCAGCTGGTCCTTGGCATGCTCACCATCCTGCCCACCATGGGCCACCTGGACGGCAGCACCATGCTCAAGTTCTCCGCCTGGGCCCAGGGCGTCCTGACCCTGCAGGGCTCAGGTGTAGCGGACTACATCGCGGACGTGAACTGGATCTACAAGACCCACATCTTCCTGGGCCTGACCATCTTCGTACTGTTCCCGTTCACCCGCCTGGTGCACATGCTCAGCGTGCCGGTGGAGTATTTCGGACGGAAGTACCAGGTGGTGCGCAAGCGGGCCTGATGTGAAAAAGGGGTCAGATGAAAGCGTTCATCAGACCCCGGGGTTAAGGCCCAGCTCCAGAGTTTGCTTATGAAAACGGGGTCTGAAGAAAGCTTTCTTCTGACCCCATATTCACCACCGAGGTTAGCACCATGCAACTGATCCCCACTGGCGAAGCTGACAAGCCAAGAAACCAGTTCCCGCCGGTCTACGTGGGCGAAACACTGATTCCGGAAGACGACATCGCCCGGGAAATGCAGCACCACCCGGCGGAAGAAGTGGCAGAGGCCTGGCACGAAGCCGCCAAAAGCCTCGTCATCCGCGAATTGCTCCTGCAACAGGCCGCGCTCCTGAAGCTGGACGACATCGCCGACGAAGAAGACCGCATCGCCCGCGTCCTGGAGATGGAACTCAACGTCCCGGACCCCACCGAGGAAGACTGCGAACGCTTCTACGCCGCCAACCCGGCCCGCTTCCGCAGCCCGACACTGATTGCCGTCAGCCACATCCTCCTCGCCGCCGCCCCGGACGACGTCCAGGAACGCATCCGCCAGGAAGAAGCCGGCCGACAGCTACTGTCCACACTCCTCGACGGCCGCTCCCAGTTCGCCGAACTGGCCAAACAATACTCCGCCTGCGAATCCCGCCACCAGGGCGGCAGCCTCGGCCAGATCAGCAAGGGCCAGACCGTGGACGAATTCGAACGCCCGGTCCTCAGCCTCCAGGAAGGCCTGAACCCGGAACTGATCGAAACCCGCTACGGCTGGCACATCGTCCGCGTTGACCAGCGTATCGACGGCGAGCAACTGCCTTATGAGCACGTGAAGCCCCAGATCCGGCAGTACCTGAGCGAAAGTGTGACCAGAAGAGCGTTCCGACAGTACCTGCAGGTACTGGCTGCGGAAACTGGTGTTGAAGGTGTAGATCTGGAGCTGCCGGATTCTCCGCTGATGCAGTAAAGGTCACGCCCCCAAACACTGGAGCCTGGCGGAGACCCCCTGTCCAAACCTGTGCGGAGCCATGGATGGCGGAGCCCAAGCGTCACAGGGACGTGCCGAAGGAGCGTGTTTTGGACAGGGGGGCTTCGCCAGGCTGTGCACCAGTTGTCGAGGGCCGCGGGACATGCCGACGCAACGCGTTTTGGAAAGAAACTCCCGTCCAGTCCGCGCCCTGATTTTACTGAAGTAGATAGCAAAACTAATCTTTGAGTTAAGTCAATTACTCAGGAATAACCACCCGAATACCCCCATCGGGGGAGCGATTTTCAACCAATTTGCATCTACCATTTAAATCAAGATTTTGAATGCATGTATATGCAGGGGGACACTCAAATGGCACTGATGCAATCAGCCGACACCCGCTACCGCAAACCCGTACTCGTTGCCGTCAACAAACCCTTCGACGACGAAGATGGCCTCCAGGCGCTACGCAGCCACCCGCTGTTCCGCAACCTTCGGCCCCGGGACCTCGAAAGCCTCATCCAGCAGTCCCGGCGCCTCCGCCTCGGCCACCACCAGCTGTTGTACCGCCAGGACATGCCGGCCCATCACTTCTTCTTCGTGATCTCCGGCCGCCTGCGCCTGTACCGCCTGGACTCATCCGGCATCGACCGCACCCTCGACAGCATCGCCCCGGGCGACTGCTTTGCCGAAGTCATGATCTACGCCGATCCGCCCCGCTATGCCTGCTACGCCGAGGCCCTGAAATCCAGCGAAGTACTGATGATCCCGGTCAAAGCCTACCGCGAGTTGCTGGACCAGCACCCCGAATACGCGCAGGCGGCGTTGAGCCACTACGCCAAGCGCGCAGTCACCCGCTTCCACGACCTGGAAATCATGACCGTCCAGAACGCCCGGGACCGGCTGATCCGCTACCTGATCGACCTGCTGCCCAACGGCACCGAACAGGGCGGAGAAGTGGAACTGCCACTGCCCAAATGCCTGGTGGCCTCCAGGCTGGCCATGCAGCCGGAGACCTTCTCCCGGATCCTGGCCGACCTGAAAGCCAACGGCCTGGTACGGGTAAACCGGAGCAAACTGTTTATCTCCGACCCCCAGCGCCTGATTGAAATCAGCCAGTAATTCATTGCCCTGAAACCTCCAGGCTCTTCCAGAGGAGGATGTGTGAAACCGAGAAAACAACGCCCGCTGATCTATTCCTGCTCCGGCTGCTCCGACGTGGCGCAGCTTGCCAACAATGCGGCTGTCCGTCTCGACCACGAAGGCAGCTTCGAGATGTCCTGCATCTCAGGGGTAGGCGGCAAGGTGCCGGCGCTGGTGAAAACCGCCCAGTCCGGCCGCCCGATCACCGTGATCGACGGCTGCCCCCTGCATTGCGCCCGTGCCTGCCTGGAAAATGTTGGTGTGGAACCGGATGAACACGTTCGCCTTTACGAATTCGGCTTCAAGAAACACTACGGTCAGAGCTACGGTGAAGAGGCGGTCGAGGAAGTCTGCGACGAAGTTCGCGGCCTTTGGCTCGGCGAACGACTGATTGCCCGCCAGGCGTAAGGTCTGGCGGACACCCCTTTCTTTTCAAGGAACACCCATGATCAGCAACTACCAGGATCTCATCCAGGCCACCCGTGAACAGGCCGAACCCCAGCGTTTGTTGTTTGTCTTCTGTCGCGCCGAGCTGCCGGATGACGCCTCGGCGGAAGAAAAAGCCGCGTTCGAGCGTGGCGAAGGCGGCGCACTGACCCCCGTCATCTGCGTCGATAAAACCCCTGACGAAGCCCCCGACTTCAACGTCCTGGCGCAGGAATCGGAAGCCACCGGCCAGCCCTGGGACATGGTCTTCGTAGGTGCCATGTCCGGCCGCGGCGGCATTGCCCCTTCCAGTGACGAAGCCCAGCAGCCCCTGACCATGATGGTAGAGGGTATCCGCATGGGTCACATCGGAAACTACCTGCCTCTGAACGGCCAGGGCGAAGCGATCAACCTGGCCTGACCCGACACCCGGTGGGCCTGGCCCACCGGGTGTATTCAATCAGGGGTATTTCCTTTCCATCAATAATTGACCAAGCTTTTGATATACCTATGGATATGGGGGCTCTCGTGGGCTTAGCAGTTCGAAGCTTTGCAGTATTTCTTTTTACCCTTGTCAGCACTGCCGTTCTGGCCATGCCAGTGGACCAGTACGAGCCCGTGGCGGGCCGGCAGGTTATCGAGAAGGCGTTGCCCTCGGTGACCGAAATGGTGCCGAGAGAAGACAATCGCGCCATCCAGGAACTCTATGCCGGGGACGAACTGAAGGGCTACGCCTACCAGTCCCTGGATTTCGTGCAGACCCCGGCCTACTCCGGCAAGCCGGTCAACGCCATGGTGGTGCTCGACACCGAAGGCACCATCCTGGCTGCCAAGGTCATCCATCACGACGAGCCTATCCTGCTGGTGGGCATTCCCGAGAGCAAACTCCACGTCTTCACCGACCAGTACACCGGTCTCAAGGCGGACCAGCGGGTGACCGTGGGCGGCACCTCCAACGAGCGCAAGGTTGCGGTGGATGGCCTGTCCGGCGCGACCGTCACGGTCATGGTGATCAATGAAGTGATCATGCGTACCGCCCACCGTGTCGGCGTCGAGCTGGGTATGGTTGAAGGCGGCGAAAAGTCGCGTCCGCCGATGGCCACCGTCGACAAAGAGGCCTTCGAGCAGAAAAGCTGGGCCGAGCTGACTGGTGACGGTTCCATTCGCCGGCTGCTGCTCACCAGGGGGCAGGTGGATGACTCCTTCAAGGGCACCCCGGCTGAAGGCGTACATGCGGCTCGCAAGGGGCAACGGGACAGGCCCCTGATCGACCTGTACACCGCCTACCTGGATGCTCCGACCATCGGCCGCAATCTGCTGGGCGAAAGCCAGTACCAGTGGCTCACGTCCGAGCTGAAGCCGGGCGAACACGCCATTGCTGTGATGGCCAATGGCAGATATTCCTTCAAGGGCTCCGGCTACGTGCGCGGCGGTATCTTCGACCGCATCCAGATCCGCCAGTTCGGTGACACCTTCAATTTCCGTGATCTGGATTTCTATCGGCTCAGCGATGTCTATGCCGAGGGCATGCCCGAGTTTTCCGAGATGGCGATCTTCATCATTCGCCAGCAGTACAACTTCGATCCGGGCACACCCTGGACTCTCGAACTGACCGTGAAGCGCCAGACAGGTCCCCTGGACAGCGAGTTCCAGGTATTCCCCCTCGAATACCAGCTGCCGGGCCAGTATTACACCCGTCCGGAGCCGGTCGTCACCGAGGAAGAGTGGCTGGAGTCCCAGCCCATGTGGGTCCAGGTGTGGTACCAGAAGGAGTTCCAGATCATTGTGCTGGGGCTGGGCATTGGTGTGCTGCTGTTCATCCTGTTCTTCCAGGACTGGCTGGTGCAGAAGCCGAAGATGATGCGCTGGATCCGCCATGCCTTCCTGACCTACACGCTGTTCTTTATCGGCTGGTACGCCATGGGGCAGCTGTCCATCGTCAACGTGCTGACGTTCGTCAACAGCCTGATCAGTGGCTTCAGTTGGAAAACCTTCCTGATCGATCCGGTCATTTTCATTCTCTGGGCCGTTGTCGCCGGCATCATCCTGCTGTGGGGGCGGGCGGTGTACTGCGGCTGGCTGTGTCCGTTCGGGGCACTGCAGGAATTGCTGAACGAAATCGCCCGCAAGCTCAAGGTGCCCCAGTACACCGTGCCTTTTGCCGTGCATGAGCGGCTGTGGGCCATCAAGTACATCATCCTGCTGGTGCTGTTTGGCGTGTCCCTGGAGTCCATGGCCACCGCAGAAAAACTGGCCGAGGTGGAGCCCTTCAAGACCGCCATCACGCTCAAATTCGACCGGAGCTGGCCGTTTGTGACCTATGCGGTGCTGTTGCTGGTGGTCAACCTGTTCACTCGCAAGGTTTTCTGTCGCTACATGTGTCCGCTGGGCGCGGCCCTGGCCCTGCCTACCAAGCTGCGGGTGTTCGACTGGCTCAAGCGCCGGAAGGAATGCGGCAACCCCTGCCGGTTGTGCGACCACGAGTGTGAAGTCCAGGCGATCCATCCGGACGGGCACATCAACTACATGGAATGCCACTACTGCCTGGATTGTCAGATGACCTATTTCGATGACCACAAGTGCCCGCCGCTGATCGTCAAGCGTCGCGGTAAGCGCCGTGGCCACAATGCACCGGGCCATCCGGAGGAGATCCCCGTGGTTCAGGTGTCCTGAGCAGTCCCAAAAAAGAAAGCATGAGAAGCAAAAACCGCCATAACCAATAACGGAGTTGGATGTTATGAAGAGAAGAGATGATCTGACCAAGGATACGCCGGAGCTTCCGGAAAGCGGCCAGAGCCGCCGCCGGTTTATGGGCGCTGCGGCACTGGCCGGTGTTGCCGGTGCGACTGGTCTTGGCACTGCGGTGATGAGCCGTGAGTCGTTTGCCGCCGCCGCGAAAGAGGCACGCAACAACGCTGTGGTCCATCCTGGTGAACTGGATGAGTATTACGGCTTCTGGAGCGGTGGTCACCAGGGCGAGGTGCGCGTGTTGGGCGTGCCCTCCATGCGCGAACTGATGCGGATTCCGGTCTTCAACGTGGACTCGGCCACTGGCTGGGGTATCACCAACGAGAGTAAGGAAATCCTCGGTGGCGACCAGCAGTTCCTGAACGGTGACTGCCACCACCCGCACATTTCCATGACCGACGGTCGTTACGATGGCAAGTACCTGTTCATCAACGACAAGGCCAACACCCGGGTAGCCCGGATCCGTCTGGACATCATGAAGACGGACAAGATCACCCACATCCCGAATGTGCAGGCGATTCACGGTCTGCGTCTGCAGAAAGTGCCCCGTACCAATTACGTTTTCTGTAACGCCGAGTTTGTGATCCCGCAGCCGAACGATGGCAGCGAGTTCAGCCTGGAAAACAGCTACACCATGTTCAATGCCATTGATGCGGATACCATGGAAGTGGCCTGGCAGGTGATTGTGGACGGCAACCTGGATAACACCGATGCCGACTACACAGGCAAGTACGCCGCCTCCACCTGCTACAACTCCGAGAAGGCTGTGGATCTGGCCGGCACCATGCGTAATGATCGCGACTGGGTTGTCGTGTTCAATGTCGAGCGCATCGAAGCTGCGGTGAAAGCCGGCAACTTCAAGACCATCGGTGACTCCGAGGTGCCGGTGGTGGACGGTCGCGGCGATTCCGATCTGACCCGCTACATTCCGGTTCCGAAGAACCCGCACGGTCTGAACACGTCGCCGGATGGCAAGTACTTCATCGCTAACGGCAAGCTGTCTCCGACCTGTTCCGTGATTGCCATCGACAGGCTGGATGAGCTGTTCGACAACAAGATCGAGCTGCGTGACACCATCGTTGCCGAGCCGGAGCTGGGCCTCGGGCCGCTGCACACCACTTTCGACGGCCGTGGTAACGCGTACACCACGCTGTTCATTGACAGTCAGGTGTGCAAGTGGAACATTGCCGATGCCATCAAGCACTACAATGGCGAGGACGTGAACTACATCCGCCAGAAGCTGGACGTGCACTATCAGCCGGGCCACAACCACGCCTCCCTGACCGAATCCCGGGATGCCGATGGCAAGTGGCTGGTGGTTCTGTCCAAGTTCTCCAAGGACCGCTTCCTGCCGGTAGGCCCGCTGCATCCGGAGAATGACCAGCTGATCGACATTTCCGGTGAGGAGATGAAGCTGGTGCACGATGGTCCGACCTACGCCGAGCCGCACGATTGTATTCTGGTGCGTCGTGACCAGATCAAGACCAAGAAGATCTACGATCGTGATGATCCTTACTTTGCCTCTGCGGTTGAGCAGGCCAAGAAGGACGGTGTGACCCTGGAGGCCGATAACAAGGTGATCCGTGACGGCAACAAGGTGCGTGTTTACATGACCTCTGTTGCGCCGCAGTACGGTATGACCGAGTTCAAGGTCAAGGAAGGGGATGAGGTGACGGTGTATGTCTCCAACCAGGATACCATTGAGGATGTGACTCACGGGTTCTGTATGGTGAACCATGGTGTGAGCATGGAGATCAGTCCGCAGCAGACGGCTTCGGTGACCTTTACCGCCGGTAAGCCCGGGGTTTACTGGTACTACTGCAACTGGTTCTGTCATGCGCTGCATATGGAGATGGGTGGTCGCATGATTGTTGAGAAGGCCTGATAGGCTTCCCTTTCGCCAGGGCTCCTTTTGGGGTCCTGGTGATTTCCCGGCTTTCGAGAAGCAAACCAAGAGGAGAACCCT
>NZ_JAWLHI010000041.1:9206-34286 GCF_041690455.1 Marinobacter sp.
GCCCCGGAACTGTTTTTACCTTTTAGAGACTCTTTGATGTATTCACTTTTGCGTTATGGGGTGGCCCTGTCAGTCGCTCTTTTATCGCTGACCGCGAATGCGGACCTGCAAGACGAGCTTGATGCCCTGGAACCGGGCGCGTCCTTTGAGCTTCCTCCCGAGCAACTTTCGCCTCTGGCTATCCGGGTGCCCGGTGTCACTGTTTCCTGTCATGCCGATACCGTTATTGACGGTGGTGGGCAGGGGAACGCCGTGGATATTGTGGCCGAGGATGTGACGTTTTCCGGTTGTACGGTACGCAACTGGGGTGAGGATCTGAACGAGTTGGACGCGGGGATTTTTGTGGCCCGGGAGGCTCGGGGGGCGGTTATCGAGAATAACCGTTTGCAGGGGCCGGCGTTCGGGGTCTGGTTGGATGCGACGCCGGATGTGACGGTGCGTGGGAATGTCATCCGTGGCGAGACGAGTCTGCGGTCGCAGGATCGGGGGAACGGGATTCATCTGTTCAATACCACCGGGGCGTTGATTGAGGGTAATGACATCCGTCAGACCCGGGATGCGATTTATATCGAGACCGCCAATAACAACACGATCCGGGGTAATGAGATGGCGGATCTGCGTTATGGCATCCATTACATGTATTCGATGAATAACCTGCTGGAGGATAACGTTACCCGCCGTACGCGGACCGGGTATGCGTTGATGCAGAGCAAGCGGCTGAAGGTGTTCAACAATCGGTCGGTGAATGATGAGAACTACGGGATTCTGATGAATTTCATTACCCAGTCGGAGCTTCGGGGCAATGTGGTGACCGGGGTTTCCGAGGGCAAGACCGGTGGGGTGGCTATTTCCGGGGCCGAGGGTAAGGCGGTGTTTATCTATAACTCGCTGTACAACACCTTCGAGGGCAATTATTTTGCCGATAGCAATATTGGCATTCACCTCACGGCCGGTTCCGAGGATAACCAGGTGTTCGGCAATGCTTTTGTGAACAACCAGCGTCAGGTGAAGTATGTCGCCACCCGGACCCAGGAGTGGTCGAAGGACGGTCAGGGCAATTTCTGGAGTGATTACCTGGGCTGGGACCGGAACCAGGACGGAGTTGGGGATGTGCCCTATGAACCGAATGACAATGTGGACCGGTTGCTGTGGAAGTATCCGGAGGCGAAGATTCTGATGTTCAGCCCGGCGGTGGATACCCTGCGCTGGGTGCAGGATGCGTTTCCGGTGGTCAAGGCCGCCGGGGTTGCCGATTCCCATCCACTGATGCGACTTCCCGCTGATCTTCAACCGGAGAGCTGATGAGCTGTTTTCGTCTTGAGAATGTGAGTTACCGGTACGACAAGAGCCTGGTACTGCATGGCATTGATCTGCGCCTGGAGCCGGGCGAGATCCTGGGTCTGTTCGGCCATAACGGCGCGGGTAAGACCACCTCGATCAAGCTGATTCTGGGGCTGATGCAACCGACCCAGGGTACGGTGTCCGTGCTTGGCGGCCAGGCCGGGGATCCGCAGGTGACCCAGTACATCGGGTACCTGCCGGAGAATGTGATGTTCTACCCGCAGCTGACCGGCCGGGAGATCCTGAGTCATTTTGCCCGGCTCAAGGGCGCCTCCTTGCGCCAGGTGCCGGCGCTGCTGGAGCAGGTGGGGCTGGGCGACGCCATGGATGCCCGCACGAAGACCTATTCCAAGGGTATGCGCCAGCGTCTCGGGTTGGCGCAGGCGCTGCTGGGTAAGCCGAAGCTGCTGATGCTGGATGAACCGACGGTGGGGCTGGATCCGGTGGCTACGGCGGATCTGTACCGGTTGCTAAGGGATCTGCGGGACGAGGGCACGGGCATTGTGCTGTGCTCCCATGTTCTGCCCGGTGTCGAGCCGTACATCGACCGTGCTGCCATTCTTACCGAAGGCTCGCTGAAGGCTGCCGGGGATCTGGCGGCGTTGAGGCGGCAGGCAAACATGCCGGTGACCCTGTCGCTGGATCCTGCCCACAGTATCTCGGCGCTGGAAAAGGTGATCGACAGCGCCGCAACCAGCAGCGGCCTGATGATCAAGACCGATAACGGGCGGCTGCGTGTGGATGTGCAACCGAGGGAGAAAATGGCCTTGCTGCAAACGGTAATGGCATCGGGTGAAGTGGCGGATGTCAGTATCCACCAGCCCAGCCTGGAGGATATCTACGTGCACTTCATCGGTTCGGGTGGCCTGGCCCATCGGGGAGGCAGCCAATGAACAGTATCTGGACCATTGCCCGCAAGGAGCTGAGTGACAGCCTGCGCAACCGTTGGTTGATGGCCATTTCCCTGGTATTTGCCACCCTGGCCCTGGGCATTGCCTGGTTCGGGGCTGCGGCTTCGGGCCAGGTCGGCTACGCGTCCACGCCGGCGACCATTGCCAGTCTGGCCAGCCTGGGGATCTTTCTGATTCCGCTGATCGCGCTGCTGCTGGCGTATGACGCCATTGTCGGGGAAGAGGAGGGCGGTACGCTGCTGTTGCTCATGACCTACCCGCTCAGCCGCAGCCAGTTGCTGCTTGGCAAGTTCCTGGGTCACGGCCTGACCCTCGCCCTGGCCACTCTGATCGGCTTCGGTGTGGCCGGAATCGCCATTGCGCTGTTGGTGGAGGATGTCGCTATCACCAACCTGGCCGTTGCCATGTTCCGCTTTATCGCCTCCACCGTGCTGCTGGGCTGGGGCTTCATCGCGCTGGCCTATGTGATCAGTGTACGCGTCAGCGAGAAACCGATTGCCGCCGGCCTGGCCCTGGCGATCTGGTTCTTCTTTGTGCTGATTTTCGATCTGATGCTGTTGGGCACCCTGGTCGCCAGTGAGGGCAAGTTCAACGCCGAGCTGCTGCCGTGGCTGCTGATGCTCAACCCGACCGATATTTATCGCCTGCTCAACATCGTTGCCTTCGGTGACACCGGACAGCTAAGCGGCGTCCTGAGCCTTGGTGCCGATCTGCCCATCGGTGCCGCCGGCCTCTGGATTGGCCTGGTGTTGTGGTTTGCCATCCCGCTGGCGGGTGCCCTGTTATTTTTCCGAAATCGTCGTATCTGAACGGAGTTGTCATTGATGAATCGAACCAAACTTAACTGGCTTCTCGCCGCCCTGGCAGCCATGACCCTCACCGCCTGTTCGGGCAATGAGGAACAGACCACGGCCAAACCTGACCCGGTGCACTTCGAAAGCGGCGACGAATGCCACGTCTGCGGCATGGTGATCACCAACTTCCCGGGCCCCAAGGGTGAAGCCATCACCGAAAAAGATCAGAACGTCCGCAAGTTCTGCTCCACCAAGGACATGTTCGCCTGGATGCTCCAGCCGGAGAATGAAAACCGCGATCACACCCTCTACGTCCACGACATGGCCCAGACCGAGTGGGAGCATCCGGACGACACTGCCCTGATCGACGCCCGCGATGCCTTTTTCGTGGTCGGATCCGATCGTACCGGTGCCATGGGACCGACCCTGGCGTCATTCGCCACCGAAGATGCCGCTCACGGCTTCATGATGGAGCACGGTGGTGAGGTTCTGAAATACAGCGAGATCACCATGGAACACCTGAACACCGGTGCGGCCATGGGTGAGATGAGTGGGATGCATGAGATGGGAGAGATGGAGGCCGAAACGGCAGAGCACTCCATGTGAACATGGGGTCAGATGAAAGCTTTCATCTGACCCCGTCCCGTCTTTACCAGGACTATTGTTCAGCGCTTGGATGAGCCGGTGAGGGCCCCCTTCCAAAAATGTGCGGAGCCATGGATGGCGGAGCCCAAGCGCCACATGGACGTGCCGCAAGGAGCGTTTTTTGGAAAGGGTGCCCTCATCGGCTCCCCCTCCAAAACAGGCAGGCTGGGCGGAAAAAACGAAAAGGTCCCTTCAGCCGCCAGTCATATTCATAAACCGAAGAATCTGCACATCCCCATTACTAGAGAAGTGGTGCCGCTCCGGCTTCAGATCCATGGCGTTGATGATGGTCTCACGCAGCTTGTCGTCGGTCACCGGGTTACCGCGCAGCACACGGCGCAGGTCCACCGAATGCTCATTGCCCAGACACAGTAACAGCCGGCCTTCGACTGTTACCCGCACCCGGTTACAGGTGGAGCAGAAATTGTGGGAATGCGGGGAGATGAATCCGACCTTGATCGGGCTGTCCGTCATCCGGTAGTAGCGGGCCGGGCCGCCGGAATCCTCGGTGGCAGGGACCAGTTCGTGGGTCTTCCGGATAATGTCCCGGACTTCCTCGCTGGTGCACAGGGCCAGGCCCCGGTCGTGCTCGGAGATTTCGCCCAGGGGCATTTCCTCGATAAAGCTGATATCCACCTGCTTCTTGCGGGCGAATTCGATCAGTTCCGGAATTTCCTCGTCATTGCGGCCCTTCATCACCACGGTGTTGAGCTTGATGCCCCGGAAACCGGCTTCGCGTGCGGCATCAATGCCGTCCAGGACCTGGCTGAGCTTGCCGGTGCGGGTGATGTTACGGAATTTCTCGGCATCGAGGGAGTCGAGGCTGATATTCAGCCGGTGCATGCCGGCCTTGCGCAGGGGCTCGGCCATGGTGGTCAGCTGGCTGCCATTGGTGGTCATGGCAAAGTCCCGCAGCCCATAGGTGCCGATTTCCTTCACCAGTTCCAGGATATCCTTGCGAACCATGGGTTCGCCGCCGGTGAGGCGGATTTTTTCAGTCCCCAGGGAAACGAAGTTGCGCGCAACGCGGGCGATTTCTTCCAGGGTCAGTACCTGCTGGCGGGGGAGGAACGTCATGTCCTCGGCCATGCAGTAGACACAGCGGAAGTCACACCGGTCAGTGACGGACAGGCGCACGTAGTTGACGGTGCGGCCAAAACGGTCTGTCAGTTTGCTCTGGGGCATCGGATTGATCCTGTTACCGCTTGTTTTTTGATCTGAGTATAGACCAAGTATTGCAGATTGGATCAACTATTCCGATACCCCTCGGGAGGTAAGCCTAGGCGGACAGCCCGTCGATGCGGGCAAAAAGCACGTTGTTTTCCGTGTCGATGTGGTCCCTGAGGTCTTGTCGGAACTGCCCGATTTCCTCATAGAGCCTGCGCCAGGTATTGCAGGCACCCTCCGGCAGTCGCAGTTGATTGGTCAGCCCCTCGAGTCGGGCGAGGGCGGCCGCATGATCGTCATGTTCGGAGCGCATGACCGAGATCGGACCGCGCGCCATGCCCGAGATGCCCCGCACGATCATCGGGAACAGGATCTGCTCTTCCTTGGCCATGTGGTTTTCCAGTTCGGTCTGCATGGCCTCAAGGTGGGCACTCAGGCCGGTCGGGCAATCGGGGTGGCCACTGTGAACTCGCTCCACCCGTTGGGCCAGACGGATCATTTCCGGTAACTGGTCCCGGTGGGTGTCGTGGTAGCGGTTCAGGATGTGCTCGATGAGTTCCTCTTCGGTGGCTTCTTCAACCCAGGTTTGAGGTGTCATGGCATTTCTCCTTTACATTTAAATGAAGTGAATCTTTTTGGGTGAAAATCAGGAACCTCTGTCTGTTTCCGGGATCTGTGTGGGATCACCATTGGGAACAAGGGTTGAAACTTCTGAAAAGAAGTCTATAGAATACATATTAAAGATGTATTCTGGAGGTTTCAAATGGAAAAGCTGCTATTCAGGGCGAACAGTGCGATGGTCTGGTCATTTCTTGGGCTGCTGCTGACGGTGCTGGTGGCTTATCCCCTGGCCCGCTATTTCCCCATGGCTATCCAGATACTGGCTCACGTTGGCACTTTGTTGTTCGCGGTAGGCATCAAGGTGGCCTACGTCGCGCGGCTGGTTTTCCTGAGCCGGTTGGGGAGACCCGTCCATTGAATGCAGGTAGAATAGATGCAGTTATGAATCATAGCGGGGGCCCGGTCATGGGCGAGCCTTCCGGGAAAACCGGATTTAGGATTCTGGCGTATATCTCTGCAGGCCTGGCGGTGGTGGGAGTGGTTCTGCCTCTGCTTCCGACGACTCCCTTTGTCCTGTTGGCTGCGTTTTTTGCCAGTAAGGGGTCACCGGCCTTTGCCCAGTGGCTGGATGCTCATCCCCGGTTCGGACCGGCTATTGATAACTGGCGCCTCCGTCGGGCGGTGCCGCTCAGTGCCAAGGTTCTGGCCTGTAGCATGATGGCGTTGAGCTGGGCCATGTTATTGCTGATGGGAGCTTCCCTGGTGGTATTGGGTATCGTGGGTGCCTGTTTGGCCGTTACGGCCTGCTATCTGCTGACGCGACCGTCCTGTTGAACGAATTCTTCAAAACTGGAGTACTGAATGCACATCACCCGTTATACGGATTATTCACTCCGCGTGCTGATTTACCTGTCGGCGCAGGGTGATCGTCTGGCAACCATCCAGGAAATTGCCGACAGCTACGACATATCCAAGAACCACCTGATGAAGGTGGTGCACCAGCTCAACAAGAAAGGCTACATCGAGACCATTCGTGGCAAGAAGGGTGGCATGCGCCTGCACATGGCGCCGGAGGACATCAATGTGGGCATCCTGGTGCGGGAGACCGAGCAGGACCTGAGCATTGTCGAGTGTTTCTCGTCGAAGAACGCCTGCAAGATCACGCCGGTGTGTGGTCTCAAGTCCATGTTCAATGAAGCGCTCAAGGCGTTTCTTGAGGTGCTGGACCAGTACACCCTGGCCGATGTGATCCAGGATCAGCACCGGCCACAGTTGCTGCGCTTGCTTCAGATCGCCTGAGGTGCGCTTTCCCCTTCCAGCCGGGTGCGGACCCGGTCTGGGAGGGAGTAGCGGAAGATCCGGTTGAGCACGGTGCCGTACTGTTTGCCGAAGCTTCCGGAATTGTACGGAATGCCGTGTTTACGACAGACCGCCTGAACCTTCCCGGAAATCTCCGGGTAGCGATGGGCAGGCAGGTCGGGGAACACATGGTGTTCGATCTGATAACTCAGGTGCCCGCTCAGGATATGCAGCCAGCGCCCGCCGGTGAAGTTTGAGGAACCGGTAAGCTGGCGCAGGTACCAGTGGCCCTTGCTTTCCCCCTCGCACTCCGCCTCGGAGAAGGTTTCCGCATCCTGGGTGAAGTGGCCGCAGAAGATCACGGTGGATGACCACAGGTTGCGGATCAGGTTGGCCCCGATGTTGCCAGCCAGCACGATCGGCGCAACGGGCAGGGTCAGCAACGGGAAGAACACATAATCCTTGAACGCCTGCCGACCGCCCTTGCGGGCAAAATCCTTCAGGAACGGCAACTTGTCCCGCCAGCGGATCTCCCGACGACGCAGTTTCTCGCTTTCCAGTTCATGCAGGCCCACGCCCCACTGGAAAAGCACGCTCAACAGGATGTAGTTGATGAACTGGAGGCTGTGCCAGGGCTTCCACTCGTCCTCGTCGCTCAGGCGCAATACCGCGTAGCCGTAATCCCGGTCCTTGCCGATGACGTTGGTGTAGGTATGGTGCTCGTAGTTGTGGGTGCGGCGCCAGGAATCGGCGGTACAGACCGTGTCCCACTCGTAGGTCTGTGAGTGCAGGTTCGGGTCATTCATCCAGTCATACTGGCCGTGCATGACGTTGTGGCCGATCTCCATGTTCTCCAGGATCTTGGCAATACCCAGTGACGCGGTTGCGGCCACGAAGACCGGCGGAATGAACCCGAAGGGCATCATCACCCGGCCGCCGATTTCCAGGGTCCGGTGCAGGCGGATGATTCGGCGGATGTACTTCGCGTCGCGCTCGCCCAGATCCGCCAGTACCTCGTCACGGATGGAGTTCAGATCCTGTTCCAGTTCCTGCAGTTGGGTTTCGTTCAGTTTTTTCATGGCAAACTCCTTGCAGCAGTTCAAAGAAGGTAAAGGCTGCGTTGATTCGGATAACAGGGATTAAACGTCGACAGAGACCGGCCCCCGGGGCACGGAAATGCAAAGCTGGACGTTTTCCTCGCTGGCCCCGGAAACCTGGCCGGTCAACCGGTTGATCACGGTGCCGCTGGTCTTGCGGCAGCTGCATTGGTGGCAGATGCCCATACGACAGCCGTATTGCGGCTTCAGGCCGGCGGCTTCGGCGATCTCCAGCAGGTTGGCATCGCCCTCGGAGCCCACCTGCACATCACTTTTTGCAAACGTCACCTGGCCGCCAAGTTCGGAGCCTTCGAGTTGCGCCGGTGCCGGTGGGGCAAAGAAGGTGCTGTGGATCCGGTCGTCGGTGACTCCCCGCTGATGCAGCAGCTCACCGGCCAGGTCCATCAGGCCTTTGGGGCCGCACAGGTACACCTCCCGGCTTTTCAGGTCGGCTATCTGATCGAGATCCTCGCCCCTGAGAAACCGGGGTTCCTCGCTTTCATTGGTGGCGATCACCTGCACCGTCAGTGTCGAATGACGGGACGCCAGCGCCCGGAGTTTCTCCCCCGCGATGACATCCCGATGGGTGCGCACGAAGTACAGCAACGTGACCGGCGCCGGGTAATCCTGTGCAGCCATGGTTTCCAGCTGACTGACTACCGGGGTGATACCGCTGCCGCCGGCAATGAACAGGATCGGTTGAGCGGGCTCGGGGATCAGGAACTCGCCGAAGGCCTCACCCAGGCCTATGATCTGGCCGGGCTCGACCTGGTCATGGAGCCAGTTGGTGACCAGTCCGCCGGGCAGGCGCTTGATGGTCAGGGTCACCAGGCCCTGAGCCTCCCAGAGCAGGGGAGAGCTGGACAGGCTGAAGGTGCGGTTGCGACGAACGCCGTCGATCTCGGTACAGATGTTCACATGCTGTCCCGCGCGGAATCCGGTCCAGCGCCGTGCCGGTCTCAGCACGAAGGTCAGGGTGTCGGCTGTTTCCTGCATTACCCGCTCGACCCGTGCCGGTGTGTACGCCTGTACCCACATGGGGTTGATGCGGGTCATTAGCGGGTCCAGCCAGGAGGCCGGGTTGTCCTGGTTCGACAGCTGGCGGCCCAGCCAGTGCATGGCGTTGCTCTGTATCACTCTCGCTAACATGTTGGTGCTCTCCATGAAATCTGCGGTACCCATCTGTCTTGGTGTGTACACTTGTTCACTAATGTGTACGACTGTACACACGGATATTTTAAGTGACAATGTGGCGTGGCGGGTTGGCTCAGAATGACAAGTCCGGGCGACTTTCTTCGGGTCAAATGTGTACACTCGTGAACACGAAGAACAGATGACGCGGCAGGACATGGCAGAACGACAACGACGAAAGCCCGGGGAAACCCGGGAAAAACTGATGGGCGCGGCGCTGGCCCTGGTGGGCAAGGGCCGGCACTTTGCCAGCCTCGGGATCCGGGAGGTGACGCGGCAGGCGGGTGTAGTGCCCACCTCATTTTACCGGCATTTCCGGAACATGGACGACCTGGGGCTGCAGTTGGTGGATGAGCTGGGGCTGGTCTTGCGCCGGATGATGCGGGAGGCCCGTGCCAATGTGCTTCAGTCGGACAAGCTGATCGAGGAATCGGTGGCTATCTTCGTGGCCCACGCCCAGACCAACCGGAACTTTTTCATGTTCATGGCCCAGGGACTGGCGGGGGAGAGCCGGGCGGTGCAGGAAGGTATCCGCAGTGAAATGCGCTTCTTTGCCAGTGAGCTGGCCAACGACCTCCGCCGGCTGCGGTTGATGGATCATCTGAGCGACGCGGATCTGGATCTGACCTGCGACCTGGTGGTGCGTACCGTTGCTTTTAGCCTGACCGACCTGCTCAGCGTTTCTCCGGATGACGACTACCAGGTCGGTCAGATCCGGAAGCGGACGAGCCGCTTCCTGCAGATGATCTTTGTCGGCGCCGGCCACTGGCAAAGTGACGGCGCCTGACGCTTTCACGCCTTACTTGCTGGCGGTCGCCGCTTTCTTCCGCCTGCCGGTAGTTTTCGGCTTCGGCGGCAGGATCAGATCTTCGATCTCTTCCAGCGCCTCACCGGTATACACCGCCAGTTTCTGCATGCTGGGCAGGGTATCCCGGCAGCCGGTATAGCCGAAGTTCAGCGATCCGGCATAGCTCAGGCAGGTAATATTCAGCGCCCCGCCATGGGCGATCAGTGACACCGGGTACATGGCCTCGAGCCTCGCGCCCTCATAGTAGAGGGTTTGCTGCGGGCCCGGCACATTGGAGATGGTGACGTTGAACACCGGCCGCATGCGCCCGCCAAGTCCGGACATTAACTGCAGGATGTATGGCGACATCAGCATCATCGTGTACTGGGTCAGGGCGCTGCGGGGCAGTTTCTGCAGGTGCTCCTTGGCACGGCGGGTCGAGGTCTTGATGTCCTGCAGCCGGGTCAGGGGATCGGGCTCGTCGGTTGCCAGGGAGGCGATCATGAAGCTGATCTGGGTGCCGGTACCCTCATCATCCGATGGCCGGATATTTACCGGGATGCCCGCGGTGAGCGGGATGTCCGGCAACTGGTCCTGTTCCACCAGGAACCGGCGCAGTGCCGTTCCGCACAGGTACAGGACGATATCGTTCAGGGAGCCGCCGGATGCGTGGGCCAGGGCCTTGAGCCGGTCCAACTGATAGTGCTGGGTCGCGAAGCGGCGTTGGGGTGTCACCCGGTGATTGAGGATCGAGACAGGACCGGTGAACGGGGCCGTGAGGCCGTCTTCGGGATGGCGTACCGAGTGTACCAGCCGGTTGCCGGCCTGCCAGAGTCTCGGTGCCATGTCCGCCTGGAGCTTCAGGGCATCCATGGCCTGGGAGACCGCGGCGGGAACGGTGGCTTCCTTGTCGGTCTTGCTGCCCCTGCGGCGCTGAGGTTTGACCGACCAGGGCGGAAGCATCTCGCGCCGGTCCGGATCGGTGGTCAGCACCCGTTGCATCAGGCGCACACCGCTGATGCCGTCGATCATCGAGTGGTGCATCTTGGTGTACAGCGCAAAGCGGTTGTTCTCCAGGCCCTCGATCACGTGGCATTCCCACAGCGGCCGTGAAAAATCCAGCGGGTTGGAATGCAGGCGGGATACCAGGATGCCCAGTTCCCGTTCGCCTCCCGGCCGCGGCAGCGCCGAGTGCCGGACGTGGTAATCCAGGTCGATCTTCTTGTCTTCCACCCAGTAGGGGGCAACCAGCCGGCCTAGAAAGCCGGACCAGGCAAGTTTGTAACCCCAGGGCGAGGCAATGTCGCCAGCTTCTTTCATGCGGGTGACCATATCCCGCAGGAAGGTCTCGGGAGCGCCCTCCGGCAGTGAAAAGATCTGCAGGGTACCCACGTGCATCGGGGTGTCCTCAGATTCCACGGCCAGCCATGAGGCATCCAGTGTTCCCAGACGTTTCATTCCTTGTCGTACTCCACCAAAGTAAGGGATTTTTAGTTGTAGGTAGAAAGTATACTGATAATGGACCGTGTTCACGATTCAGGGTGCTATAAAGTTCCCTGTTCAGAGAGATTTTTTTCATTTCGTCCGGGGAGAGTTTCATGCAGTTTCTCAATGGCATAACCCTGTTGCTGGTGTATCAGTTGGTCGGAGAGGTCACCGTGCGATTACTGGGGGTGCCCATTCCCGGACCGGTGCTGGGAATGGTGATGCTGTTCATCACCCTGTGGATTCGCGGCAGCACGCCGGAATCGGTGGAAACCGCCTCCACCGGCCTGCTCAGCCACCTGTCCCTGCTGTTTGTACCGGCGGGCGTAGGCATGATGGCGCACTTCAGCCGGATTGCCGACGAGTGGCTGCCCATTACCCTGGCGCTGTTGCTCAGTACCATCATCACCATGGTGGCCACAGCCCTGGTAATGCAGGTGACCACCCGGTGGCTGGTGAGTTCGGCCGCAAACGAGGAGCAAAACCATGAATGATCCCGGGCTGAAGGATATCTGGGTCTACCTCTCGGCCTCGCCGCTGCTGGGACTGACCATCACCCTGGTGGCCTATGGCCTGGCCTACCGGTTGTACCTGCGCACCAATTCCAATCCACTGGCCAATCCGGTGGTGACGTCCGTTGCCATGCTCATCGGCCTGCTGCTATTGACCGGCACCTCCTACAACGACTATTTCGAGGGTGGCCAGTTCGTGCACTTCCTGCTTGGTCCGGCCACGGTGGCGCTGGCGGTACCGCTGTACCAGCAGTTCTCCCGCCTGCGCCAACTGTGGATGCCGGTCACGATCTCGCTCCTGTGTGGAGTGGTGATTGCGGCTGGAAGCTCGATCTGGCTGGCGCGGATCTTTGGCGGTTCGTTCGAGATCCAGATGTCTCTGGCACCGAAATCGGCCACGGCGCCGGTGGCGATGGGCATCTCCGAGAAAATCGGCGGCCTGCCATCACTGACGGCGGTGCTGGTGGTGATCACCGGAATCACCGGTGCGGTGCTGGGTACCAAGCTGTTCGAATGGATCCGGGTGAAGGATGACACCGCCAAGGGCATCGCCATGGGCGTGGCAGCACACGGGATTGGTACTGCCCGGGCGTTCCAGGTCAGCAACCAGATGGGCGCCTTCTCGGGATTGGCCATGGCGCTGTCTGCATTTGCCACCGCCGTTCTGGTGCCCTGGCTGGTAGACTGGATGCAGGCGCTTTTTTAAGGCAAATTCCACAGTTCAGAATAACAAACGGTCCGACCTTCAAAGACACGTGACAACAAGCTGAGGTTCTATCGCACATGCAAACCAAGTTTCTTCTCGACGAAAGCCAGATGCCTAAATACTGGTACAACCTGCAGGCAGATTTCCCGAAACCGCTGCCAGCGGTCCTGCATCCGGTCACCAAACAGCCGGTAGGTCCGGCGGACCTGGAACCCCTGTTCCCCATGGAGCTGATCCAGCAGGAGGTGTCCACCGAGCGGGAAATCGAGATTCCCGAGCCGGTTCGTGACGTCTATCGGCTGTGGCGCCCGGCACCGCTGTATCGGGCCCATCGTCTGGAGAAGGCACTGGGAACCCCGGCCAAGATTTTCTACAAGTACGAAGGTGTCAGCCCGGCGGGCAGTCACAAGCCCAATACCGCCATCCCCCAGGCGTTCTACAACCAGCAGGCGGGCATCCGCACCCTGACCACCGAGACCGGGGCGGGGCAGTGGGGCACCTCGCTTTCCTTCGCCGGCTCCCTGTTCGACATCGACGTTACCGTGTTCCAGGTCCGGGTTTCCTACAACCAGAAGCCCTACCGCCGTGCGGTCATGGAAACCTATGGCGCGAAATGTGTGCCGTCTCCCTCCGAGCTGACCGAGTTCGGTCGCAAGGTGTTGGCGGAGAACCCTGACCACACCGGCAGCCTGGGTATCGCCATTTCCGAGGCGGTGGAACTGGCGGTTCAGGACCCGAACACCAAGTATGCCCTGGGCTCCGTGCTGAACCACGTCCTGCTGCACCAGAGCGTGATTGGCCTGGAATCGATGCAGCAGATGGAAATGGCCGATTGCTGGCCGGACGTGATCGTGGGTTGCACCGGCGGCGGCTCCAACTTTGCCGGCATTGCCTTCCCGTTCATGGGCCATGCCCTGCGTGGTGGCGAGAAATCTCGGATTGTAGCGGTTGAACCTTCCGCCTGTCCGACACTGACCCGGGGCAAGTACGCCTACGACTACGGCGATACCGCCCACATGACGCCGCTCACCAAGATGCACACCCTGGGCTCCGACTTCACGCCACCGGGTTTCCACGCCGGTGGCCTGCGCTATCACGGCATGGCGCCGATGGTGTCCCACGCCAAGGAGCTGGGCCTGTTTGATGCGGTGTCCTATACCCAGCGCGAATGCTTCGAGGCCGGCGTACTGTTCGCCCGCAACGAGGGCATCGTGCCGGCGCCGGAGGCCAACCACGCGGTCAAGGGTGCTATTGAGGAAGCCCTGCGTTGCAAGCGGGAAGGCAAGGACGAGGTTATCCTGTTCAATCTCTGCGGCCACGGCCACTTCGACATGGCGGCCTACACCTCCTATTTCGAAGGCCAGCTTGAGGACTACGAATACAACGAGGAAGAACTGGCGATGGCCCTGTCCGGCCTGCCTTCTATTTCGGGCTGATCACTCGTCATTGAGATTGGGTGGAGGACAATGGTAGTCCTCCACTACCATGCCTTCATCCACGCTCTCCAGGTGCACATCGAAGCCCCACAACCGATGGACGTGACGGACCACTTCCTCGGTATCTTCACCCAGAGGCACCCGGTCGACCGGGATATGCCGCAGCGTGAGGGAGCGGTCACCCCGCACATCCACATTCCAGACCTGGATATTCGGTTCCCGGTAGCTCAGGTTGTACTGGCGGGCCAGCTTCTCCCGCAATGGCCGGTAACCGGGGTCATCGTGAATGGCGGTGACCATGTAATGGTCTTCCTGATCGTCATTCTCGATGGCAAAGAGCTTCAGGTCCCGCATCACCTTGGGGGACAGGAACTGCTGGATAAAGCTCTCGTCCTTGAAGTTGCGCATGGCGAAGTGCAGCGTCTCCAGCCAGTCGGATCCGGCAATGTCCGGGAACCATTCCCGGTCCTCGTCGGTGGGCTTCTCACAGATCCGCCGGAGATCGGTGAAGATCGAGAAACCCAGGGTGTAAGGGTTGAGGCCGGAATACCAAGGGCTGTTGAACGGCGGCTGGTAGACCACCGCCGAGTGGCTCTGGAGGAACTCGAGCATGAAACCGTCGTTCACCAGACCCTTGTCGTACATGCGGTGCAGGAGAGTGTAGTGCCAGAAGGTGGCCCAGCCCTCATTCATCACCTGGGTCTGGCGCTGCGGGTAGAAGTACTGCCCGAGCTTGCGCACGATACGGATGATCTCCCGTTGCCAGGTCTCCAGCAGGGGAGCGTTCTTCTCGATGAAATACAGCAGGTTCTCCTGGGGCTCCTCCGGGAAGCGACGCTGGCGTTTTACCGGGTCTTCGTCGTCATCAAGCCTCGGAATGGTCCGCCACAGGTCATTAATCCGGCGCTGCTGGTATTCTTCCCGTTCCTTCTGACGGCGTGCCTCCTCGGAGGCGGAGATGGGCGGCGGACGCTTGTAGCGGTCCACGCCGTAATTCATCAGAGCGTGGCAGGAATCGAGAATCTCCTCCACCGCATCCACACCATGGCGTTCCTCGCACTCGGCCACGTAGTTGCGGGCGAACACCAGGTAATCGATGATCGCGCTGGCATCGGTCCAGGTGCGGAACAGGTAGTTGCCCTTGAAGAAGGAGTTGTGGCCATAACTGGCGTGGGCGATCACCAGTGCCTGCATGGGCAGGGTGTTCTCCTCCATCAGGTAGGCGATACAGGGATTGGAGTTGATCACGATCTCGTAGGCCAGCCCCATCTGCCCGCGCTGGTAGCCTTTGGCGGTATTCAGGAATTGCTTGCCGAAGGACCAGTGATGGTAGCCCACGGGCATACCCACGGAGCTGTAGGCATCCATCATCTGCTCGGCGCTGATCACCTCGATCTGGTTCGGGTAGGTATCCAGCCCGAACTCTTCGGCGCACCGGGCAATTTCGTCGTCGTACTGCTGGATCAGGTCAAAGGTCCACTCCGACCCGGTGGAAATCGGCTTCCTGGCGCCGGGCTGTTCGCTTTCCGGTGCGTTCGGACGGTCGACGATGCTACTCATGCGGCTTTCCTCTCGAACAACTGGCGGAACACCGGGTAGATCTCACCCGGGTCTGCGATCTGCTGCATGGCAAAGCTCTGGGGGAACCGTTCCATGATCTTCTCGTACTCGTACCAGAGCATCTGGTGATCCTGGGGCGTGATCTCCACATAGGCGTAATACTGCACCAGCGGCAGGACATTGTCGGCCAGCAGCTTGCCGCACACCGGGGAGTCGTCGTTCCAGTTGTCGCCATCCGATGCCTGGGCGGCATAGATGTTCCATTCCGATGGGGAATAGCGGGATTCGATGATCTTGTGCATCAGCTTGATCGCACTGGAAACAATAGTGCCCCCGGTTTCCCGGCTGTAGAAGAACTCCTCCTCGTCCACCTCCTTGGCGCTGGTGTGGTGCCGGATGAAGACCACGTCGATCTTCTTGTAGTTCTTCTTCAGGAACAGGTAAAGCAGGATGAAGAAGCGCTTGGCGATGTCCTTGTGCATCTGGGTCATGGAACCGGAGACGTCCATCAGGCAGAACATCACCGCACTGGTGGCCGGTTTGGGCTGCTTCACGTGCTGGCGATAGCGCAGATCGATCTCGTCGATGAACGGGATCCGGCGCACGTTGGCCTTGAGCCGGGTAATCTCGTCCTCCAGGACCTTGATCTGGTCATCGTGGCTGAACGCCGGATCGAGATCTTCCGGTGCGGATTTCAGGGCCTCCAGCTGCTTCTCCAGATCCTTGATCTTCTTCTTGCGGGCACCGCCGAGGCCGAGGCGCCGGGCGTGGGCGCCCCGCAGGGAGCGCACCACATCCAGCTTGGCGGGAATGCCCTGATTGGTGAAGCCGGCACGTACGTACTTGAACGCCTCGGTATCCTTGAGTTTCTTGCGGGCGAGGTTGGGGAGTTCCAGGTCATCAAACAGGAAATCCAGGAACTCCTCCTGGGTGATCTGGAAGGCGAACTCGTCCATGCCCTCGCCATCCGGACTGGCCTGGCCCTGGCCGCCGCCCTGGCCACCACCGCCCTGGGGCTTGGGGATCATGTCCCCGGCCACAAACTCCTGATTGCCGGGGTGCACCACCTCCCGCCGGCCACCCTGGCCGTGGTGGAAGATGGGCTCGTCAATATCCCGGGTCGGGATACTGACTTTCTCTCCCCGTTCAACGTCCGTGATCGAGCGCTTGTGCACCGCCTCCGCCACCGCTTTCTTGATGTGGTGGCGGTAGCGGCGCAGGAACCGCTCCCGGTTCACCGCGCTCTTGTTCTTGCCGTTCAACCGCCGGTCGACGATGTGGGTCATACCCATAGTGCTACTCCCATCAGTGACTGGTCACTGATTTCAGTGAGACTTGCGAACACGCAGGTACCATTCGGCCAACAGCCGTACCTGCTTCTCGGTGTAGCCTCGCTCGACCATACGTTCGACGAACTGCTTGTGCTTCTTCTGATCTTCCTGGCTGGCTTTCGGGTTGAAGGAGATAACCGGCAGAAGATCCTCGGTGTTGGAGAACATCTTCTTCTCGATCACGCTGCGCAGCTTCTCGTAGCTGAGCCAGGACGGGTTTCGGCCCTGATTGTTGGCCCGTGCCCGCAGTACGAAGTTGACCACCTCGTTCCGGAAATCCTTCGGGTTGCTGATACCCGCCGGTTTCTCGATCTTCTCCAGCTCGTCGTTGATGGACCCGCGGTCGAGAATCTCGCCGGTCTCCGGATCCCGGTATTCCTGGTCCTGGATACAGAATTCGGCATAGGTCAAGTAACGGTCGAAGAGGTTCTGGCCGTATTCGCTGTAGCTTTCCAGGTAGGCGGTCTGGATTTCCTTGCCGATGAACTGGACATAGTGCGGCGCCAGGTATTCCTTGATGAATCGCAGGTACTTTTCCTGGATCTCCGACTGGAACTGCTCCTGCTCGATCTGCTTCTCCAGTACATAGAGCAGGTGCACCGGGTTGGCCGCCACCTCGGTGGTGTCAAAGTTGAACACCTTGGACAGGATCTTGAAGGCGAAACGGGTGGACAGGCCATCCATGCCTTCCATCACCCCGGCCGCATCCCGGTACTCCTGGATCGACTTGGCCTTGGGATCGGTATCCTTGATGTTCTGGCCGTCATACACCCGCATCTTGGAGTAGATGCTGGAGTTCTCCGGTTCCTTGATCCGGGACAGCACCGAGAACTGCGCCAGTATGTCCAGGGTATCCGGCGCACAGGGCGCGCCGTACAGGGAGCTGTTGGTCAGCAGCTTCTTGTAGATCTCGATTTCCTCGGTTACCCGCAGGCAATAGGGCACTTTGACGATGTAGACCCGGTCCAGGAACGCCTCGTTGTGCTTGTTGTTCCGGAAGGTCTGCCACTCGGACTCGTTGGAGTGGGCAAGGATCACACCGTCAAACGGAACCGAACCCATGCCCTCGGTGGTGTTGTAGTTGCCTTCCTGGGTGGCGGTCAGCAACGGATGCAGCACCTTGATCGGCGCCTTGAACATCTCCACGAATTCCAGCAGCCCCTGGTTGGCCTTACACAGGCCGCCACTGAAGCTGTAGGCATCGGGATCATCCTGGGAGAAGTCTTCCAGCATCCGGATATTGACCTTGCCCACGAGGGCGGAAATATCCTGGTTGTTGTCGTCGCCTGGTTCGGTCTTGGCAACACCCACCTGGTCGAGTATCGACGGGTATTTCTTCACTACCCGGAACTGGCTGACATCACCGCCAAACTCGTGCAGGCGCTTCACGGCCCAGGGTGACATGATGGAATTGAGGTAACGGCGCGGAATGCCGTACTCCTCTTCCAGGATCTCGGCATCCTCGGCGGGATCGAACAGGCCCAGTGGCGATTCGTTCACCGGTGAACCCTTGATGGCGTAGAAAGGCACTTTCTGCATCAGGGACTTGAGCTTTTCGGCCAGGGAGGACTTACCGCCCCCCACCGGACCCAGCAGGTAAAGGATCTGCTTCTTCTCTTCCAGACCCTGGGCGGCATGGCGGAAGAAGGAAACGATGTTTTCCACGGCGTCTTCCATGCCGTAGAACTCGGAAAATTCCGGGTAACGCTTGATCACCTTGTTGGAAAAGATGCGCGACAGTCTTGGGTCGCGAGAGGTATCTACCAACTCCGGCTCGCCGATCGCAATCAACATTCTCTCAGCGGCCGTGGCGTAGGCCGTTGGGTCCTTTTTGCAGATCTCCAGGTATTCCTCAAGAGTATATTCTTCCTCTTGGGTAGCTTCATACCGGTCTTTGAAATGCTGCAGTATGCTCATAGATGGCCCCTCGCTCGCTGTTATTCAGCTTTTCAGTTCACGCAATTTCCCCGTTGCTGTTGGCTCCGCCTGTGCCGGCGGTGTTTATCTGGTTATGGGTAAAAGGAATGGATACTTACAAGCCGCGCTGCAACTTTCTCTTCGCGGCTTGCTTAATCTGAGCTTAGTTCAGGTTCGGGGAGTTGGACAGTGGGCGAGTGGTTAAGGTTCATTAAATTGTGTTAGAGGGGTGTGGCGTTTTTGTAGCCTGCTTTGGTTTGGAGGCTGGAGCGCACCGGGGGTTCTTTTTCGGGGCGAATTGGCAACTCGCTGCGCTCAGACATCAAATTCACCCCGAAAAAGAACCCCCGATACACTCCGATCAGACTTGATAGGTTCATCAGTACGGGAAAACACCCCCACTCGTCACCCGCCAAGACTCCCAACCCAGCAGGCTGGGAGACAAAGAACTCAAAGCTTGGTCAACCGAAACACACTCTCCGAAGCCCCCTCAAGCCCCCGCCGCTTGGCGAAGGGATGATCCTTGGCAAGGGTGTTGGTCAGTACATGCTCAATCTCATAGTCCTGCCCGTAAAGTTCCTGGACTTCGTCGTTGGAGACGTTGAACGGCGGGCCTTTGATTTCGGTCTCGTAGTCCAGGGTGATCAGCAGGATCCGGGTGCCGTCGGGGATGATGGCGGTCAGGTGTTCGACATACTGGCGGCGCATGGAGGGGGGCAGGGCGATCAGGGCGGCGCGGTCGTAGACCAGGCGGATGTGTTTGAGATCGTCCGGGACCAGTTGGTAGAAATCGCCGCACCAGAGCTCCAGGTCGTCGTGCTTGAAGGTGGTGAAGGGCTCGCCGGGATGTACTTTGGCTTTCTCGCCGGCTTCCTCGAAGAAATTCTTGCAGGCGATTTCGCTCAGTTCCACACCCAGGACCGGGTGCCCGCGGTCGTGCAGCCACCACATGTCGTGGGCCTTGCCGCACAGGGGGACGAAGACCGCATCGGTACTCTCCCCGGCCAGTTCCGGCCAGTGGTCGTGCAGGTATTGGTTAACGGTGCCCTCGTGGAAGCCGATTTCTTTTTTTGCCCAGCGTTCGTGCCAGAATTCGTGTTCCATGGTTCTTTCCCTTCACCGGTATTTGGACGTTTTCTTCAGTCTACCTTAATCTGTGGCGATCTTGAGATGGGAGAAAAGCATGAAAGCCGTATTCCTGGACGCCAATACCCTTGGCGATGATGTCGACCTGTCACCGATCGAGACCGTCACCGGCGGCCTGACCAAGCACGATCGAACCACGCCGGAGCAGGTGCTGGAGCGGATTCGGGTTTTTGATACCGTGCTGGTGAATAAGGTGGTACTCAGGCGCGAACATTTCGAGGCCTGCCCGGAACTGAAGACGATTGCGGTGGTGGCCACCGGCCTGAACAACATTGATCAGGAAGCCGCCCGGGATCATGGCATCAAGGTGATGAACGTGACCAACTACGGTCGCTCCACTGTGGCCCAGCACACCCTGGCTCTGATGCTGGCCCTGGCCACCCGGCTGCTGGACTATGACCGTGATGTGCGGGCCGGGCGTTGGGGGAAGAGCGACATGTTCTGTTTGATGGACCATCCGATCCTCGAACTGGAAGGTCGCACCCTGGGTGTGATCGGTTACGGCGATCTGGGCCAGGGCGTGGTCGAGCGCGCCAAGGCTTTCGGGATGAAAATCCTGCTGGGCGCAAGGCCTGGGCAGGAGCCGGGTGAGGTGGATGGCTACCCGCGAGTCCCGCTGGATGAGTTGCTGCCCCAGGTGGATGTCCTGTCACTGCACTGCCTGCTGACGGACGAAACCCGCAACCTGATCGGCAAGCGGGAGCTGGAGATGATGAAAAAGGACGCACTGCTGATCAACACCAGCCGTGGTGGCCTGGTGGACGAGCAGGCGCTGGCGGATGCTTTGAGAACCGGTGTGATTGGTGGTGCGGGCTTTGATGTGCTGACCGAAGAACCGCCGCGCAATGGTAACCCGTTGCTGGCGGACGACATTCCGAACCTGATAGTCACCCCGCACTCGGCCTGGGCCAGCCGGGAAGCGAGGCAACGGATTGTGAATATTACCGCTAATAACCTCGCCTCCGTTGAATGAGACCTGGGACCGGGTCAGGCGCCCGGTCCGGTTTCAGTACCGCCAGCCGATGCTGGCGGACACTCCCACCTGGTACATGCTCAGCTCAATGGTCTGCTGCGGGTTGAGCGGGTTGTCGCCTTTCACGCTGTTACGCGGTGAGTAGAGCACCGAACCGGAGAGCTCCAGGGAATCGCTGAACTGGCGGGTGAAGCCGCCGGTAAAGTGCCATTCCTGCACGCCGGGGGCCAGGATGTTGAACAGCACTTCCTCTTCCTGCACCGGCTGCTCGCCGTAGCTGATGCCGGCACGCCAGGTTTGCTGGTCGGTCTGCTGCCACTGCCAGCCCAGTTTGACGATGGTCATGTCGTCCCAGCCGAAGCCGGCACCATCGTCATCACCCAGTTCGGCGGTCATCAGGTTGGGCAGCATCGGGTTGCCCACGCTGTTGATGTCGCTGTAACGGATGTGCTGAACGTCGAGCAGGATCCAGTGGCTGTCGATGCCGGACCAGGCGATGCCTGCATTGAGCATTTGCGGGATGTCGAAGTCGCCCTGTTCGGCGAACAGGCCCTGGTATTCGTCGAATTCTTCCATTTCCAGAATGGTGCGGAAGCTCAGGCCGCCGCGCAGGGTGTCGGTGATCTCGCCCTGCCAGCCAATCTGGATGCCGTAACCCCAGGCATCGTCGGTGCCGTTGTTGGTCAGTGCCGAGGGGTCCGAGGAGAAACCGGCAAAAGCACCCAGGCCTTTGGCCTCGAAACGTTGGTAGGCAATCATCGGAGAGATACCGATGGCCTGGTTGTCGGCAAATTTCCAGGACCAGGTGGGGGCAATGTACAGCTGCTCCAGGTTGACGCCAGTCCGGCCGCCATAGAACGGTCCGCCATTATCGCCGGGATAGCTGGTATTCATGCCGCCGTTGGCAAACACGGACACACCCAGGGCGTGGCGGTCGTTGATCCGGTGGTTGGCGCCAAAGTGGGGGATCAGGAAGGCGTCCCGGCTGCTCTGGTAGCTGCCTGGCTGCAGGGAGAAGGCGGGTGGTGGGGCCATCGGGCCTTCAACTTCGTACTTGCGCCGGGGCGAGAACAGTTCCAACCCGCCATCCACCCGATTACCGACAAAAGCCAGGCCGGCCGGGTTGGTGGCAGCGGCGATGCTGTCCTGCGCCAATGCCGCCCCGGCGCCCGCCATGCCGGAACTGATGGTGCCATAACCGTGGCTGAAGTAACCGTTGGTGGCAGATGCAACCGACGGCAGGAAGGCGGTGGCGGCTGCAATGCCCAGAGCAGTCTTGAGGCGCATAATGAAAACCCGTTCATTGACAAATATCGAATATGGCGCCCGTTTATACAGAAGGTTGGTTATAAGATGAAGGATTAAAAGCTAATATGGTTATATTGTCCGGTTAGGCCTCGCAAACCGCCGGTTATCGGCCATACTTTGGGGCACCGGCTTATATCCCTGATAAACTGGCTAAAATTTCGTGTAACAGGACGTCACGTGGCTTCATTCCAACTCAAAG
This sequence comes from Marinobacter sp., assembly GCF_041690455.1. Classification (GTDB taxonomy): domain Bacteria; phylum Pseudomonadota; class Gammaproteobacteria; order Pseudomonadales; family Oleiphilaceae; genus Marinobacter. Next base: position 31,573 of record NZ_JAWLHI010000041.1, read on the forward strand.
AACGGCTGCAGGCCGCTGAAGACTGGATTCTCGCAAACCCCAACCCGCCCCAGAAGTGGCCCTGGACCTGGCTCTATAAGGTCGGACGGTCAGCCTACGCCCTGGTGCGGGACGTGCTGAGCGGGCAGCTCACCCTGCACGCCATGAGCCTGGTCTACACCACGCTGCTCAGTATCGTGCCGTTGCTTGCCCTGAGCTTTTCGGTGCTCAAGGCTATGGGTGTGCACGAGCGGATGGAGCCGTTTCTGTTCCAGTTTTTTGAGCCGATGGGACCGCAAGGGATTGAATTGGCCGAGCGGATTCTTGGCTTTGTGGATAACATGAAAGTGGGGGTGCTCGGGTCGGTTGGTCTTGCCCTGCTGGTCTACACGGTGATTTCGCTGATCCAGAAAATCGAGCGCTCCTTCAACATGATCTGGCGGGTGCCGGATATGCGCTCACTTGCCCAGCGATTCAGCAACTACCTGAGTGTGATCATGGTGGGGCCGCTGCTGATGGTGTCCGCGATCGGCGTCACGGCCACCATCTTCTCGTCCGAAATTGTCCAGACTCTGGTAGAGATCGAGCCTTTCGGGTCCCTGATCCTCGCTGTCAGTCGTTTCACCCCGTTCTTCCTGGTGGTGGCCGCGTTTACCTTTGTCTACGTTTTTATCCCCAACACCCGGGTCAAGCTGCGCTATGCCTTTTCTGCCGGTGTCGTGGCCGGGGTGTCCTGGCAGGCCGCGGGCATGCTGTTCGCCTCTTTTGCGGCCGGTTCGGCGAAGTACGCGGCCATCTATTCCAGTTTTGCCATCGGCATCATCCTGCTGATCTGGATTTACCTGAACTGGATGATCCTGTTGCTCGGTGCGAGCCTGGCGTTCTATCTCCAGAATCCGGGCTCTGTGGCCAAGCGCAGCCAGGTCCAGCTGGCGCCGGAACTCCAGGAAAGGGTGGGGCTGGCAGTCATGTGGATGGTGGCCAAGCCGTTCAGTGAAGGCGAAGTTGCCCCCCAGCAGGAGGCACTGGAACACAGGCTCCGGGTGCCGGGGGAGGTGACAAGGATGGTCAGCGACAAGTTGATCCGGGCTGGCTTGCTGTCCCTGGCGGGCCGGCAGGGGGATCAGCTGGTACCCGGGCGGGCTCTCGATCTGATCACTGTCCGTCATATCCTGGATGTCGTTCGCAAGGATGAAGATCGGGTTGTGGACCGGCTGCCGTCGGTTCTGCCACCGGCCCTCATGGATGGCACGCGGGATCAGGAGTCTGAAACCCTGGCTTCGCTACTGCGCCAATCGAAGGCCTGAGAAGTCGCTCAGGCCTGACCGTCGGTGGATCCTTCTATATAAGCAGGGTTTCCCCGAACACAAAGACCAGCTGGCAGACACCGGCGGCAAAACCCAGGAAGGCGCCCACCAGGATCAGCTTGATCTCGTCTTCCTGGAAGCAGGGCCGCAGCAGGTCCTGGAACTCTTCCGATGACAGGGCGATCATCCGTTCCACCATGATGGATTCCACCGCCCGGGCCCGGTCCTTCTCGAACACCGGGTTGTTGAAGGAGGTCTGGGATATTTCGATGGCCTTCTCGCCCACCTGGGTCTTCAGCGTGGCAAAGCCGGTGGGACCGAAGGCCATCTGGGTGAGCGCCTTGCCCATACCGGCGGTTTCATCAACCAGCGGTTTGATGTGCTTTTTCACCATGTTGCGGGCCCTGTCCCCCTTGGGCCCTTCCAGGATCGCGCGGATGATGTTGCCCACGGTGAGGATTTCGTGGGTGACAATGTGGCAGAAGGACTCCGCCACTTCCGGCTGGCGCTTCAGGAACAGGCCCTGGATGCGGAGCGGTCCCACTTTTTTCTCCCGTAGTGGCCGGAAGATGACGTTCAGGGCGATCCAGTTGGTGGCCCAGCCGACCAGGAGCCCGAAGAAGGGCAGTACCCACCACGCAGGGTAAACGTACCAGACGGCCATCTGGATCAGGCCGAACAGGAAGCCGAAGTACAGGCCGGAATTGATGATGAAGCGGAATTCCACTTCGCCGCACTCAAGGAAGATGCGGTTCAGCAGTTGTTTATCCTTGGCCAGGCGCTCGATGACCATGCCTTTGATGTCCAGCAGGTCTTCGATGTTGTCGGAGATGTCCTCGACCAGGTTGTCCACCAGTTGCGGGGTGGATTTGCGCACCCGGTCATAGACCATCTTGCGGGCTGAGGCGGGCAGGTTTTCCCAGAAGGTGGGGTATTCCCGGAGCATCATTTCGTCGACGTATTCTTCAATGCGGGGGTCGACGGAGTGGACGATGTGGGCGGCCAGGACCTTGGGGTCGATCTGCTGGAAGATTTCCTGGACGGTGCCGATCTTGGAGATGGTGGCGTCGACGCTGATGGCGGCCATTTTGCGGGCTTTGGAGGGGATGATTCCCTGCCACCCGAGCAGGGGTGGTTTGCCGATGAATTCCAGGGGGTAGAAGGTCATCTTTATGGCAAGCCAGTTGGTGGTCCAGCCGATCAGGGCTGCGATCACTGGGATGCTCAGGTATTGCCAGAATTCTTGGGTCGTCAGCAGGCTTGTCATCCGGTACTCGCACTCTTTATTTGTTTTGCGGCTTGGGAGCATGTGGTCGGTCGGGCAGGGGGCTCTGAAACACGCTCCTTGCGGCACGTCCCTGTGACGCTTGGGCTCCGCCATCCATGGCTCCGCACAGTTTCAGAAACCTGTCCCCACCGGATCCTGCA
>NZ_JAWLHI010000042.1:0-33892 GCF_041690455.1 Marinobacter sp.
GGTGGATCGCATACTGTCGCTGCTATTGACGGAATTGCCGGTCAAAAAAGCGGCGAAGCTGGCAGCGCAGCTGACTGGCAGTTCCAAGAATGAGCTCTATCAGCGTGCGCTGGAACTGAAGGCCGGGTAGGCGGCATCAGTATATTCACTTTCGCGGAATTCACGATCAGGGAACTGTTTTTCCTTGCCTGCCAACCTGTGCTGGAGTATTGTCTCGCCCGAGCTCGCCAGACAGTCGCCGCCGGTTAATACCGGGGGAGGAAAGTCCGGGCTCCACAGGGCAAGGTGCCAGGTAACGCCTGGGCGGCGCGAGCCGACGGAAAGTGCAACAGAAAGTATACCGCCTAAGTGGCCGTGGCATGTTCGCGGTCACCGGTAAGGGTGAAATGGTGCGGTAAGAGCGCACCGCGTGACTGGCAACAGTTCACGGCGATGGTAAACCCCACCTGGAGCAAGACCAAATAGGAATCCAATGGCGTGGCCCGCGCTGGATTCGGGTAGGTTGCTTGAGGCCTGTGGTGACGCAGGCCCTAGATGAATGACTGTCCAAGACAGAACCCGGCTTATCGGCGAGCTCGCCTTTCCCTTCTGTGACGTGTGCAATTCTCAGACCTGATTCTTTATAGCCAAAAAATCTTAAACCTAACTTGCCATCTTCAAAACTATTTGCAGGTGTTTGATTTCCTTTTGTTTCTTTTCCGTAATCTCTCCCTCCGAACAAATCTTCGCCCGTAACCTCTTGTCATAAAAGGAACTTTTGCGAGACCGACGCCATTTGCGGCGCTTGCATTGTGTAATGCGTGTTCCTATAGTGTGCAGAAGTGGGAAAAAGTGGTTTCTAGTGGTTTTTTGTGGTTTTCAGCTACCCGAGACGGTGTGAATGAGCAATTTTCTGGGCAGTCATGCCATCAACATGGATGCGAAGGGTCGCCTGGCGATCCCCGCCAAGGTCCGCGAGGAGCTCTCGCAGATCTGTGGTGGCCGCATCGTGCTGACGGCCAATGCCGACGAAGAGCGCTGTCTTCTGGTGTATCCGGAGCCAGAGTGGGAGGCCCTGCGCCCCCAGATTGAAGCCCTGCCCAACATGAACAAGGCCGCCAGACGGCTGCAGCGTCTGTTGCTCGGTAATGCCGCGCCCATGGAGCTGGACTCCGCGGGGCGCATCCTGATTCCACCCACACTTCGAAGCTACGCCCATCTGGAGAAGAAGCTCATGCTCATCGGTCAGGGCAAGAAACTGGAGCTCTGGAGCGAGGAGCGCTGGTTCGCCTGGCTGGACGAGTCTTCAGGCGATGACGACATGCCGCCGGAAATGGAGGCGCTTTCACTATGACTTCCGAACACAACCAGAAGGACGGAGCGGACTACGCCCACCGCTCGGTGCTTCTGGATTCGGCGGTCGATTACCTTGTTGGCGACCCCGATGGCAGATACGTGGACGGCACTTTCGGTCGTGGCGGTCACAGCCGGCTCATCCTTGAACGCCTGGGTCCGAACGGGCATCTCCTAGGGTTCGACAAGGATCCCGAAGCAATCCGGGTTGCTGAGGCTCTGGCTGTCGAGGATCCCCGCTTCTCCTGGTTCCACGGATCCTTCGCCGAACTGGCTCTGGCCATGGCCCGTCGTGACTGGGACGAAATCGACGGCCTGCTGCTGGATCTCGGGGTGTCTTCGCCACAGCTTGATGATCCGTCGCGGGGCTTCAGCTTCATGCGCGACGGTCCCCTGGACATGCGTATGAATCCGCACCAGTCACCCAGTGCGGCCGAGTGGCTGGCCCGGGCGGAGGAGCAGGAGATCGCAAACGTTATCTGGCGATACGGAGAGGAAAGGTTTTCCCGCCGTATCGCCCGTCTCGTTGTGGAGCGCCGCCAGGAGGCGCCTATCGAGACCACAAGGCAGTTGGCGGAGCTGGTCAGCGAGGCCGTGCCGAAGAAGGAAAAGCACAAGCATCCGGCGACCCGGACGTTCCAGGCTATCCGCATCTATATCAATCGGGAGCTGGAGGATCTGGAGATCTGCCTTCAGGCAGCCGCAGAGCGTCTGGCGCCCGGCGGCAGGCTGGTGGTGATCAGTTTTCACTCCCTCGAAGACCGGCTGGTCAAACGCTTCATGCGGGACCTGGCGCGGGGGCCGAAGCTGCCCCGGGGAATTCCGGTCACCGCCGATCAGGAGCAGTCGGCGTTCCGGCTGGTGGGAAAAGCCGCCAAGGCCGGAGCAGAGGAAGTCAGTGACAACGTCCGGGCCCGCAGTGCAGTAATGCGGGTCCTTGAGCGAATCGACAGAAGCGATAAAACGCAGGGGAGCGCGTGATCATGGGCGCGGTAGCCATAGAACAACCGGTCAAGACGGCGAAACTTAACAGACAAAGGGTCCGCGATGGCGTTGCCACCGCAGTCCGCATTTCGCAGCAGGTATTCGATGCCACCCGCCAGAAGCGGGTGCTGGTTTCTCTGGGGCTGATGGTATTGCTGGTGGCGTCGTCCATCGGCGTGGTGGTCAGTGCCCACGAGAACCGGGAGTTGTTCAATTCTCTGTCCGAGCTGCAGGCCCAGCGGGACCAGTACCAGAGGGAATGGAGCCAGTTGCTGCTCGAGCAGAGCGCTCTCAGCGCCCACGGGCGTGTGGAGGCCTTGGCCTCCGAGCAGCTTGGCATGGTCGTTCCGGGCCGTGAGGATATTGTCCTGGTGCCGTTGATGTCGCCGGCATCGGTCCGGTAATCCGATAACAATAACATTCACAAAACGTCAGGGTGATCGATTTGTCCGGTCAGGGAACACAGACAACATGGGGCCAACGAGTGGCTGCAGGGCTGAAAGCCTGGCGGTTTGGCACCGTGCTGGGTGTTTTCCTGCTGGTGGTGGCCGCTCTGGGCTGGCGGCTGGTGGATCTGCATGTGGTGGACAACGAGTTCCTGCGCAAACAGGGCGATGTCCGCACCATCCGCGTCGAGACCATCGATGCCCATCGTGGCGTCATCAGTGACCGTCATGGTGAACCGCTGGCGGTCAGCACCCCGGTCCAGACGATCTGGGCCAATCCCTCCGAAGTCGATCCGGACGAACCCCGGCTGACCAACCTGGCCCGTCTGTTGGGCATCAGTGAGGCCCGACTGCGTGAGCGACTCCGGGATTACGCCGGCCGGGAATTCATCTATCTGCGCCGCAAGGTTCAGCCCGCGCTTGCCCGGGATACGATGGCGCTGGATATCAATGGTATCTACAGCCGGCAGGAATACCGTCGCTACTACCCTGCAGGCGAAGTAACCGCTCACGTCGTAGGCTTTACCGATATCGACGAGCGGGGCCAGGAAGGCATTGAGCTGGCCTACAACGACTGGCTCTCCGGGGAGTCCGGGCGCAAGCGGGTGCTCAAGGACAATCGCGGCAGGGCGATCAAGGACCTGACCCTGATCCGGGATGCCCAGCCGGGACAGAAGCTAGAACTCAGTCTCGATCTTCGCCTTCAGTACCTGGCGTACCGGGAACTGAAAGCGGTGGTCAACGCCCATAAGGCTCGTGGCGGAACCCTGGTGATGCTGGACGTGGACACCGGTGAGGTTCTGGCAATGGTGAACCAGGGCTCTTACAACCCCAACGACCGGAGCCAGCTGGCAGCGGAAAACCTCAGAAACAAGGCCATCACCGATCTGTTCGAACCCGGCTCGACCATGAAGCCGATTACCATGGCGGCAGCCCTGGAGTCCGGACTTTATGAGCCGGGTGACACCATCGATACTTCCCCCGGCTTTCGCCGGTTTGGCCGTTTTACCATCCGTGACCATCGCAATTACGGAGTCCTGGATCTTACCAGCATAATTGTGAAGTCCAGTAACGTGGGCATGAGCAAGATTGCCTCTGAAATCGGTGGTGACGTGATTCGGGATCTCTACAGCCGCCTGGGACTCGGTCAGCCCACCGGTGTGGGGTTCCCGGGCGAGGCTGTCGGCATATTGCCGGCTCCGCCAAAATGGCGTCCGGTTGAGGAGGCCACGCTGTCCTATGGCTACGGCATGAGCGTGAATGCCCTGCAACTGGCCCAGGCCTACATGGTCCTGGCCAATGGCGGCATCCGGTACCCATTGAGCCTGCTCAAGGTGGATGAGCCGCCTCGGGGCCAGCGGGTGCTTTCCGAGGGTGTGGCACATGAGGTCCGAGAAATGCTGGCGCAAGTGGTGGAGAAGGGTACCGGTACCCGTGCCCAACCCGGCTTTTACTCTGCCGGCGGCAAGACAGGAACTGTTCATCTGGTTGGCGCTCAAGGTTATGAGGACAGCCAGTACAAGGCGATTTTTGCCGGTATGGCACCGATTGATAATCCGAGAATCGTTACCGTTGTGGCCGTTGATGCGCCGCAATCCGGGGAATATTACGGCGGTGAGGTAGCCGCTCCGGTATTTGCCCGGGTGATGAGTGACGCACTGCGACTGTTGAATGTGAAGCCTGAACTGGAAGTCACCGGCTCGCCTGGCGAGTTGCCGACGACCGGGGAGCGAGGTTAACCCTATGTGCATCGCATCTCTCAGCACTCTGTTGCATGGCATCGTCGAGGTTCCGTCGGTATTCGATGTCACCATCCACGGACTGAAGACCGATAGCCGCGAGGTCCGGTCCGGTGATGCCTTCGTGGCCCTGGCGGGCGCGCGAACGCCGGCGGATTTCTATGTCGACAAGGCCATCGAGTCCGGAGCGACCGTCGTGCTGCTGGAGTCGACCACTGCGGGCGAATGTGCCGAACACCATGGTGCGCTCATCGTGCCGGTGGTCGGGTTGCGGGAGCAGCTTGGCCGCCTGGCGGATCGTTTTTTCGAGCACCCCTCGCAACGACTGCGGCTGGTTGGCGTCACCGGCACCAATGGCAAGACCTCGGTCTCTCAGTACATTGCGCGCCTGCTGAAAGATACCGGAACCCCCTGTGGCGTGATCGGTACGCTCGGTTACGGTATGCCCGACGCCCTCCAGCCGGCGAGTCACACCACGCCGGATGTGGTGCAGGTCAATCGGGTGTTGTACCGGATCCTGGCCCAGGGTGGTCGGGCCGCGGCGATGGAGGTGTCGTCACACGCACTCGATCAGGGTCGGGTGGACAATCTCACCATGACCGGTGCGGTCTTCACCAACCTGACCCGAGATCACCTGGATTACCACGGGTCGATGGAGGCCTATGGCGCCGCGAAGGCAAAGCTGTTCGAGCGCGAAGAGCTGCACTTTGCCGTGATCAATTTCGACGACCCGTTCGGGCGCCAGTTGTATGGCCAGCTGGAAGGGAAATGCGACCGGGTCAGGTACAGCCTGCACGAGGCCCAGACTGAGCTCTGGTTGCGGGAATTCCGCCCGACCGATGAAGGATTCGAGGCCTCGGTCGATGGCGAATGGGGTGCTTTCGATATCCGCGTTCCCCTGATGGGCAGTTTCAATGCCAGCAATGTGCTGGCGGCCATGTCCGCGGTACTGAGCCTTGGTGTGCCGGTGGAGCGGGTGCGGGAAGCCGTTGCCCGGCTGGTGCCTCCGCCGGGCCGGCTGGAACGTTTTACCGGGGATAACGGCGTGCGGGTGGTGGTGGATTACGCCCACACTCCGGACGCCCTCTCAAATGCCCTGTCAGCACTTCGGCCGCATGTGGCTGGCCGGCTGATCTGTGTGTTCGGCTGCGGTGGTGATCGGGATTCCGGAAAACGCCCGGAAATGGCCCGGGAAGCCGAGCAGCTGGCGGACGCAGTTATTGTGACCGATGACAACCCCCGCAGCGAGGTGCCTGAGGCAATCGTCCGGGATATCCTGGCCGGCTTTGAACAGCCCGGACAGGTCCAGGTAATCCATGACCGCGCCGAGGCCATTCAGAGTGCCATTGCCCAGGCCGGCCCGGACGATCTGGTGCTGGTCGCCGGCAAGGGTCACGAGGCTTACCAGGAAATTGCAGGCCAGAAACTGCCGTTCAGTGATACCGAGCAGGTCAGGCATTGCCTGAAGCTCAACGGGGGTGTGGCATGATGCGCGCCTTTTCGCTGGCCGAGGCCTGTGACTGGACGGGCGCCCGGTGCGCCACCCGGTCATTGGCGTCTGTCCGGTTTGAAGGGGTATCGACCGACACCCGGACCCTGGCGCAAGGGGATCTGTTTGTCGCCCTGAGGGGTGAGAACTTTGATGGACACCGGTTCCTGGCAAAGGCACAGGAGGCCGGTGCGGTGGCAGTAGTGGTGGACACCGAAGACCGCAGTATCACCATTCCGCAACTGGTCGTGAAAGATACCGTCGAGGCACTGGCCCGGCTGGCGGAGGGCAACCGCAATGAAAGCCGTGTGCAGCTGGTGGCTGTCACCGGAAGCAGCGGCAAGACCACAGTCCGGGAGATGACCGCGGCGGTGCTGTCGCGGATGGGACCGACCCTGGCAACCGAGGGCAACTTGAACAATCACATCGGGGTGCCCCTGACGCTGTTCCGGCTGTCCCCTGAACACCGGTTTGCCGCCATCGAACTGGGCGCCAGTGACCTGGGCGAGATCGCCCACACCGTGGCGATAGCCAGGCCACAGGTAGTGATTCTGACCAACGCCGGCCAGGCTCACCTGGAAGGGTTCGGGAGCTATGAAAACATTGTCCGGGCCAAGGGCGAGATCATTGAAGGCGTCACCGAGGGTGGACTTGTGGTTCTGAACCGGGACGATCCCGCTTTCGACCAGTGGCTGGCACGGGCAGGAGATCGTCGTGTGGTCAGTGTCAGCCGCCTCGGACATCCGGAAGCGGATTACCAGGTCACGGATGCCGAAGTGTCCGGCCCCGGGCAGCAGCTGACGGTGACCGGCCCTGATGGCTGGTCCCGCACGCTGACGCTCTCGTTTCCGGGTGAACATAACCGGAGTAATGCCCTGATGGCGATCGCCGCGACCCGTGAGCTGGGCGCCACCGATCAGCAACTGGAGGACGGCCTGGCCGGTATCCAGTCGGTCAAGGGGCGTCTTCAGATGCTGGATCTGGGTCGGGGATTGACCCTCATCGATGACAGTTACAACGCCAACCCGGCGTCCATGAAAGCCGCGGTGGCAGTGCTTGCTGAGCGGACCGGTCAGCGGGTGGCGGTCTTTGGCGCCATGGCCGAGCTGGGGCCGGATGCCCGTGCCCTGCACGCCGAAGTGGGAGCCGCCGCGAAGGAAGGGGGCATCGATCGCCTGATGGTGGTGGGTTCCGGTTGTGAAGGTTATGTGGATGGATTCGGGCCGGAAGCCGAGCAGTTTCCGACCCATGAAGGGGCAGTGGATACTATCGTCAGTACCCTGGGTCCTGAAATCACCGTGCTGGTGAAGGGTTCTCGCAGTTCCGCCATGGATCGCGTGGTGGAGGGAATTAAAGAAAAGGTGAATAACTAATGCTGCTCTGGCTGACAGAGGTTCTTTCGCAATATTTTTCCGAACTGACGGTGTTTCAGTACCTGACGCTGCGCGCGATTCTGGGGATTCTGACGGCACTGCTGATCTCGCTCATTATCGGGCCGATGATGATCCGCAAGCTCAGCCAGTACCAGATCGGCCAGGCGGTTCGGGATGACGGTCCCCAGACCCACCTCAGCAAGGCGGGCACGCCGACCATGGGCGGCGCGCTGATCCTGGTGGCCATTGCCGTGAGTACCTTGCTGTGGGCTGACCTGACCAACCGTTATGTGTGGATCACCCTGCTGGTCACCATGCTGTTTGGCGCCATTGGCTGGGTTGATGACTATCGCAAGGTGGTGGAGCGTAATCCGCGGGGCCTACCGGCGAAATGGAAATACTTCTGGCAGTCGGTAATCGGCGCTGGTGCGGCAATTTTCCTGTATTTCAGCTCCGCACTGCCCCAGGAGACCTCGCTGTACCTGCCGTTTGTGAAGAACGTCTCGCTGACCCTGGGGCCGGTGCTGTTCATCCTGCTCAGTTATTTCGTGATCGTGGGTAGCAGTAATGCGGTGAACCTGACCGACGGCCTCGATGGCCTGGCGATCATGCCGACGGTCATGGTCGCAGGGGCCCTGGCGGTTTTCGCTTATGTCTCCGGGCATGCGCAGTTTGCCAATTACCTGCTGATTCCCCATCTGCCGGGAACCGGCGAGCTCATTATCTTCTGTGGCTCCCTGGTGGGTGCGGGTCTGGGCTTCCTGTGGTTTAACACCTATCCAGCCCAGGTGTTCATGGGCGATGTGGGTGCGCTGGCCCTGGGGGCGGCACTCGGTGTGGTGGCGGTCATCGTGCGCCAGGAAATCGTGCTGTTCATCATGGGCGGGGTCTTCGTGATGGAGACTATCTCGGTGATTCTGCAGGTGGCCTCGTTCCGCCTGACCGGCCGCCGGATTTTCCGGATGGCGCCGCTGCACCATCATTTTGAATTGAAAGGCTGGCCGGAACCCCGCGTTATCGTGCGGTTCTGGGTGGTCACTGTGGTTCTGGTCCTGATTGGACTGGCCAGTCTGAAGATACGATAGGGTAACGCTACGGCTATGAGTGTCATTGCTTCGGATCGTCGCACATTGGTGGTAGGGCTCGGCAAGACCGGGCTCTCCTGCGTGCGCTACCTGTCCGAACAGGGGCGCGAGGTCGCGGTGGCGGACAGCCGTACCGCACCCCCGGGCCTGGATGAGCTGCGCTCGAACTGGCCGGAGATACCGGTTCACCTGGGGGCGTTCGATGCCGAGCTGTTCGCCGGGTTCAATGAGCTGGTGGTCAGCCCCGGCATCAGCATAGCCGAGCCGGCCATCGCAGGCGCAGCCGAGCGTGGTGCCCGGATCCGCGGTGATATCGACCTCTTCGCCGAGGCAGCGGATGCGCCAATCATTGCCATCACCGGTTCCAACGGCAAGACCACGGTCACCACGCTGGTGGGCGAGATGGCGAAGGCAGCCGGGCGCAAGGTGGAAGTCGGAGGCAACATCGGCACGCCCGCGCTGGACCTGCTTGGGCGCGGCGCTGATCTCTACGTGCTGGAGCTGTCCAGTTTCCAGCTGGAGACCACCGATGAACTGAATGCCCTGGCTGCCACGGTCCTCAATGTCAGCGATGACCACATGGACCGCTATCCGAACAAGATGGCCTATTTCCAGGCCAAGCAGCGGATTTTTCGGGGCGCGAAGAATGCCATCGTCAATCTGGATGATGCCCTGAGCACGCCCATGGCCCGTGACACGTTGCGGTTCCTGTGTTTCGGTTTTCATCGGGTGAATCCGGACACCTTCAGTACCCGGGATGACGATGAGGGCACCTGGATCACCTTCGGGTTCGACAACCTGCTACTTACCAGCGAGCTCCGGCTTCTGGGCCGCCACAACGTCAGCAACGTCATGGCGGCACTGGCCCTTGGCCACGCGGCGGGGTTCCCGATGGACCTGATGTTGCAGGTGGCCCGGGAGTTTCGGGGCCTGCCGCACCGCTGTGAGTTTGTCCGCAGCTTCGAGGGCGTCGATTACATCAACGATTCCAAGGGCACCAACGTGGGGGCCACGGTGGCGGCCATCGAGAGTCTGGCCCCGGAGCAGGGCAAGGTGGTGCTGATTGCAGGCGGTGATGGCAAAGGGGCCGACTTCGCACCCCTGGAGGCGCCAGTTGCGCTCTATTGCCGGGCGGTGGCGCTGATCGGCACGGATGCAGAGCGGATCGCGGAGGCCATTGGCAGCGGTGTTCAGAAAGTGCGGGCCGGCACCCTGAGCGACGCGGTCTCGGCCGCGCGGAAAGAGGCCCGGCCGGGTGACCGGGTGCTGCTGTCACCGGCGTGCGCCAGTTTTGACATGTTCCGCGACTACCTGGATCGCGGTGACCAGTTTCGAACCCTCGTGGAGGCGCTGTGATGTCAGCCGGAATCAGCCTTCCGAACCGCAACAGCTGGCTGGGCGAGATCCAGCCTCTGCCGGTGCTGGTGATCAGCGCGGCAGCCTTGCTGGTGGTCGGTGTGGTGATGATTTCATCCGCTTCCATGGACATGGCGGCGGAAACCATGGGTAACAGTTACCACTATGTGATCCGCCAGTTGCTGTTCGCCGCCATGGGCGGTGTCCTGGCCCTGGTGGCGGTCAATGTGCCGGTTGCCTGGTGGGAACGCAGTGGCTGGTTGCTGCTGGGCATCGGTCTGCTGGTGCTGGTGCTGGTGCTCACGCCAATGGGCCGCACGGTTAACGGTTCCACCCGCTGGATCCCGTTCGGCCTGTTCAACGTGCAGGTGTCCGAGGTGGCAAAACTGTGTCTGATTGCCTACCTCGCCGGTTACGTGGTGCGCCGCCGGGACGAACTGCTCAATACCTGGCCCGGCTTCCTGAAGCCGCTGGTGGTGTTGGGCGTGGCCTCGGTGCTGCTGGTTATCCAGCCGGACTTCGGTGCCACGGTGGTGCTGATCACAGCAGCGGCAGGCATGATTTTTCTCAGTGGTGTCCGGTTGACCCGATTCGTGCCGCTGATCGCGATCCTGGTGGCCCTGGGGACTGTCCTGGTGCTCACGCAGCCCTACCGGTTGAAACGGGTGGTGAGTTATCTGGATCCCTGGAAAGACCAGTTCGATACGGGATACCAGCTGACCCAGTCGCTGATTGCCTTCGGTCGTGGTGAGTGGGCCGGTGTTGGCCTTGGCAACTCGATCCAGAAGCTGTTTTATCTGCCCGAGGCCCACACCGATTTCATCTTCGCCATCATTGCCGAGGAGTTCGGGCTGTTGGGGTCGTTGTTGGTACTGGCCCTGTTCACGGTTCTGGTGGTTTCGGGTTTCGTGATTGCCCGTCGGGCCGAGAAGGCCAAAATGCCTTTTGGGGCCTGTTTTGCCTATGGTCTGACACTTCTGATCGGACTTCAGGCCGGGATCAACATGGCAGTCAGCACCGGGCTGCTGCCGACCAAGGGCCTGACTCTTCCGCTGGTGAGTTATGGCGGCTCAAGCCTGATGATTACCTGCGTGTGTATCGGTGTACTCGCGCGCATTGAAATGGAAAGGCTGGACAAGGTACGCGTGGCCAGTGAGGAAAACAGTTCAAAGAAACGGGGAGGGGCGGTGTATGACTGAATCCCGTCGCTTCCTGATGATGGCAGGCGGCACCGGGGGCCATGTGTTCCCGGCGCTGGCCACTGCCCGGGCCCTTGAGGCCAGGGGGCATGAGGTTTACTGGCTGGGTGCCACCGGTGGCATGGAGCAGCGGCTGATCGGCGATACTGACATCCCGTTATCGCTCATCCACATCTCGGGCCTGCGGGGCAAAGGCAAGCTGGCCCTACTGCTGGCGCCGTTCCGACTGATGCGGGCCCTGGGCGAGGCGTTTACGGTGGTGCGGCGGATCCGCCCCGACTGTGTCGTCGGCATGGGTGGGTTCGTGACCGGCCCGGGTGGCCTGGCCGCCTGGCTGACCCGGACGCCACTGGTGATCCATGAGCAGAATGCCATTGCCGGGATGACCAACCGCATTTTGGTGCGGTTCGCCCAGACCGTGCTGGAAGCCTTCCCCGGTAGTTTCGGGGCCGACGTGGTGACCCGATGTACCGGTAACCCGGTGCGCCAGGATCTGGCCAGTCTGCCGGAGCCAGAAACCCGTATGGCGGGCCGCACCGGCCAGTTGCGGGTGTTGGTGGTCGGCGGCAGCCTCGGCGCCCGGGTGTTCAACCAGCAGTTACCCGAGGCGCTGGCCCTGATTCCTGAGGTGGATCGGCCGGAGGTGCGCCATCAGTGTGGTGAGAAGAACCTGGATGAGGCGAAAGCCGCCTACGAGGCACAGGGTGTTGCGGCCAGTATCGAGCCGTTTATCAGGGATATGGCCGAAGCCTACAGCTGGGCAGATGTGGTCATCTGTCGTTCGGGAGCGCTGACGGTATCCGAACTCTGTGCGGCGGGTATCGGTGCGGTACTGGTGCCGTTTCCCCATGCCGTGGATGACCATCAGACAGCCAATGCGAAGCAAATGGTGGATGCGAAAGCCGGGGTGTTGATTCCCCAGTCAAAACTGACGCCGGCAATCCTGGCCGAAACCCTGCAAGACCTGGCAAAGGACCGGACCAGGGTCATGAATATGGCGAAGGCTGCACGAACGCTGGCCCGCCCGGATGCAACGGAGAGAGTCGTGAATTACTGTCTGGAGGCCGCCAATGGCTGATGCAACCAATCCGCCACTGGTCTATCAGGTGCCGGAAATGCGCCGGATCCGCCACATCCACTTTGTCGGGATTGGTGGCGCCGGCATGAGCGGCATTGCCGAGGTTCTGAAGAACCAGGGCTATGAAGTTTCCGGTTCCGACCTGAAGGAAGGGCCGGTAACCGACCGCTTGAAATCCCTCGGTGTCGAGGTCCAGATCGGACACCGGGAAGAAAACAGTGCCCGGGCGGATGTTGTCGTGGTGTCCACCGCGGTCAAGTCTGATAACCCGGAAGTGGCTGCGGCCCGTAGCCGCAGGGTACCCATCGTTCCGCGCGCCGAGATGCTGGCGGAGATCATGCGTTACCGCCACGGTATTGCCGTTGCCGGCACCCATGGCAAGACCACGACCACCAGTCTGATTGCCTCGGTACTTGGCGAGGCGGGTCTTGATCCCACTTTCGTGATCGGCGGCAAGTTGAACAGTGCGGGCACCAATGCCCAGCTCGGCGGCTCGCGCTACCTGGTGGCGGAAGCGGATGAGAGCGATGCCTCCTTCCTGCACCTGACTCCGGTGATTTCCGTGGTCACCAACATTGAAGCCGACCACATGGATACCTATGGCGGTGATGTTGAAAAGCTGAAACAGACCTTTGTCGACTTTCTCCACAACCTGCCGTTCTATGGCGTGGCCGTGATGTGTGTGGACGACGGTTATGTGCAGGAAATCATCCCGAGGATCTCCCGAGCCATCATCACCTACGGGATCGACAACCCCGAGGCGGATTACCGGGCCGAGCAGATTACCTCCGATGGCCTGAAAACCCGCTTTGTGGTCAAGCGCCCGGGTGGTCGCAGTGACCTGCCGGTGGAGCTGCGGATGCCGGGGCGCCATAACGTGCTCAATGCCCTGGCGGCCATTGCCGTTGCCACCGACGAAGGGGTGGCGGATGACGCCATTTGCAAGGGGCTGGCCGGATTCGCTGGCGTTGGCCGACGGTTCCAGGTGTACGGCGATTACCAGACCCCGAAAGGCACCATCACCCTGGTGGACGATTACGGCCATCACCCGACCGAGGTGGAAGCGGTGATCCGTGCCGCCCATGATGCCTGGCCGGATCGCCGGCTGGTGATGTTGTACCAGCCGCACCGGTATACCCGCACCCGTGACCTGTACGAGGACTTCGTCCGGGTGCTGTCGGAAGTGGACGGTCTCTTGTTGATGGACGTGTATTCCGCCGGCGAGCCGGCGATTCCGGGCGCGGATGGCCGCTCTCTGTGCCGGAGCATTCGCCAACGCGGCAAGGTGGAGCCGGTGTTTGTCGAGGACAACAGCGAAATCGAGAGCCTGCTGGCCAATGTGCTGCAGGATGGCGACCTGCTGATTACCCAGGGCGCCGGAGATATTGGTGGTGTGGCTGCCCGGATGGCGGCAGCGGGAGTGATTTCTGGTGACTGATATGCACCACAACGAGATTCAGGATTATCAGGCAGATCCGGAGCTGGTGAAGGCGCTGGGTCGGGTTGCCGTGTTCATGGGTGGCGATTCCGCCGAGCGCGAAGTCTCCCTGAAGAGCGGGAAAGCCGTGCTGGCCGCCCTGCAGTCCGCCGGTGTGGACGCGTTTGGGGTGGATGTCCGGGGTTGCCTGCTGAAAACCGTCGAGGATCCGGATTTCGACCGGGTATTCATTGCCCTTCATGGCCGGGGCGGCGAGGACGGAACACTGCAGGCGATCCTGTCCCAGGCCGGTATTCCCTACACCGGCAGCGAGATGCTGGCTTCGGCCCTCGCCATGGACAAGCTCCGCACCAAGTATGTGTTCGAAGGCTGCGGGCTGCCGACGCCGAGGTTCCGGGCCATGACCACCGAGGACGAAGCCGGCAGGATCATGGCCGAGCTGCAGCCGCCCCTGAGCGTCAAGCCGGCGCATGAGGGTTCCAGTATCGGAATCCGTAAGGTGCGGTCGGAGTCGGAGCTGGTGGAAGCCTACAGGGCTGCCGCGGCAATGGATGACCTGGTGCTGGTGGAAGAGTGGATCGAGGGGCCGGAGTTCACCGTGAGCCTGCTGCAGGATCGGGCCCTTCCGGCCATCGGCCTTAGCGCAAGCACCGATCACGCGTTTTACGACTATGAGGCCAAGTACCTGGCCGATGACACCCATTACCGGATTCCTTGCGGGCTGGCGCCCGAGGATGAGCTCCGGCTCCAGCACCTTGCCCTCGAAGCATTCCGGGTGGTCGGTTGCCGGACCTGGGGACGGGTGGATGTGATGCAGGATGCCGGTGGCCGCTTCTGGCTGCTTGAGGTGAACACCGTGCCTGGCATGACCGACCACAGCCTGGTGCCGATGGCGGCTCGGGCGGCCGGAATCGGCTTTGAGGAACTGGTGGTGCGGATACTCCGCGACACCCTGGAGGATGCGAATGCTTGAGAACCTGCTGATCCGGAGCCGGGCGATTCCGTCCGAGCCCCCGCGGCGCCGGGGGGCGACGTCCCTCGGTCCCGACCGGGACCGGTTTGGCGTTCTCAAGGGCATTCTGGCAGCCGTGCCCTGGCTGCAGGTGGGGCTCGGCGCCCTGATTGTGTTGCTTGCGGCCCTGGTGCCCTGGGGTACCGGCAAGGTTCTGAGTGCCATGGACCAGCAGATCCTGGCAATCGACGTCAACGGCGACTTTGTTGGAGACAGCCGGGTCGCCATTGAGCGGGAGGCAGGTAACTGGATCGGGAAAAGCTATTTTGCGACCGACCTGTCCGAGATCAAGGACGAGCTGGAGCAGCGGCCCTGGGTCGCCTCTGCGGCGGTTCGCCGGGTCTGGCCGGATCGGCTGGTGATCGGTATCCGGGAGAAGAAGCCGCTGGCCTACTGGACCGACGGGCGCCTGGTCAGCCGGACCGGCGAGCTGTTCACGCCGCCGAATCCCGAGGTAGCGGGCCGCCTGCCCCGGCTGGCAGGTCCGGATGAGCGGGTACGGGAGGTGATCCGGATGGCCCAGACCATGAACGACCGGCTGGTGAACCACGGGCTCGGTTTTGCCGGTCTGTCACTGGAAGCCCGGGGTGCCTGGACCCTGACCCTGGCGAACGGCATCGAGGTGGTGCTCGGCAGGGACCAGGTGGACGAGCGTTTTGAACGGTTCATGACAGTTTATGAAACCCGGCTGGCATCCCGGTCGGACGAAGTCAGCAGGGTGGATGCCCGCTACACCAATGGTGTTGCGGTGCAGTGGAAGCAGGCAGTAGCGGCTTCCGGGCCGAATTCATAGCAAATTAACGACAAACCAACGGTTTGGTGGAACACATGTCATCGGTTGAAACGGAAAACATGATTGTTGGCCTCGATATCGGAACCTCGAAAGTGGTTGCGATTGTCGGCAAGCGCAAGATGGACGGCACCATTGAAGTGGTGGGAATCGGTTCCCACCCGTCCCGGGGCCTGAAGCGCGGTGTGGTGGTCAATATCGAGACCACCGTGCAGGCCATCCAGCGCGCTGTCGAGGAGGCCGAGCTCATGGCCGGCTGCCGGATCCACTCGGTGTATGCGGGGATCGCGGGCAGCCACATCAAGAGCCTGAACTCCCATGGCATCGTGGCCATCCGCGACCGGGAGGTGACCCAGGCGGATATCGACCGGGTTATTGACGCAGCCCAGGCGGTTGCGATTCCGGCGGACCAGAAGATCCTGCATATCCTGCCGCAGGAGTTCGTGATTGATAGCCAGGAGGGCATCAAGGAGCCCATGGGGATGTCCGGTGTCCGACTGGAGGCCAAGGTGCATCTGGTGACCTGTGCGGTAAACGCCGCCCAGAATATCGAGAAATGCGTCAGGCGCTGCGGTCTGGAAGTGGATGACATCATCCTGGAACAGCTGGCCTCCAGCCACGCCATCCTGACCGAGGACGAGAAGGAGCTTGGAGTCTGCGTAGTGGATGTCGGCGGTGGCACCACCGACATCGCTGTGTTTACCGGCGGTGCTATCCGTCACACCGCGGTGATCCCGATTGCCGGGGACCAGGTCACCAACGACATTGCCATGGCGTTGCGGACTCCGACCCAGAATGCCGAGGAGATCAAGATCAAGTATGCCTGCGCGTTGACCCAGCTCGCAGGTGCCGATGAAACCATCAAGGTGCCGAGCGTCGGCGACCGTGCTCCGCGTGATCTTTCGCGGCAGGCACTGGCCGAAGTGGTGGAGCCCCGTTACGAGGAGCTTTTCACCCTGGTGCAGTCGGAACTGCGCCGGTCCGGATTTGAGGACCTGATTCCCGCAGGCATCGTGATAACCGGCGGTTCCTCCACCATGGAAGGCGTGGTGGAACTGGCCGAAGAGATCTTCCACATGCCGGTCCGCCTGGCTTCTCCGCAGGCGGTGTCCGGTATGACGGAAGTGGTCAACAACCCGATCTACGCCACTGGCGTCGGGTTGCTGATCCATGGCTTCCGCCAGATGGATCTCGGGCGGGCGCCCGTGCTCAAGGGGGAAGAGGCCCCCTCGCTGTTTGAGCGCATGAAAGCCTGGTTTACCGGTCACTTCTGACCGGCCGGGACAAGCAGTACACGAAGGTATCTCGAAAACATAAATCTCGAAAAAACAGCCTGGATAGGCTGTCTACAGCACGAAGGAGTAGGGGAAATGTTCGAACTCGTCGATAATGTCCAGCAAAATGCTGTCATTAAAGTCGTCGGTGTTGGTGGTGGCGGTGGTAATGCCGTACGTCACATGCTCAACAGCGACGTTGAAGGTGTGGAATTTATCTGCGCCAACACCGATGCCCAGGCGCTGACCGATCTGGATGCCCGGCAGGTAATCCAGCTTGGTGGCAACATTACCAAGGGGTTGGGTGCCGGCGCCAATCCGGAAGTAGGGCGTCAGTCGGCTCTGGAGGACCGTGACCGCATCGCCGAAGCCCTGCAGGGCGCCGATATGGTGTTCATCACCGCAGGCATGGGTGGTGGTACCGGTACCGGAGCCGCCCCGATCGTTGCCGAGGTGGCCCGGGAACTGGGTATCCTGACGGTGGCGGTCGTCACCAAGCCCTTCATGTTCGAAGGTGGCAAGCGCATGAGCGTCGCCGAAGAGGGGCTGAAAGAGCTCGAAGAGAGCGTTGACTCGCTGATCACCATCCCGAACGAGAAACTGCTGGCGGTCATGGGCAAGAAAACCAGCCTGCTGGATGCTTTTGCCTCGGCCAACGATGTTCTGCTGGGCGCTGTGCAGGGTATTGCCGACCTGATTACCCGCAACGGCATGATCAACGTCGACTTTGCGGACGTGAAGACGGTGATGTCCGAGATGGGCATGGCGATGATGGGTACCGCCCGTGCCACCGGCGAGAACCGTGCCCGGGAAGCCGCGGAAGCCGCCGTGCGCAGCCCACTGCTCGAGGACATCAATCTCCAGGGCGCCAAGGGTATCCTGGTCAATATCACCGCCGGCATGGATCTCAACCTGGGCGAGTTCTCCGAGGTTGGCGACATTGTGCGTGAGTTCGCGTCCGATTCCGCGACCGTCGTGGTCGGTACCGTGATTGATCCGGAAATGACCGACGAGCTCAAGGTGACTGTTGTTGCCACTGGCCTGGGCGGTGACCGTGAAAAGCCAACGAAGGTTGTCGACAACACCCGTACCCTGGATGGCAAGACCGACTACAACCAGCTGGATCGTCCGGCGGTTCTGCGTCGTCGTGCGGTGTCCAGTGGTAATGTGGCTATCGATCAGAACAAGGAAAGCGAAGAACAGGGCGTGGACTATCTCGATATTCCCGCATTCCTTCGCCGCCAGGCTGATTGATAATCTGTCGCAACTGTGAGCCGGTAATGCGTGCAGGAATCCATCTCGGCTTTTTTGCCGATTAAGGGAACCTGACTGCCGGAAATTACGTGCGCTGAGTGCCGAGTGTTGGCTTTGTGTAAATTTGAGGCAAAGCCCTCTTGGTCAAATGGTACTCAGTCTTAATTTCTGATATTCTCCGGGCAGTTTTTTGCCCAGAATATCGCCATATTGTGACGGAATGATGAACCGATGATCAGACAACGGACACTCAAAAACACCATCCGGGCTACCGGTGTCGGCCTGCACTCGGGGGAAAAGGTTTACCTGACCCTGAAGCCGGCTCCGGAAGACTCGGGTATCATCTTCCGCCGGACGGATCTGGACCCGATGGTCGAGATTCGTGCCTGTGCGGAAAATGTGGGTGAGACCATGCTGTCCACGACGCTGGTAAAAAACGGTGTCCGTGTGGCAACAGTAGAGCACCTGCTGTCAGCCATGGCTGGTCTCGGTATTGATAACTGTTTCGTGGAGCTCAGCGCGGCTGAAGTGCCCATCATGGATGGCTCCGCCGGACCGTTCGTGTTCCTGTTGCAGTCTGCCGGCATCGCCGAGCAGGACGCGGCCAAGCGCTTCATCCGCATCAAGCGTGAAGTTACCGTGGAAGAAGGCGACAAGAAAGCGACCTTCCTGCCTTTCGAGGGTTTCAAGGTCTCCTTCGGTATCGACTTCGACCATCCGGTGTTCAAGGGCCGCGCCCAGACCGCGACCGTGGATTTCTCCAGTACTTCCTTCGTGAAGGAAGTGTCCCGCGCCCGGACCTTCGGGTTCATGCGTGACATCGAGAAACTGCGGGCGATGAACCTGGCGCTGGGTGGCTCTGTCGATAACGCCATCGTGGTTGACGACTACAAGATCCTGAACGAAGACGGTCTTCGTTACGACGATGAGTTCGTCAAGCACAAGGTGCTGGATGCCATTGGCGACCTGTACCTGCTCGGTAACAGCCTGATCGGTGAGTTCCGCGGTGTGAAGTCCGGTCACGACCTGAACAACAAGCTGCTCCGTAAGCTCCGGGCCGAAGAGGATGCATGGGAAGTGGTTACCTTCGATGACGAGGCAACAGCACCCATCTCCTACATGAAGCCTGTGCTGGCAGCTCAGGGTTAAGGCAGGACGCCTTAATCGCGGGCGTGGCTTGCGAGTTTTTCGAGAACCTCGCGTAAAGCTTTATCCTTCGTGTGCCCGGCCTCCTCTGCGAGGAGCCGGGCATTTTCTTTGCTCAGGGGCTGCTTTTCAGCGCGCTTTGTCTCCCTGAAGCGCGGCGGCGCCACCTTCACTTTCAGTTTCCACACGTAACGGAACAGTTCCTGCTCCCGGACGCTGGCCATGATCTCGTGCTGGCGGAAGCGGATCTGGCTGGCCCGCGTGGCGTTGGCGGCGGACAGCACCAGTTCGCCTTCCTGGCAGCTGAGAAAGCGAACGCCACTGACCAGCTCTTCGGGGAGCGCGCTAAGAACCTGCGCTTCCGCCTGCCGGTGCAGTTCGGCCTTGGCCACGAGTTCACTCAGGGCCGGGCTACCACCGACCTTGTCGAAGGTCATTTTCTGGTCGTTTTTCCGCTTCATTGACGCGCTTTCACTCGACGGTTCCGTTTACGATTGGTTACACTTCGGCACGGTTTGAGGGTAGTGCCCGCTTCAGACTCGTTTTACATTGTTGCAAATACCTATGTCCAGCGGGCGCTGCGTTTATTCAGTACGTAGTTGTTGCCAGGGAAAGGCCAGACCCATTCGGACATCCCGGGCCGCAACACGACAGGATCAGGCTTGCGGCTCCCCGATGAAACCAGAAGACGATATGAACATTATCCTCGTAGGCAAACACCACGGGAAGTCCCGGGTTGTCGCCCTGAACGGCAAGTTCCTCGCCGGTATGCTGGTGCTGGTACTTGCGTTGATCAGCGCGGCAGTCTGGGGCGGCTACCAGGCGGCAGTCAGCAAGGCCAAAGCACAGGAGCCAAAGCCGTCGGAACTGGTGGCACACTGGAAAAGCAAGCTGGAAGCCCAGCAACAGGAACTGGCCGCCGTGGAAGAGCAGGTCCGTGAACAGGTTGATGCCCTGACCCTGCGTCTCGGTGAACTTCAGGGCCGCATGCTGCGTCTCGACGCCCTGGGGCAGCGGTTTGTAGAATCCGGGCTGGTCGCCAGCGAAGAGTTCAACTTTGATGAGCCGCCGGCCGTCGGTGGCCCTGAGGGTCCTGAGACCAGGGAATCCTTTACCGCGCCGGCTCTGACCGACATGATCGAACGCATGGAAGTGCAGTTAGCCGATCGGGAGCAGCAACTGCGTCTGCTGGACAAGCTGGCTTCCCGCCAGAAGCTGGAAGAAGAAATGTATGTCGAGGGCCGGCCGATCACCTGGGGCTGGCTGTCTTCCAAGTACGGCTATCGTTCCGACCCGTTCTCAGGCAAGCGGACTTGGCATGACGGTGTTGACCTGGCGGGCAAGGATGGCAGCGATATCATTGCCGTTGCCGGTGGCGTGGTTACCTGGGCCGGCGAGCGCTATGGCTATGGTAACCTGGTGGAAATCGATCATGGTGATGGTCTGGTGACCCGCTACGGTCACTGCAAGACCGTCAAGGTAAAGACCGGGGACGTGGTCCAGAAAGGGCAGGTGGTTGCCCTGATGGGCAGCACCGGTCGGTCCACGGGCCCTCACGTGCACTTTGAGGTTCTGCAGAATGGCCGCTCCAAAGATCCTGTGAAATACATTGCCCGGGCCAATCGTTAAGTCCCGGCTGTGCCTTGTCGCGGTTTCCCGGTTTTCCTCTCCAGTTCCCTTCGGAAGTGCAATGCTGCCTTCCGGAGGGCAAGTCGTTGGCATTCCGACACTTTCATTCCGGCACTTGTGAGGTGCGCCTTTTGTCCTGTCGGGAAATAAGGTTAGAATGCCGGCTTCCCTCGTTTAATTAAAGAAGCAGTGGTCTATGTTCACAAAGCTTGCAACCAAGATGTTCGGCAGTAAAAATGCCAGAGAAATCAAGAGGATGCGAAGACAAGTTGCGCGCATCAACGAACTTGAAGAGCAGTTTGGCAATTTTTCCGACAACGAGTTGCAAGGCAAGACCGCTGAGTTCCGCCGCCGTGTCGAAGAGGGCGAGAGCCTCGATGCCCTGTTGCCTGAGGCCTTTGCCACGGTTCGGGAAGCCAGTCGTCGAGTCATGGGTATGCGTCACTATGATGTTCAGCTGATTGGTGGTATCACCCTGCACGAAGGCCGGATTGCCGAGATGAAGACCGGTGAAGGTAAGACCCTGGTGGCGACCGCCGCGGTTTACCTCAACTCGCTGTCCGGCAAGGGTGTGCATGTGGTCACGGTGAACGACTACCTGGCCCGCCGGGACGCTGAATGGATGGGCAAGCTCTACCGCTTCCTGGGTCTGCAGGTGGGTGTGGTCGTGGCCGGCCAGGCGCCCGAGGAGAAAAAGGCGGCCTACCAGGCGGACATCACCTACGGCACCAACAACGAATTCGGTTTCGACTATCTCCGCGACAACATGGCATTCAGCACCGAGGACAAGGTCCAGCGCGGGTTGAACTTCGCCATTGTCGACGAGGTGGATTCCATCCTGATCGACGAAGCCCGGACGCCGCTGATCATCTCCGGTGCCGCCGAAGACAGTTCCAAGCTCTACCAGGCCATCAACGAGCTGGTGCCGAGTCTTGAGGAAGGGGAGGTTTCTGAAGAGGGCGAGCCTTCCGGCGACTTCACGATCGATGAGAAGGCCCGCCAGGTGGAACTGACCGAGGCTGGCCATGAGAAGGTCGAGGAACTGTTGCTCAGTCGCGGCCTGCTGAACGAAGGCGAGAGTCTGTACTCCGCTGCCAACCTGAGCCTTCTGCACCATGTGCACTCGGCCTTGCGGGCCCATCACCTGTTCCAGAAAGATGTCGATTACATCGTCCAGGGTGACCAGGTGGTCATCGTTGACGAGCATACCGGCCGAACCATGCCGGGTCGCCGCTGGAGTGAAGGCCTGCACCAGGCCATTGAGGCGAAGGAAGGTGTCAGGATCCAGGCCGAGAGTCAGACCCTGGCCTCGACCACCTTCCAGAACTACTTCCGTCTGTACGAGAAGCTGGCCGGCATGACCGGTACCGCTGATACGGAAGCCTTCGAATTCCGCCAGATCTACGGCCTGGACGTAGTGGTGATTCCGCCCAACAAACCGATCCAGCGGATCGACTACAACGACCTGGTGTACCTCACCCAGGAAGAGAAATTCCACGCCATCATCGACGAGATCAAGGACGTCACCGCCGAGGGCCGGCCGATCCTCGTGGGCACGGCGTCCATCGAGGCCTCCGAACTGTTGTCGATGCTGCTGAAGAAGGCCCGGATCGACCACAAGATCCTGAACGCCAAGCAGCACGAGTCCGAGGCCATGATCGTGGCCCAGGCTGGTCGCCCGGGCGCGGTGACCATTGCCACCAACATGGCCGGCCGGGGTACCGATATCGTCCTGGGTGGTAACTGGGAATTCGAAGTCGCGGCGATGGAGAATCCCACCGAGGAAGCCGTCGCCAAGATGAAGGCCGAGTGGACCGAGCGTCACAACCAGGTGCTGGAGGCCGGCGGCCTGCACATCATCGGTACCGAGCGTCACGAGTCCCGCCGGATCGACAACCAGTTGCGTGGTCGTGCCGGTCGTCAGGGGGATCCGGGGTCATCCCGCTTCTTCCTGTCCCTGGAAGACAATCTGATGCGGATCTTCGCCCCGGACCGGGTGAAGAGCCTGATGCAGGCCATGGGCATGAAGAAGGGCGAGGCCATCGAGCACCGTATGGTCACCAACGCCATCGAGAAATCCCAGCGCAAGGTGGAAGGCCGCAACTTCGATATGCGGAAGACCCTGCTGGAATACGATGACGTGGCCAACGACCAGCGTACCGTGATCTACGACCAGCGCAACGAAGTCATGTCTTCGGATGATATCTCGGACATGATCAAGACCATTCGCGAGGACGTGGTCAGCGAGTTGATCAACGAGTACATCCCGCCCCAGAGCATGCCCGAACAGTGGGATGTGGCGGGTCTCGAATCCCAGCTGCAGTCCGAGATGGCCATTGATCTGCCGATCCAGCAGTGGCTGCAGGAAGACAGCAAGCTCTACGAGGAAAGCCTCCGGGAGAAGATTCTCAACGAGATTGTCTCAGCCTACGAGGCAAAGGAAGCCATCGCCGGCTCCGAAGCCATGCGCAAGTTCGAGAAGCAGGTGTTCCTGCAGGTGCTCGATACCCTCTGGAAAGAGCACCTCTCCAACATGGACCATCTGCGCCGGGGTATTCACCTGCGCGGTTATGCCCAGAAGAACCCGAAGCAGGAATACAAGCGCGAGGCGTTCAACCTGTTCGAGGAAATGCTGGAGACCATGAAGCGGGATATTGCCCGCATCCTGAGTCATGTCCGGGTGCAGACTCCCGAGGAAATGGAAGAGGTGGAGCGCCGCCGCAAGGCCGAGCTCGAGAGAGAGCTGGCCCGTGCCCGCATGCGCCATGACGAGACCAGCGCCACCGCCCAGAGTCAGGCGGAAGGTGAGGGCGACGGTGAGCGGCAGTCCGCGACGCCGGAAACCTTTGTCCGCCAGGAGCGCAAGGTGGGGCGAAACGAGCCCTGTCCCTGCGGGTCCGGCAAGAAGTACAAGCAGTGCTGCGGCAAGGTCAGCTGACCCCGGGGTACTGAAACCGGTCAGAGACCCGCAACCTGACATGCGCAGGCTGCGGGTTTTTGCGTTTTGAAAGTTCCAGATTGGATTGAGTGAGAGGAGAGGCAGGATGGCGGTAGGTCCAGGTACCTTACCCGAGTTTTTCCCGGTAGCCGGCGTCAAGTTGGGTATTGCCAGTGCAGGCATCAAGAAACCCGGCCGGAAGGACGTGGTGGTATTCGAGCTCGCCCCCGGCAGTCGTGTGGCGGGGATCTTTACCCGCAACCAGTTCTGTGCCGCGCCGGTCACCGTAAGCCGGCAACACCTGGCCCGGACTGCGCCCCGGTATCTGCTGGTCAATACCGGCAATGCCAATGCCGGTACCGGCGAACGGGGTATGAAGGACGCGATCGCCTGCTGCGAGGCGCTGGCGGACAATGCCGGTGTCAGTGGCGACGAGGTGCTGCCATTTTCCACCGGCGTGATCGGCGAGCCACTGCCGGTAGGCAAGATTGTCGGGGCCCTGCCCGAGGCACTGGCCAATACCGCGGAGAATCGCTGGGCGGAGGCGGCCAGTGGCATCATGACCACCGATACCCGGCCAAAGGGGGCCTCCTGCCAGGTGGACCTTGGCGGCCATACCGTGACCATTTCCGGGATCAGCAAGGGCGCCGGCATGATCCGCCCGAATATGGCCACCATGCTCGGGTTTATCGCCACTGACGCCCGGATTGCCCCTGATGTACTGCAGGCGCTGGCCTCGGAGCTTGGCGAGAAATCCTTCAACCGGATTACCATCGACGGTGACACTTCCACCAACGATGCCTGCATGCTGATGGCTTCCGGCCAGTACAGCGGCCCGGAGATTACCGCCGAGAGCCCCGAGCTGGCGACGCTGCGCGAGGCGTTGCAGCAGGTCTACCTGGACCTGGCCCATGCCATTGTCCGCGACGGCGAAGGTGCCACCAAGTTTGTCACCATTGATGTCAGCGGGGCCGCCAGCCAGCAGGAAGCCCTGGACGTAGCCTACACCGTGGCCCATTCACCCCTGGTCAAGACCGCGCTGTTTGCCTCGGACCCGAACTGGGGCCGGATCCTGGCGGCGGTGGGCCGTGCCGGCGTTCCGGACCTGGATCTCGATGCCCTGGAAATCTACCTGGGTGACGTCTGCCTGGTGCGCCAGGGCGGCCGGGCCGATGACTACTCCGAAGAGCGCGGCCAGGCGGTGATGGACCAGGAGGAAATCACCATCGCCATCGACCTGAAGCGCGGTGACATCCGGGAGACGGTCTGGACCTGTGATTTCTCCCACGATTACGTGACCATCAACGCGGAGTACCGGACCTGACCATGGCGGCAACGCAAAGCCCGGTCCGGGAGATTCACGTGGCGGTGGGTGTCATCGTCCGGGACGGCCGGGTGCTGATCGCCCGGCGCCCCGATCACGTGCACCAGGGCGGGCTGCTGGAGTTCCCCGGTGGCAAGGTTGAGCCGGGGGAGACCGTCCAGCAGGCCCTGGTCCGGGAGATTGCCGAGGAAACCGGCCTGAGCCTTTCCGAGACCGCCCTGGAGCCGGTTATCGGGATTCGCCATGACTACGGCGACAAGCGGGTTTTCCTGGACGTCTGGCGCACCTCCGAGGCCTCTGGAGAGCCCGAGGGTCGGGAGGGCCAGCCAGTAGACTGGCTGGAACCGGAACAGCTCCGGGACGAGGATTTTCCGGTCGCCAACCGCCCGGTGATCCGTGCCCTGAGGCTGCCCGGGGTGCTTGCCATTACCGGTGCAATGACTTCTCCGGAGGATGGGCTGGCCAGCCTTGAGGGCGGGCTGAAGGGGCTGAGAGCCTCGGGGGCCACCCTTGTGGTTCTGCGTGCTCCCGGGCTGTCACCCCAGGACTATGTCCGCTTCGCAAGCCAAGCGGTGGCCTCATGCAGAGAGCAGGGGCTGACGCCGATCGTGCACGGCAGCCCCGAAGTGTTTGATGCAGTACCGGGTGCCGGTGGTCTGCACCTGCCCTGGCGGGAGGCACAGGCCCTGGCCAGCCGCCCGGTTCCTGAGTCCGTGTGGCTGGGGGGTTCCTGTCACGACGCCGGGCAGCTTGCCCATGCCAATGCTCTGGGGGCCGATTACGCCACCCTGGGTCCCGTACAACCGACCAGGAGCCATCCCGGGCGTCCGGCCATGGGTTGGGAGCAATTCGAGGCACTGGTGGCGCAAGCGGTCATTCCCGTGTATGCCCTCGGAGGGCTTGGTCCGGAGGAGGAGATCACAGCGCGCCGGCTGGGTGGCCAGGGCGTCGCCGGCATCCGGTTCTGGTGGCGGTCTGAGCGGTAGATATCAAGGCTGGCCGGCGATCGGTCTGGTATGCTGGCAACATCTGTTCAACCCATTTTCAATCATGTCTCTGGAGAAACCGTGAGCAAGCTGACCCACCTGGACGAGAAGGGCGAAGCCCGCATGGTCGATGTCACCGATAAGGACGTGACCGAACGGGAAGCCCGCGCTGAAGCCACCATCCGTATGGCGCCGGAAACCCTGAAAATGATCATCGAAGGCGAGCACCCCAAGGGCGATGTGCTGGCAGTGGCCCGGATCGCGGGCATCATGGCAGCAAAGAAAACCCATGAACTGATTCCCCTTTGCCACAGCCTGAACCTGACCTCGGTGAAGGTTGAGCTGAATCCGGGCGAGGACGGTGCCTCGGTTCATATCCTGACCCGCTGCAAGCTCTCGGGCCAGACCGGGGTCGAGATGGAGGCCCTGACGGCGGCCAGCGTGGCGGCGCTGACGCTCTATGACATGTGCAAGGCAGTGGACCGGGGCATGGTCGTGGACAACGTGCGGTTGCTCGAGAAGAAAGGCGGTCGCAGCGGTCACTGGGTGGCCGGGCAGGCCTGATCCGGCCCGCAGCAGGGAGCGTACTACCCGGTATCGTTCCACCACCGGAGAGCCCACTGTGCCAAGACTACGCCAAGCCGGCGGCCACGTGATAGAATGCGCGCCCCGATTGATTGAACCACGAGGAAACACTGTGGCTGTTCGTTACATCCAGACCTGCCGGTTACCAACCCCGTTCGGCGTGTTTGACATGCACGGTTTCGAAGAGCCGGATACGGGAAAGGAGCACGTCGCCCTGACCCTGGGAGACCTGGATAGTGATGAGCCGATGCTGGCCCGGACCCACTCCGAGTGCCTGACCGGCGATGCCCTGTACAGCATGCGCTGCGATTGTGGCTATCAGCTTGAAGAAGCCTTGCGCAGTATCGCCCGTGAAGGGCGGGGCATCCTCATGTATCTGCGCCAGGAGGGCCGGGGCATTGGTCTGCTGAACAAGATCCGTGCCTACCATCTGCAGGACCAGGGTGCCGATACGGTCGAGGCGAACGAACGGCTTGGCTTTGCCGCTGATTTGCGGGACTACAGCATGTGCAAGGATATGCTGGAACACCTGGGGATCAGTAGCCTGCGGCTGATGACCAACAACCCGCGCAAGGTCAAGGCGCTGGAGTCCTATGGCATCGACATTGCCGAGCGGGTTCCGTTGCACGTGGGGCGCAACCCGCACAACGAGAATTACCTCAACACCAAGCAGACCAAGTTGGGCCACTGGCTGGAAACGCACCAGGACGACGATCCCGAGTAATTGGCCCGTTGCCCTGAGTCACACAAAAAAGCCCGCGTCCGGAGACGCGGGCTTTTTTGTTGATGCCAGTGATACCAGGGATTATTTGACCACTTTGAGGCTGGAGCGCTGGAGCCGTTCCAGGCGTTCGGCAATGGCCGACCGGATGCCCTCGGCGTCCAGACCGCAGTCGCTCAGCAATTCGCCGTGCTTGCCGTGATCGATAAAAGTATCGGGAAGCCCGAGCTGAAGCACCGGCTGGGCGACTTCACGGTGGTTCAGGAATTCCGTGACCGCACTGCCGGCACCGCCGGCGACCACGTTCTCTTCCAGCGTCACCAGCAGGTCATGCTGCTCGGCCAGTTCCAGTACCAGCTCCTCGTCCAGGGGTTTGACGAAGCGCATGTCGGCAACGGTGGCACCCAGTGCCTCAGCCGCTTCCAGTGCGGGTGCGAGCAGGGTGCCGAAGTTCAGGATAGCGACGCCGCTTCCTTCCCGGATGCGGCGCCCCTTGCCGATCTCCAGTGGTTTCAGCTCAGGCTCGATCTTCGTGCCCGGCCCAGTACCCCGGGGGTAGCGCACAGCTGCCGGGCCGTTGAACAGCATGCCGGTCTGGAGCATCTGCCGGGTCTCGTTCTCGTCCGACGGGGCCATCACAACCATATTGGGGATACAACGCAGGTAGCTGATATCGAACGCACCGGCATGGGTCGGACCGTCTTCGCCCACCAGGCCGGCCCGGTCGATGGCAAAGAGCACGTCCAGGTTCTGGATGGCCACGTCATGGATCAGCTGGTCGTAGCCTCTTTGCAGGAAGGTGGAGTAGATCGCCACCACCGGTTTGGCATCGTCGCAGGCCAGGCCGGCGGCCAGGGTCACGGCGTGCTGCTCGGCAATGGCAACATCGAAATACCGGTCCGGGAAGCGCTGGGAGAAGGCCAGCAGATCCGAGCCCTCGCACATGGCCGGCGTGATGCCCACCACCCGTTCGTCCTGCTCGGCGGCATCGCACAGCCACTGGCCGAAGACATTGGCGTATTTGGGCTTGGCCGGCTTGGGGGTGACCGGCTCGGGTTTGCTCGGTGGCACCGGTTCGATCTTATTGATGGCATGGTAGCCGATCGGGTCAGCCTCGGCCGGGGCGAACCCCTTGCCCTTGGTGGTCACCACGTGCAGGAACTGCGGGCCGTCCAGCTCGCGGATGTTCTCCAGGGTCTCCACCAGCAGCGGCAGGTCATGGCCATCAATGGGGCCGATGTAGTTGAAGCCGAGTTCCTCGAACAGGGTTCCCGGGGCAATCATGCCCTTGAAGTGTTCCTCGGTCTTCTTGGCCAGGGCCATCAGGTGCGGTGCGCCCTGCAGCACCTTCTTGCTGCTGTCCCGGACCTGGTTGTAGGTGCGGCTGGACAGCAGTTTGGCGAAATAGTTGGACAGGCCGCCCACGTTCCGGGAGATCGACATGTCATTGTCGTTCAGGATCACCAGCATGTTGGCATGCAGGTGGCCGGCATGGTTCAGGGCCTCGAAGGCCATGCCCGCAGTCATGGCGCCATCGCCAATAACGGCAATGCTCTTGCGGCCAGTGTTCTGCATGCGGGCGGCAATGGCCATGCCCAGGGCGGCACTTATGGAAGTGCTGGAGTGGCCCACTCCGAAGGTGTCGTACTCGCTTTCGGCCCGCTTGGGAAAGCCCGCCAGGCCGCCCTTGCGGCGAATGCTGCCCATCTGTTCCCGGCGACCGGTAAGGATCTTGTGGGGATAGGCTTGGTGGCCCACGTCCCAGACCAGGCGGTCCTCCGGGGTGTTGAACACATAATGTAGGGCAACGGTCAGTTCCAGTACGCCCAGCCCGGCACCAAAATGTCCGCCGGTCTGGCCGACGGACCACAGCAGGAACGCCCGCAGTTCCCGGGCCAGCTGGGTCAGCTGTTCAGCCGGCAGCTCACGGAGCTGGGCCGGTACATCAATCCGGTCCAGCAGCGGGGTGTTGGGCCGCTGTGACGGGATTTCCTTGAAAGTGTAAGTATCCTGCATCTGCTCGGGTCTTTTGGGATGATCCAGTGTTTTCAAAATAAGTTACGACAAGTGTGCGCCTTTGGGGCAGGGTGGTTCAATGGGTTCGTGCCACCACGTAATCCGCCATCGCCCGCAGCGGATCGGCTTCCGGCCCGTACTGTTCGAGACTCGCCTTGGCGGTCTGCAACAGTTCGGCCAGGTGCTGCCTGGCTCCGTCCAGACCCAGCAGGGCCGGGTAAGTGGGCTTGGACCGGGCGACATCAGATCCCTGGGGTTTGCCGATCACGTCGGTGCTGCCTTCGATATCCAGCAGGTCGTCCTGCACCTGGAAAGCCAGCCCAAGCACCCGGGCATAGGTCGTCAGTGCCTCCAGCGCGCCGGGCTGCACCCGCTCGGCACTCAGGGCACCCATGCGGACGCTGGCCTCGATCAGGGCGCCGGTCTTGTGCCGGTGCATGGTTTCCAACTGAGTCAGGGTCAGGGTCTTGCCCACCGACTCCAGGTCAATGGCCTGGCCGCCCACCATGCCCTGGTGGCCAGCGGCTTTTGCCAGTTCCTGAACCATGGCCAGCCGTGCCTCGCTGGCCAGTCCCGAGCCGTTGGCCAGCAATCCGAAAGCCAGGGCTTGCAGCGCATCGCCCGCCAGGATGGCAGTGGCCTCGTCAAAGGCAATATGGGTAGTGGGCCGGCCCCGGCGCAGCTCATCGTCATCCATCGCCGGCAGGTCATCGTGGATCAGCGAATAGGCATGGATCAGCTCCACGGCGCAGGCGGGGGCGAGGGCGCTGTTGCTGTCCTCGCCCATTGCCCGCGCTGCCGCGAGGCACAGAGCGGGACGAATCCGCTTGCCGCCGCCCAGCACGCTGTACCGCATGGCGTCCTGGAGGCGATCGGAGGCCGCGCTCTGGTCAATGCAGCGGTCCAGCTCGGCGTCGACAAGGATGCGGCAGGACTCCAGAAAATCCACTGCCGCCTTGGTCTGTTCGGTCATCAGTCGGCGTCATCCGGCGTGAAAGGGCGGGTTTCCAGGGTGCCATCACTGTTCTGCACCAGCTGCTCGACCCGCTGCTCGGCACTCTTCAATGCCTGCTGGCATTCCCGGGTCAGCTTCACGCCCCGCTCGAACGCAGTCAGGGACTGTTCCAGCGACAGTTCGCCCTGCTCCAGGTCGCGAACCAGCTTTTCCAGCTCATCCAGTGACTTTTCAAAGTCGGCTATGGATGTGGTGTCTTTTTCACCGGCCATCGGGCCCTCCGGTCGGGTGACAGAATTTCGCGGATTATATCAGAGCCGGAGGGCTATCGCTGCCAGTCGAAGTGACGGCAATCGCCTTTTGAGGCCAAAGGCCCCCAGCTCTGTTCGGTTACCCGGGTTTGCCCATTGCCGGCGACCGTCACGATCGTGGTCGCCCGGGTACCATAGTCCTCGCCGACGATGAACGGAGACGACAGGAATCGCTCCGTTGCCAGGCCCACGCCGGTGTCCGGCAGCAGGTGGTCCGGCGCCGGTGTCGAGTCCTGGAGCAGCGTGATAAGCCGTTGATGCAGCCCGTCAGCATCGACACCGGCCATCGAGACTACCTCGCCCACGGACTCCCGCAGCCGGAGCAGTTTCGGCCAGGGCGTCTGCAGTAAATGGTTGCTGAGGCCATACACCCCACGGTGTATGCTCCTGCCCGGATGGGCGTCCCGGTTGCTGTAATACCAGCCACCGCCGGATTCGAGTCGGATCAGGTTAAACCCGGCGTAACGATCCGGGTCGTCGGTGAGATCATGGAACAGCTCTGTGCCCGGCTCCGCCAGGGCCCGCAACGGCAATTCGCCCCGCGTGGTCCGGCCGGCCTCGGGGGAACCCTCCCGGACATTGGTGACCGCGCTGATGCGGCCATCCTCTGTGACGGCAAGCCAGGTGCCACCGGACTGAAGGTCGCGGCCGGCCAGTACCCGCTGGCCCGAGTCCGTGGTCCACCAATCCATGGGGGCGGTGGGACGACGGAAAAACTCGTCTCGATTGGCGGCGACCACCAGCGGAAAATGACGATTCTGGCCAAGGGCAAAGGCAATGAGGCACATGGTCGGTAATGAGTCTCCGAAGGTGAATAGGGAGTCGTGAACTTGTCCCGCGCGGTGTGTATCATACCAGCCTTGTTTCTCATAGGCGTGAGCAGCTATGACCCTGGTAACCGTATTTGCATCGTATCTGGCACTGGGCGCACTGGCAGGGACCATGGCGGGCCTGTTCGGTATCGGTGGCGGCCTGGTCATCGTGCCGGTACTCATCTTCAGCTTCGAGATCCAGGGCATCAGCCCGGACATCAGTGCTCACCTGGCGGTGGGGACCTCCCTGGCCACCATCGTGTTCACCTCGCTGTCCTCCATCCGTTCCCATCACAAGCACCAGGCCGTGCGCTGGGACATTTTCCGGCTCATGACCGTGGGGATTGTTGGCGGGGCTGTTCTGGGCGCCTGGACCGCGGCCTTCATGAGTGGCGATATGCTGCAATTGGTGATTGGCGTGTTCGTGATGCTGGTGGCCATCAAGATGATACTGGAGGTCAATCCCAAGCCCGGTCGCGATGTTCCCGGCCCGGTTGGCCTGGGTGTGGTAGGTGGCGGTGTTGGCTGGGCGTCGGCCATTTTCGGTATCGGGGGCGGCACACTCACCGTGCCTTACCTGAGCTGGTGTAATGTCCGTATGCAGAACACTGTGGCCACCTCAGCGGCCATTGGCCTGCCGATTGCGCTTGCCGGTGCCATTGGCAACATCTGGACAGGCTGGGGGCATGCCGACCTTCCGGAATTCAGCCTGGGCTTTATCTACCTGCCCGCACTGCTCGGGATCATCCTGACCAGTGTTTTCTTCGCCAGAATTGGTGCCAACCTGGCCCACAAACTGAACGCCAAGGTTCTGAAACGTATTTTTGCGATGATGCTCCTGGTAGTGGGGCTTCGTTTTCTCCTGAGCTGAGAGGTAACCGATGCTGCAGCATCCCCAGTTTGACCCGGTGGCCATTTCCCTGGGCCCCGTCAAGATTCACTGGTACGGCCTGACTTACCTGGTCGGCTTTGTCGCCGGGTGGTGGCTCGGCCGGCTGCGGGCCCGCAAACCCTGGTCCCCGGTCACCGAAGAACAAATGGGCGACCTCCTGTTCTACCTGGCCCTCGGCGTTATCCTTGGCGGCCGGTTCGGTTACGTCCTGTTCTACAACTTCGATACCTTCCTGGCCGACCCGCTCTGGCTCCTGCGCGTCTGGGAAGGGGGTATGTCCTTCCACGGCGGCCTGCTGGGTGTCATGTTCGCCATGTGGTGGTACGGACGCAAACTCGGCTCCGGCTTCTGGCGCCTGGCGGACTTCGTTGCACCCCTGGTACCGGTAGGCCTGGGTGCCGGGCGGATCGGTAACTTCATCAACGGCGAACTCTGGGGCAAGCCCACCGACGTGCCCTGGGGCATGGTCTTCCCCCACGCCCCGGACAGCCTGGCGCGCCATCCCTCCCAGCTGTACCAGTTCGCCCTGGAAGGCGTCGCCCTGTTCGCCATCCTGTGGTGGTTCTCCGCCAAACCCCGCCCGCGCATGGCCGTCTCCGGCCTGTTCCTGGTGTGTTACGGCCTGTTCCGGTTCCTGGTGGAATTCGTACGCCAGCCGGATCCGCAGCTGGGTTACCTGGCCTTCGACTGGCTCACCATGGGCCAGGTTCTGTCCACCCCCATGATCCTCGCCGGCGCCGCCCTGATGTTCATTGCTTACCGGAGAAATGCCGAATGAAAGCCTACCTCGACCTGATGCAAGACGTCGTCGATAACGGATTCGACAAGGGTGACCGCACCGGCGTCGGCACCCGCTCGGTATTCGGACGTCAGCTGCGATTCAACCTGCAGGAAGGCTTCCCGCTGGTGACCACCAAGAAAGTCCACCTGCGCAGCATCATCTACGAACTGCTCTGGTTCCTGCGTGGTTCCACCGACAACAACTGGCTGAAAGAGCGCAAAGTCTCCATCTGGAACGAGTGGGCCCTGGAAGACGGTGACCTCGGCCCCATTTACGGCAAACAGTGGCGCAGCTGGCAGTGCCCGGACGGCCGGGTGGTGGACCAGATCAGCGAAGTCATTGACCAGATCCGCAACAAGCCCAACTCCCGGCGCCTGATCGTCTCCGCCTGGAACCCGGCGGAACTACCGGACGAATCCATCAGCCCCCAGGACAACGTCCGCGAGGGTCGCATGGCATTGGCCCCGTGCCACTGCCTGTTCCAGTTCTACGTGGCCGACGGCAAGCTCTCCTGCCAGCTGTACCAGCGCAGTGCTGACCTGTTCCTGGGCGTGCCGTTCAATATCGCCTCCTATGCGCTGCTAACCCACATGATCGCCCAGCAGTGCGATCTGGATGTGGGTGAGTTCGTGCACACGTTTGGTGATTGCCACCTGTACCAGAACCACCTGACCGAAGACATCGTGTTTGAACAGTTGAAGCGGGAGCCTCGTGCTTTACCCAGGCTGGTGATCAAGCGTAAGCCCGATAGTATCTTTGAGTACGAACTTGAGGATTTCGAGTTTGAGGGGTATGAGCCTTATCCGGTGATCAAGGCGCCTATTGCTATTTGACCTCGAGTCTGGGATCGCGGTCCTCTTGTTTTGGAGTCGGCAGGGCAGCGGGTGGGGCGTTCCGAAAAACGCTGTGAATACGTCCGTGTACGCTTGGCTCCGCCATCCATGGCT
>NZ_JAWLHI010000043.1:0-33781 GCF_041690455.1 Marinobacter sp.
CCCGGTGGTGGGATCGCTGGGCATGTTGGATTTGATGCACTTCGTTGTTTCTTCGGCTCGGAGTTTTTCCGGGGGATTGTTGTAGGAAAAGGGGTCTGATGAAATCTTTCATCTGACCCCGGAATTAGGCGACTTGTGAAAGGAGATGGGTGCGGAAGATGAAATTGGCGTTTTGATGCCAGGGTTCATCAGGGTCCGGAATAGCGACAATGCACCGAGTTCACTGCGGAGAATAATAAGGGGTCAGATGAAAGCGTTCATCAGACCCCGATCTGACCCCGGGGATTGTTGATAGGTGTGAAGAACATGGCTTGGGCTACCGTTCTTTATGGATTTTTGGAGAGGTGTGTGGTGCCCTGATTTCCTGGCTGGACTAATCCACTACTGCGCATAATGTATATTATGTTAAATACGATAAATGCTCCCCGAAACCTTTTTTAAAACGAATCCCTCCAGACTCAGCTAATACCAGTGTCATTGCGTCCCCTCACAAACCACCATGCCCCAGCGATCGCCGTTGCCAGCGCTATTGGCCAGATCAGACTCCAGGCTTCACTTGGTGTCACCGCGAACCAGGAATGTCCTGCCGTGGACCGGGCGCCCGGTAAAAACCAGAATGCCACCAGGCTGCATACTGAAGCTGCCACCCAGCCCAGCCATTTGAACCGATGGTTATTCCCTGTCTGAGCGCTTTGATGGAGGGCCCAGAGAAATCGCCAGATCAGGAGCATGGTGGCAACAGCGCCGGCGGACATTATCAGAGGTAAATATTCCGCCATGGCGAATTCATATTGCTCAGGCTTCAAGGCATTCTTCATAGCGAATTTGGCTGCTGCCCCGCTGGTAAACGGCAGGCCCGCGAGTGAAAGACCGGGCAATCCAATCAACAGCCAAACGAGCCAGCGGGACCGGCGTTCAGCCGGCAGCTCCACTGCTGTGGAAAGAAACAGGCAACCTTTGGCCAGGCCATGGTGCAAAGCATACAAGGCGATGGCAGAAAAAAGCGTTGCCGCCTGCGCGGTATTTGCCATGGCAGCGCCAACCATCAGGGTAATAAGCCCCATCTGACTGATGCTCGAGTAAGCCAGAATGGTTTTCGGACGAACCTGTTTTAGTCCCAGCACTGCGCCGCCGAGAGCCCCGATTGCACCAAGAATCACCAGCGTGTTGCCCCAGGTCGGCAACGACAGTTCGCCAAACGGCAGCGTAACGAGCCAACCAAGTAATCCTGCCTTTATCATTGCACCACTGAGCACAGCACTGGCCGGTGTCGGCGCAACGGGATGCGCCAGAGGTAGCCAGAAGTGAAGGAACGGCAGTCCCGCTTTTACCCCGAAGCCTGAGACCAGCAAAGCAATGATCAACCAGCGCTGTTCTGAACTGGCAATGGCGGCAGGCAACTGTCCCAGAAGCATACTGTCGGCTTGTTGGGCCGCCATCAGCAGACCGGTGAGCAGGGCCATCTCGCCGGCCACGGCCATGGCGAGATAGACCCGCCCTGCCCGGTTGGCTTCGTCGGTGCTCTCATGAACCACCAGTCCGTAAGCGGCAAAGGTCATCAGGGCAAAGAAGCTGTAGAAACTGGCAAGATCCACAGAGATTATCAGGCCCAGATTTCCGGTTAGCGTGAGGGCCCAGAACACGCAGAACGCGCGTAGTTTGCGTGGAGTCAGGTAGCCAACAGCGAAGATACCGGCCGTTGCCCAGAGCACGGACGTGAGCAGAAGAAAGGTTTGCCGTAGCTCATCCAGCCCCCACACTCCGCCAATGAGTAACCAGGGGAGCTCCAGCCAGTTATCGAGCTCGGCCATCAGGCCCGCCAGTATTGCCGGAATTGGCAGCAGAGGCAGGCTGTACCGGTAAATCTCTTGCCACCGGGACCTGAAGGCTAACAAAAGAGAAGCCAAAGGCAGAATCACGGTCATCAGCAGCAGTGGCGCGGTGATCATCACAAGTCCACCTCCCTTGCGACAATCAGCTCGACCCATCCCAGCGGACTGAATGACGCCGAGGCCAGCAAGCCTGCCAATATCAGCAAGGCGGCAGTAATCAGCGAAGGCCATAGCAGCCAGGCGCTGGTTTCAAAGCGGCCCCATTGGCGTTCCTCGGGCCACGCATCTTTCTTTTCGCGGAACCAGATTCTGTTCAGTACCGGCAGAAAGTACGCAGCGTTGAGCAGGCTGCTGACCACCAGCACGGCAATCACCCAGTCCATACCAGCGGCAAGGGCCCCGGTCCCCATGGTCCATTTGGTGATGAATCCCGCCAGTGGTGGTGTTCCGATCATGCCAAATGCGGCGAGGGTGAAGGCCACAGACGTAGCCGGCATTCGCCGCCCTGCTCCATCAAGTTCATCTATCCGGTGTATTCCCAGGGTTTCCGCGTAGTTGCCCGCGCAAAAGAACAGTGTGATTTTCATGACGCCCTGGTGTACCAGATGGACCAGGCCGCCGGCCACGCCCACCGGCCCGGCTAGACAAAGCCCCAGAATGATGTAAGACACCTGACTGACGGTTGAAAACGCCAGGCGCCGCTTCAAGTCGGTTTGATTCAACGCCCTTACGGAGCCATAGACAATCGTGAACGCAGCAATGGCGGCCAACCCCGATAACAAGCCCAACGCGCTTGCTGCTTCCAGACCGTAGATTTCAAAGACCACTCGAACAATGCCGAAAGCCCCCGCTTTTACCACAGCAACTGCATGCAGCAGTGCGCTAACCGGCGCCGGAGCCACCATCGCCACTGGCAGCCAGCCATGCAGCGGCACTATGGCGGCTTTTACGCCCAGACCGGCAATCAGAATCACGAAAACGATGGTCAAAGGTATCTGCAGGTCAGGCGCCATATCCTCAAAATGACCGCCCGGTCGGAATGGCAGGTCCCCGGAAAAATTGTGGAGCAAAGCGATCCCGAACAGCAGAGCCGCGCCCCCGGTGAGCGTATAGATGATGTAGGTGCGCCCGGCCCGCAGTGCCTGTGGGGTACCGCGGTGCACCACGAGCGGATAGGTGGAGAGCGTGAGCATCTCGTAGAACAGAAAGAAAGTGAACAGGTTGCCGGCCAGGGCGATACCCATGGTGCTTGCCACGCACAAACTGAAAAAACCGAAGAAACGACTTCGATTCGGAGACCCTTCCAGATAACCCACCGCGTACACCGTGGTCAGCAGCCACAGTGCCGCCGAAAGTCCCGCAAACAACATGGCAAGGGCGTCCGCGCGGAGTATGAACTCCACCCCGGGGACCATGGGAAAGGAAATCCCGTACTCGTTACCCTGAAACACACCCCAGATCATCAACCCGACCAGCAGGAGCTTCATCACTGCGGCGGTGAGGTTTACAGCGGTTCGAAGTTGGTGTTTTTGCTCAGGCAGCGTGAAAATGATGACGGCCGCAGTAAGGGATGTCATCAGCGCAAAAACCGGTAGCAACGCGCTGGCAGTCATGTGCCCTCCCCGTTGGCGAACGCCAGTGCCATCACGGAAAGTACCGGCTCGGCCATCAGGCCAAGTCCCAGGGAAAGCAGCGCCAGGATCATCGGGATGATCTCAAGGCGGCGGGCAGGATGAAAGAAATGATCGATATTGGAGTCTTCGACAAACGAGGCTCGGTACACCCGGAACACATAGGCCGCAGACAACAATCCCCCGCCCAGAAGCACCACCAGCCACCACCACTGACTAGTGGCCAGGCTTGCCTGGAGAAACATCCATTTTGCGGCGAAACCGCCCGTGGGCGGCAAGCCCATAAGCGATACCCCTGCAAGACCAAATGAAAACAGCGAAAATGGTAGAAAATGGCTGACACCGGCCAGCGCATTCACCTGATTGCTGCCCACCGACATGATCAGGTTTCCGGCGGAAAGAAACATCGCAGCCTTGGCCAGAGCGTGGCTGATCACCTGCAAGGTCATGGCCTGCTGTGCCTGCAGTGCCGCCACCTCAGTGGTATTCCAGGTGAGCGGGAACAACAGGAACAGGTACCCGATCTGCGCGACCGACGAGTACGCCACAACCTGCTTGAGCTTCGGCTGCCGCAACGCCTGCCAACCACCCCAGAACACCGCCATACCGCCCAGTAATCCGAGCAACTGAGCGAGGGCAAGTGAACCCAGGGGCGCCCCAAGCTCAAGCCAGAGCCGTGCCGCGATATAGAACGACCCTTTTACCACCAGGGCTGACAGCAGAGCGCTGACCGGTGACCTTGCGATACCGTGAGCGGGTGGCAACCAGCGGTGCATCGGGAACAGCGCTGTTTTCAGCGCCAGACCAAAGAGCATCAGTACCAGGGCGAAACCAGCGCCATCCTGGGCGCTGTCCTGACTCAATGCGAATGCAATCCCCGAGAGCGAGAGACTGCCAAACTCGCCATAGAACAGAGCGACACCCAACAAATAAGCCAGGGAACCCAGCAATGCGGCCATCAGGTAACGAAGAGCAGCCCTTAAGGCTTCCGACTGCCCGCCAAGCGCAACCAGGCCAACCGCCGACAGGCTTATCAGCTCCAGGCCCACGTACAGGTTGAACAGATCATTCCCCAGCCAGACGACATTCAGGCCGGCCCAGAGAAACCAGAACAACGGCCAGAAATACCGGTGCCACTGTTTGTCCGGGTCCAGATAGAATCCGGCGTGCAGGCCCGATGCCGCTGCCACCAGCGCGGTCAGCATGACAAACGTCACCGCCAGGCCATCCACTCGCAGTTCTATTCCCAGGGGAGCCTGCCAGCCGCCGAGTGGATATTGGAAGCCGCCCTCGCCGGCAACAACGGCCCAGAGCGCCAGGGATACCAATACCTGGATCACTATTCCCAGCCAGGTTATTGTCCTGCCCCGTCTGAACCCGGCAAGCAGAGTCAGAACTGCCCAGGCAAGCGGTGTGAACAGCAAACCGGCCATCAACCAGAGAGTCATTCGTGCCGAGCCCCCCGGGCCTGGTCCGGCGGTGTGTCCTGGGCAGGGCCCTCAAGGGAAGTCTTTCCGGAGAGGTGGTAATAGCGGCGGATCAAGACTACCGCCAGTGCGGTGGCAGCAATGGCAACCACAATGCCGGTAAGCACCAGTGCCTGCGGCACCGGATCGGGTCCGGAGCGATGCTGGGCAAGGCCGACCAGTACCAGGAAAGCCCCGGAACCCATGAGATTGAAGGCCAGCAACTTACGCAACAGGTGCGAGATGAGGATAAAACCGAACAGGCCAATGCCGCACAAAGCGGCACCTGCGAAGGCGTACAACAGGGACGGCGTCATCCGGAGCCGCCCTCTTCCGGTTCCTCTGCATCATTGACCGGTGCAGAGACAAACAGCGCCAGCAGCACCATGGCAATAGAAAGCGTCAGAACCGTCTCGATCACAACAATCAGAGTTTTGGCCAATTCAGGAGGATATGCCAGAAACTCACCCCCGTGTAGAGCACTCGCCACAGCAACCAGCAGGAACACCGCGAAGCCCAGCGAGAGTCCAAGCCGAAGCATTAATCCCGGGCGCAGAAAGTCCATTGGAATGCCTCCGAGTCGCATCAGAATCCCGCTCGCAGCCAGAACAGCCCCTGCCTGAAAAGCCCCTCCGGGGCGATCGGATCCGGCCCAGAGCAGGTATCCGGCGAGCAAAAGCATCAGAGGTATCAGCCAGCGTTGCAGTGCATAGAGCAGTTCATCCGACGTGCGAAGCTCCGGGTCTTCCAGGGAGGACGTTCTGGCCACGGAGATGCCGGCAATGCCGGCAATCACCAATACACCGATTTCCAGCAGGGTGTCGTAGCTGCGAAAGTTCAGAAGCACGGCCGTAACCGGGTTCTCGACACCACTCCGCCCAAGGTTCTCTGCCAGCCGCGCTGGCAGGTCGACCGGTGTGGCAGTTGCCGAAATCTCCCGGATAACAAAAGCGAGGCCGGCAACGAAGGCAAGACAGGCTGAAGCGACAAGCGAGGTGCGCAATACCCGGTTCATGACTGCCCTCCTCCACGATTTTTCCGCCCGGACTTCCTGTTGGAAAGATGCCGGGCGGCGTCCAGCAACAGCACCCCCGTCAGTCCGGCCCCGATGGCTGCTTCGGCAAGCGCAACATCGGGTGCATGCAGGCGTACCCAGGCCAGGGCCATCAGCAAACCGAAAGCAATAAAGAAGACAACAGCCCGGAACAGGTCACGGGACCACAGGACACTCCCGGCTGTTACCAACAGAGCGATCACGAGCACGATGTCCAGCAACCATTCAGCCATCATCTTCCTCTGTCCCGGAACCATCCGTGATACTGCCATGGACTGCTCGCGCCACAAGGTGAGCTGAGGTGGCACTTGCTGCCAATGCAACAATCCAGATCAGCAGTGTCTTGAAGCCGGCGGCGAAGGATGGTGCCAGAGGCAATAACGCCAGCACAATAAAGCCCAAGCCAAGGTTATCCGCCTTGGTCAGTGCATGAATACGCGTAAGGGTATCGGGGAAACGGAATAGACCAAGACTGCCCAATGCAAAAAATACACAGCCCGAGAGCAGCAGAACCAACTGAACCGCAATCACAAATCCTTCAAGCATGAGGCTCCTTCCTGGACTCACCATTGCCTGACTCCCCTGACGTGTCGTCCCGATCAATCCTGACCACGCGTGTGACAAAGGCTGCCACGGCCAGCACCGACAAAACGGCAAGGGTCAATGCCACATCCATCAGGGCCGGCCACGAATGGGCGTATGCAAGTACGAGTAAAAAGGCGACACCGGTGGTTCCAAATAACTGGGACGCCAGCATCCGGTCAGCTGCCTCGGGCCCCCGCCAGATCCGGATCAGGGCAAGGAGCAACGTGAGCAGGAGAAACGCAGCAACACCCAACAAGACCATTGTCATAATCTGACTCCTTCCTGCGGACCCAGGAAGATTCCGAAGGCTCGTGCGACCTGAAACTCCGCCTGCCGAACGCCAGGTTCTATATCGGCACTGG
Source organism: Marinobacter sp. (assembly GCF_041690455.1). Classification (GTDB taxonomy): domain Bacteria; phylum Pseudomonadota; class Gammaproteobacteria; order Pseudomonadales; family Oleiphilaceae; genus Marinobacter. Next base: position 6,931 of record NZ_JAWLHI010000043.1, read on the forward strand.
TGTCCAGGCAGTGGACCGTCAGCTGGTTACTTTCCATGTGTACGCTGAGAGCCCCCGGCATCAGCGACAGGGTGTTTGCAAGCAACCAGCGAGGGCCACCTTCCGGCAGACGAAGTGAGAGCGTTATCTCTCCGGGTTTGATGGGCAGTGAAGGTGTCAGCAAACGCCTCGCCACATCAACGCCGGCGACCACCGAGTGGCCTAGGAAGTAAACCATGAACTGCAACAGTCCCAGCGGACGAAGCCGATGGATGGAAGGGGGAAACAGGAGCACGGATAGTACCGCCGCCAATGCAATCACTATCGCCCCGAACCCCCAGGCTGAGGAGTCTCCGAGAGTTAACATCCACCAGACCCCGGCGAGAATAACTGCACGGGTAGCAAAGGTTGCAATAGGTGACGCCGGCGCCGGCTGCATCGGTACTCCTTTTACCTTGTCCGAGGTTCGGGCTCGCTAGCTCCCTGTCATAACCTCCAAAAGACTAACACAGTCAGGTTGGATGGCGGCACCGGCTGGAATAACGGGGGTTCCTGATCTAATTTTAGTCAAGAGGTCGAAGTCTTGGTCAATACCATTGGTAGTAATCTCGGGCGATTAAACCAGGATTAAACGAAAGGAAGCAGATATGAAACGGACCAACTTATCAATCACGCTGGCAGGCTGCGTTTGCCTTTCCCTTGGCTCAGTGACGGTACTGGCTGACTCCCACGGAAAAGGCACCATGAAACTGGCTGAAGAAAAACAATGCATGGCTTGCCACACCACCAGCGAAGAGGTTCCCCGCGCGCCCTCTTTCCAGAGCATGGCCCAGAAATATACCAAGGACGATGCGGATCGACTGGTTCAGGTCGTTCTTACGGGCGGCGAGGATCACTGGGGCTCCGCAGAAATGCCTGAAATGGACGCCCGTGCAGAAGTGAGTGAGAAGGAAGCAAGAAAGCTGGTGAACTGGATTCTGGATATGCGCGCAGAAAAAATGTGAAAGCCTTGGAATTGGGCAATTAAATCAGGCCGGTGGCAAATCAATTGCCCCGGCCTACTTTATTCATGCCCAACAAAAAATGCGGTAATCAGAACTTCCAGAACGGTGTCCGAAGTCTTGCTTCGACAACTTCCGGCGAAACGCCCGCATCCAGAAGCAGACGGGGGTCGGTGTTCTCTACGAGGCGTACAAATTTGCGCTTCATACGCCAACCTTTGAACCAGGTAGCAGCTGTTTTCATGGTCTCTAATCATCCTGTTGGGGTTTGGGGCAAACGAATCGTGCCTTGATAGTCGATAGGCAACTATTCTAATGCTTACCCTCTGACAAACAGATGCTTAGAAACCACTACTTCCTGCCCTGAACGTCGGCGAAGTAGCAGCTTTTACGTATGAATCAGTACCCTGCTAAGGCAGAAAAAAGCACTCACCCGCCGGCCACTTCTGGTGATATATTGATCAATCCAGCCAAATCCCATTCTGGTGGTAGTAGTCAGGACAAGCGTGCGGATGGAATGCGTTCCCCTGCTGTCAGCCCGCCTGCCACTTGTGATCTCCTCTGAATAAGCCCGAAGGGCGGTGGCTCATTGGCCATTCCGGCCGTTGACGGTGCCTGCAAGGCACTATCCTCATGGAGGAGCAACCTCATGAAATCGCTTCTTTCTTCCTGTTACCCGATCCGTTGGCTTCGGCTGATGGTCCTGTGGGGTTTTGCCGGTGTTGTGTTCGCGGCCGAACCAAATGTTTTCATCGGTGTACCCGTGGCCGTGGGTAATGGCGCAGCCTGGGTAATGGTTACAGCCAATGCCCGGAACGAGCCGGAGTCGGTATCGGTATTAATGACTAAAGACGCTCTGCAGGGGCTGCCGCCATTCGACGCCAACAAGCCTGTCTGGGAATTCGCAATCGCCATGCCGGAGGCGGGCCCGCGAACCGGCTACGACCATGTCGTCCTTGACTGGAATCCGGCCGGTCACATTCCCGAGGGGGTGTATTCGGTCCCGCATTTTGATGTGCATTTTTATCTGATCCGGAACGAGGAACGCGAGGCCATTACCTTCCATGGCGAGGGGCGTGAGCTTGCGATGGCCGCACCGGATGAACAGCTGGTTCCTGCCGGGTACGTGATCCCGCCGGATGCCGCCGTGGACAGGATGGGGATGCATGGTCTGGATCCTGCCGGTGGCGAGTTCCACGGTCAGCCATTCAGCCATAACTTCATTTATGGCTATTACAAGGGTGAGCTGATGTTTGTGGAGCCGATGGTTTCTCTCGCCTTTTTGCAGTCCCTCGCGGATTCAACCACACCGGTCAAAAAGCCGCAGAGATACAGTTATCCGGCCTGGTATCCCGCGGCCTACCGGATCGGATTTGATCCGGCGAAAGGCGAATACACCATCGCGCTCAAGGATTTGCAGAGATCTGACTGAGGATCAGAAGTACTCAAACTCCAGATCCTGGTATACCCGCCCGGCATTCTTGCCGGCCAGTTCCTCGAAAGTATCGAGGTAGGACCACTGGGACTGGTCGATGTTATAGGCGTCGTCCAGTCCACCGCCCTGCTCCAGGATTTCGGTCACGGCGTTGCGCAGGAAGACGAGGTAGCCCCGGGTTTCCTTCGTCACCACATCAATGGTGGTCGGCTCGCCGTGCCCCGGAATGACGATCTTCGGGTCCAGTTTTTCGGTCATCTTGTCGAATGACTCGATCCAGGCGCCCGTCTCGGTATCCTCAAACACAGCCAGCAGGCGTTGATGGAAACCCAGGTCACCGGTGATCACCAGCTTTTCGTCGGGTATCCACAGAGCAATGTCTCCCGGAGCGTGGCCCGGGCCGAAATAGTGCAGTTCGATGGTTAAGTCACCCATTTCCAGATCGTAGCGTTCATCAAACCCGATGTCGGGCACGGCAACGTAGGTTCCCTCACCCTTATCCTTCATCCGGCGCTGCATGGAGGCCAGTTTAACGTCACCCTGATGCTCGAATTCGGCGATGGCTTCGTTCTGCGCAATGATCGGAACGCCCTGGTCACGCCAGTAGCTGTTGCCCAGCATCGAATGGCCCTGGGCGTTTTCATTCACCACGTATTTGACGTCTTTATCGGTGATGCTGCGAATGGAGTTATGGAAGGATTTGGCCAGTAGATAGTTGTCACCACCGTTGAACACCACCACACCTTTTTCGGTGATGATAAAGCTGAGGTTGTTATTATGACCGTGGTTTTCGTAGGTGCCCGGCGCGGTTGCACCGATAGCCGAGTAGACCCGGTCGGTAACCTTGGTGAGCTCCAGTTGCTCGGGAACGCCATTGGTTGCAGCAGCGACAAACCCGGGAATGATAAATAACGCCAGTAACAGTCCTCGAAAACCCATTGTTATTCTCCTTGTACTAATAATCCGGAGCGAATAGCCACTCTATTCCGGATACCTGAAAACCGCTTCGGATAACGCCGAGTCATCAGGCAGGCCGACGATCTTGCGTATTTCTCCGTCCGGATCTTTGTAGAAAACCGATGGAGTCGCTGCCACCGACAGGGCCTCCATCAATTGATTGTTGCTCTGAACCTTTTCCCTCAGGTCTTTCGGCACATTTTCTTCGGATTCCAGCCAGTCCCTGGGGAACTGGCTGTCATGGAATTCAAGCTTCTGCACCGGGTTCTCCGCCCCAAGTACGCTGGCTGCCTTGGCCAGGCTGGAAGGCTGGATGATGCCGACCATGATGTGGCGCAACTCGATACCGCGCTCCAGATATGGCTGCGCCTTCTCCCGGAACGCGACGCAATAACCGCAGTTGGGATCGGAAAAGACATAGACGATGCGCTGGGCATCACTGGGACCCTCCGAAACCCACGAGGAATCAGCCAGGGTTTCCCAGGCTCCGGTCAGATCCGGTTTCGGGAGCCAGTTCCTGAGGTGGTTCGCACTCAGATCCTGGCCAAACCCGTCCACCATCTTGCCGATAATCACATGCTCGCCATCCGGCATGAGGTATAGCGAAACCGCGTGTCCGTTCCTCCGGCCGACAAAGCCTTTAAGGCCACCCGGCGCTTCAAAGCTGGCCTCAATCTTCAGGCCCTCATCGATCAGGACCTGAACGGCGTCCGGGTAACTGGCCGATACCGCCAACGAAGGCAGCAGAAGTATTGGGGAAACAACTTTCAGAATACTTCGTAGCATTTTGATTCCCGGCGAATTTTAAATCAAAACAATCAGAAGGACGCCATTTCCAGGTCCATTTCCACAGCCGCGACACCGGCCTGGGCACACATTTCATCGGTCTCCCCGGAAGGTGCGCCACTTACGCCGACACCGCCGACGGTTTCACCGCTCGCCTGGATAGGAACGCCCCCGGCCGAGAGCAAGACGTTATCCACCTTGCCGACAGAAAACGGGCCGGTGAAACGGTCCTCAAGCGCCGAAGTCGGGCTGGTGAAGGTCATGGCGGTGTACGCCTTGCGGTAACTGACATCGAGAGACAGATCCATGGCCAAGACATCCCTCAACACCACCTGGGGATGCCCGCCCCGGTCAACGACTGTTACCGAAACCTGAACGCCCTCCTCCCGGCATGCATCGATCGCCGTTTTGGCGATGGTGAGGGCGGTATCCATGGACAGTTTCTTGATCTCGACCATGACCGGCTGGTCGCTGCCCTGGGCGCCGGCGATACCACTGGCGGCGAGGGCTGAGACGAACATCAGGGATTTTGACAGCTTGGTCTTCATGACATGCTTCCTTTATATAGAGGGACGATCATGGGCGAACAAGCACATAGCCTTCTTCGACCACGTCCAGGATATGGGCAACTCCTACGTCGACCGGGATGCTTTCAGGATGAAGTTCGGGGCGTGTTCCCGACTCCCTTTCGATGGTGTTGATTGTGTTCATGCAGACGGTGAACCGGACGCCCTGGGCCATGAGGCTGTTGATTCTTTCCCGACGGCTGTTGTCTGCGTACATCAGACGAACACCGGGCCCAAAGGTGGTTATCTCGATATCAATCGCATCCGGGCCATAATATTCCATGAGGTTTGCGGCAACGCTCAGTACCTTGTTCTGCTTTTCAGGCTCACCATCACTGAGTTGCATGAGCAGGAATTTCTCGGCAAACGGCTTGCTCTCGCTCACCGGTTCCGCATGGAGTATGGCCGCGGCAACAAAGAGCATCAGGCCCAGCACCGCTACCTTGAATCCGGCAAAGAAATTCCTGTTCATGGCTTATCCTGCGTAGTCTTCAAGCCCCGGATTGCCCTCCACATTCTTGAGCGTCGGGGTGTTGAACTTGTCAATTTTCACGGTCTTCTCTGACCGCAGATAATCGGCCACCACATCCCAGATCGGCCGTCCCGGTGCCCTTGAGTTCACGGTGGCCCAGCCAGCAACCTTATACATCTTGTTGGCCTCGATGGGCTCGCCATTGTCGAGGCGCATATCCGAGATACGGCCGTTCATGGAGCCGGTGGGGTCACAGGTGTAATCCATGCCACCAACGCGCACCATGTCGCCGCCCTGCTGGTAGTAGGGATCCTTGTTGAACAGGTTGTCGGCTACGTCTTCCATGATGAGTTTCAGATCCGCACCGGACATCTCCCGGACGTAGGTTTCCGGATAGGTGATCGCGGTGGCGTTCATCACGTCATCCATGGTGATGTGATCACCCGGGAGCACCGTGGTCCCCCAACGGAAACCGGGCGAGAGGGAGATCTGGGCATCGAGCACCTTGCGTTGGGCATCGCAGATCACCTGATCCATGGTGCCGTTGAAATTGCCCCGCCGGTAGAGCAGCTCGTCCGCGATGGCCAGCTTCTCTCCAAGCTTGTCCATGTATGGCGCACGGACTTCCTGGATAAAGTTGACCATGTCGGGATCCGGCTTGATCAGATCGGAGAAGACCGGCAGCAGTTTGTATTCATAGCCCCGAACTCCGTTATTGCCGATATCCAGGTCCAGCATGGCAACGTACTTGCCATTGGTGCCGGCGTTGCTGACCAGCGTTTTGCCGCCCGGATTGCTGACTTCTGTCGGCTGCGGCACGGCATCGTGGGTATGGCCGCCCAGAATGGCATCGATGCCGGTAACGCGGCTGGCCATCTTCAGGTCAACGTCCATGCCGTTGTGGGAGAGCACCACGACGGCATTGACCTTCTCGTTCTCACGGATTTCGTTAACCAGCGCCTGCATCTCGTTCTCGCGAATGCCCATGCGCCAGTCAGGAATGAAATAGGACGGGTTGGCAATCGGTGTATAGGGAAAGGCCTGGCCGATGATGGCAACACGTTTACCACCGAGCTCGCGGATGGTGTATGGCTTGAAGACCCGGCCGCTGGGCTCGTCATAGGCTTCTGCGCCCATGAACATGGCTTCATCGGAGAGGAAAACATTCTGGGCCAAAAATTCGCCCTTGAAGGCACTGAGATTCTTACGGATCTGCTCTTCCGGATAGGTGAATTCCCAATGCGCGGTCAGAATATCGATGCCAAGACGGTTACTGGCTTCGACCATATCCTCGCCATTGGTCCAGTAGGCTGTGCCGGAGCCCTGCCAGAGGTCACCGCCGTCAAGCAACAGGGAGTTGCCGGCACCGGCCTGTTCCCGGAGCTGGTCAATCAGGGTTTTCAGGTGTGCAAAGCCGCCCAGCTTGCCATATTCCTGCGCGGCTTCAGTGTAATTGAGATAGGTAAAGGCATGGGATCGACGGCTATCCAGGGGAACGCCGAAATGATCCAGGAAGTGTTGTCCCACTAGGTGCGGCACCTTGCCTTTGTTGGCCCCAATCCCCAGGTTCACGTTGGGTTCGCGGAAATGTATTGGTGACAGCTGGGCGTGGATGTCGGTGAGATGAAGCAGTCGGACATTGCCGAACTTTGGTGCGTCGTACAGTCCCTCGCCACCTTTTGCCAAAGCAAGTTTCGGCGCAAGCCCGGCTACGGCTGCCGCTTGCATTGCCATCAGGAAGTCTCTGCGGGAAATTGTCACTGCACTCTCCTTTCTTTGTAGTTATTGGAGGTGACCGGCGTCCCCCGGGTCCGCGCCGGGGAAGCCGATCAGGTTCGGCGCACGGAGTCAGTTGCCTATGGCGACCTGGCGCCATACCTCCTTTTGCTGTTTACGCTGGGCGACGGACTCCTCGGCGAGCTTCAGAGCCTCATTGGCCATGGCAATGGCCTTTTCATATTCGCCATTACCGGCTGCGGATTTCGCGGCTTTCAGACGGTCGCCGGTGACGGTCCACTGAAAGGTTCCGGCATCCTGATGGGTGCTTTGGGCCTTCGAGTAAACCTCCTGAAAGTCCTCTTTCGGACCCGCCTGGGCGGCCAGCGGAACAGACAGGGCAAGCGAGATACCGATTGCGAGTAAAGGTTTTTTCATTGCGTTTCTCCCTCTGCGTTCCTGACTATGGCCGTGTTGCCGGCCCGACGACTGGCAAGCCATTACTCATGTAGGTCAGGAAATACTCGAGATTGCGGTATTCCTCACTCTGTGCCGGCAACGGATCCGCACGAACGTTGTTGTTGCATCCGGCGAAACGCCGGTGCAGCGTGCCCAGCTCACCCCATTTGGAGCGGTGTACCGGGAAGTTCGACGGCTGTCCGAGGGTTGGCGACAGGAAGTCTGCCCGGATCCATTTGCCGGGATTCTGTACATGACAGCTTGCGCAGGAGAAATTCAGTTGCCCCCGCCGGCTGTAATAGAACTCCTTGCCATCCTGGTAGGCAGCCAACGCATCGGGATCGTCCGGCACCTTGATGTTGATGGGCTTGCCCTGGGAGGTGGATGCCATGTAAGCGGAAATCGACGCGATGGCCCCTTTTTTCCATTTCAGGGGTTCCTCACCATTGGACTCGCGACATCGGTTTATGGCGAGTTCAAGCGTGATCACCTCGTTTTTTTCTGTGTCGAAGTAGGGATAGTTCTGGCGAATACCGATGCCACCATTCTCGAAACAGCTGGCGTAGGTCTTGCCATTGGCGAACGGCGTTTCGAACATCTCCTGCCCTTCGGCTACCGCAAATTCGTAGGGTGGGAAATCCTGCATGGATTCCCACTGTTTGCGGCGGTCGTCGTTCAGCGCGTACTGGCCGTTCACGAATTCCTCGAATGGCACATCCGGGAACATCTGCTTGAAGTATTCAACCGTTTCTTTCCGGTCTTCTTCAGGTGTCGCTCCCGCCAGTGCCTGGGGCACCGCGAGCGCCGCCCCTAGAGCGACCAGAATGACTTTCGCTTTAAGCATGTCCAATCCTCCTTTTCGGCGGCTCAGGAGGTTCCTGTCCGCCGACCATCTTCAGGCGATCGTTGCGGTGGTTGAATCGCTTGCGCCCTCGTTATCGATCCAGCTGATGGTGAGCTCGTCACCCTTCTTGGCTCCCTTGAATCGACACTCGAGGAATGGATCCTTGGATACCGCCGGGCCCCAGTTGGCAACAAACACGTTCTTGCCGTTGTGGGAAATGGTCAGAACCTTGATGAAGTGGGCAGGAATGACATTGCCTGCCGAATCCTTTACAAAGCCTGAGTCCATGGGGTGTCGGACCAGGGCTTTCAGCGCTGTCACACCGTTATTTTCTACTGCACGTACTCTGATACTGGACGCCATTATTGTTCTCCTGTCCTTTTACTGTTAGCCGCCGCAGCCGCCAACGGTGACTTTCACGTTCTGTGTGGCCTTGTAGGCTTTGCCGTCAGAAATGACCACCGCTACCACATCTGTCGTCTCCGCCATTTTCAGGCGATTCGACACGAACGGCAGGGTGCCCTCGGGAATATCGAAATAGGCCGCCAAAGCATTCGGGTTCTTGGCTACCAGCAACGCGATACCAGTCACGTTCGGAAGTGTGGTTTCGACGCTCACCGGCACCACGGCACCGTTCTGCGCGATCGTTGGCAGATCCATGGTGATCTGGTCGGATTCATTGGCCTCCATCCCATAGAGTTCGGCAATGGTTTCATCCACGCCGGGGGTCTTGAACGCCTTCTCCGGCCAATCAGACCCATCGGGGGCAGTCGCCGCCTCGACTCGCAGTGGCACAATGCCGGAACCCAGTGCAAAGCCGGCAACGCCGACACCCAGCATCCCCTTCAAAAAGCCTCTTCGCCTTTGGTCAGTCACGGTAACTCCTCCTCCGCATTTAAAGCGTGTACAGGTAATCGATGATCCGGTTGATTTCTTGTTTGCTAAGGATCATGTGTCGTCCGAATGGCGGCATGACCGTCATCGGGTTGAACTGGGTTTCGTCCCAGATGCGTTTGAACAGCATTTCCCGGTCGGGAAAACGGGCTTTCATGTCGGCAAGTTCAGGGCCGATGTTCCCGGTTAGTTTGCCGTCGTCCATCTTGTGGCAGGCCAGGCAGTTGCCGTCCTTCCGGCTGTATGCGAGTTCTTTGCCCCGATCGATATCAGCCTGGGTCGGTTCGGCGAACACCGGCGCTGTGGCGCTCAGTGCGAGTGTGGTCAAGCACACGGAAATTAACCCTTTTCGCATCACGCATTCCTCCTCGGCACTCTTTGGAGCTGTTGCTCCGGTTCAGCCTTCTTATTCTGTAATCCCCTCGTCGAGGGGGCCGGTTGTGCTTGGTGTCAGGTTCTTGCCCGCAGCCGAGTCGGATACGGTGACCTCCTCTTTGCAGTCCTCCATGCAACGCTCGTTGTTCACGACTGGTCGCGGGTCTTCCCAGATGAAGCCATCGTGATTGGGCATCTCCACCTGCGGGAGTGTTTCCTTGTTAGCCACGAAGTCGGCTTCCACTATGTAATTGAGGTTGAGAACATAGGCCGTTACGGCGTAAACCTGGTCATCCGTCAGGGATTGCGGCGCGAAGAACGGCATGGCCCGGTGGATGTAGTCCCAGAGCGTGGAGGCGTAGGGCCAGTAACTGCCCACGGTTTTCTCCGGGCGGTCCTCGGTGAGGCTGCCATCCCCGCCTGCAAGCTTGGGATACCGGCCCATGCCTTCACCAAAGGCGCCATGACATGAGGCACAATGGGTCTCGAAAACAGCCATGCCTTCATCGACACTGCCACTGCCCTCAGGCAGCCCCATGCCGTCCGGACGCACATCAATATCCCAGGCTGCAATCTGTTCATCGGTTGCAGATTCGCCATAGCCGTAATATCCGGTCTGCTCGGCCGCACCGAGGATAGGCATTGAGGCAAGGATCACACCACAACAGGTACTGGCGAGCAGGCGTGGAGTTTTATGAAAGCTGAACATTGACCACACTCCCGTCTCCGTTGACTTTCCAGGTCTGGATCGCGTTCTTGTGATAGATCGAATTGGTGCCCCGGGCCTGCTTGAGCTGGGCCAGCGTCGGTTGCACATATCCGGTCTCATCGATGACCCGTGATTGCAGCAGTGCAGGATTACCATCCCACTTCCACTCCAGGGAGAACCGGGTCAGGGATTTGGACATCACCGGCTCGCGTAATTGCGCCTGTTGCCAGTTCTGTCCGCCGTCAACCGAAACATCGACCGCTTTCACTTTGCCGCTACCGCTCCAGGCGAGGCCTTCGATCTGACAGACACCCTTGTTCTTTAGTGGCATTTCAGGGCATGGCGAGGTGATCACCGATTTGGCTTCCATGACCCAGGTGAAACCATGGGCGGTGCCGTCGGGCATCAGGTCGGTGTACTTGGATGTTTCCTCGCGTTGCATCCAGGGTTTGTCGCCCACTTCCAGGCGGCGCAGCCACTTCACGTGGGTGTTACCTTCCCAGCCCGGAACCACCAGGCGGATGGGGTAGCCCTGTTCCCGTCGCAATGCTTCACCGTTCTGGGCATAAGCGACGATGACATCGTCAAGAGCCTTCTCCAGCGGAATGCTCCGGGTCATGGCAGCACCATCAGCGCCCTCGGCCAGCAACCATTTGCCCTCCGGCTTGATTCCGACTTCCTGGAGCAGCGTGGAGAGCCGGACACCGGTCCACTCAGCGCAACTCACCATGCCATGCAGGAACTGGAGGGAGTTGAGCTGGGCGCCACGCCATTCCATGCCGCCATTCGCGGGACACTCGATGAAATTGATCTGGGAAACGCTGGGGAATCGCTGCAGATCTTCCATGGAGAGGATGATCGGCCGGTCCACAAGACCGTGAATCATCAGGCGGTGTTGCTGGGGATCAATGTCCGGCCGACCGGCGTGGTGGCGTTCAAAGAAAAGACCGTTTGGAGTGATGATGCCTTTCAGGTGTTGAAGCGGGGTGAAGCTTATGGAAGAAACTTTGTCTGCCGTTAGCCAGGGTACATTCCGGCGTATGACATCTTTCTCGAACGGAGATGGAACACCGTAGGGATCGGTGACCACACCTGCCCCGAGGGTACGGGTCCACGGCGGAATCTCGGGCGGAAACTGTGTCGAAGCCAGTGCCTTCGGTGCGATGCCTGCGAGAGCACCTCCAACCATGGCACCGCCTGCGGTGAACAGTCCGCTTCTGAGAAAACGTCTGCGTTCTTCTGAGGGTAAGCGTTCTGACTCTTCCAGGGCTATTTTGGACGCATCCTGGTTGAGTCGGCGGAGTTTGCCGAGCATATTGTTTTTCTCCTCCTTCGATGCCTTCTCGGGCAACCGGCCGACAATCAGTGCGGGACTGAGGTGCGGTCTTGTTGTTTCTGTTATAAGGATATAATTTATTTGTAAACCTCTAGATAGGAGGTTACAAGTGGTTTTTGAATCCGGATTCATAGGACGTTCGTCGTAAAAGTCCTGCTTCAGATGCTATTAATTTGACGTAAATCAATGCCAATACAGGCACTTACATGGCAGGCAAAATTTACAAAGGAGAGGTCGAAATGCGGGCAAAAAAAACGCAAACCAGCATCAGAAGTGCGGGATTAATCGGCGCAATGATGATCGCTTCCGGAACCATGGCCGCCGGATCTGCGCCGGGCTATGCCCCACTCTCGATTCCGTTCGAGGCTGAACCGGTGAGTGTGGACAATGTCTTTTATTTTGCCGGCCAATCCGGGGTTCCGGGGAAGCAGAATGAAGGCTTTACTGCGAATGCGGGCTTTGTCATCACCGAGGATGGTGTCGTGGTGTTCGATGCGCTCGGGACGCCAAGCCTTGGCGCCGCGATGATCGACAAAATACACGAAAAGACGGAGTTGCCTATCTCTCATGTCGTGATCAGTCACTATCATGCAGACCACGTTTATGGGCTTCAGGCTTTCAAGGATCTGACGGATGCGCAGGTTATCGCCCAGGAGACATCCAGTGTCTATATCAACAGCCCGGATGCAGGGCAACGTTTGGGGCAACGCAAACAGGCACTCTCACCCTGGGTTGATGACAACACCAGAGTTGTCGCTCCGGATGTAACCTTCGAGGACGAAACGTTGGTGGAATCGGGAAGTTACCAGTTCCGTATCGTTCATGCCGGCCCCGCCCACTCGACCGATGACAGCCTGATGATGGTGCAGCCTGCCAGCGTGCTGTTTTCCGGGGATATCATCCAGAACGGGCGCGTGCCCTACCTGGCCAGTTCCGAAGTCGACACCAAAAACTGGATGGAAGCCATCGACAAGGTTCGGGAAATGAAACCGAAGATCCTGATTCCCGGCCATGGCAAAGCTTCGGAGAATGCCATGGAAGCCCTCAACTTCACCTATGACTATCTGGCGTATGTGCGGGAGCAGATGGGCGACGCAGTTGAAAACTGGGTACAGTTCGAGGAGGCCTATGCGGCAACCGACTGGTCCCGCTACGAGGGCCTGCCGGCCTTCGACGCGTCCAACAAGGCCAACGCCTATCGCGTTTATCTTGAGATGGAGAAAGCGGCGCTTGGTGGCAGCTAGTGTCCCGTCAGGGTAATTCGCTGACCTACTGACCTACTCTCACCTGCTCCTCGGCTGCCAGTTCTTCCAGGGTGCTGTACTCGCACTCCTTGCTGGCGATGAAGCCGTCGGATGAGTCCACCAGGATGTTGTCGTCACGCATGAACCGGCGGCCAAGAAGTACGGGGTAGGAGAACTTGCCGCGATCGGTCAGCGAGAACTGGGTAGTGTGCATTGTACCTGCGATGCAGAACTCCAGATCGACCACATAGCGGCGTTGGGATGGTGCCCCCTTGCGCTTGATGAGTACCGTCCTGCGCACCGGGCGTTCCAGCACGATCACCACATCATCATGCTTGAACTCACCCTCCGTCGGCTGATCTTCGTGGTCTCCCAAAGGAATTTCAAAGCTGACCCACCGTTCTTCGTTGCGGGTGAATTCCTCGACATTCACCGCATGCAGAGACGATGTTTTCGCTCCGGTGTCAAGCCGGGCCTTGAGCCTCAGGCGAGTATCTTTCATGACCACCCACTCGACGAAACCGAGCGTCTCGGGGACTCCGTCCTCGGTACCTGTTGGTTCCTCAGCGATGACGGACGTGGCTGCCAGCGAAAACATCAGCAGAACAGTAGTCAGAATCCGCATTAAAACTCCTTCGCAATAGATTGAAGAACTGGAAAAAATTTGAGGAACCGTTCCTCAAGCTCCGCTTGATGATCATGGATTTCCTCGATCATCCCCTCAAACCGGTTGGCAAACCGGATGCGGGCGGCGACCCGGTCCAGCGCCTGCCCTATGTTCTCCAGGTCCTGGTAGGCTCCGAACCAGTCATAATCCACCATCCTCGCCGTTACGCGCGCCATGTGTGGTGGCATCAAATGGCGGTTTTCGCTCAGCTCCCGGTAGGTGCGCTCGATAAAACGGTCACAATCATGGTCACTGAACCTGTGCCAGTGTTTCAGCAGGAAATGGTCATAGAGTATGTCCAGCGCGACACCGGCGAACCGTCGGCGCTGTGACGAAAAAAGCCGTTTGGAAGCGAGAACTTCGGGATGGCGGTCAGTAAAGGTATCCACCGAAAAATGATGACGGACTCCCCGGTGGACTTCACCGGGAAGCGCCGAGAGTTCGACGCCCCGGGTGAAGTCACCAAGAATGCTGCCCACGCGGGCTTCCGGGGAATCCGGTGCGAGGAATACGTGGGCAAGATGGTTCAAATCGACTCCCGATTCGTTAAATCAGAGCAACGATCAGAAGTTGAACTGGATGCCTACGCCGAGGCCATCGAGCTCAACATTGTCGTCGTCATAGTAACGCATGTATTCCAGGTTACCGGACAGGTTCGGGGCAAACTCCATGTTGGCGCCGATACCGTAGGAAACGTCGGAATCATCGTCCTCCACAGAACCGACTTCCGCCTCAACCCGGGTAAAACCCAGGACCGCATACGGCGTTACCGGGGATTCATTGGCCAGGTTGAACGTGGCGTAGCCGCCGTAGAAGTTGTCTACGGAAACATCGACCCCGTTGATCGTGTCATCATCAACGCCGAAGCCGGCACGGGCCTCGATACCGAGGAAGGGGGTTGCCATCACCCCGACCTTACCGGAGAGGGTGCCGACATCAGCATCGTAAGGCCCCAGCTCCGCATTCATAAAGGTATAATTCAGGCCGGCATAAAGCCCGCCAACACCGGATTTGTACATGTCCTGAGCCTGAGCCGCGCCCGTTGCCAGAAGGCCACCTGAAACGGTTGCCAGCGCCAGTGCAAGTGATTTTGTACGTGTCATGACTTGTTCTCCTTAACCGATTTTTCGGTGTTCATCACTGAAAATGCACCAACCCCACGTTATTTGCCATAGTAAAGATCCGAATTTACCTGTTATTTACTCCGATTTAATCTCGGCTTCATCGCGCGCTAAGGCCTTGTCTGCCTTGCGGAAGGCGGGGCCTGCAGGTATTCTGGCGCGGACTTCCGGTTCAGCTGGCCAGAGCATCCTTTTGAGAAACCTAAGCCCTGTCATCTTTATTGTCAGCGTTATGTTTGTGCTTTTGAGCATATTCATGACGTTACCGGTGATTTTTCTTGCCGGGTCCGAAGCGCCCAATGCCATGGCGTTTGCGGAATCGGCGGCCATTGTCTGCGGTCTCGGCGTGCTCGGTATTGTCACCACCTATAACCAGCCACGGGACCTGAAGCCCCGCTTCATGTTTGTGCTCACCGTCTCGAGCTGGTTCATCATTGCCCTCTTCTCGTCCCTCCCCTTTTACCTGAGTGACCTGCACCTGTCCGCCGCGGATGCCTTTTTCGAAGGCACATCCGGCATAACGACGACCGGTGCCACGGTTCTGAGCGGGCTGGACGACATGGACCGGGATCTGCTGCTCTGGCGCTCGATACTCCAGTGGATCGGCGGTATCGGGATTATCGGCATGTTCGTTGCCGTGTTGCCGTTCCTGCGGGTGGGCGGCATGCGCCTGTTCGCCACCGAATCCTCCGAGTGGACTGACAAGGCGCTGCCGAGGATGAAAACCCTCAGCCGGGGCCTGCTGTTCGTCTACGTAACCTTTTCGGTGATTGCGGTCCTGACTTACTGGTCATCCGGCATGAGCCTGTTCGATGCTTTCAACCACGGGCTGACCAGTATCGCGACCGGTGGATTCTCCACCTCTGATCTTTCCATGGGCAAGTTCAATGACCTGATTCTCATGGAAGCCACGCTCTTCATGATCATCGGCAGCCTGCCCTTTTTCCTGTTCGTACGGGAATTGCACGGCCAACACGGTGTGTTATTCCGGGACCAACAGGTGCGGATGTTCCTGGCCATCCTGCTGATCGTTCCGGCATTGCTGACGCTTTACCGCTGGTGGGTCTCGCCGGTTCCGTTCGATCCAATACACAATTACGCCGCCACGCTGTTCAACGTAACATCCGTCGTCACCACGACCGGTTATGCTTCCGAGGATTACAGTGCCTGGGGGCCGCTGGCGTTCGTCCTGTTCTTTTTCCTGATGTTTGTCGGCGGCTGCTCCGGCTCAACCGCCGGCGGCATGAAGATTTTCCGATTCCAGTTGTCCCTGATCATCCTTCGGGAACAATTGATGCGTCTGCTGCACCCCAGGGCGGTGCTGACCCGGAACTACAACGGTCGTGCGGTAAGCGACGAGATCATATCCTCGATGATCGCCTACACCTTCATATTCCTGCTGTGCCTGCTTCTGATCACCGTCGCGCTGGCAGCCATGCAGCTGGATTTCGTGACCGCCTTGTCCGGTGCGCTCACTTCCCTGACCAATGTCGGTCCGGGCCTGGGCGAGATTATCGGGCCTGCGGGTAATTTCGGTCCGCTACCGGACGCGGCCAAGTGGGTCCTGTCTGTCGGGATGCTGATGGGCCGGCTTGAAATTCTCAGTGTAATTATTGTCCTGTCTCCGGCGTTCTGGCGGGGCTGAACCCTAACGCAGCCAGAGAATCGAGGCGTTCTCCAGGGGCAGGTTCAGGCGATCATCCCTTACCCGGATTCTGGGTGTGTAGTGGCCTTCCGGGCGTGCCGGAACAGTACACTGGTAGATCCAGCCCCGGGCCGATCCCTCCATGGCCTGTTTGCGGTTCATGACATGAACCTGCCTTGAACCGTATTCCGAGGCTTCCGCCACCAGCTCAACCCCGAGGTGATCTGCCGGCACTCCGTCCAGATAGACGTCTACCGTGAAGGTCTGCTGCCCATCCTGTTCCTCAACGTCAATTGAGGTAAACCGGAGTCGGGACCAGTGGGCATTGATCTCGCGGGATTCCTCGACCAGGGCGTGTGCCGCTTCCGGATCCCGCTGCCTGCCCAGCGCAACCATCGGCCGGTAGAAATCCTCCACGTATTCCCGAACCATCCGGTTGGCGGAATAGTGTGGCGTCAACTGGTCCATGCTGGCGCGGATCATCGTGATCCAGTCCCGCGGCCGGCCCTCCTGGTCGACCCGGTAAAACGCAGGAACCACCTGGTTTTCCAGCAGATCGAACAGTTGCCGGGCATCGGATTCGTCGTGGTCATTGGTATGGCTGAGTTCCTCGAAGGTGGCACCCGGCCTGATGGCCCAACCCACATCCGGGGTCCAGGCCTCCGCCCACCAACCGTCAAACTGGGACAGATTCAGCCCCCCATTCACCAGCACTTTCATGCCGCTGGTACCACAGGCTTCCCAGGGATGGCGCGGGGTATTGAGCCAGACATCCACACCCTGGACCAGCTGACTCGCGACGCCCAGGTCATAATCCTCAATGAACACAACCTTGCCCTCGGCTTCCGGCAATCTCGAAAACTGCTTCCAACGACGGATCAGCTCCTTACCGGACTTGTCATAAGGGTGAGCCTTGCCGGCCAGCACGATCTGTACCGGCTTATCCCGGTGATTGAGCAGGGCCAGAAGCCGGTCAGGGTCGTTCAATAGCAGGTTTGGCCGCTTGTAGTCCGTGAACCTTCTGGCAAAGCCCAGGGTCAGGGTTTCGTTGTCCAGAAGCAGGCCGCAAGCCGACGCGGGGTCGTTTCCCGGATTGTGCTCACAGTGCTGACTCGCCAGGCGCTGGCGCAGGTAGTGGATCAGGCGTTTCCTCTGGGCGAGGCGCATGTCCCACAGGTCCTGGTCGGAAATCCCGCTCATTGGACAACTGGCTTCCATCGGGCGACGCCAGCGATCCTTGCCACAGGCGCGGGTCCACAGCTCATCAGACTCGGCGGAATCCCAGCTGGGCGTGTGAATGCCGTTGGTAACGTATTCCACCGGTATGTCATCTGCCGGCCAACGGGGAAAGAAGTCCTGAAGAATGGTCTGGGAGACTTTTCTGTGAATCCTGCTGACGCCGTTGACGCGCCCGCTCATGTTGAGCGCAAGCCAGGCCATATTCAGTAACGGATCGCCGGTCGTGTCCTGGTCCGAGTTGTGGGTGCCCAGGTCCATCAACTGGTCCACGGTCAGATCCTGTCCAGCCAGCCAGGGGCTCAGGTAGAGTTGTACCAGCCGCCTCGGAAAGCGGTCGAAGCCGGCGGCCACCGAGGTATGGGTGGTGAACAGGTTGGTTGCCCGGGTTGCCGTACGGGCGGTATCGAAATCGCGCTCGTTGTCACTGGCCCATCCGAAAGCCCGTTCAACCAGGGCCAGTGCGCAATGCCCTTCGTTGATATGGCAGGCAACCGGATCCCGGCCCAGGGCGCGCAGCAAACGCCAGCCACCAATGCCGAGGACCATCTCCTGTTGCAGCCGTTTTTCCGGATCACCACTGTACAATTCACTGGTGATACCCCGATCCCCGGGTTCGTTGCGGGGGTCATTGCTGTCCAGAAGCAACAGCTCACAATGCCCCACCTGGCCGACCCAGGCTCTCAGGCGCACGTCCCGGCCCGGCAAAGGCAGGATTACCCGCAGCCACTGATCATCCTGATCCCGCAACGGCGATACCGGTAGCATGGTAGGGTCATTGTAGGGGTAGAACTCCAGCTGCTCGCCATCGGTACTGATGCCCTGCCGGAAGTAGCCCTGCTGATATAGCAGTCCAACAGCAGTCACGGGGACACCAAGATCGCTGGCCGCCTTCAGATAATCTCCAGCGAGTACCCCGAGCCCACCACTGTATAGCGGCAGTGACTCGCTCAGACCGTATTCCATACAGAAAAAGGCGATGCCACGGTCAAGTTCATTCTCACACTCCTCGGAATACCAGGTTCTGGCACGGACGAACCGTTCGTGGGCATCCATCTGCTCCCGGTACCGGGCCAGAAAGTCCGGATCCCGGCTGAGCTCGTCGAGGCGATCGCCCGCTGCACTGTTGAGCACGAGCCAGGCATTCCGGGTACTGTCCCAGGTTTCCTGATCCAGGGTGCGCCAAAGCACATCACTACCATGGTGCCAGCTCCACCTCAGATCCAGGGCAAGGGTGAACAAACCACTCAGGGCCTCGGGCAACTGCCTTGGCCTGTAGGCCGCTAATGTCATTGGTGTCCAAATCCCGTTGTCGCTGCTTATTGCTTAAATGGTCAATGTGCTGTGTATCCGCCGTCTATCACCAGTTCGCTGCCGGTCATGAACTTGGACTCTTCGGAAGCCAGGAATACGATGCCCCAGGCAATATCATCCGGTTCGCCCATATGCCCCAAGGGGTGGAGTGCCGCTGTGGCCTCCTTGGCTGCCTCCAGGTCATCGCCTGTTGTTTTCAGGTGGCCTTCCACCATCGGAGTCCAGATAAAGCCGGGATGGATGGAGTTCGCCCGGATGTTGTCCGGTGCGTAGAGCATGGCATCGGTCTTGGTCATCAGCCGTACCGCGCCTTTCGAAGCATGGTAAGGAGGTATATCCGGCGCACTGACCAGGCCGTAAATGGAAGACATATTGATGATGCTGCCGCGCCCGGCCTTTTTCATGTGGGGGATCGCGTGCTTGGTACAGAAGAACACGCCTTTCACGTTAACCTTCTGGACCAGGTCCCACTCCTCCTCGGTCAGTTCGTGGGTCGGCTTGTTCGGGCCGGCAATCCCTGCGTTGTTGACCAGCACATCCACATGGCCGAGCTTGTCGGCCGCTTCGTTAATGGCCGTCTTCACGTTCTCCTCATCACCAACGTCGCAATGCCAGTAGGCAACCTGGTGACCTTCGCCGGAGAGTTTTTTGGCCAGGGCATTACCTTCATCGTCCAGGCAATCCAGGATCGCCACGGAGGCGCCCTCCTCCGCCATCCTGGTAACTGCCGCTGCGCCAATTCCGTGTGAGCCGCCTGTGATAACAGCGACCTTGCCTTTCAGTCTGTCCATAAAAACTCCGTAGGAATCAATCATTAGGCACGATATTTCGGGGAAGAATCGTAGTTGATTATTGCGTAGTGGCTGGCCAGCCAGTTGAGAAGCTTGGAGATACCCGAAGCGTCATTCTCCGCACCATCAAAATCAAGCCCCAGCCCTTTGGTCGACTTCCTGACAACCTGGGCTTTGAGTCTACGAAGCGGTTTCTCGGTTTTTTCCGGGTAGCAAAGTTCAAGTTCGAGGGTCTGGTTCAGAGTCACATCATCAAAATCTGTGGTAACAAAAACCCCTTTGCGTGAGGCATTGCGGACCTGTCCCGTGGCGACGGGCATTCCACGTTTATAGACCAGAATTGAAAGTTTACCGGGGACGCGTTTGCTGAGCCTGTGTTCCATTAGGTCCTCCCTGAACAGGTTTGAGCTAATCGAGTTGTCTGTTTTTTATACACCAACACTTCCGGCGTGATGTTGATGTTGGTCAACATGTGACCAGTTAAAACCAGATTCGTTCATGCTGCGAGATCGTTTCCCGGATCTTTTCGGCAAGTTCGTCCGTGCACTTTGACACCTCCATCTGCCAGATCCAGTTGCCCTGGATCGTGCCCGGTGTGTTGAACCGTGCTTCCGAGCCAAGTTCCAGAAAATCCTGCATTGGTACCATGGCCAACCAGCAGACCGACCGGAAGGCCGCATCCACGATTGGCCAGGGCATGTCGGTGCCATCGTTACCAAGGTACCGGTTCACATAGTTTCTGGTGTGCTCATCCAGGCTCTGGTACCAGCCCAAGCTGGTATCGTTGTCGTGGGTGCCGGTATATACGAGATCGCCGGGTTCGTGGCGATGCAGCAGGTGCGGGTTATCCGGGCTGCCATCGAACCCGAACTGGATAACAGTCATTCCAGGAAGCCTGAACTCCCGGCGCAACTGCTCAACCTCGTCACTGATGATGCCAAGGTTTTCCGCAACGATTGGCAAGCCCGGGAAACGTTCGAAGCACGCCTCAAGAAATCTCCGGCCCGGGCCCGGGACCCAATAGCCGAACCGGGGTTCCGGCGTCGCGGCCGGAATCTCCCAGAAAGATTCCAGGCCACGAAAGTGGTCGATCCGGATCAGGTCGAACAGCTGGCGTTGGCTCTCCAGCCGTTGTAGCCACCACTGGTAACCGTCTACGGCCATGGCGTCCCAGTTGTAAATCGGGTTTCCCCAATGCTGGCCCTCCGAGGAAAAGTAATCCGGCGGGACGCCTGCAACGACAGTTGGATTGCCCTCGCGGTCAAGTTTGAAAAGATGACGATTCGCCCAGACATCGGCGCTGTCATGGGCCACGAAGATCGGAATGTCGCCAAAGAGCAGAACACCCCGCTCGGCAGCATAGTCTCTCAGCGATTGCCACTGGTGCTGAAACAGGAACTGCTCGAATCGGACGGACTGGATCGACTCCCCGTTTTCCCGGACAAACTTCGCCAAAGCCTCGGGATGCCGGTCCCTTAGCGGAGCAGGCCAGTCGGGCCAACTGCTGCCTGGTAGCGTTTCCCGAATGCCACAGAAGATAGCGAAGTCTTCAAGCCAGTCACCATGTTCAGCGCAGAAACTCTCGAAATCGCGGCGCCGTAGCTGCCCTTCCCCGTCGAAGAAACGCTTCGCGGCCAGCTTTACCAGCGCTCGTTTGCTCCTGTCCGCAGAAGGGTCGAGTTCGTCGTGCCGCAACAGACCAAGCGAGACAAGCTCCGACAGATCAATAAAGTCGGGATTACCCGCGTGGGCCGATAGTGATTGGTACGGTGACATGTCGCTATGGGTCGGCCCCACCGGCAAGGTCTGCCAGACACTCAGGCCGCTCTTTGCGAGGAAATCCACGAATCGGCGGGCATTGGCACCAAGGATGCCATACTGCCCCTCAAGTGCCGTCGGGTGAAGCAGAACTCCGGCTCTACGTGCTTCGAAGAGACGTTGTGATATGTCCTCCGTACTCATGGCGCCTCAGCATCTTTGTCATGGCCGGGCCGCATGGCACCACCGCGGGCCGGTTCGCCCCCGCCCTGGCTCAGTTGCTGGAAAACAGAAGGCGGTGCAGGATAACCAATCCGTTCATACAGGTTGACCAGGTGCCGGCGGTACAGGCGCTCGAAGTCCTGAACGATTTGCGCCGGATTATAATCCCCGAACCACCAGAACCAGTCAGATCCCTCACACAATGCGAGCTGATGCTGTGCAGCCTGTTTTTCCTCGGAATTCAGGCTGCCGTTATCCATCACCCGGTCGTAATGGACTTTCACCTCGCACAACAGGTCCCAGGCGCGATTCTTGTCCGGATCACCGATCCAGGTGGAAAAGGTGCCATAGATCCAGCTTCCGGCCACAAGGTGGGGAAGCTGCACCGGTTCTTCGGCGACCGGCTGATCAAGCAGTTCACTGTAGGTTGCCAACCTCAGTCGGGGGTGATCTTCCAGGACCGTGTAAAGCCGGTCGAGGAAATGTATGCCGTTTTCCGGGTAATACTCCCAGGCATTCTCGCCATCCAGAATCACGGATATTACCGGCCTGGTTTTGCCTTTGGCATGGCCTGCAATATTCTCCATATGATGCACAAGGTCACTAACCGCATCCTCGGCATGCCAGTCCGCGTAGGCAAATCCGATCAGGTCGGAAAGGCCATCGTCCCGGAAAAAGACGGTAAGATCGCTATCGCCGAACCGGAAAGGCTGATGGATGCCCCCTACCTCCGGCAGATCACCGTTTTCACGGGCCAGGTTCATGCTGTTGTGGATGACGGAATCTCCGCTGGCCGTCCATCGGAACCCGTGTTTTCCGAGCTGGTCCAGAGTTGCCTGGCTCAGCCCGCCTTCCGACGCCCAGCACCCCACCGGGTCCATCTCGAAGAAACGCCTGAAGGTCTCCCTGGCCTGCTGTAACTGCCAACTTGCCCGTAAGTCCCCGCCCGGGTAGTGGGCGTGAGATGGCAAGGCAATGTCCGGCATGGCTTCCCGGGCCGACTCCAGGTCCAGCAACAGAGGCAGGATCGGATGAGTGTAGGGGCTGACCGAAAGCTCAACCTGCCCTGTCTTTGCCAGGTGCCGATACCTGGGCCCGATTCCGGCCATCACCTCGAAGATCACATCCAGTAATGCAGTCCGGTCGTCCATGGTGAAGCCGGCGCCTTTTTCCTGAAGGCTCTGGATACAGGAGTTGCGCTGACGCACTGTCTCACCCATCCAGCCCAGGTGGTACCAGACCAACAGGTCGCTCAGGAAGGATGGCGATATGTAGCGCTGGATTTCCGGCTTGGACCGGTAGAACTCGGCCAGATCGGCGAGGCGGGCATAGGCTGGGAAGCGTTTGATAATCCGTTCCGGATTGGCCCTCAGGGCCTTGTTTACAAGATCCTGAAATGCCGGGCTACCGGTTTCGGGCAGTGATTCGGAAACCAGTGCTGCCAATAGCGAATCGCCAATGGATCCGGCTCCGTGACGCCAGCGCTCCATCTGGACCAGGTAGGTTTCGATCTGCTCCAGCAAAACCGGAGCGAAGTTAACTACCGCCCGCGCCTCTGGATGAGCCTCCAGATGTGCGGCCATGTCGCTGTAGTCCTTGATCGCGTGTAGATAAACCCAGGGAAACAGGAACTGGCCGGTCTTCAGATCCTGGTACCCCGGCTGGTGCATGTGCCAGCAAAGCACCACCGGTGTCTTTTTTTCAGAGGCCATGGGGGTAGTCCTGCCCGAGCATCTCGGGTGTCACCAGCACAATGCCTTTGGGAGAAACGTGGAAACGCTTGCGGTCTTCCTCCTCATCAAAACCGATGTGGGTACCCTCCGGGATCTTGCAACCACGGTCGATCAGGGCCCGCTGGATCCGGCAATGCCGCCCGATGTCGACGTCGGGGTAAATCACCGAATCAGCCACCTCGCTGAACGAGTGCACCCTGACCTGGGAAAACAGCAATGAATGCCGCACGATGGCGCCGGAGACAATGCAGCCGCCGGCAACCATTGAATCCACTGCGGTACCGCGACGGTTTTCATCGTTAAAGATGAACTTGGCCGGCGGCAACTGCTCCTGGTAGGTCCAGATCGGCCAATGGGAATCGTACAGGTTCAGTTCGGGGCTGACTCCGATCAGTTCCAGGTTGGCCTGCCACAACGCATCGATAGTGCCCACGTCGCGCCAATAGGCCGGGCCGTTCTGCAGCGGGTCCCGGAAGGGGAACGCCATGACCCGCAAACGCCGGATCACGGACGGGATAATGTCCTTGCCGAAATCGTGGGAGGACGCACCCTGCAACTGATGATCCCGGATGAGCTCCTCGAACAGGACCCGGGTGCTGAATACATAAATACCCATGGAGGCCAACGTCTTGCCAGGATTATTGGGCATGGACCGGGGTTTCTCGGGCTTTTCCTCAAACTCCCGGACCCGCATCTCATCATCGACATCCATCACGCCAAAGGCAGACGCTTCCTCGGTCGGCACCTCGATGCAACCAACCGTGATGTCCGCCTCGCTTTCGACATGGGCAGCCAGCATGGTGCCGTAGTCCATCTTGTAGACGTGATCCCCTGCCAGGATCAGCACATACTCCGGCTGGTGGCTGCGAATGATATCGAGATTCTGCAGCACAGCGTCCGCCGTTCCCTCATACCAGGAAGTCTCGATTCTTTGCTGTGCCGGCAACAGTTCGACGAATTCATCGAGTTCTCCCCGCAAAAAGCCCCATCCGCGCTGGATATGGCGGATCAGGGAATGGGACTTATACTGGGTGATCACGCCCACCTGCCCTATGCCCGAATTGATGCAGTTGGACAGCGGAAAATCGATAATCCGGAATTTCCCGCCAAAGGGGACAGCGGGTTTGGCTCGCCAGTTGGTGAGATCGTGAAGCCGGGAGCCGCGTCCCCCGGCGAGTACCAGAGCGAGCGTCTGGCGAGTGAGGCGACTGACAAAACGCTTGGCCGTATGCATGAATCCTTCCCTGCAAACCGTGTAGCTTGATGCTTACTGCCGAGAGCCATTGCGGCACATCGACAGTCTTCTTACCGCCGTAATAATATTAGAACATTATCACGGGAATATGACGTAGAATTGTTACAGGTCATGCTTTGACCCCATATTTAGGAGTTCAATACCCGGAAAACCGGTAAGGAAGATGCGTGGTCTATGGAAAGCCCTACACTGAGTGATTACGACCTATATCTTTTCGGCGAAGGGCGCCACTGGCATATATACAACGTGCTGGGGGCCCATATCCAGACCCGGAACGGCACAGAGGGTGTCCGGTTCGCCGTCTGGGCACCCAATGCCTCTGCCGTCAGCGTGGTCGGGGACTTCAATAACTGGACGCCCGGGCACCATCCCATGACCGCTCATGGGGCCTCCGGCGTCTGGTCTGTGTTCATACCGGGCACCAGCGCCGGCACCCAGTACAAGTTCGCCATTACCACCCGGTCCGGCAAACAGCTTTTCAAAACGGATCCCTACGGCCAATACTTCGAACTGCGCCCGTCCAATGCGGCCGTGGTGGTCCAGCGCGGGAGTTACAGCTGGGGCGATGGTGACTGGCTGGCCCGGCGCAGCAAATGGGCCTGGCAGAAATCACCTGTCTCCGTTTACGAGGTGCATGCCGCATCCTGGCAGCACCACGGCTCCGGGCGCTGGCTGACCTACCGGGAACTGGCGGACCAGCTGATTCCCTATGTCCGCGAGCAGGGTTTTACCCACATCGAACTGCTGCCCGTAACCGAGCACCCGCTGGACGAATCCTGGGGTTATCAGACCACGGGTTACTATGCTCCAACCAGCCGTTTCGGTACGCCCGACGATCTCCGCTACCTCGTCGATCAATGCCACCGCAACGATATCGGCGTCATCCTGGACTGGGTGCCCGGTCACTTTCCGGAAGATGAGCATGCCCTCGCACGATTTGATGGCACGGCTCTTTACGAACACGAGGACCCCCGACGGGGACAACACAAGGACTGGGGGACCCTGATCTACAATTATGGTCGCCACGAAGTCCGCAATTTCCTTATCGGCAGTGCCCTGTACTGGCTGGACACTTTTCACATCGACGGCCTCAGGGTAGATGCGGTTGCTTCCATGCTTTATCTCAACTACTCCCGCAACGCCGGCGAGTGGCTGCCCAACATTCATGGCGGGCATGAAAACCTTGAAGCCATCGAATTCCTGAAAAGCCTGAACCAGACTTGCCAAAGCCGATTCCCCGGGACGCTGGTGATCGCAGAGGAATCCACCTCCTGGCCAAGGGTTACCCGGCCACCAGAAATCGGAGGGCTGGGGTTCAACCTGAAATGGAACATGGGCTGGATGCACGATTCGTTGGAATACCTGCAGCAGGATCCCGTCTACCGCCAGTACCACCACGACAAACTGACGTTCGGCCTGCTGTATGCATTCTCTGAGAACTTCATGCTGCCCCTGTCCCACGATGAAGTGGTCCACGGCAAAGCGAGCCTGCTAAACAAGATGCCCGGGGACGACTGGCAGCAGCGGGCCAATCTCCGTCTGCTGTTCAGCTTCCAGTTCACCTACCCCGGCTCCAAGCTATTGTTCATGGGTGGAGAATTCGGCCAACGGCGCGAATGGAGCGAATCCCGCGAACTGGACTGGTTTCTCCTGCAATACCCCGAGCACCGGGGCATTCAGAAGCTCGTGCAGGATCTGAACGGACTCTACCGGCGGGAG
Organism: Marinobacter sp.; assembly: GCF_041690455.1. Classification (GTDB taxonomy): domain Bacteria; phylum Pseudomonadota; class Gammaproteobacteria; order Pseudomonadales; family Oleiphilaceae; genus Marinobacter. The sequence goes on from NZ_JAWLHI010000043.1 coordinate 33,165, forward strand.
CCCTCCCTCCATGTCCGTGATTATTATGGTGACGGCTTTGAATGGATCGACTGCCACGATTCGCCCCAGTCGATCATCAGCTATCTGCGCCTCGGAGAGAATGAAGTCACGGTGGTGGTGGTCAATTTCACCCCGGTGCCCCGATACGGTTACCGGATTGGCGTTCCCTACGGCGGACGCTGGGTGGAAGTGCTGAACTCGGACTCGGAATACTACGGAGGGAGTAACGTCGGCAACCCCCTAGGCCTTGATGCCCGTGAAGTGGCCTGGATGGATCGGCCCTGCTCCCTCGAACTCACGCTGCCGCCTCTGGCAGCCGTTGTTCTCAGGCCGGAATCATGAAACGGGTGCTTTTTGTTACCAGCGAAGTCTATCCGGTGATCAAGACCGGGGGGCTTGCGGATGTCTCGGCCAGCCTGCCTGAGGCGCTGAGCCGGCAGGACTGTGATATCCAGATTCTGTTGCCCGGCTACCCGGCGGCACTGGAAGCTGCGCGAACCGCCGGCAGCCGGCGCAAGGCGAGGCTCAGTATTGGCCAATACCACGTTACTCTTTGGCGCACGCGGCTGCCCGGAACCGCCGTCAGTCTCTGGCTGGTGGACTGCCCTGCGCTCTTT
>NZ_JAWLHI010000044.1:0-33752 GCF_041690455.1 Marinobacter sp.
GCCAGTTCACGATACTGGGCCAGGGCCAGACGGATGTTACCGCCGAGCTTCTTCATGATCTTGGTCTGGGCGGAACCACCAACCCGGGATACGGAGATACCGGCGTTCATGGCCGGACGGATACCGGAGTTGAACAGGTTGGTTTCCAGGAAGATCTGGCCGTCGGTGATGGAGATCACGTTGGTCGGTACGAATGCGGAAACGTCACCGGCCTGGGTCTCGATGATCGGCAGTGCGGTCAGGGAACCGGTCTTGCCTTTCACTTCACCGTTGGTGAACTCCTCCACGTAGTCAGCGTTAACGCGGGAAGCGCGCTCCAGCAGACGAGAGTGCAGGTAGAACACGTCACCCGGGTATGCTTCACGGCCCGGCGGACGACGCAACAGCAGGGAGATCTGGCGGTAAGCCACAGCCTGCTTGGACAGGTCGTCGTAAATGATCAGGGCGTCCTGACCACGGTCACGGAAGTATTCACCCATGGAAGTACCGGCGTACGGAGCCAGGAACTGCATGGAAGCAGGATCGGCGGCACCGGCGGCAACCACGATGGTGTGGTCCATGGCGCCGTGCTCTTCCAGCTTGCGCACAACGGCGGCGATGGAAGACTGCTTCTGGCCAACGGCAACGTAGATACACTTGATGCCGGTTTCTTTCTGGTTGATGATCGCGTCGATCGCAACCGCAGTCTTACCGATCTGACGGTCACCGATGATCAGCTCACGTTGACCGCGACCGATCGGCACCATGGTGTCGATGGCTTTCAGACCGGTCTGGACCGGCTCGTCAACGGACTGACGAGCGATAACGCCGGGTGCAACCTTCTCGACCGGGGAGGTCAGCTCGGTGCCCAGATCGCCCTTGCCGTCGATCGGATTACCCAGGGCGTCAACCACACGACCCATCAGCTCCGGACCTACCGGAACCTCCAGGATGCGGCCGGTACAACGAACCTTCTGACCTTCGGCCAGATCTTCGTAGTCACCCAGCACAACCGCACCAACGGAATCACGCTCCAGGTTCAGAGCCATGCCGAAAGTGCCGTTGGCGAATTCAATCATCTCACCGTACATAACGTCGGCAAGACCGTGGATCAGTACGATACCGTCAGAAACGGACAGGATCGTACCTTCGTTCTTTGCTTCGGAAGAGATATCGAGCTTCTCGATTCTCTTCTTGATGATGTCACTGATCTCGGATGGATTCAGTTGCTGCATGCCAATATCCTCAAACCTTGTGCTGAAATCAGGAGCCCAGAGCGTCGGCCAGCTTGTTCAGCTTTCCGCGTACAGATGCGTCGATGACCATATCGCCGGTGCGGATGATCACACCGCCAATCAGAGACTTGTCAGTTGACGCTGCGAGTGACACTTTCCGCTCGAGTTTTTCGGAGAGCGCCTGGGCGAGCTTCTGTTGCTGTTCGTCCGTCAGCTCGAATGCGGCGGTGACGTCGATATCAACAGTGCGCTCCAGATCAGCCCGGTACGTGTTGAAGAGCGCTGCAATCTCAGGAAGAAGAGTCAGCCGGCGGTTTTCTGCCAGTACAGCGAAGAAATTGCGAACCTGCTCGGTGACGCCGTCTTCGACGACCTCCAGAATCAGCTCGGCTTTCTTCTGCTCCTCCAGACCCGGATTCGCGAGAAGCTGTCGAATGTCTTCATTCGCGGTGACCTGTCCGGCAATCGTCAGCACCTGGGACCACTCAGCCAGCTCTTTATGCTCCTGGGCGGCTGCAAATGCTGCTTTCGCGTATGGACGGGCCAGCGTTCTCAGTTCTGCCATGATGAACCTCGCCGTTTAAAGTTCTGCCGCCAGTTTTTCCAACATCTCGTTGTGCTTGGAGGCATCGACAGAGGTTTCCAGGATCTTCTCAGCACCGGCGACAGCGATTGCGGCAATTTCTGCACGCAGGGCGTCACGAGCCTGATTACGCTCCTGTTCAATTTCGGCCTTGGCCTGCTCAATCAGCTTCTGGCCTTCCTTGCGGGCGTCATCCTTGGATGCTTCCACAATCTGGGCCGCACGCTTGTTGGCCTGCTCAATCAGGGCCGCAGCTTGCTGCTTGGCTTCACGCAGTTCCTGAGCTGACTTTTCCTGAGCCAGTTCCAGATCGCGCGCAGCACGGTCTGAAGCAGCCAGGCCGTCAGCGATCTTCTTTTGACGCTCCTGCAGTGCGGCCATGATTGGCGGCCACACATACTTCATGCAGAAGACGACAAAGATAAAGAACGCGATGGCTTGACCAATCATCGTCAAATTAATGTTCACGTCTTCACCTCTCGCCTGTTTTGTTAAGAATCATCTGACCGGGGTAAAGCCCCCGGCTGGCGACTCGATTAACCGGCGATCTGGCCGACAAACGGGTTGGCGAAAGTGAAGAACAGCGCGATACCAACACCGATCATGGTTACGGCGTCCAGCAGACCTGCAACGATGAACATTTTAACCTGCAGCATCGGGGTCATTTCCGGCTGACGCGCGGCGCCTTCCAGGAACTTGCCACCGAGGATACCAAAGCCGATTGCAGTACCCAGGGCACCCAGGCCGATCAGCAGTGCAACAGCAATAGCGGTCATTCCAACTACAGTTTCCATGATAACTCCCAGTTTCAGTTAGGTTTTCAGTTTAAGGGTTTAGGGTTTAAGACTACGGTTCAATGGTGTCCGATCAGTGACTGTCTTCGTGAGCCATGCTCAGATACACGATCGTCAACATCATAAAGATAAATGCCTGCAGGGTAATGATCAGAATGTGGAAGATCGCCCAGGGTACAGACAATGTCCACTGAGCCCACAGCGGCAACAGTGCAATCAGGATAAAGATCAGCTCGCCGGCGTAGAGGTTACCGAACAGACGCAGAGCCAGTGAAACCGGCTTGGCCAGCAGACTCACACCTTCCAGCAACAGGTTGACCGGGACCAGAAGTATCTTCAGGAACAGGTTGTCGGATGAGAAGGGGTGCAGGGTCAGTTCACCCAGGAAGCCACCCACGCCCTTGACCTTCACGCTGTAGTAGATGATCAGCGCAAACACCGACAGGGACATGCCCAGAGTCACGTTGACGTCCGTGGTCGGTACGATCTTCATGTACTCCACACCCATCAGGTGGAACAGATAGGGTACCCAGTCCACCGGCACCAGATCCATCAGGTTCATCAGGAAGACCCAGCAGAAGATGGTCAGGGAAAGAGGTGCAATGACCTTGTTCTTGCCGTGGAAGGTCTCCTTCACACTGTTGTCCACGAACTCGACCATCACTTCTACGAAGTTCTGGAGCCCCCCGGGCTTATCGGAGGTGGCGCGCTTGGCGGCCATGCGAAACAGAATCAGGAAGATCAGACCCAGACCGACGGCCCAGCCCAGAGAGTCGACGTGCAACGCCCAGAAGCCCATGTCGGAGGCTTCCTGACCGTTACGGGCCATTGTCCAGGTGGCTTCTTCAACCACGGAACCGTCGGCGCGCTCGTATCCGGCCGGCAGTTTTCCGTAGGTCAGGTTCTGGAGGTGATGCTGTATATATTCGGATGCACTTCCTGCCATAACGGGTTCCCAGGTCCAGTTAGCTTTGCTGCGTATTGCTGCCCGCCAGAAGCGGTGTCAACCAGTTGGTGACCAGCATGATCGCAAATGTTAAAAAAAGTGCCGCTATATCAAGCGGCTGAATCCATTTGAACACCATCGTGAAGAGGATGGCGCACAGGATGAGCTTGCCGGCCTCACCCTGGTAAAAAGAACTCATGATCTTCTTGGCAGACCGCGCGCCGGAGTAGCGGAATGCCTTTAGCGCAAAGTAACCATGGGGCAGCAGAAAAATAAGACCACCCAGTAGCGCTGAATAACCTGCGACCTGGCTGCGTAACAAAAAGGCCAGGCTGACGACGACAAGAATCACACTCTCAATCAAAAACCATCGTGCGATGGGCGGGCGGCGGATGCCGCTCGGGGTTGCCTTCGTCATGTTTTTCCCGGGAATTCGGTGTTTTCGACTCGATGCGGTCTAAAAAATAAACAAATACACCGATACAAGCGCGGCAGATTATATGTGTTCAATGTGCACGAATCAACAAATCCGACCGCGCTGCGCAGGCCCGGATTGCCCGAAATCAGCGGCGTTGTCGGCCTCCGGACACAAATAGGTGCAGGATCAATAATTGAACACTACATGTTGTGTAAAAGAGCCGATACGGACTTTCGTAGGGGGTCTAAAAGAGTGGGAAAAATTTCCGGCTACTTGATATGGCCCAGAATGCCATCTAGCTCATCCAGGGAACTGTACTCAATCACCAGTTTGCCCTTGCCGCGCTGACCATGACTGATAGAAACACGAGCACCGAGGCGCTCGGCCAGGTCGTCCTGAAGGGCGCGGATGTTGGGGTCAATGGCGCCCCTGTCTTTCGACTTGCCCTCGGGCGACTGTTGCTGGACCCGGCGCACCAGCGCTTCGGTCTGGCGGACCGACAGGGACTTGGCCACCACCTGGCGGGCCACCTGCATCTGCAGTTCCGGGGGCAGAGTCAGCATGGCCCGGCCATGGCCCATTTCCAGGTCACCGTGTTCGAGCATCAGCCGGACATCCTCGGTCAGGCCGATCAGTCGCAGCAGGTTGGTGATGGTGGTCCGGGATTTACCCACGGCCTCCGCCACCTGGGCCTGAGTCAGTCCGAACTCGTCCTGCAGGCGCTGCAGGGCAAAGGCTTCCTCGATAGGGTTGAGGTTTTCGCGCTGGATGTTCTCGATCAGCGCCATGGCGATGGCGGCTTCATCGGGTACATCGCGGATGATGGCGGGAAGGCTGTCGAGTTCGGCAATCTGGGCCGCGCGCCAGCGACGCTCACCGGCAATCAGCTCGAAGCGGCCCTCGGCAATGGGACGGACCACCACCGGCTGCATCACCCCCTGTTGGCGGATAGAGTCAGCCAGTTCCTGCAGCGCGGCCGGATCCATGTCCCGGCGGGGCTGGTAGCGGCCACGCTGAACCAGATCGATCGGGATCTCGCGCAGCTCGCCGTCGTGGTCCTTCACCTCCTGGTTAAGGTTGACCTTTGAACCCTGCAGCAGGGCTCCCAGTCCACGCTCACCCAATCCTCGTTTCTTCGCCGCCATGGTGTCTGTCATTCTTCCCGTTGAAAAGCGTTGTGTGTCGTGTACCAACGGCCCGGTATGTTACACCGCAACCGGCTCGGATGTCTTTTTCGAACCGTGGCGGCGGACCATTTCACCGGCCAGGGCCAGGTAGGCCACGGCGCCCTTGGAGGCACGATCGTACTTCAGGGCTGGCAGCCCGTAGCTGGGCGCTTCCGCCAGCCGGACGTTGCGGGGGATCACGGCACGGTAGACCTTGTCACCGAAGAATTCCGCCAGCTGGGCGGACACATCGAGCGTCAAACTGTTGCGCGGATCGTACATGGTGCGCAACAGACCCTCGATCTCCAGGTTGGGATTCACGGTTTCCTGGATCTGCTCCACCGTGTTCATCAGCGCCGCCAGGCCCTCCAGGGCATAATACTCGCACTGCATGGGAATCAGCACCGAATCCGCCGCCGACAACGCATTGACGGTGAGCAGGTTCAGGGACGGCGGGCAGTCAATCAGGATGTAATCGTAACTGTCCCGGATGCTGTTCAGGGACAGGCGCAGGCGGTGTTCCCGGCCGATCTCGTTCATCAGCTCCACTTCCGCCGCAGTCAGGTCGCCGTTCGCCGGCAGCAGATCGAAACTGCCGTTTTCCACGGTGACGATCACGTCCGCCGGCGTCGCGCGCTTGGTCAGGACGTCATAACCGGACAACTCCAGGGCGTTCTTGTCCACACCGCTGCCCATGGTGGCGTTGCCCTGCGGATCCATATCCACCAGCAACACCCGCCGCTTGGTTGCAGCCAGGGAGGCAGCCAGGTTGACGCAGGTGGTGGTCTTGCCCACACCGCCTTTCTGATTGGTCACTGCAATCACGCGCGCCATGTTTTGCCTCCTGTTGCGGGTTACCGGGAATGCTCAGCCCGGGCAACGACCAGCAAATGCCGCTCGCCATCTGCGCCGGGAACCTTCAGGGAATGGCTGGATTTTACCTGCCAGCCGGCCGGAAGGGCAGCTACCTCATCATCCGGAAACTGGCCTTTCATGGCAAGGAACTCGCCCTCATTGTCCAGCAGCGATCCACACCAGGTCACCAGATTTTCCAGAGCCGTGAAGGCACGGCTGCTGATCTGGGTGAACGGCTGATCGGGCTGGCAGTCCTCGGCCCGGCCATGGATCACGTCCACGTTGCCCAGCCCCAGTTCCAGCACACACTGGTTCAGGAAGCGGGTCTTCTTGCCATTGCTGTCGAGCAGGGTGAAACGCTTTTGCGGCAGGGCGATGGCCAGGGGAATGCCCGGCAGACCGCCGCCGGCACCGACATCGAGCAGGTGATCCGTGGTGACCCATGGCAGGATGCTCAGGCTGTCCAGCAGCTGCCGCGAGACCATCACCCGTTCGTCGCGCACGGCGGTGAGGTTATACGCCTTGTTCCACTTGTTGAGCAAAGCCAGAAAGGCCAACAACTGTTGCTGCTGGCCGTCGGTCAGGGACAGGTTCATCTCGGCCAGCCCGTCCCGGAGCTGGCGTTGCCAGAGTGCTTGCGTCATGGGCCAGGCTCAGGCGCTCTGCTTGCGCAGCAGATCCCGCTTTTTCAGGTGCACCAGGATCTGGCTCACCGCCGCCGGAGTGACGCCCTGGATACGGGAGGCCTGGGCCACGGTCTCCGGCCGCACGTCCTTGAGCTTCTGCTTGATCTCGTTGGACAGGCCGCCGATCACGTCGTAGTCCAGATCGATGGGCAGCAGGGTATTCTCGTTCTTGCGCAGGCGTTCGATCTCGTCCGCCTGGCGGGAGATGTAGCCCTCGTACTTGATCTCGATTTCCACCTGGTCCGCCACGTTCGGATCATCAGCGCGCTCGCCGCCAATCTCGGCAATCTGGTCGTAGGCAATCTCAGGGCGACGCAACAGTTCCGCCAGGGACTGGTCCCGGGCCATGGGCTGTTTCAGGAAACCATTGGCGCGCTCGCCAGCCTCGGTGTTCGGGTGGATCCGGGTGGATTCCAGCCGGCTGCGTTCTTTGGTGATGCCTTCCCGCTTGTCGTTGAACTTCTGCCAGCGCTCATCGTCCACCAGCCCCAGCTTGCGGCCGGTCTCGGTCAGGCGCAGGTCGGCGTTGTCTTCCCGCAGGATCAGCCGGTATTCGGCACGGCTGGTGAACATGCGATAGGGCTCGTTGGTGCCCATGGTGATCAGATCGTCCACCAGTACGCCGAGATAGGCTTCATCCCGGCGTGGATACCATTCGTCCTTCTCCTGGGCACGCAGGGACGCATTGATGCCCGCCAGCAGCCCCTGGGCACCGGCTTCTTCGTAACCGGTGGTGCCGTTGATCTGGCCCGCAAAGTACAGGCCCTGGATGAACTTGGTTTCCAGGGTATGGCGCAGGTCCTGCGGGTTCAGGTAATCGTATTCGATGGCATAGCCCGGCCGGGTGATGTGGGCGTTCTCGAAACCGGGAATCGAACGCACCGCCGCCAGCTGGATATCAAACGGCAGGCTGGTGGAAATGCCGTTCGGATACAGTTCGTTGGTGGTCAGGCCTTCGGGCTCCACGAAGATCTGGTGCGAATCCTTGTCGGCAAACCGGTTCACCTTGTCCTCGATGGACGGGCAGTAGCGCGGGCCCACGCCCTCGATGCTGCCGGCAAACATCGGCGAGCGGTCAAAACCGCTGCGGATGATGTCGTGGGTCTGCTCCGTGGTGCGGGTCACGTAACAACAGACCTGCTCGGGGTGCTCGTCCCGGCTGCCGATGAAGGACATCACCGGGGTCGGGTTGTCGCCCCATTGCTTGTCCATCACCGAGAAATCCACAGAGCGGGCATCGATCCGGGGCGGGGTGCCGGTTTTCAGGCGGCCGACGTTGAACGGCAGTTCGCGCAGGCGTTTGGCCAGGGCATTGGCCGGCGCATCCCCGGCGCGGCCGCCGGAGTGGTGCTGCATGCCGATGTGGATAACACCGCCCAGGAAGGTACCGGTGGTCAAAACCACGGTTTTAGCGTTGAAGCGGATACCGGTCTGGGTCACCACACCCACCACCTGATCGTTTTCCACAACCAGGTCGTCCGCCGCCTGCTGGAACAGGGTCAAGTTGGGCTGGTTTTCCAGCACATGGCGGATCGCCGCCTTGTACAGCACCCGGTCGGCCTGGGCGCGGGTGGCGCGCACCGCCGGACCCTTGCGGCTGTTCAGTACCCGGAACTGGATACCGGCCTGGTCGGTGGCACGGGCCATGGCGCCACCCAGGGCGTCGATTTCCTTGACCAGGTGACTCTTGCCGATCCCGCCGATGGCCGGGTTACAGGACATCTGGCCCAGGGTCTCAATGTTGTGGGTCAGCAGCAGGGTTTGCGAACCCATGCGCGCTGCGGCCAGCGCGGCTTCGGTACCGGCGTGGCCACCACCAATGACAATGACATCGAAACGGGTCGGAAACTCCACTCTTCACCTCGGAAATCGGGGGATAAAAACAGGGCGGCGAGTATAACGCCTCGTCGTGGAAAATGCAGTCAGGATGTGCAAATTTTAACCAGAGTCGGCGACACTTGAAAGTCACCGTGCAGGAGCACTTGTTGATAACCCCCGAAATAACCCCGAATCTGTATAAGTAATAACCGAAATTTTTGCTTTTTCAGTGGCTTGGAAGACTCTTCTCAGAAAAGTTTTCAAAAAGTTATCCACAGATTCAGGGGCTTGCCGCTAGGCCTAAAAATCACTTTAACTTATTGTTTTAATTAGAATCGACAAAATGAATCCAGAGGTTATCCGCGGTTTGTCCATTTATTTTTCCACAGAATTCTCTGGAGTTACCCGTGACAGCTGGAAAAACACTGACGGACACCTGCTTTCCCTCTCCGGCTTGTAACCCGAACGCCGAATGGAAAAGCAGGCCTGTGTTGCCTAGCGGCGGAATACCGGTACCCCGGACACAATTGTTGCCTTGATGGCGAGCGGAAGGCCGCTCAGATCTTTCATCAACACCAGGTCCGCATCATAGCCTGGGGCCACCTGCCCCTTGCAATCACCGAGCCCTGCCGCCTTTGCGGGATGCTCGCTGACCATTTTCCAGGCCTCCTCGAAGGGCAACAATCCCAGTTCCGCAATTATGAAGGGGGCGTGAAAAAGACTCGGATAGTGATAGTCACTGCACAAAATGCTGACCAGGTTCTCAGCGATGGCATCCCGAACACTGATTGCCCCGACATGGGACCCTCCACGAACCAGGTTCGGTGCCCCCATCAATACCTGAATACCCGCTTCCTGACTCAATCGGGCAGTAAAGGCATCCATCGGGAACTCGGCGATCACGGTGCCCAGCGAACAATTGAGTGTCACGTCATCCGGGCCATGGTCATCATGGGAAGCCAGGCTGACCCCGGAACGATGTGCGGCGTGGGCCAGCTCCCGGATCTGTTGTTCCCCAAGGGCTCTGAGATCCTGCAATCGCTCCAGGAAACCTTCGGTTTCACTCTCTTCCATCGACACCCGCCGCCGGAGGCCTGACAGGTAGCGCTCCTTGGCAACCGGATCATCAAGCCTGGGCAGATGGTCGTTGAGAGACAAAAGGTGCACCCTCCCCTGCTCGATCCAGTCCAGCAACTCCTCGTGATCGTCGGTATTGACCTTCTCATGCCGGATATGAACCCTGGCCTGACACCCGAAGTCCGGCCCCAGGGCCTCGAGGGTCCTCAGAATGTCCCGGACTGTTGCCCGACTTCTTGGGCCGGGTTCAAAACCGTCGGTGATGCTGTAGAAGAAGGTGGTGATGCCGTTGGCTACCAGGCTGGCATCATTGGCCGCAAGGGCAAGCTCCAGCGGGAAAAGAGTCCCTGTCCGGGGTGTGATGTGGCGCTCAAAGGCATCGCCATGCAGATCGATGATGCCCGGAACCAGAAAACCACCCTCGCCATCCATCTGTTGCTTACAACGGCTATCCGCGTCCGCGCCAATGGCGACAATTTTACCCCGGGACAATTGCACGCGACTGTCGTGTAGCCAGCCGCGCGTCGTAAGTACAGAAACTCGATCAATCAGAAGATCGCCGCCCGGCTCCGACACGACCGATAGGTTTGGTTCCATAGGTTTCTCCAAATCCGGATAAACAGGGTTAGTGGGGTTGATGCATCAGGCGCGCCCGAAACCGCGACGACAGTTGCTCCACGGTAAAAACCAGGACAAAGATCATCAGGATGATGGTGGCAGCCTGGTCGTAGCGGAACATTTCCATGGATACCGCCAGCTCAGCACCTATACCGCCAGCGCCTACCAGCCCGAGCACGACCGAGGACCGAACCGCCTTTTCGAGGGAAAACAAACTGGTGTTGATCATGCTCGGCATTGCGCCCGGAAACAGGACAACGGCAATCCGATCCAGCGGGCTTGCCCCGATGGACGCCAGCGCCTCGGAAGGCCCCGGATCCACCTCTTCCATTGCCTCCGCGAAGAAACGGGCACAGAATCCGATGGTATCGACAACGATGGTAAGGGTGCCGGCAAAGGTACCCAGACCCACGGACACTACGAAAAACAAGGCCCAGGCCAGATCCGGCACCGTGCGGAAGAAGCTGATGATGGAACGAACCACATGCCTCACCGCCGGATGGGGAGATGTATTTCGAGCGGCGAGTAAGGCCATCGGCACACTGAGCAGAACACCGATCACCGTTCCGACCAGAGCCATCTGGAAGGTCACCAGAATGGCATGAGCCACGGGCCCGATCCGATCGCTGGCCGGAGGAATCATTTCTCCGGCAACGTTGGCCATGTTGGGTAGCCCCCTGAGAAGTTCGGGCACCGACAGGCCGACCCCGGCGAGGGACCACAGGAAGAAACCGAGAAACAGGGCGAACAGCCCCGTACCCAGCCACGAGGGGCTGTCAAAGCGAGGGGGCAGATGACGATCAAGCCGCACGCCATCGGGATAATCAGACATAGAAACCTCGCAAACTCGCCAGACTCTCGGTGGCGGTGGCACTGTCGAGCATCAGTTGATGGTCACGCAGTCCCAGGATCCGGTCGGCGTAATGGAGGGCATGCTCGATCTGGTGTGACACGAACAACAGGGTCAGGCCCTGGGACCGGGACAACCTGGCGAAGAGCTCCATGATGGCGGCACCGGACTGTGGATCCAGACTGGCCGTGGGCTCATCGGCCAGCAGCATCCTGGGCTCCTGCATCAGCGCCCGGGCAATAGCCACCCGCTGGGACTGGCCGCCGGATAGCTGGTCACAGCGTTTGTGGGCCAGATCGCTCAGTCCGACCATATCCAGGCACTCCATGGCCTGTTCCCGGTCCTGCCGGCAGGATAACCCTTGTAACCAGTTACGCGGCCCGGTCTTCCGGGCAAGGTTGCCATGGAGCACATTGCTCAGTACCGACAGCCTGGGGACCAGGCAATGCTTCTGAAACACAAAACCTACCCCGTTACGGGCCTTTCTCAGTTCCCTTCCATGTTTGGCCGATAAACGTTCGCCGGCCAGGACAATGTCACCTTCATCAGGCTCAATCAGACGAACGCAACACCGTAATAACGTACTTTTGCCGGCTCCATTCGCTCCGATAAGTGCAACCGATTGTCCCTGGCGGACATCGAAGCTGACGCCCTGGAAAACCGGGGTGGTACCTCCCTGATAGCGCTTGGCCAGACTACGGACCTGCAATGAATGGGTAACTATTGATTCCGCCGCGCTGGTCGGAGCCACGGCTGACTGTACGAGACTTGTCATCGTTCTCTCTCCGGAAGAGACAGGGGCGGCCCGTGGCCGCCCCTGTCCGATCATCAGTCGCCAATGAAGTCTGAGTACTCCGGGAATCCTGCTGTCGCATACATGGAGCGGACATAGTTATAGTCGCTGTCCTGAATGCTGCGGATGAAGCGCATGCCCGTGTATTTCCGGTTGTCCTCACCTGTGAGGATGGCACCAACCAGGGCGTCGGAGTTCTCGACGATAGCGTCGCGAACCCGTTCAACGGCTTCCTGATCCACGTGTTGTCCGGCCATGAGCAAATCGTTGGGCAGGTCCGGTCCGCGAGCGATAACCCGGAAAGCGCCGGGCTGCATGCCGCCGGAGCGCATTTCATTTTCGCGCAGAGTGAGGAAGTTGAGATGGTTCATACCAATGGCCGCAACATCGCCCCGCTTCAGGGATTCCCACATGACCGGCACTTTGGTATGGATTACGTCCATGTCCTCAAGAGGGTCGACACCAGCATCGGCCAGTGCCTGGATCGGACCCAGGTGCTTGGAAGTAGAACCGACGCTGCCCATTGCAACCTTCTGACCCTCAAGGTCAGCAACGCTGCGGTAGGGGCTGTCCGCCATGGCGACAATCACCGCGAAGTAATCCGGACGGGAGAAACCCACTACCACCTTGGCATTGGCGCGCTTCTGCATCACCACATACTCCGCAGGACCGGTGAGCACAAAATCCACTTTTTCGAAACGCAGCGCTTCGACCGCTGCCGTACGGTTGGTCACCGGCAGGAACTCCACGTCAAAACCGGTGACCTCGGACAACACACTCCGGAATTCGCCAAACTCCCTTTGCAACTCCTCCAGGCCTACAAGATCCGTAACCGCCAGCCGGATGGTTTCGGCATGAACACTGGGTAAAGCTGAGAAAAAAACCACCAGAGCCAGGCTGGCGTTGCGTAACCAGGTCTTCAACATAATCCGTTCCCCGCAATGATCTAGACAAGTGATTGAGGGTTCAGTATCGAAGCGGGGTGTGACAAAGGCTTGAACAAAACATGTACAGTTGGTGACGTTTCCAAGACAGGATCAGAAGCGTGTCACCATGCCATCGAACGCCACCTCGACCCCGGCCGGTAGCTCAGGGGCAGAGTAAAGGTACTCATCCAGCTGGTGGCCCAGATGAGTCAGCAAGGTTCTCTCCGGTGCGATCTGTTCAGCCAGCGCCAGCGCCAGATTCAGATCATTATGGTTTCTCGGAGGATTCGGTTTCGGCGGGACGCTGCAATCGAGCACCATCAGGGCCAACGGGCGTCGCTTGAGCCAGTCCAGTGTCGGTTCCGGCAAGCCAACCGTGTCCGTCAGGTAGGCGAAATGAATGCCCTGATACTCGATGCCGTAACCCAGCGTTGGCTTCGAGTGATTCAGCGGCAGAGGAGTCAGGGTGAAAGGACCAATCGAAAATTCCTGGAACGGAACCAGTGACGGTTGGAACTTCAGGATGCCCGGATGCTTGTACAGATCGTCACAGCCAGCAGGATCGTCCGGGCCATAAACTGGCACAGTGTGGCCCGTTCCCCAGCGGAGGTGGAACAGGCCCATGACGTGGTCCATGTGATAGTGGGTCAGCACGATCGCCTGAAAGCTGCCGGGAGCAAAGGATTCACACAGGTCGGTCCGGCCAGCGTCCAGCATGATCTGATAACCATCCCCACGAATCAGGGCACTGCAGGCGCGACGGCATAACCGCAGGTCGAGCCTTGCCCGTTCGCAAGCCCGGCATTGGCAGCCATAGACCGGTACCCTCCGTGCATCGCCGGTACCCAGAAATTCCAGCTCAAGCGCCACGGATCATGCCCTCGAAGGTCCTTGGAGCCTCTACGTTCAGAATGCCTGCCAACTGCCTGAAGGCCCGTTCAAGTTCACCATTATTATCTACAAACCGGGTATCGGGCGGCACCTGACCGGCGAACCGGGAAGCCCGAAGGATGCGACGTTCGATATCCGCCAGGCTTTCCCGGCCACGGTTCAACAGGCGCTGCATGAGCACATCCTGATTGACCCGGACCAGGACCGGTACCAGGGTCGAGCCATAGTGTTCCCGGGCCTGATCGATATAAGCCCGGGACCCGTTGACGAGGACATTACAACCCTGGGCCAACCACAGATCCACCTCCATACCTATGCCATAGCACAGCCCATTGGCCTGCCATTCCATGGCGAACAGGCCTCGCTCACTGCGGTTGTTGTATTCCTGTTGGGTAAGCGCAACATGGTTCTCCCCGTCCGGGTCCGGCTCCCGGGTAATGTAGCGGTGTGCAATCATCAACGGACGGTCGGCCAGCCTGTGCCGACACATTCGCAGCAGAGAGTCCTTACCGGAGCCGGATGGTCCCATCAGGTAAAATAATTTTCCGGTCACTTCAAACTCCTGTCAGTAGACCCGGTTACCGGCACGCCAAACCGATTCGATTACAGGCTGCTGCTTGCATTCACTTACCAATACCAGATCTGCCCGTTTGCCGGCCGCTATGGAACCCCGGTCATCCAGGCCAGCGCACCGGGCGGGGACCGCGGTGACCGTGGCAATGGCCCTGGTCAGATCATAGTCATTGGTGTCCAACCGGGCGAGATGAAACGCAGCGTCCAGCATGCTCGCGGGATAGTAGTCGGACGACAGGATATCCAGTACCCCTTCCTGCGCGAGGGTCGCAGCGGCGATATTGCCGGAATGGGAACCGCCCCGTACCACGTTGGGGGCTCCCATCATTACCATCATGCCCCGCTGGTGCGACGCTTTGGCGGCTTCCAGAGTAGTCGGAAACTCAGCAATGCTCATGCCGAAACCGGCGGATTCCTCCACATGTTCCGGGGTGGCGTCGTCATGACTCGCCATGGGTATACCCCTCTCCCGGCAGATCCCGGCAATGGCTTTCCGGTAGCGGTCACTGTAACGACGGGAGTCTTCCTGCCGGGTGCGGATAAACTCCTCCATCTCCCCGGCACTGATGCCATGTTTGCCCATGTAGTACTCACGGTACTTGTCCAGATTCACAAACTGCCTCTGTCCGGGGGAATGATCCATGATCGAAACCAGTTGCAACATGGGTTGATCCACCAGCGAACGGAACATCTCCAGGGCACCCTGATGGCTGACTTCGCAGCGCAGGTGCAGAAAATGATCGGCCCTCAGCATTCTGTCCCGCTTGCTGACTTGCAACGCATTCACCATGGTTTCCAGTGTCTTCAGGCGGGTACTCCCCGCGACGACATCCCCCACCGAGATGGCATCAAACACCGTGGTGATTCCGGAGGCGACAATCTGGGCATCGTGGGTGATGACCGCCGGTATGGAGGGCCAGAGGACGCCAGGCCTGGGGGCAATGTGTTTTTCCAGGTTATCTGTGTGCAACTCCACCATACCCGGTATCAGTATCGAGGCACCGCAATCCAGTGCTCCGGGAACCTGCGAGCGCCCCCGGTCAACATCGGCAATCATGCCGTTGCGAATGTGCACCGTCCCGTTGAACAGTTCGTTCTCTGTCACAACTCTGGCGTTGGTCAACACCATGGAACCGCTCGGCCCGACGCGGCTGTGGGCGTCCATTACGCCGTCTTTCAGGTCGGTTACGCTCACGACTGTGTCTCCTCTGCTATGGCTTGTGTCTTGCGGGCGCTCAGTGCAATGGCCCGGTCTGCGACGCGGTTCCTTACGTCGGCGTCATGGAAAATGCCAACAATTGCTGCGCCGCTGTCCCGGGCACTTCGAATCAGGTCCACCACGACCTCCCGGTTGCCGGCATCCAGGGATGCGGTAGGTTCATCCAGCAGTAGCACCGGGTAATCCACCACGAAGCCCCGGGCAATATTGACCCGTTGCTGCTCGCCACCACTGAAGGTTGACGGAGCCAGGCTCCACAGTCGCTCGGGAATGTTCAGCCGTCGCAGCAGGTCCTGCGCCCGGGCCAGGCTTTCTTCACGACTGACCCCGAGCCGACGTGCAGGCTCCATAACCACGTCCAGGGTCGAAACCCGGGGAATTACCCGAAGGAACTGGCTGACATAACCAATGGTGTGTTTGCGCACGTCGATCACATCTCTGGGCAAGGCACTGACCAGATCGACCTCGGAACCCTTATGCCGGACCCAGACACGGCCGGACTCCGGCTTGTAGTTGGCATACAGGGAACGAAGCAGGGTGCTCTTGCCTGACCCGGACGGCCCGTCCAGCACGACACACTCGCCACGGGCTACCGTGAAGCTGACCTGGTCCAGCACCTGGTACGACACGCCTCCCTGGTTGTGCAGGGTGAAGCCCTTGCACAGATTGTCTACACGGATCATTGCATTCATGTTCAGGTTTCTCTTTCTGTGTTCGCCGATCAGTTACCCAGCACCGAGGACACCAGCAACTGGGTGTAGGGGTGGCGGGGATCATCCAGAACCTGGTCGGTCAGGCCGTGTTCCACCACTTTCCCGTGCTTCATCACCATCAGCCGGTGGGAAAGCAGCCGGGCCACCGCCAGGTCGTGGGTGACCAGAACCACGGCCAGCCCCAGGTCCATGACCAGATTGCGCAACAGATCCAGCAGACGGGCCTGGACCGACACATCAAGGCCACCGGTCGGCTCGTCCATGAAAATCAACCGGGGTCCGGTGACCAGGTTGCGGGCAATCTGCAATCGCTGCTGCATGCCGCCTGAGAAGGTGCGCGGGGTGTCATTGATCCGGGCCGGATCAATCTCCACCTCCCGCAGCCAGTTCTCCCCGGCCTCCCTTAACTGACCATAGTGGCGCCCACCCACGGCCATCAGGCGCTCACCGATATTGGCACCGGCACTGACACCCATACGCAATCCGTCCCGCGCATGCTGGTGCACCACGCCCCACTCGGTGCGCAGCAGCACCCGGCGATCACTTTCGGAAATGTTGTAGAGGTCCAGTTCCCGGTCGTCGCGGTTGCGGTATAACACCCGCCCCTGATCCGGAATGAGTGAGCCGGAAAGACAACCCAGCAATGTGGTCTTGCCGGAACCGGATTCCCCGACAATCCCCAGTACCTCACCCGGGTAAAGATCAAAGTCCACCCCGTCCACGCCCTTGCCCGGGGCATAAAGCTTGCGGATTCCCTGTACCTGCAGCAGTGGCGTGGCCGCCTCCATCAGGGTCTGTTCAGCGTGCATCACGGGCATGTCTCCTCGTTGGCGGCGGTTTGCTGTTGCCGTTGCCGGCAGTAGTCGGTGTCAGAACAGACGAAGATCCGCCCCCCCTCGTCATCGGTAATCACCTCGTCCAGAAACGAGTCAGTGGCTCCGCAGAATTCGCAGCTTTCGTCCCATCGCTGGATTTCAAACGGGTAGTCCTCAAAATCCAGGCTGCGCACCCGGGTATAGGGCGGGATGGCGTAGATGCGTTTCTCCCGGCCAGCCCCGAACAACTGCAAGGCGGGACACTGGTCCATCTTCGGGTTGTCGAACTTGGGAATCGGGGAGGGATCCATCACATAGTGGCCGTTCACCTTCACCGGATAGGCATAGGTGGTGGCGATATGGCCATGACGGGCAATGTCCTCGTAGAGTTTTACATGCATCACCCCATACTCTTGCAGGGCATGCATGGTCCGAGTCTCAACCTCACGGGGCTCGATAAAACGCAAGGGCTCCGGAATCGGTACCTGGTAGACCAGAATCTGTCCCGAACGCAGGGGCGTTTCCGGAATCCGGTGCCGGGTCTGGATTACCGTTGCCTCGGTGGTGACTTCCGTGGTTTTTACCCCGGCGGTCCGGGCGAAGAAACGGCGGATACTGATGGCATTGGTGGTGTCGTCGGCGCCCTGGTCAATCACCTTCAGGGTGTCATCCGGGCCGATAACGGTTGCGGTAACCTGCATACCACCCGTACCCCAGCCATAGGGCAAGGGCATTTCCCGGCCCCCGAATGGCACCTGGTAACCGGGAATCGCTACGGCCTTCAGCAGGCCCCGCCTGATCATCCTTTTGGTCTGCTCGTCCAGGTAGGCAAAGTTGTAACCGCCTGTGTCGTTGCTCTGTGCCTGCTGGAGATTCATGCTTCTGACTCCTGTCTCGATACGCTGCCGGCGGTGTCTGGCTTTTCACCCGCCTTGTCGGCTTTCTGGTAATACTCCCGTCGCAACTGTCGCAACAGCACCAGTTCCGACTGGAAATCCACGTAATGGGGCAGTTTCAGATGCGAGACAAAACCCGAGGCGTCCAGGTTGTCGCAATGGGACAGAACAAACTCCTCGTCCTGAGCCGGCGTGTCCTGCTCTTCTCCCAACTCCCGCGACCGCAGTGCCCTGTCTACCAGGGCCATAGCCATGACTTTGCGCTCGGACTGGCCAAACCCCAGCCCATATCCCCGGGTGAACCGGGGAGCTTCGGTTTCATTACCGCCGAACTGGTTGATCATGTCGCACTCGGTAATTTCGATATCACCGATAACGACCGGAAAGCCCAGCTCCTCCGGCAGTATTTCCACGGCCGTTTCGCCGTACCGGATCTCGCCAGCAAACGGATGATTGCGGCCATACCCCCGTTGGGTGGAATAACCCATCGCGAGCAGGAAGCCTTCATCACCCCGGGCAAGCGCCTGAAGCCTTACGTCCCTGCTGGCCGGATAACTGAGTGGATCGCGGGTGATATCACCAGGCGCCCGCTCGGCAGCTGCCGCTCCGGTTTCACCATCCGGACCCTCGATCATGCCCTCCCGGTTGAGCATTTCCAGTACCCGCGGACAGGGTTCCAGAGGCTGTTCCGCCGGTTCCGGCCCCCGGGGCGCCTCGCCATTGGCCAACAGGGTGAAATCCAGCAGCCGGTGGGTGTAATCGTATGTGGGCCCCAACACCTGGCCCCCGGGCACATCCTTGTAAGTAGCGGATATGCGCCGCCGGATTGCCATAGTGCCGGTATCGAGGGGACAGGAATAAAGGAATCTGGGCAGGGTGTTGCGATAGGCACGCACCAGGAAGACCGCCTCCACCACATCGCCGCTGGCCTGCTTGAGAGCCAGTGCCGCCAGTTCCGGATCGTAAAGTGAGCCTTCTGTCATGACCCGATCCACGGCCAGACGAAGCTGACTCCGGATCTGCGCCACCGACAACTCACCGGTTTCCGGTATGCCACGACGACTCTCCGCCAGCCACTGATGGGCAGCATCTATGGCTTTCTCGCCACCTTTTACTGCAACGTACATGATTATTTCTCCTGTCCTTCGAGGCTGACCCTGGTAGTCCGCGGCAACGCCATAACCTGGCGGCCACAAGTCAGAATGAGATCCACACCACAGGGGAAGCCTGCCTGGTTGTCAGCCAGTTGTTGCAGCCAGCCGGTATCAAACCCGGCAATGTGGACACACCTCTGCTGAGGGATCCCCGGCCCTTCCAGGACCAGTTCTCCGGCCTCCTCCAATGCATTCACCTCGACAATCACCGTGGCGGACCTATCGGGATATTCGAAGCTGCCCTGATTGAATGCCGACAGGGAACAACCACCTTGTGCGGTGACCAGGGCAAACAGCGCCTGATCCGGAAGGGCGGCAATACCACAACCACAGTGGAATCTCAGGGAGTTGATGACTGCAGCGCTGGTCAGATCCGGTTCCAGCCACACGGGCGTTTCCTGATCCAGCAATGCCAGGCAGACCTGGTAAGCGGCCGGGGACAGCGGGCCGGGGGCGGCGAGTTGCGCCAGATCGTGTCGGGTGCCCGGCTCAGCCATGGCCGCCAGAACCTGACGAAACACTTCCTGGGATTGGTAAGTGACATCCGAGAAGCCATCACAGAGTCCTTCAAGAGCGACGACGGCCGGAGATTGAACAGTGGTAGACATGCTTATTCCCCCCGGACCATGGTCATGAAATTCACTCGGGTAGCCGCCGCCTTGCGGGATTGCTCCCGTCGGGCCGCCAGCCATTGGGCATGGAGCGGCTCGATCAGGGTTCTCTGAAGCCCGTCATCCAGCTGCAACAGGGCATCAAAAACCGCAGCCAGTTCTGCGTGACGCCGGCTACGCCCTTGCACATAGCCGAATCCCAGGGTGCCACCGGCCAACTCGACCACACAGCGGCTCATGGTCATCTCGCCCAGATTGAAGGGATTGCCGGTACCGCCGGTGCGGCCCCGTACCATGGCGAGACCGATCTCCGGTGCTCGCACGTGCCGATAATCCGGGCAGCCAACCCCCTCCAGCCGTTGCTCAAGGCTTTCCTCTGATGCTCGTGCCAGCACGCCCATCCAGTGTTGACGTGCCTCCATTCCGGCCTGCGATGAAGCTGTGTTATTGATGGTCATGACGACGGATCTCCCTCCGTTCTCGGGTTCTGTCTGGGTTCAATCTTGTATTCAAAGCAATCCGCCCGGCTGCGCGACACGCTGTACTCCACCAATGCGCCGGTACGGGTACAGAGGTTGTTGGAACGAATTTTCAGCAGCGGCATGTTCCGTGGGTACTGCAGCAGCAGGGATTCCTGCCGGGTTGGCATACCGGCGGAGATCAGTCCCTGTTTTCGCGTCAGCTGCAAGCCATAACGGGACTCGAGCAGAGCGTGCAGGGAGCCGCCCTGATACTGCAGTTCCAGATCCGGGAAATGGTGCTTCGGGAGGTAATGACTGATCAGTGTGACCGGCTTGCCGTCGATACGGCGCAGGGTATCGATCTGGAACACTTCGGTGCCCGGCTCCACCCACATTTTCTGCGCCAGCTGCTCATCCACCCGGTGAAAGTAGCGGCCGATAATCCGGGCTTCCGAGTGATGACCCATGGCTTCCACGGATTCACTGAAACGCCCCCTCGCGCCAATCTGGTATTGCAGGGAATGTTCCAGTACCAGGGTGCCCTTACCTTGCTGACGCAAGACCATACCGGCCTGGACCAACTCATCGATGGCCCGGCGCACGGTATGACGATTGATGGAAAAACGCTGCGCCAGCTGGATCTCGGAGGGGAGGTACTCTCCGCTCCGGAATTTTTCCCGGATTTCCGTTTCCAGGGCACGTGCCACATCCTCGTAGATGGCCATGTATGTTCTTCCTTACTTGTCTAGACAACTTGCTTGAGCGAAAGGCCCCGGTTCCGGGGCCATATCACGTTCAATTCGGCTCAGATAAACCGTTTCCGGATCCACTGGGAGGCGATATCCAATGCGGTGACCACCACAATGATCACGATCATCACAGCGCAGGTCTGGGCGAACATGAATCCGCGCATGCTTTCCCACAGGATGACTCCGATACCCCCGGCACCGACCATGCCCACCACGGTCGCAGACCGTACGTTGGACTCGAAGCGATACAGGGAATAGGAAATCCACAAGGGCAGTACCTGGGGAATCACACCGAAGATGATTTCCTGGATGCCGGTGGCACCGGTTGCCCGGACACCCTCCACCGGCCCGGGATCGATCGCTTCCACGGCCTCCGAGAACAGCTTTGCCAATACACCCGTGGTGTGCACAAACAACGCCATGACCCCGGCAAAAGGCCCTAATCCAACAGCGACGACGAACAACATGGCAAATACCATCTCGTTGATCGCACGACTGGCATCCATCAGTCGGCGCACCGGCTGGTAGACCCACCAGGGGACCAGGTTGTCCGATGAAAGAATGGCGAACGGAATGGCAAACACGATGGCAAGAAATGTTCCCCAGATGGCAATCTGTACCGTGATCACCATTTCAGTCAGGTAGTAGCGCCATTGACTGAAATCCGGCGGGAAGAAATCTCCCAGGAACGTGGCCATGTTGTCGGCATCGCTCCAGATCGCCTGCGGGTTCATCTCCGCCCCTTCCCAGGACCAGGCCAAGGCTGCCAGGAACAGGCCCCAGCCGAATAACCTCATCCAGCTGTTTCCCGGTCGGATGGATGTGATTTCAGGTTGCGCGGATGCTGTTTGCATAGAATTTCCGGATCAGTCAGAAGAGTCAGGTAACGCGGGATCCGGCAGGGGGGTGTAAGCCCCCTGCCCGCAATCTCATTCGGCAGCGGCCTGCTGCTTCTCGATCAGAGCCGCGCGGCGGTCCAGCTCCTTCAGCTCGCTTTGGATAGCGGACAAACGGTCCTTGTCCGAAGAGCTCAGGTTGCCAGCGTTTTCCAGGGCGGCTTTCTCCTTGAACAGTGCCAGCTGGCGAATGGGGATCAGCTGGTCATTGCTGGATTCCTTAAAAGGTGCCCACTGGAGATCCGCCAGAATGGCCTTTTCACGAGCATCCTCTGTGCCGTATTCAAAGATGAAGTCCCGAATCCGCTGCTTGGTTTGTTCAGGCAGGTTCTTGCGCCATACCAGGGGGTCTGAAGGGATCAACGGTGACTTCCAGATCACCTTGAGCTGTTCGGCCTTCTCCGGCTGGGTTTCTTTCAGGCGACCGAAGCTCTCGGTATTGAAAGTGGCAACATCGACCTGTTTGTTGGCCACTGCCAGGGCGTTGGTTTCATGATTCGAGTTGAGGGTACGCTTGAAGGCGCTCTTGGCATCCACACCATTCATGGCAAAGACATAGTAGCCAGGTACCAGGAACCCGGAAGTGGAGTTGGGGTCACCATTGCCAAAGGTCAGCTCGGAGGCGTTGGAGAGTACGTCGTCCACGGAATTCAGGCGTTCATCGTCCCGATGAGCAATCAGCAAAGACCAGTAACCCGGGTTACCACTGACATCCACAGTCTGGGCAAAGATCTCAC
This sequence comes from Marinobacter sp., assembly GCF_041690455.1. Lineage (GTDB taxonomy): Bacteria > Pseudomonadota > Gammaproteobacteria > Pseudomonadales > Oleiphilaceae > Marinobacter. The sequence goes on from NZ_JAWLHI010000044.1 coordinate 22,460, forward strand.
CGCCCGCGCGATCCACGGCTTCCATGGCAGACTTGTTGCCGTACCAGGCGACATCGACCTTGTCGAAACGCATTCCCTGGATAATCCCGGCATAGTCGGGAGCGAAGAAAGCCTTCACCTCCATATCCAGCTGCTCGGACATGTCTTCCAGGAACGGTTCCCAGACACTTTTCAGATTCTGCGACGATTCGGTAGAGATGATGCCAAAGTTCAGGGTGTCCATTTCTTCTGCCTGGACACCGGCAGCGGCAACGGTCACCGACGCAGCGACAGTAATGCCGCGAATCAGTTTCTTGATCATGACTATTCCTCTGATTGGATTGATATCACTGGCCAGTAGTACTACTGGGCCATCGCCAGGCCGCTTATCGGGCGGGTAACCCGGTTGCGCGGCACAGGCAGGTTTTCTTCATTGAACGAAGTGGTTCCATAAATCTGGTTGAGCAGGGCTGGGGTCAAAGCCGTTGCCCTGTCGTCGAACAGGACTTCGCCCTGGCGCAGGGCGAGAATGCGACTGCAGTAATTGCGGGCGTAATCCACCTGATGAAGGGTGACCACGACGGTCTTGCCATCCTGCTCGTTTATATCGGCAAGAATATCCATGACACAGCGGGCCGATTCCGGGTCCAGGGAGGCAATTGGTTCATCCGCCAGAATGACATCCGGCTGCTGGGTGAGGGCGCGGGCAATTGCGACTCTTTGCTGCTGACCGCCGGAGAGGCACGAAGCCCGTTGATGGGCAAAACGGTCCATGCCCACCCGTCGCAGGGACTCCATGGCAAGGGCCTTCTCCTCTTCCCTGAAATATCCCAGCGTTCCACGCCACGCGGGTATGCGTCCGAGGGTGCCGGTAAGCACGTTTTCCAGGACGGTAAGGCGATTGACCAGATTGAACTGCTGGAAGATGTAACCGATACGGGCCCGGGTGCGCCGCACATTCCCACTCAGCTTGCCGCCTGATTGCATGGGGCGCCCGAGAACCTGGACACTCCCATCACCCTGATCGCCCCGAACCAGCCCGGTGATGTGCCGCAGCAGGGTGGATTTACCGGAACCGGACGGGCCTATCAGCCCCACCATTTCTCCACTGGCGACCGACAGGTCAATGTTGTTCAGAGCCTTTGCGTTCTTTCCGAACGTCTTGCTCAGACTACGGACGTGAATGACAGGGTCCATTCCACTTCCTTCTTTTGTCTGCAAACAGTTGTTACGCCGGCACCGAAAGACCACACCGGACGACTCAGGTTTTGATCAACTTGTGTAGACATCTTGATTTCGGATTGTTGCAGCGGGGGGACAATCACATGACGGTTCCTTGAACCTTCCATTGCAGATTTTCGATGGGTGGGGTCGCTGTCACAGGGCTGACTTATCGCCACTCTATACTCGGTCGCTTTGCGATCAGGGCCACCGCCATGACCATCGAAAGTCTCAGGGCCAAGCCACAGCTGCAGTCCCGGCGACTGCTTCTGGTCGGAGGGCTGGGTACCACCCAGATCATCGCCTGGGGAACAACCTTCTACCTGCCGGCGGTATTCGCCAATTCCATCGCCAGGGAGACCGGTTGGTCGCTGTCACTGGTGGTTGCCGGCTTGTCGCTGGGGCTGTTGTTGGCGGGTTCCTTTTCACCACTGGTCGGGCGATTGATCGATTACCGTGGGGGTCGCTATGTGATGGCCGCAAGTTCGGTGGTGATTGCTTGCGGGTTATGGCTGATGAGCCTGTCGACCAGTCTGGCCATCTTTTTTATGAGTTGGGCAGTACTCGGGGTGGGGATGGCGGCGGGCCTTTACGATGCCGCCTTTGCGACACTCGGCCGGTACTATGGGTCGGATGCCAGAGGTGCTATCACCGGCGTGACCCTGCTGGGAGGATTTGCCAGCACACTCTGCTGGCCATTATTGACGGTACTGGATGAAACCCTGGGCTGGCGCCAGGGGGCACAAGCTGTGGCACTGGTTCACCTGTTGCTGTGCCTACCTCTGCACCTGTGGATAATTCCGGGCGCTTCCTCCAGCCACCATGGATCACAGATAACCCGTGGGAACTTCCAGGGTGATAGACCCCAGGCAAGGACCCGTTTTTTCCGGGACATTCGTTTTCTGAAGATCTGTTTGGCATTCACCCTGCTGGCATTCGTAATGACAGGATTGTCAGTTCATTTGCTGGAAGTGCTTCGCCAAAGGGGTATGGAAACCGCAACCGTGGTCATGATCGGAATGCTCATCGGGCCCGCTCAGGTTACGGCCCGGGTTCTGGAGTTCACCTTCGGTCGTGACTTTCACCCGGTTTGGTCAGCCCGGGCCGGAGCCTTGCTGGCCCTCACCGGAGTTGTGCTGTTCAGCATCTCCCAACCCCTGACCGCCTTCATCGCAGCGGCGGTTTACGGCGCGGGCAACGGCATCCTGACCATTGCCCGTGGCACCCTGCCATTGGCTATCTTCGGCGCTGAAGCCTATGGCGAGCGTATGGGCGTACTGGCCCGACCGATACTGCTCGCCCAGGCATCCGCCCCTATCCTGATGGCTACAGCACTGAGCGCAATGGATGGCCTTTATGTATTGCTCGGACTGGCGGGCCTGATGGTGCTGAGCTGCGCCCTGCTGATTTTGTTACCTGCCGAATCACGGTAGCGGATCAAAAATCATCCGCCCGCTTCTGAGGCGCCGTCGCCAGCCCGGTACCTCCCGCCTGGCCAGCCGCCAGGCGTTCGAGCTCCACCTCCACCGCATTGGTGGACTTGGCGAACCGGGCCAGCAGGTTATAGAGCACCGGAATCAGGAACAGGGTGAGCGTGGTGGCGAAGAGCAACCCGCCCAGGATCACCATACCGATGGCGGCCCGGCTCTCGGCGCCGGCACCGGTGGCAATCACCAGCGGTACGGCACCGAACACGGTGGAGATGGTGGTCATCAGGACCGGGCGGAAACGCAGCACGGCGCCCTCGAGGATCGCGTCCCGGACCTCATAGCCCTTGTCCCGGAGCTGGTTGGCAAACTCCACGATCAGTATCCCGTTCTTGGCCATCAAACCGAGCAACATGATGATGCCGATCTGGCTGTAGATATTCAGGCTGATGCCCGACCAGAACAGCGCCAGCAGGGCCCCGGTCACCGCCAGCGGCACCGTCAGCATGATGATCAGCGGGTGGATCCAGCTCTCGAACTGGGCCGCCAGTACCAGGAATACAATCACGAAAGCCAGGCCGAAGGTCACGTAGATGGCGTTGGAGGATTCCTCGAACTCCCGGGACAGGCCCTTGTAGCTGACCCGGGCCTCCGGCGGCAGGTTATCCACAGCCAGATTGTTCAGGTAGGTCAGCGCCGAGCCGAGATCATAACCATCGGCCAGGGAAGCACTGATTACCACCGCCGGCAGGCGGTCAATCCGGCGCAGGTCCGGGTTGGCGCCAATTTCCTCCACCGATACCAGGGCCTGCAACGGAATCAGGTCGCCACCCTCCCGCGGCCGCAGGTAGATCTGACCCAGGTCGGCCGGCGTTGCCCTATCGGCTTCTGTCGCCTGGATGATGACATCGTACTCCCGGCCCCGATCCAGGTAAGTGGTGACTTGGCGGGACGCCAGCATGGTCTGCAGGGTCAGGCCGACATCCTCGACGGTGATGTCCAGGTCCGCGGCCCGCTCCCGGTCAATGTTCACCCGCAGTTCCGGACGGGTCAGCTCGAAATCCGTCTCCAGGTTGAGCAGGTTCGGATTCTCCTTGGCCCGCTCGACAATCTCGTCGCTCCAGGCTTGCACCGACTCGTAATCCGGGCCGGCAACCACAAACTCCACCGGTTGGCTGAAGCCCCGTTGGCCCAGACCCGGCGGGTTGACCGCCACGGTCCGGATCCCGGAGATGTCACTGAGCTTCTGGCGGATCTCGCTGGTCACCTGCTGCTGTTTGATATCCCGCTGTTCCCACGGCACCAGCCCCATGATCATGAAGGCATTGTCTTCCTCGTCCCGGAAACCGACGATCGACAACAGCCGATTGGCAATGCCGTCATCCAGGTAAGGCAGCAGTTTTTCCTCGGCCTTGCGGACGTAATGGTCGGTGAATTCCACGGTCGAGCCCCGGGGCGCGCTGGTGGGCATGATGATGACACCCCGGTCCTCGGTCGGCGCCAGCTCCTGGGGCAGTTTCGGATAGACCACCGCTGCTACCACGAGCCCCGCAACCCCGAGGCCGATCAGCAGGCCAGGCATGCTCAATGAAAACCGAAGCAACCGCTCGTAGCCATGGGTCAGGCCGTTCAGGACTTTTTCACTGGCGGCCCAGAGCCGATGCCCCTCGGCGCTCTCGGGACTGTGACGCAGCCACTTGGAGCAGAGCATAGGCGCCAGGGTCAGGGCCACCAGGCTTGAGAACACCACCGCTGCGGCAAGGGTAAAGCCGAACTCGGCAAACAGCCGGCCGACGTTGCCACCCATGAACGAGATGGGCACAAACACCGCCACCAGGGTCAGGGTGGTGGCAATAATGGCAAAAGCGACCTGTTTGGCTCCCCGATAGGCGGCGAGCAAGGGCGGTTCGCCTTCATCAATCCGGCGCTGGATGTTCTCCAGCATGACGATCGCATCGTCCACCACCAGACCGATGGCCAGAATCACCGCCAGCAGGGTCAGCACGTTGATGGAGAACCCGAGAAAGCCCAGGCCGATGAAGGCACCGATCACCGCCACCGGAATGGTCACGGCCGGAATCAGGGTTGCGCGCCAGGAGCGCAGGAACAGGAAAATCACCAGGATGACCAGGGATACGGCAATGGCCAGGGTGATCACTACTTCCTTGATCGAAGCACGTATGAAGATGGATTCGTCGTAGCTCTCGGCGATGGTGACTTCCGGCGGCAGGGTTTCCCGGATCCGGTCCAGCTCGGCCCGAACTCCATCCGAGACCGCCACGGTGTTGGCCTTGGATTGGCGGATGATGCCCATGCCAATGGCGGTTTCGCCGTTGGCGCGCAGCCGGCTGACATCCGACTCCACCCCCATCTGGACGTTGGCCACCTCACCCAGGCGTAACAGGTCGTTGCCGTTGCGCCGGATCACCAGTTCCCGAAATTGTTCGACTGTGGATAACCGGCCCTCGGCCCGTACCGTGAAGTTGCGGGTGGAAGAATCCACCGAGCCGGCGGGCAGTTCCACGTTGTTGGCCCGCAGCGCCCGCTCCACTTCAGCCACGGTGATGTTCCGGGCCGCCAGCCGCTCGCGATCGAGCCAGACCCGGATGGCGTACCGGCGCTCGCCGCCGATGCGGACATCCGCCACCCCGTCGAGTACCGATAACCGGTCCGCCAACACCCGGTCGGCAAAATCGCTGAGCTCGGCACTGTCCCAGACCTGACTGCGCAAGGTTATCCACATCATCGGCCGGGCATCAGAATCGGCCTTGCGCACAACCGGGGCATCGGCCTCGTCGGGCAGCTGATTGGCCACCCGGGAGACCGCATCGCGCACGTCGTTGGCGGCGATATCCACATCCCGGGAAATATCGAATTCAATGCTGGTGCGGGATTCGCCCTGCTCGGTGGAAGACTCGATGGAGCGGATACCCTCAATGCCACTGATGGCCCCCTCGATCACCTGGGTGATCTGGGTATCGACCACCTCGGCGGCGGCACCGGTGTAATCGGTGGAAATGGACACCACCGGCGGATCAATGTCCGGGTACTCCCGGACCGGTAACTCGAACAGGGCCGCAAGGCCGAAAACCACGATCAGCAGACTCAGGACCGTGGCAAAGACCGGACGCTTGATGGAAATATCGGACAGCACCATGGCTCAGGACTCCACGGAGCTGACGAAGCGGTTTTCCGGGATAACATTCTCGCCGTCCAGCACACGGATACGGTCACCAGAACTCAGGCGATCCTGACCGGTGACGATCACTTCATCCTCAGGCTCTACGCCGCTGACCACTTCGACCATGCCGGGCATCCGAGAGCCAAGCTCCACCGATACCCGCTTTGCAGCTCCATCTTCGGCGACAAAAACATACTGCTCATCACCGCGGATCATCACCGCCTGTTCCGGGATGACCAAGGCCTCCCGCTGTTGCAGGGTCAGGGTGGCGGACATGAACTGGCCAGGGCGCAGCCGCCCGTCGGTGTTATCAATCAGGGCCCGGACCGGCAGGCTCCGGCTCAGCTCGTTGATGCGGGTACCCAGTTCCACCAGTTCGCCACGAAAAGGCTGATCGGGGTAGGCCGGCGATATCCCCCGGACCTCCTGCCCCACACTCACCTGCCCCAGGAACCGTTCAGGAATGCTGAAATTCAGCTCCATCCGTTCGGTGGTATCCAGGGTAGTAATCGCGGTTCCGGCCGTGACATAGGCACCGATGCTGATATCGCTCAGACCAACCACGCCGGAAAACGGTGCCTCGATCCGATGGTTATCCAGCCGCACCCGGGCGGCCTGACGCTGGGCCAGGGCCACGTCGACGGCCGTTCTCAGTTCATCCACCTGGGACTGGGAAATGCTGTTATTCGAACGCAGGCGATTGGCCCGCTCCAGTTGCCGCCGGGCATCGGCCAGCCGGGCTTCAATCTCGGCGAGATCCGCCCGGGCCTGGCGGTCATCGAGACGCAGGAGCAGGTCGCCTTCGGCCACTTTCTGACCGGCCGCCAGGTTTATTTCAGTGACCCGGCCACTGACTTCGGTGGTCAGTTCCACAGCATTCAGCGCCTGGAGATTCCCCACTGTCTTGACCACATCCTTGACCGTATCGCGCTCCGGGCGCACCGTATTCACGGCGCTGGCAGGACGCTCACCACCGGCCTGCTGTTCCGAGCCGCTGTCGTATGTCCGGTAGACCCAGGCTCCGCCGACAGCAACGGCGACGAGAACCAGCGCGATGACCCATTGTTTCCACATGATGGTATGACTGCCTGTTGATTAATGATCCGGCGTACCCGCCCGGTTATTTTTTCTGGATGACCAATACAATCTCCCCGACATCGATCCCCCACTTGCTCATGGTGGTCTGGTTGATCAGCGTATCCGGGGTAATCAGGTACATCCAGTCGTCCATGCGCACGTCAATGGTGCCATCGCCATAGGCAACCCGGAGTACGTAATTCATATGGATAGCGTTGCCCTGCCAACGCATGGTGCCAGGTTCAACCACGTCACCGGCATCGGCATGATAGCCCTCCGGGGTGGGCTCCAGGGTCCAGACCCGGGTCTGGACCTCACCGTCATCGAAGCGGAACACTTCATCCAGGGTACCGATCCCGTTGGCATCCCAGGATGCCGAGATATCGGCGTCGAACGTACGAATTACCTCACCCGAGAAATTCTTGACCACCCCACGGGCAGAAAGTTCGCCGCTAAAAAACTGTTCCGGGACCAGTTTCGGCGAGCGGTCCGCGTAGTCCTCCAGCGACGGGGACGCACAGCCGGACAAGAGCACCACGTTCAAACATAACCATAGCAGTGTGACAGGGCCAGTACCCCGGGACCGAAACCAACGCTTTTGCATGACTTTTACACTCCCGTGTTGCAGAAAAATCCGAATGCTGGCCAGAAACATACGAAACCCGGCCGGGGTTCGATCAGAAACCGGCTGCACTGCTGAACAGAAGATCGTCATTTCAGCCAATTGTCTTTGGTGACATAGCCGCCGGCGCTTTTCGTCAATGGCAGCGCCCCGGGAATGCCGTAAAACAAAAACCATCGGAGGCCCATCGCCCTCCCCCGAATCCATTACAGGTACAGAGGTTTCGTTATGCCGGTCTACAAGGCGCCCCTGCGCGACATGAAATTCCTGCTCAATGAAGTGTTCGATTACCCGAAACACTATGCGTCCCTGGCCAGCGGCGAAAACGCCACGCCGGACATCGTCGATGCCATCCTGGCCGAATGTGGCAAGTTCTGTGAAGAAGTCCTAAGCCCGCTCTACCAGTCCGGCGACGAGGAAGGCTGCAAGCTGGAAAATGGCAAAGTGACTACCCCCGACGGGTACAAGGAAGCCTACAACCAGTACATGATGGGCGGCTGGCAGGGCCTGTCCGCCCCCGAGGAATACGGCGGCCAGGGTCTGCCCGCGTCCATGGGTCTGCTCAAGCAGGAAATGATGGGCACCGCCAACTGGTCATTCTCCATGTACCCCGGTCTGTCCCTGGGGGCGATGAACACCATCTACCTGCACGGCAGCGAGGCGCAGAAGCAGACCTACCTGACGCCGCTGACCGAGGGCCGTTGGGGCGGCACCATGTGCCTGACCGAACCCCAGTGCGGTACTGACCTGGGCCAGGTGAAGACCAAGGCGGAACCCCACGGCGATGGCAGCTACCGGATCACCGGCACCAAGATCTTCATTTCCTCCGGTGAGCATGACCTGACCGAGAACATTGTCCACATCGTCCTGGCCAGACTGCCCGATGCACCCAAGGGTACCCGGGGTATCAGCCTGTTCATCGTGCCCAAATTCCTGCCGGACGCCGACGGTGGTGTCGGCGAGCGCAACGGCGTCAGCTGTGGCAGTCTGGAAAAGAAAATGGGTATCAAGGCCTCCGCCACCTGTGTCATGAACTTCGACGGTGCTACCGGTTACCTGATCGGCCCGGAGAACCAGGGCCTGGAGTGCATGTTCACATTCATGAACACAGCCCGGATCGGGACCGCCATCCAGGGCGTCGGCCCCGCCGAGCTGTCCTATCAGTGGGCCCTGGACTATGCCAGAGAACGCCGTTCCATGCGGGCGCTGTCCGGCAAGAAGGAACCGGAGCAGGTGGCCGACGCCATCATCCACCACGCCGATGTCCGTCGCATGCTGCTGACCCAGAAGGCGGTCGCCGAGGGCGGCCGGGCCATGCTCTATTACGCGGCCCGCCTGGCGGACCACATGGTGGAGGCCCACACCCGGGGAGATGACAAGAAAGCCGAGGCCTACGACGACAAACTCGGCTTCCTGACTCCGATCCTGAAGGGTTTCCTCACCGAACTGGGGTACGAATGCACCAACCTGGGCATGCAGGTGTTCGGTGGTCACGGCTATATCCGGGAACACGGCATGGAACAGATCGTCCGCGATACCCGCATCGCCACCCTGTACGAGGGCACCACCGGCATCCAGGCCCTGGACCTGCTGGGCCGGAAAGTCCTGCTGATGACCCAGGGCGGCGCGGTCCGGGAATTCACCCTGAAGGTCGCCAATTTTGCCCGCAAGCACCTGACCGACAAGCGTCTGCGCCCGTATGCCGTCGAACTGCTCAAGCTGACCGCCCAGTGGAACCTGCTGACGGTGCGGGTGATGCTGGCCGCACGCAAGGACCGCGATGTGGTGAGTTCCGCCGCCAACGATTTTCTGATGTACAGCGGCTACGTGACCATGGCCTACATGTGGCTGCGCCAGTCCGTGGTGGCTGTGGATAAACTGGATAACGGGGGCGAGGACTCGGAAGAATTCTATCAGGCCAAGCTGGCCACCACGGAATTCTACTTCGAGCGCCTGTTACCCCGGGCCCAGGCCCACGCCACCAGCATGCTCAGCCCGACCCGGAGCCTGATGCAGCTGGATTCCGATCATATGGCCTTCACCGGTTGATCCGGCCGATGACTCTTGATCCCGGGGTGCCCCGCCCCGGGATTTTTTTTGCCCTTGAAATCGGAAAAGGCAACCCCACCTTTCTGGTGCCTTTCCATGCCAAAGCCATTAACTTCATGAGGTGAAAGGAAAATTTCAGTTACTGAATAAAAGTAAGGAGGTTCGAATATGGAAACTCGTTCTGACGACTTTTATCCAACCCGCCTGGAACGCCCCACCCCGTGCTTTGAACGCCGGGACCCGGTTATCCACAGCACCGGAGACGACCGTACCAACGGTCCTTTGAGCGAAACCGAACTGGCCCAGTACGAGCGCGACGGTTTCCTGGCCATCAACAATTTCCTTGACCAGGCCACGGTACAGAAATTCCGTGAAGATCTGCGCGCCTATGAGGATGACGACAGCATCCTGCGCTCGGAGGGAACTATCACCGAGCCGGGCAAGCAGGAGATCCGCTCGATCTTCGGTATCCACGAGCTGTCCGATCGTTTTGACCGCCTGACCCGGGACCCGAAGATCCTCGCCATGGTGCGTCAGCTGCTGGGCAGCGATGCCTACATCCACCAGTCCCGCATCAACTTCAAGCCGGGCTTCCACGGTAAGGGTTTTGACTGGCACTCGGATTTCGAGACCTGGCACGCCGAGGACGGCATGCCACGCATGCGCGCCGTCAGTTTTTCCATCGCCCTGACCGATAATACCCCGTTTAACGGGCCACTGATGCTGATCCCCGGTTCCCACAAGACCTTCGTGCCCTGTGTCGGCCGCACTCCGGAAGACAACTACCAGTCCTCCCTTAAAAAGCAGGAGCTGGGCGTACCCAATGACCGGGACCTGAAGCGGATGGCCGATGAGTTCGGCATCAAGGCCCCCACCGGCGCGGCCGGCTCGCTGATCATTTTCGAGTGCAACACCCTGCACGCCTCCAACGCCAACATGTCACCCTGGCCGCGGAGCAACCTGTTCTTTGTCTACAACAGTGTGGAAAACCAGCTGGAACAGCCCTATTGCGGCAACAAGCCCCGGCCGGATTTCCTGGGTAACCGGACCAACACCGAAGCGCTGCAGCCAGTGACGGAGGAGGACGTCCGCAAGACCGGCTGAGGCCTGAGCAACCTTGCCAGAACGAAAAAAGGGAAGCCCATGGTCAGGCTTCCCTTTTTTGTTTATGAGTTCCTCTATTTTCCGATACAGAAGCTGCTGAATATCTTGCCCAGAAGTTCATCCGGTGTCAGATGCCCCGTGATTTCTCCCAGGGCATCCTGGGCTGCGCGCAGGTCTTCCGCCAACAGTTCGCCGGCGCCATAGCCTTCCAGCTGGGTCTGGCCCTGCAGCAGCGAGTCCCTGGCCCGCTCCAGGGCATCCAGGTGTCGGCGACGAGCCAGGAAGCCACCCTCGGTGGTGGTAACGAAGCCCATGCACTGCTTCAGATGATCCCGCAATACCTCAAGCCCTTCGGCGGACTTGGCGGCCAGCCGGATCACCGGCGCCGCCTGGTGGGGTTCGGCGGTAATGCCCACCGTTTCCCCGGACAGGTCCACCTTGTTACGGATCACCGTCACCGGCGCATTAGCGGGCAACCGATCGATGAAGTCCGGCCAGATTTCGTGGGGTTCGGTCTTGTCGGTGGTAGTGGCGTCCACCATCAGCAGGATCCGGTCGGCCTGGCGAATTTCATCCCAGGCCCGGGCAATACCGATCTGTTCCACCTCGTCGGGACTGTCCCGAAGGCCGGCG
>NZ_JAWLHI010000045.1:0-33674 GCF_041690455.1 Marinobacter sp.
ATCGCCGGTATCAAGGCAGCGGATGAAGGCCTGGAGGTGACGGGCTCGGTGATGTCCTCGGACGCATTTTTCCCGTTCCGGGACGGCATCGACGCCGCTGCTGCGGCAGGTATCACCGCGGTGATCCAGCCCGGCGGCTCCATGCGCGACCAGGAAGTGATTGACGCGGCCAATGAGCATGGCATTGCCATGGTGTTTACTGGCATGCGTCATTTCCGGCACTGAGTTTTTTGAAGTTGGGGTCAGATGAAGGCTTTCATCTGACCCCGGGTTTGAAGAGGGGGTCAGAACGGCTGTTCAGACCCCGGGGGATGGATCGAAATTGGGGTCTGAAGAACGCCTTCTTCTGACCCCGACTTAACAAGGTACAAGCTCATGAACATTCTGGTAATCGGCAGTGGCGGACGCGAGCATGCCCTGGCCTGGAAGGCTGCCCAGTCTCCGGATGCGGACAAGGTTTTCGTGGCGCCGGGCAACGCCGGCACAGCCCGGGAGCCGGGCCTGGAAAACGTCGATATCGACGTCATGGACCTCGAGGGTCTGGCCAACTTTGCCGCCGACAACAACGTCGGCCTGACCATCGTTGGCCCGGAAGCCCCCCTGGTGGCCGGCGTGGTGGACAGGTTCGAAGAGCGCGGCCTGCGCATCTTCGGACCCAGTGCCGGTGCCGCCCAGCTGGAAGGCTCCAAGGCCTTTACCAAGGACTTCCTGGCGCGCCAGAAGATTCCCACCGCCGCCTACGCCAACTTTACCGATGTCGACGAAGCCCTGGCCTACGTACGTGAACAGGGCGCCCCGATTGTGGTCAAGGCCGACGGCCTGGCCGCTGGCAAGGGCGTGATTGTCGCCATGACCCTCGAGGAAGCCGAAGACGCCATCCGCGACATGCTGGCCGGAAATGCCTTTGGCGACGCCGGCAGCCGGGTCGTTATCGAGGAATTCCTGGAGGGCGAGGAAGCCTCCTTTATCGTGATGGTGGATGGCGAGCACGTGCTGCCCATGGCCACTTCCCAGGACCACAAGCGCGTCGGCGACGGTGACACCGGCCCCAACACCGGTGGCATGGGCGCCTATTCCCCGGCACCGGTGGTTACCGCCGATGTGCACCAGCGCATCATGGATGAGGTGATCTATCCCACCGTGAAAGGTATGGCTGCCGAAGGCTATCCCTACAAGGGCTTCCTATACGCCGGCCTGATGATCGATAACGACGGCGCACCCAAGGTAATCGAGTTCAACTGCCGTTTCGGTGATCCGGAAACCCAGCCGATCATGCTACGCATGGAGTCCGACCTGGTGGAACTGTGCCATGCAGCCGTCGACGGCAAGCTGGACCAGTGCAAATCCGAGTGGGACGACCGCGCGTCCGTAGGCATAGTGCTGGCAGCCGGAGGCTACCCGGGCAGCTACAACAAGGGTGACGTCATTTCCGGCCTGCCGGAGACAGAAGTCGAGGGCGAGAAAGTGTTCCACGCCGGTACCCGGCTTGATGGCGATCAGGTCGTCACCAGCGGTGGCCGCGTGCTGTGCGCCACTGCCCTCGGCAACACCGTCACCGAGGCCCAGAAACGGGCCTACGAGCTGGCTGGCAAGATTCAGTGGGATGGTGTCTTCTACCGCAAGGACATCGCCTATCGGGCGATTGCCCGCGAACAGGCCTGATCTCACGGCGGTCCGAAGAGAGCACACAAGATGCCTGAAGCAGTCTGGATATCCTTTGCCTTCGTGTTGGGCCTGCTGGTCAAAACTGTCGGGTTACCGCCACTGGTAGGGTATCTGGCTGCCGGGTTTGTTCTGGCCGGGCTCTCGTCCGTCACCGGCCTGACCATCGAGGCCACGGACGCCCTGGGGCACATTGCCCACCTGGGTGTGCTCTTGCTGTTGTTCACGGTCGGCCTCAAGCTCAAGCTGCGCTCGATTGTCTCTCCGGAGGTAATCGGGGGCAGCCTGCTGCATTTCGCCATTACCTGCGTGGTCTTTGCGCCGCCCCTCTACTGGCTGCTGGAACTGGACTGGACCACGGCCGTCATGCTGGCCGTTGCCCTGTCGTTTTCCAGCACCGTACTTGCCGCCAAGGTTCTTGAGAGCAAACGGGAGCTCAGGGCCTTTCATGGCCGGGTCGCCATCGGCATCCTGATCATGCAGGACCTGATTGCCCTGGTGGTCATGAGCCTCGCCGCAGGAAAAACCCCTTCCCAATGGGCTCTGATGATTTTCGGCCTGCCGCTGCTCCGGCCCCTGCTTTTCCGGCTACTGGATGCCAGTGGGCATGATGAACTGCTGGTCCTGCTCGGCCTGTTGCTGGCGCTGGTTCTCGGGGGGCTGGGCTTCGAGGCCGTGGGTATGAGCTCCGAGCTGGGCGCGCTGATTTTCGGCGCCATGCTGGCGAATCACCCACGCTCCCAGGAGCTGGCAAGGTCCCTCTGGAGCGTCAAGGAAGTCTTTCTGGTCGGGTTTTTCCTGCAGATCGGGATCGGTGGCCTGCCCGACCAGCAGGCCCTGATCTTCGCTTTGGTGGCGGGGCTGGTTCTACCCCTGAAAGGCATCCTGTTCTACTTTCTGTTGCTGGCGTTCCGCCTGCGGGCAAGGAGCAGTTTCCTCACCTCCCTGTCACTGACCAATTACAGTGAGTTCGGTCTGATCGTTGCCAGTGTCGCCCTGCCGGATTGGCTGGTGCCTCTGGCCATCACGGTCTCCCTCTCCTTCCTGCTCTCGGCACCGGCGAACCGGTTTGCACACAGCATCTACGAGAAGATCAGTCATCGCATCGTGCGGTTCGAGAGCCGTAAAAGACACCCGGACGAACAGCCTATTTCACTGGGGGACACCCGGGTTCTGGTGATGGGCATGGGGCGCACCGGAACCGCCGCCTACGACTGGTTGCAGCCCCACGAATCACGGATCATGGGGCTGGACTCGGATCCGGCGAAAACCGAAAAGCACCAGAAAGAGGGGCGTAACGTGGTGTTTGCCGATGCCGAGGACACCACGTTCTGGGAAGGCCTGCACATGCCCGCACTGCAATCGGTTGTACTTGCCATGAGCGATATCGAGGGCAAGCTCATCGCCGCGCGCATGCTACGCAAACTCGGATTTACCGGCTACATCGTGGCGCACACCATGTTTGCCGACGAAGCCAGGAAAATCCGGGAGGCGGGTGCCAATGAAGCCTATCTGACCATGAGCGAAACCGGGGTGGCCCTGGCGAGCCACCTCATGGATGAATCGACCAATCAGAGCGCACAAGTCCGGAACCCGGTATAGACGTCATTGCGCAGCGGTAGGTAAGCCTGCCGGTAGGTTCCGCGAATCAGGATCGATGAGGTGGCACAGCTGCCGCCCTTGGTTACCTTGTGGTCGCCAAACTGCAGGGTCGACATGAACGGGTACATGTCCACCTTGAAGCCGTCGTAGGGCAGGAACTGGTTGCTTGTCCACTCCCACACCGAACCGATCATCTGCCGGCAGCCGAACGGGCTCTCGCCCGCCGGATAGTCCCAGACCGGATTCCGGGCCTGGGTCCGGCCGTCCATATCGGCATGAACGACGCTAGGTGCCTCATTGCCCCACGGAAACCGGCGGAAGGCCTCCCCCGGCCGGTTGGCCAGCGCAGCCACTTCCCACTCATATTCTGTCGGCAGGCGACGACCGGCCCAGTTGCACCAGGCTTCAGCCTCCCAGTAGGTCACATGGGTCACCGGGGCGTCCGGGTTCAACGGCTGCCACTGGTCGAACAGCCGCTCCTGCCAGTGGTTTTCATGCCAACGCCAGTACAGCGGATGCCTCGGTGCACGCATCAGTGGTTCTTCCAGACCGTGCACCAGACTGACATCCTGCTCTGTTTCCAGCCATTTCCGGCCGCCGAAGGACCAGAGCGCTGGGCGCTGGTAGCCGCCATCGTGGACAAAGGCCCGGAAGTCCCGATTGCTGACTAGTGTCCGGCTGATCCGGAAAGCATCCAGCTCTACTTCAAAACGAGGCTTTTCGTTATCAAAAGCGAAGTCCTCGCGGGCGTATGCCTCCGCGGTTCCCGGCATGCCAATGAGCCAGCGGCCGGCGGGCACCTCGGTGTCTCCCGAGACCGGCTCTGACGGGGCCGGCCGATCGCCGACATAGTCCGGTGGCGCCGGGTACGCCACCGTTTGCCGACACCAGATCAACGACTCAATGTGCATGTTCTGGTGGAAAATCGCATAGCGGTAAAGGTACAGGTCCTCGTCCGTCAGCGGCTTACTCTGGATGCGTTCCGCAATCCGGTCATAGATGGTGCGGAAGTAGGCGAGGGTCTTGGCCCGCCCCGGGAACAGGTCGGACCGCCAGCGGTCGCGGTGCTCGACGTGAAAGGAATCCCACAGGTCGTCCATGGAAGGATCGTAGCTGGGGGTGCCATCCAGCAGGTTGAATACGAAAACCTCGTAGAAAAACGCGGAGTGCCCCATCTCCCAGAGCGGCGGATTGACGCCTGGGTGATACGGCACATCCAGTTTATCTTCCGGCAACGTGCAGATCAGGCGCTCAGTCCGGGATCGGGCCTGCTCAAGCTCTGCCAGGAGGTTGGCTTTTACATCGTCAGATTGCATGGGTTCGAATCCCCGGGAAAATGCTTTGGAAAAGGATAACAGACATGAAACCGGCGGTGGCAGAAGCCGCCGTTTACCCCCAATCAATACGACCACCCGACCCGCGCCAGATGACCTAGCCCCAGACCCAGAGAATCGCCGGCACCGCAACGGCGGTCACGATCACCGAAAGAGGCAGGCCGAGGCGCCAGTAGTCTCCGAAGCGATAACCTCCGGGCTCCATCACCAGGGCGTTGGACTGGTGGCCGATGGGGGTCAGGAAGGCACAGGAGGCACCGATTGCCACCGCCATCAGTGTGGCATCGGAGGCCAGCCCCAATTGGGCTGCGATACCCAATGCAATGGGCGCCACCAGGATCGCCGCCGCGGCATTGTTGACCACATTGGACAGCAACATGGTGCCTACCAGGATGATGGCCAGCACCACCCAGGGCGCCTGCCCCTGGGCCATCGCCAGTATCTGCGTGGCGATGACCTCCGCCCCTCCGGTGGTTTCCAGGGCCCGACCCACCGGAATCATCGCCGCCAGCAGGACAATGACCGACCAGTCGATGGCGCGGTAGGCTTCCGAGGGATCGAGCAGGCGAGCAAGTACCATGGCAACGGCACAGGCCACCAGCGCCACGGGCGGTGTCAGCCATCCGGATATGATGGCCAGGATGGCGGCGGCGAACAGAGCGCCGGCCAGCACCAGATTCTTTTCCCGCCCGAAGGTCAGGCCACGCTGCGCCAGCGGCAGGCAGCCCAGAGTCTGCAGGGCACCGGTCAGGGTGTCCTCAAAACCCTGGACCAGAAGGATATCGCCAGAGCGCATCCGGATATCCGCGAGGCGCTGCTTCAACCGGTGACCCTGGCGCGCCACCGCAACAATATTCAGACCATAACGCTCGCGCAGGTTCAGACGGTTTGCGGTGCGGCCGATCAACCGGGACGAGGGGCTGATCACTGCCTCGACCAGTTGCACATCGCCGGTGGCCAGCTGCTTCTCGGCATCCCGCCGGCTCTCGCCTTCCTCTTCATCTTCCTCGGAAACCGTATGGGGCAGTATCAGACCGGTATGATCCAGGAATTCCTGCAGACTGTCGGTATCCGCCTCCACCAGCAACACATCCTGCTCCCGGAGCACCGTGAAGGTCGAGGGCGCCGGTGACGTCTTGTCGCCCCGGATCAGCGCCAGGACCACGAGACTTTTCCCGGAATCTCCGGAAGTCAGCAGATTGTGCAAGGTACTGCCGGCATAGTCGGACCCTTCCGGAACCTGCAGCTCGGTCACATAGTCACCGACACTGAACAGTTTGTCGCCCTCGGCGGGGTCGTCACGCCTGGGCGTCAGTCGCCAGCCAACCAGACTGATGAACAGGATACCCGCTGCGGTAACAGCCAGGCCCACTGGCGCAAAGTCAAACAGCCCGAAGGAACCGGCTTCCCGGTAACTGGCGATAATGATGTTCGGCGGGGTACCGATCAGGGTCATGGTGCCGCCCAGCAGGGAACCGAATGCCAGCGGCATCAATAACAGGGAAGGCGAACGCCCGGCCTGCCGTGACATCCAAACCGCCACCGGCATCAGCAGCGCCAGAGCGCCGACGTTGTTGATGAATCCTGAGCACAGGGCGACAACGAGAGTCAGCGTCACCACCTGAAGAACGGCGTTACGCCCGACACGCGCCAGCAGCCGGGCAACCGCATCCACGACTCCGCCATTCACCAACCCCTGGCTGATCACCAGCACCGCCGCGACGGTGATCACCGCCGGATGGCCAAACCCGGCAAACAGCTCATCGGCGGGCACCAGTCCGGCTACGGCCACCGCGAGCAGGGCCAGCATGGCAACAACGTCGAACCTGAGCCGGTTCCAGATGAACAGACCCAGTGTGGTCCCGAGGATCAGAAAAACCAGCCATTGTTCAGACAACATGAATAAGCAGCATCCAGATGCAAAGTCCTGACAGCAACCATAGCGCGACAACAGGGGCTTTGACAGAACCCCCTGGCACAAAGGGCCCTGCGGACAGAACAGACAAACAAAAACCCCGGGCAGCTTATGCTACCCGGGGTTTTTGGGGCCGGTGAGCGCCTGAGCCCTCACCGAGACAACAAGAACCGGTCGATTAACCGAACTGGTTCATAGTGTTGTCCTTACCACCGGCCTTCAGAGCCGCGTCACCTGCGAAGAATTCCTTGTGGTCATCACCGATGTTGGAACCAGCCATATCCTGGTGCTTCACGGTGGCGATACCCTGACGGATTTCCTTGCGCTGGACACCCGCAACGTAGGCCAGCATGCCTTCGTCGCCGAAGTAGCCCTTGGCCAGGTTGTCGGTGGACAGGGCTGCGGTGTGGTACGTCGGCAGCGTGATCAGGTGGTGGAAGATACCTGCTTCACGGGACGCGTCACGCTGGAAGTTCTGACACCACTGGTCGGCCAGCTGGGCCAGCTCGGTGCTGTCGTACTCTTCGCTCATCAGCTTGTCGCGGTCGTAGGCAGATACGTCCTTGCCTTCTTCCTTCCAGGCATCAAACACCTGCTGACGGAAGTTCAGGGTCCAGTTGAAGGACGGGCTGTTGTTGTAGACCAGCTTGGCATCGGGCACCACTTCCTTGATGCGGTTAACCATGGCAGCGATCTGGCCAACGTGCGGCTTCTCGGTTTCGATCCACAGCAGGTCAGCACCGTTCTGCAGGCTGGTGATGCAGTCCAGAACAACACGGTCTTCGCCAGTGCCCGGACGGAACTGGAACAGACCGGAAGCCAGACGCTTGGGCTTCATCAGCTTGCCGTTGGACTTGATCACAACGTCACCGTTGTTGATCTCGGACGCGTCCTCGATGTAGTCACCGTCGAGGAAGCTGTTGTACTGGTCGCCCAGGTCGCCCGGCTCGTCAGTAACCGCCAGCTTCTGGGTCAGGCCGGCACCCAGGGAGTCAGTACGGGCAACGATAACACCGTCGTCCACGCCCAGTTCCAGGAACGCCAGACGAACGGCGTTGATCTTGGACAGGAAGTCAGCGTGCGGAACGGTAACCTTGCCGTCCTGGTGACCACACTGCTTCTCGTCAGATACCTGGTTCTCGATCTGGATGCAGCAGGCACCGGCTTCGATCATCTTCTTGGCCAGCAGGTAGGTCGCTTCGGCGTTACCGAAACCGGCGTCGATGTCGGCGATGATCGGCACGATGTGGGTTTCGTGGTTGTCGATCTGTTGCTCGATTTCCTTGGCCTTGGCGGTGTCACCGGCATTCTCGGCTTCTTCCAGGGCACGGAACAGGTGGTTCAGTTCCCAGGCATCGGCCTGACGCAGGAAGGTGTAAAGCTCTTCGATCAGACCGGATACGGCAGTCTTCTCGTGCATGGACTGGTCAGGCAGCGGACCGAACTCGGAACGCAGGGCAGCAACCATCCAGCCGGACAGGTACAGGTAACGACGCTTGGTGGTACCGAAGTGCTTCTTGATGGACAGCATCTTCTGCTGACCGATGAAGCCGTGCCAGCAGCCCAGGGATTGGGTGTACTGGGAAGTGTCCTTGTCGTAGTTCGCCATGTCCTCGCGCATGATCTTGGCGGTGTACTTGGCGATGTCCAGACCAGTCTTGAACTTGTTCTGGGCGCGCATGCGAGCGGCGTGCTTCGGGTTGATAGCGTTCCAGGTCGGGTGCTGCTTCAACAGGGAAGCGATCTGGTCAACGTCTTGTGCGTAGGGCATGGGTCTCATCCTTTCTACGTTGGTTTTCTGATCATGTGCGGAGACACTTTTCAGCATCAGCCGAAGCCAGCTTCCTGCTCACTTTATGATCAGCTCGCTGGCGATGAGGAGTACTCTAGTACGTTCAAATTTATAATTGAAATTTATATTATGTATTTTCGGCATTTTTACGGTGAATGTCGAAGCTCGCTCCGAAACTCACCGGTTTGTTGAGTTCCGTCATTACCACGCAGTCGATGAATGCTAGTATTGATCTGAACGATCAGTACCACGAGCAGCGCAGGGCAAAAGGAATTCTCAGTGTTCTATCTTCGTGCGTTTACCCATTCGTTGTTCCATGCCCTCAAGAACCTGCTTCCGATCGTGGTCGTCGTCACCTTCTTTCAACTGATTATCCTGCAGCAGATCCCGGATAATCTCGCCAGCATGGTGCTGGGCCTGCTGATAGTCGCTGTCGGCGTGGCGCTGTTCCTCCAGGGACTTGAACTGAGCATCTTTCCGGTGGGCAAAAGCCTGTCGAACCAGTTTGCCAGAAAGGGATCGGTCGCAGTCCTGCTCGCCTTCGGATTTGCCATGGGTTTCTCGGCAGTCATTGCCGAACCGGCCCTCATTGCTGTCGCTGAACAGGCTGAAAGTATCAGCGGGGGGCGGATTGACAGCCTGACACTCAGAGGACTCGTCGCGGTTTCCGTCGGTCTGGTGGTGGCACTGGGCATCTTCCGGACCATCTTCGGTTATCCGCTGCACTGGTTCATGATCGCTGGCTATATCATTGTGGTCATCGTCACCTGGTTTGCGCCGGAGGAAATTGTCGGCCTGGCCTATGATTCCGGTGGCGTCACCACCAACGTGGTTACCGTACCGCTGGTGGCCGCCCTGGGCATCGGGCTTGCCGCCTCCATCCGGGGCAGAAATCCCCTGATCGACGGCTTCGGGCTGGTGGCTCTGGCGGTCATGGTGCCCATGATCACTGTTCAGATCTATGGCATGCTGGTTTATTCCGGCAACCCGGATACCGGAGAACTCATACTCACCAAAGAGACAGACACACCAGCGTCAACCGGCATAACCAGCATCCTGCTGGATCTCGTGGAAATGGTCCGGGATGTGCTGCCCATCATTCTGACCGTCCTGATTTTCCAGTACCTGGTCCTGCGCCGGAAGTTGAGCAACCCTCGCAAGGTTATATTCGGCTTCACGCTGGTCATTCTCGGCCTGTATGCCTTTGTCGTGGGCCTGAAAATGGGTCTTTTCCCGATTGGTACAAGCATGGCCGAGCAACTGACAGCCCGTGGGGACTACGCCTATATTTATCTGTTTGCACTGATGATCGGCTTTGCCACTACCATGGCGGAGCCGGCATTGATCGCCATAGGAAAACAGGCAGAAGAGGCCGCGGCCGGTACGCTGGATGGCAACGTCATACGGATGCTGGTCGCCGTCGGTGTTGCGGTCGGCATCACCATAGGCGTGCATCGCATCATTACCGGGGATTCCATCCACTATTACATCATGGCGGGCTATATTCTGGTGATATGCCTCACTGCATTGGCGCCCCGGTATATCGTTGCCCTGGCCTACGACCTTGGCGGCGTCACCACCTCCGAGGTCACCGTTCCCCTGGTGACAGCACTGGGGATCGGGCTTGCCTCGAGCATCGACGGTCGCAATGTCCTGATTGACGGCTTTGGCCTGATCGCATTCGCCTCGATCTTCCCTATTGTTACAGTGATGGCCTATGCCATCGTTTCCCAATTCATTTCTGATCGCAGGAAGGTAACCCAATGAAATTCTCTGCATTGGTAGCAATCGTTCCAGAGGATCTGGAACAGGAATGCATTGATGCGGCACGGGACCTGGGTGCCGGTGGCATGACCGTGCTCTCCGGTCGCGGTATCAGCAACACGACCAGAAAAACCTTCTTTGGGCTGACCTACGACGGCAGCCAGAGTGTGCTGCTCATGGTGCTGGAGAGGGCGCTGTCACTGGAGGTGCTGAAAGCCTTGCAAAAAGTCGTCATGCCCGACCCCAAGGACTCCCAGGGGCTGATTTTCACGGTACCGCTGGAGCATCTGGGCGGCATAGACATGGCCCAGGTGGAGAAATTCGAACAACACCTGAAAGACTCACTCTGATCGGAGAGACATCATGAAACTGGTCAAAGACGTGATGATAAGCGACATCATCAGGATTTCCCCCTTCGCCACCCTGCGGGAAGCGTTGTCACTGATGAAGCGCCACGACGTGAAATCACTGGTGGTCGAGCGCCAGAGTGAGCACGACGCCTGGGGACTGATCACCTACACCAATGTCCTGAAGGCCGTGGTTGCGGAAGACGGGGATATTGACCTGTTGAATGTCTACGATGTCTGTGCCAAGCCAGTCATCAGTGTGGGGGAGAGCCTGGCGTTAAGACATGCCGCCAGCCTTATGACCGAGCACAGGGTAAAGCGTCTTCTGGTGCTATCTGACAACGAGATCAAAGGTTTTGTGGTCATGGATGACATCATGCAGGCACTTCTGGAGACCATCGAATAACCACAGCCGCTTCCCTGCTCTCAGGTCTTGCTCATGACCATCAGCCTGTCCCCTGCCTTTATGTCCAGATACTGCTTGCGGGGAGGGTTCATCATGATATGACGCCCGCGCTCATCCGGCTCTGCCCGGAACAGGCCCAATGCTATTTCCCCCCTGTCAGCCACGATTTTCTCCAGCAAGCGGAAATCGGTGCTTGCGGGTAACGGGTAATCCGCGGGATCCCGGAACTGGATTTCCGCACCACCGACGGTGAACAACTCATCCAGCACTACCCTCAATTCCCGGCGCAACGCAACCTGGGCAAGTACGTGACTGAGAATCATCGGGCTGATCAGCATTTCACTTTTATGGCCATAGAGCAGGTGTCGGTTGTCCGGATCACTGAGCTCCATGATTACCTGAGGACGACTCGAAGACTCGGCCAGGATTTCCTCCAGCTGAAGGTAGCCCACCATGGCCCGGGCGTCCGCCTCCTCGCCGGAGCCGATACGATCACTGCTCAGCAACATCACGGTATGATAAGAGGCGGGATTCAGTCTCCTGAGGTCCTCCTCAACCATGTAATCAGCTTCCAGTAAGCGCCCGTTCACACTTGCCAGATCAATGCCATAACGGGCAATTTCCCGCTGACGCTCTTCCATGGGAATGGCCGAAACCAGATCCAGCTCGAACCTTCGATCCCGGTAGCTGGCGAACTCCGCGGCCAGACTGGCCACCCGTCGGTTCCAGCCCAGCACCAGCACTCGGTGCAGACCGGATCCGGTTCTGACAGACGGTACTAGAGCAGCTCTTTCAATCCTGGCCAGGGCCTCGGCTTTCAGATCGGAGCCAGTGTGGGCATAATCCCTGGCCAGCAGCACGATGCGATCATCGGGCCGAATGACCGTGTCCGAAGGCGCCATCAGGTTGACCTGCCAGCGATGTTCTGCGCCAGGATGCAAAAGACCCAGCACGATGGCATGCGGCCGCTGGGAAGCCAGTTCGCCAAGTGTAAGCCCTTCGGCGGTCTCGCCACCGCGCACATAGATTTCATTGCCCTCTCCGGCGGTGAGCAGTTCGTTGTAGACTTCTGACAGGTTGGGATGCAGAACATTCTGCACCATCAAACGACTGATGGTGGCATCACCAGCAACCACCTCCACTGCTCCAGGATAGGCCCTTTCAATCACCTGCAGCTTACGCATATCCTGGATCTCTGCCACCACGAAGGGCAGTGAGCCCCCCAGGTGGCGGGCTTCAGCAGCAATCGAGAGCAATGCCTTGACGGTGCCCACATCCGGGGTCAGCAGGCTACCGGTATCCTGCACCTGACTGGGCACAATCACCGCGGCCGCATCCAGGCAGGCGACCCGGTGAAGGGCTTCCGGCTGGATGGCGTTCCCGCTTCGGAAGATGACCTCCCGGGCCCGTCGACCGACGCCAGGCTCATTGATCAGCTCGTGGACCTGTCCGGCGCTGGCCTCCTCCGACAGGACCACAAGGCGCAGTTTCTGGGCGTCGTGCTTTTCCAGGAAGCGCTGCATCCGACCTGAAGAGCCA
This sequence comes from Marinobacter sp., assembly GCF_041690455.1. Lineage (GTDB taxonomy): Bacteria > Pseudomonadota > Gammaproteobacteria > Pseudomonadales > Oleiphilaceae > Marinobacter. The sequence goes on from NZ_JAWLHI010000045.1 coordinate 12,362, forward strand.
AACAGCTCTGCAACCAGCGGCGGTGTCTGAGCGGTCCAGCCCAGAACGACAATGTGGTTCTTCAGGGTGACGGGCGTGAGGCCACGCTCCAGATCCTGCATCTTGGCAATCAGCCAGCGGGTCAGGATGGCCACCAGAGTGCCCATGAACACCACATAGCCGGACACCGTCAGCAAAGTGGAAACGATTCGCTGCCAGGTGCCGACATCGTCACCCAGGTAGCCCGGATCGGTCAGCCTCAGGAACGCCCACCAGATCGCCGACCCGGCATCCTCGAATTCACCGCCCTGGGGTACCACCAGCATGCCGCCAATGAGCGAGATCAGCCCGATGAAAATGCCGACCACCAGCAACTGGAAACCCGCGCCCTTGACCAGCTGGCGCTCTACAATGAACTTGACGCGATCAACAACACGAAATGGCAGCATGGGATTCCCTTTGCCTGAGTCAGTCATGCTCCCTTAGGATAGAGCAAAGCGCTCATGGAGGTGAGCCATGGAAGCCTCAGCTATTCCCACTTTGAAATCAACAGGCTGGGTATCCGTTTTGTCGATTCTGGTGATGCTGCCGGTAATCGGCCGGGCAGATACCGGTCAGATTGCCCAGCCGTGGCGGGCCGAGGCTGTGGTGGAGGGCCGGGACGAAGCCTACGACAAGGAGCGGTTTCTGAATGAACTCACGTTCCGGCACAGCCAGCCCATACCCACTGTGGTCGATAACGGTATCCGCGGCACCGGCGGCAGTGTCAGTAGCCGCCGGCTCTATTACGATTTCCGTTTTCGCCAGGACTTCGGATTCCGGGATGACCGCAACGGCTTCCTGCTGGACATCCAGCGCAGCGAGGATCTGGACGGGGCCTATCAGCGTCAGCTGGTGGGATTCCGGCAGGCGGTAACCGACGATACCGAACTCTGGCTGCAGGGCGACGTGTATTCGGACAAGTCCCTGTCCGACGTCTATTTCAGCGCCCGCCACCGGGTCGCCAACAACCACTGGATTCATGCCAGCTGGATCCTCCCGGACGCCTACTTCAACAGCAAGACCGACTCCCCCGACGAGTTCGAGACTTTCCCCCACTCCTGGTTTATCCAGTGGCACCGAGGTGGTGTCGAGCCGGACCTGGGCACGACGGTATCCATGACCCTGACGCCCGAATCCTCCTTCATCAGCCGGCAGGAAAGCCTGCAGGTGGACAGCGAAAGTGTCCGGGCCGCCTTCAGCCATCGCCAACAGGTCGCTAACTGGCGGATCGCACTGGAGCTGGACGGGGAGCGCACCCGACGGGATTACCGGCTGTTTGCCGAGGGCGAGGGCCGGAGCACCGGTTTCGACCGCAACCATCTCCAGTTGCTGGCCGGAGCAACCTTCACCGCTCACCGATTGCAGCCAGGGTTCGGGATTGCCTACCGGGATCTGAACGAGCAAGGCTTTTTCGGCCGGGCCCTGAACGAAGAGGGCCGGATTCGCCGGCGTGAACCGACGGTTTTCGGGGAGTTCTCCCTGCCTCTCACGCCCGGTGTAAGCCTGCGACCGGCGGTGTACCTGGGACACGCCCACATTCGGCAGAGCTTTGAAGAGGAAACAGACAGGGATTTTGACGGCTTTATTGGAAAACTGGCATTGCCCTTCGAGATGCTTCTCTCCCGCCAAAACGGAGCCGTACTGACCCTGAACCCGACGTTCTACTTGCACGAATCGGAATTCGGTGGCGGCAACCTGCAACTACACTGGCCGCTGTAACTACGACCTCGATCCGTAGAGACAGCCCTTCATCCCTTCTCGGCCCGCACCGCAGCAAGAGCCGCATCGAGAGTCGGATAGAACCGGCTGACCCCCTCCTCCGGCTTGATACCGGCCCTGGCCAGGGTCTTCAGGGGCTGGAACTGCAGGTCGGCAATAACCACCTGGCTGCCACTGTCTCGGCAGGTATCGATCAGTTTGGTCAGTGCGGAAAGACCACCGGCATCCAGGATGGTGACGCCGTCCATATAGAGAACAAAGCCCCGGGCCTGGCGTGACAACTCCGCCAGCTCCCCGAAAATCCGGTCAGCAGCGGCAAAGAACAGCGGCCCGTTGATCTTGAATACCTGCCAGCCCTCAGGCAGCTCCTCCCGGGCGATACGCCCGCTTTTGGTGATGTCGGTTACCCGGGTCATCTGCGCCATTTCGCGCATGAACAGCACCGCCGCCAGCAGGACGCCGGTAGTAATGGCTATCACCATATCCAGGGCCACGGTCAGGCCAAAACAGGTCAGAAACACCAGCACGTCACTGCGGGGGGCGGTTTTCAGCAGGTGCACGGCCTTGGGTGCCTCGCTCATATTCCAGGCCACCATCACCAGCAAGGCGGCCATGGCCGGCATCGGCAGGTAGGCGAGCACCCCCGCCAGCGAGACCAGCGCCAGCAACACGACACCGGCATGGATCATCGCCGCCACCGGGGATTCGGCACCGGCACGGAAGTTGGCGGCGGAGCGGGCAATGGCGGCGGTCGCGGTAATCCCGCCGAAGAAAGGTACCACCATGTTGCCCAGGCCCTGCCCCATGAGCTCACTGTTGGCGCTGTGCCGCTTCCCGGACATGCCATCAAGGACCACCGCACACAGCAGCGATTCGATCGCCCCCAGCATGGCGATGGCAAAAGCGGCGGGCAACAACTCCCGCAGTAAATCCCACGAAAACCCCAGGGGCTGGCCGTCAGGCCCCGGTTGCTGCCAGGGCCAGGCAAACTCCGGGATGAACGGCGGAATACCCGCGCCCTCGGTACCACCGGGCAGCAGATAACTGAAACGGGAACCGATGGTCTCGATTTCCGCACCGCTGGCATTGAACCACAGCGCAAGACCGCTTCCGATCAGGACTGCCGGCAGGTGCGCCGGCACCGGCGTACGCAGGCGCGGCCAGATCAGCATGACCGCCAGGGTGGCAACCGCCACCAGGGTGCTCATGCCATCCACGGCAGGCAAAGCCTCCGCCAGCACAGCCAGTTTGTCCCAGTAATGTTCCGGCATCGCCGCCACCGGCAGGCCGAAAAAGTCCTTCACCTGCAGGGTCGCAATGACCACCGCGATGCCGCCGGTAAATCCCAGGGTGACCGACTCGGGGATATACTCGATGAACCGGCCCAACCGCATGAGGGCCATGATCACCAGGAGGATGCCGGACATCAGGGTCGCCAGTAACAATCCACCCAGCCCGTATTCCTGGGCAATGGGATAGAGGATGACCACAAACGCCGCGGTCGGGCCGGAAATGCTGTAACGGCTGCCGCCGGTCAGGGCAATGATGAAACCGGCAATGAACGCGGTATAAAGACCATACTGGGGCGCGACGCCACTGGCGATGGCCAGGGCCATGGCCAGGGGAATCGCGATGATCCCCACGGTAATGCCCGCCATCACGTCCCGGCCGAAGCGTCGCCCGGTATACCGCTCGTTCACACAGGCCTCGCGGAAGGCATGGGCAATTCGCAGGGAGAACAGATGGGCGCGATGAGGCATGAACGGTAACTCGACTTCTGGAATGAATTGTTTACATTATATGCTCATAATCTGTACATTCAATGTTAATCAAATTAACATGCCAACGATTCAATCGCTGAAACAGGGTCCCAACACACCATGGAAAACCGCACCGCTCGGCTGACACTCCTGATCGATCCGGAAAAGAAAGCCGCGTTTGAAGCCCTCTGCAAGCAGGAAGACGTCACTCCCTCCCAGAAGGTCCGACAGTTCATCCGCGAATACGTGGAATCGAAACTGGGGCCGGACTGGCGGGAACAGGAACAGCAGAAAACCGACTGAGCCAAAGGTCGTATACTCTGGTTATGAAACTTTGCCTGTCTGCCCTGTCCCTGATACTGCTATCCGTCACCGGATGTGTTGCCATGCCTTCTGAACAGAACCCCGTTACGCCGCCCGAGAGCCAGTATGACGCCCGCGTGTTCGACGCGGAAAACGGCACACCGCTGACCGTAGAAAAGCTCGCCGAACGACTGGCCGACACCGATGTCGTGGTGGTGGGTGAGTATCACGGCCACCATGCCTCACATCTGTTGCAGGCTCGCCTCCAGCAGGCCCTGTTTCGTCAGAACCCCCAACAGGTCCTGACCATGGAGCAGTTCAACGTGGATCATCAGGACGTTCTCGACCGTTTCCTGACGGGAGACCTTGGCGAGACCGAGATGATCGAGGACGCCGAAGCCTGGAACAATTACCGGGCCTCCTACCGCCCGCTGGTGGAGTTTGCCCGGCAACAACAGCTACCGGTGATTGCCGCCAACGCCCCGGCAGATGTGGTTCGATGCGTTGGCCGCAAAGGCCCTGGCTACCTGAAGGCCCTGGCCCCCGAAACCCGGGCACTGCTGCCCGAGACTCCCTTTCTCGACACGCCGGCCTACAAGGAAAAATTTGTCGGGGCCATCGGTGGCAGCCACGGCCTAGAGGATGGCGAGCTTTCGGAGCGCATGCGCAACACCTATCATGCCCAGCTGCTCCGTGATAACACCATGGCCAGCGCCATTCTGGACGCGCGGTCAAATCACCCCGGCCATCAGATCCTGCATACCACCGGCACTTTCCACAGCGAGGAGCGGCTCGGCACGGTGGCCGTGCTGGAGCAACGCGCACCCGGGCTCTCCATCGCCGTGATTACGCCGGTGTTCTGGCCGGATGAGGAAGACAATGTGCCGCTGGCAGCCAACCGCTCCAAGGGCGACTATCTGTACTTCATCCAGTCCCTGCCCGAGGAATTCCGCGATCCGGAGCGCGAGCGCAAGGCCATGCAGGCCCGGTTCGCCGACCGGAAGTCCGTCGACTGTGAATAACCCTTCAGGTTCCGGGCGAATCCGCAGCCAACGCCGCCCGGAACACTTCAAGGTCGTCCTCGCTGAACAGCACCAACCGGATCAGACGCACTGAGCTGAGCCCTGGCGCGGCCTTTCGGATGGCGTTCACCGCAACCCTGGCGGCCTCCTCAATCGGATAACCGGACACTCCTGTCGAGATCGCGGGAAAGGCGATGGACGACAGGCCATGACGGTCTGCCAACTCAAGGGCGTTGCGGTAGCAATCCGCCAACAGCTCATCCGACGGTGTATCGACACCATAAACCGGCCCCAGACAGTGGATTACATGACGGTTGGGCAAATCATGACCACCGCTGATCACCGCCTGCCCCGGCTCGATAGGCGCCAGCTGCCGGCACTCCTGCGCCAGTCCGGGGCCGGCCGCCGAGTGAATGGCGCCGGCCACGCCACTGCCCGGCATCAGCCGTGCGTTGGCGGCATTGACGATGGCATCAATATCCGGCTGATTGGCAATATTGCCCCGCACACATTCAATGGAAACCTGTGTCATGAAACTCCCCTTTTCCGGCTCTCCGGTTCCCGGTAGTCTTGCCTGATAGTCAGGATAGCAGGCCTGCAAGCGAGGGCCTCGGAATACAAGGAGCGGGTATGAAAGTTGTCTCGGCATTGATTCTCGGCATCAGCACCATTATCGCCGCCTCGCTGCTCAGCGACGGCCTGACCGGGCTGCGCACGGCCGACCGGTTTGTCACCGTCAAGGGCGTTGCGGAACAGGAAGTGCGGGCGGATCTGGCGCTCTGGCCCATTCGTTTCGTGGCCACGGGTGAGACTCTCAATCAGGCCCAGGAGCGGGCCCGTGCCAGCCGGGATGCCATCATGGCCTTCCTCAAATTACAGGCCATCGACGAAACCGCCGTGGAGCTGTTGCGACTGGATGTCACCGACACCCGGGCCAATCCCTATCCCGGCAACAACACCGAGCAGAAGTTCATCATCAACCAGACCCTGATGGTGCGCAGCGCGGACATCGACCGTATTCGCCAGGCCGCCCAGAATGTCAGTGACCTGGTGGACTCCGGCGTGGTGCTCTCTTCCGATTACGGTCCTGGCGGCCCCACCTACCTGTTCAGCGGCCTGAACGAGATCAAACCGGCCATGATTGCCGAGGCTACCGCTTCTGCCCGGGAAGCAGCCCTGCAGTTCGCCCGGGACGCCGACGCCGAACTGGGCGGCCTGCGCCGGGCCAACCAGGGCGTATTCCAGATCCTGGCCCGGGACCAGGATCCCGGCATCCGGGAGGACCAGCAGCCGGTCAAGACCGTGCGCGTGGTCTCCACCGTTGAATACTATCTGCACTGAGAATTGCCCGTCACAGTTACTGGGTCGCCACCATTTCATCGGTGACCCGGTATTCTCCCATCAGCCAGCGCATCACCTCGATGGCAGCAGGATGGTCGTAGGCGTCGTAGGTGTGTAACAAACTCTGGCGTTTCTCATCACTGATCCGCCCCAGACCACCGTCCTGCAGCACCAGCAGGTCAGCCTGCAACTGGTGGGCAAGCTCACTGCCCAGCAGCTCCCGGGCCGCATGCAGGAATGCCAGGCCATACTGGTAGTCCGGGCCCCGCCGGTAGGATTCAGCCAGGGTAATCGCGGGAATGGCGGTCAGGATCGGCTGCAGGGCGGGGTTGATACCATGGCCCGCCAAATGGGCGGCATTGGCTGCCGGCCTGCCCGTGAAGGCCCGCAAATGCAGGTGCTGGGACATCCGGTCGCCGTCGTTGACGGGGTAGTTGTCCCAGAGCACGGGTTTTCGTCCCAGCAGATCGCCCACCCGTTTCAGATGGCCCGGCGAAATTTCCCGGGAGCAGACTTCCTCTCCGGTCCAGAAGATATTGACGTCGCGATCAAGGACCCGGCCCAGCGTCACCAGGTAATCGGCGGGCCGGTCCCCGAACACACGGTCCAGCACCGGATCGTCCGAATAATAGCTAGGGCATACGCTGAGTCGGGGAATATCGGTATGGTCCCGGACCCACCGCACGATGTCGGCCTGGACTTGCGCCAGGTCCGGCGTGTCCGAGCGCATATCGTCAAACAGGATGGCAAGCTCGTCGAGGCCCAGCTTCTCCAGGCCCGCCAACTTCCGTTCCAACGCGCCGCGGGCCGCATCATCAAACCGATTGAAAATCTCATAGGGACTGAGCCCGACACCGAAGCGTACCCCGTGTTCCCGGCAGAACTGCCCGAAGGAGGCCAGCTCGGCGGCTTCTGCCGGTGGATGTGGCTCCTGCCACCGACGGCGCAGAAAGGGATCTGCCTTGGGGGCGTACAGATAGAATTCGTAGCCGTGGGGTGCCAGCGACTTCAGCAGGCTGCGACGTTCCTCCCAGCTCCAGAGGGGGCCGTAGAAACCTTCGATAATGCCCAGTGGTGTGGTCATGGTCGTCCTTCTCCCGCCCAGCGCCTGTTTACAGGACAGGCCTGGACAATATCGTTAAGCTGTTCCGTCATGTTACACCCGATTATTGACTAGACTCATCAATAGAAGATCCTTGGATCGAGGTAAACAGGAGTTGCCATGGAAATCAAAACCTTTGCCGACCTGATTGACTGGACCCGCCAGCTGCACGCTCATCTTGCCCGCTGCCTGAAGGAGTCCGCCGGACAACACCCGAATGAGCGGGCCAGCGCGCTGCTGGACTACATCAGCACCCACGAGAGCCTGCTTGAAAACGCGGTAGCGGAGTATGAAAGGCAGGCCGACCCGAAAGCGATGCGCACCAGGCTTTACGATTACGGTGTCCACAAGCCGATCGAACGCAACCGCACCTGCGACATCCACTACAAGGATCTCGACTTCGCCGGCATCGAAAAGGAGATCTTCGATTTCCACGATCAGGTCATGGATCTTTATGACTCGCTGATAGGCAAGGCCGAAATACCCGAGGCCAAGAGCCTGCTGGAGGATCTGAAAGCCCTCGAAGAACACGAGGCGATGCGTTTGGCCAGCCAGATTGGACGGATGGATGACGTCTAGTACGTACGACCTAAGTATAATGATCCAGACTAATTCGTTCCGTTCGGGCGCAATAATTGCTACCGTGAACTAACATATGGAGTTGTTCATCCCTACAGGGAACGAAACACCCCACAAAAACGACAAGAGGATAGAAGAGCAATGAAGATCCGTTCTGTTCTTTCGGCGGCTGTGCTGGCTGTGGCAACTACCTTTGCCGCCACGCAGGCGCACGCACAGGAAAAATTCAACCTCAGGCTGGCAGAGACCTGGGGCCCCAACTTCCCCATCTTCGGTGACACCACCAAGCGCTTTGCCGAGACCGTCGAGAAAATGTCCAACGGTCGCATCACCGTTCGCATCGACTCCGCCAACAAGCACAAGGCACCTCTGGGCGTCTTCGATATGGTCAAGGCCGGCCAGTACGACATGGGCCACTCCGCATCTTACTACTGGAAAGGCAAGGTTCCCGAGACCCTGTTCTTCACCAGCATGCCGTTCGGTATGAACGCCATGGAACAGTACGCCTGGTTCTACCACGGCGGCGGCATGGAACTGATGCAGGAAGTGTATGAGCCGCACAACATGCTGTCCTTCCCGGGCGGTAACACCGGCGTCCAGATGGGCGGCTGGTTCCGCAAGGAAATCAACTCCCTGGAAGACCTGCAGGGCCTGAAGATGCGTATCCCGGGCTTCGCCGGTGAAGTTTTCGCCGAGGTTGGCGTCAACCCGACCAACATCGCCCCGGGTGAGCTGTACACCGCACTGGAGCGAAACACCATCGACGCGGTTGAGTGGGTAGGTCCGGCCCTGGATCTGCGTCTGGGCTTCCAGCAGATCGCCGACTACTACTACACCGGTTGGCACGAGCCGGCCACCGAACTGCAGTTCCTGATCAACAAGCGGGTCTGGGAGAAGATGCCGGAAGATCTGCAGGAAATCATGCGTGTAGCCATGCGCACTGCTTCCTACGACATGCTGGTTCATTCCCAGCACGCCAATGCTGAAGCCTGGGCCAACATCAAGAAAGACTATCCGAACGTGCAGATCAAGCAGTTCCCGGATGACATCTTCCAGGCCATGTACGACGCCAACAAGAAGCTGCTCAACGAAGCCGCTGAAGACAGCGAAATGGCTGCCAAGATCATCGAATCCCAGCAAAGCTACCTGGAACAGAGCCGGGCTTACACCGAAATCTCTGAGCGGGCATATCTCAACACCATGGCCGAAGTCGAGTAAACTGGGGCCGTTATGATTGAGAGCCGGGATCGCTCTTCGAGTGGTCCCGGTTTTGTCGTTTCTAGCAACCGAGAAATACCAAACCGCTTTGCGGGGGATGTTCGATGGGGTTCATTATCAAACTGGACGAGGGTCTGGCCTGGCTCTCGAAAATCTGCGGCTGGATCGCCTGCGCGGCCATGATCCTGATGGCGGCGAACGTGTTCTATGATGTGGTCGCACGCTACGCATTCAACGAAGTCTCCATTGCCATGCAGGAAATGGAGTGGCACCTGTATTCAGTCGTATTTCTGCTGGGTATTCCCTATGCCCTGCGCACGGACGGGCATGTCCGGGTAGACGTGTTCTATACCAACTGGAGGGACAAGACCAAGGCCTGGGTCAACCTGATTGGTGCCATCATCTTTGTTATTCCGTTCGCCTATCTGATCGGCACCTACGGTTATAGCTTTGCCGTGGACTCCTACAATATGGGCGAAGGCAGTGGTGACCCGGGCGGGCTGCCGCACCGCTGGGTCATCAAGGCAGTCATTCCGTTCACCGCCGTGTTCATGGGGACCGCCGGTCTTAATATGGCGACTTTTGCGATCCGGGTACTCTCCGGTGAAAAGCGCTATGAAGTGGAACACAGTGGGGGAGGTCTCGCATGATCGGTATGATTATGTTCGGCGCGGCCCTGATCATGCTGATGCTGGGCTTCCCGGTGGCGTTCACCTTTGGCGGCGTTGCCCTGTTCTTCGGCATTTTCGCCGAGGGCATGGATTTGTTCGCGTTCATGCCGTACCGGATCATGAGCGTGATGCAGAACACCGTCCTGATGGCGGTTCCCCTGTTCATCTTCATGGGCGTCGTGCTGCAACGCACCAAACTGGCTGCGCAGCTACTAACCTCCATGGGCCGACTGTTTGGTGGCCTGCCCGGCGGCCTTGCCATCTCCACCATCCTGGTGGGCGCCCTGCTCGCCGCCTCCACCGGTGTGGTCGGCGCCAGCGTGGTGGCCATGGGCCTGATTTCCCTGCCGGTCATGCTGGCCCACAAGTACGACAAGCGCCTGGCTACCGGTACCATCTGCGCCTCCGGCACCCTGGGGCAAATCGTACCCCCCTCCATCATCCTGATCATTCTGGGTGACGTGCTGGGCCTGCCAGTTGGCGATCTGTTCAAGGCAGCGGTATGGCCCGGTGTGGTGCTGATCGGCCTGTACATCATCTATATCCTGGTCCTGACCCGCCTGAAACCAGAAACTGCTCCACCAATGCCGGAGGACCCGACCCGCTCACGCAGGCAGGAGATCGTCTCGGCCCTGCTGGCGATCATTCCGCCCCTGGCGCTGATTGTGGTGGTTCTGGGCTCAATCTTTACCGGTATTGCCACACCCACCGAATCCTCCGCCCTGGGCGGCGTAGGTGCGGTGGCACTGGCCATCATCTACAAGCAGTTCTCGTTCAAGATGGTGTGGGACGCGGCCAAGGACACCGTCAGCGTGACCGCCATGGTCTTCGCAATCCTGATCGGCGCGACCGCCTTCTCCATGGTGTTCAGCTACACCGGCGGTGACTATCTGCTCGAAGAATGGCTGATGATGCTGCCGGGCGAGCAGTGGGGCTTCATTATCCTGGCCATGGTAGTCATCCTGGTGCTGGGTTTCTTCATCGACTTCGTGGAGATTTCCTTCATCATCGTGCCGATCCTGGCACCCATAGCCGAAGCCATGGGCATCAACATGCTCTGGTTCGCCATCCTGATTGCCATGAACCTGCAGACCAGTTTCCTGACACCACCGTTCGGGTTCTCGCTGTTCTACCTGAAAGGGGTGGCGCCACCGGAAGTGAGGACCACGGATATCTACAAAGGCATCATCCCGTTCATTGCCATACAGATATTCGTGCTGGCGTTGATCGTCATCTTCCCGGAGTGGTTCGGGATGAGCGCAACCTACTGAGCCAGCGGCTCCCTGAAAACCGGGCTTTCGAGCCCGGTTTTTTTTATACCCGACCGGAACTAACATGACAATTTGTGATCGTTTTCTATACTGAACGGAAGTCACTCATTTCAGACAGGTAACCGAGGGAAGGGGAACCCCATGACTGAGAGTACTGCCCGGAAAACCGAACGATCGGAAAAAGAGCAGAAAGCCCACGTTCTGACCCTGCCACTGGCAGACACCCGGGTTGACCGCGAGCCGCACAGCTACGAACGCTGGCTGGTCACCAAGCTGATGCGCATGGCTGGTTCGCCGCCTGTGCGTTTCCGGCTCTGGAACGGTGATGTCATTGAGCCGGAGCAGCAGGAAGCCGGATTTACCCTGCACCTGAAGGATCCCAAGGCCCTGTATTCGCTGGTTGCCAACCCCAATCTGGCCTTCGGTGATTTGTACGCCGCCGGGAGGCTCGACGTGGAGGGTGACCTGCCGGACCTGATGGAAACCCTCTACCGGGCGGTCCATGCGGCACGTGAGAAATGGCCCCGGTGGCTGGACGCACTCTGGAAGAACCACAACCCCCGCTCCACCGGCATTTCCGAGGCCAAGGAAAACATCCACCACCATTACGATCTCGGCAACGAGTTCTACCAGCTCTGGCTGGACCGGGCGGAAATGCAGTACACCTGCGCCTACTACGAAGAACCGGACCTGACCCTGGAGCAGGCCCAGCTCGCCAAGCTGGAACATGTGTGTCGAAAGCTGCGCCTCAAGCCGGGCATGACCGTGGTTGAAGCCGGCTGTGGCTGGGGAGGCCTGGCCCGCTACATGGCCCGTAACTACGGCGTAAAAGTACACTCCTACAACATCTCCAGGGAACAGCTCGCCTACGCCCGGGAGGAATCAGCCCGCCAGGGGCTGGATGGACTGATCACCTATGTCGAGGACGACTATCGCAACATCGAGGGGCAGTACGACGCCTTTGTCTCCATCGGCATGCTCGAGCACGTGGGCAAGGAGAATTATCCGGCCCTGTCCGAGCTGATCAAACGCAGCCTCAAGCCCGACGGCATTGCCCTGCTCCACAGCATCGGCCGGAACCGGCCCATGCTGATGAACGCCTGGATCGAGAAAAGGATCTTCCCGGGCGCCTACCCGCCCAGCATTGGCGAGTTCATGGAGATCTGCGAACACAGCGATTTCTCGGTACTCGATGTGGAGAATCTCCGACTACATTACGCCCGGACGCTGACACACTGGATGGAACGATTCGAAGCCAGTCAGGACAAGGTCGCGGAAATGTACGACGAACACTTCACCCGGGCCTGGCGTCTCTACCTCGCCGGTTCCATTTCGGCCTTCCGGGCCGGGTCGCTGCAACTGTTCCAGGTGGTATTCACCCACGGAGGCAACAACCGGCTACCACAGAACCGGGGTGACCTGTACACCTTCCCGGCAGCGCCAGAGGAGGCCTGATGGATTATTACGATCTGATCATTGTCGGTGCCGGCCCCGCCGGCTCGACCCTGGCCAAGGCCCTCGAGAATACCGGTAAACGAATCCTGATTATCGACAAGCAGGACTTTCCCCGGGACAAGACCTGCGCGGGATGGGTGACTCCGGCGGTCATGAAAGAACTGGATATCGATCTGGCAGATTACGGTACCAGCCGGACCCTGCAGCCGATCCGCCGGTTCCGGATCGGCATGATGGGCCAGCCACCGGTGGAGAACGATCATGGCGAGGTGGTGAGTTACGGCATCCGCCGCTGCGAGTTTGATAATTACCTGCTGGACCGGGTGGCAATGGCCGACCGACAGCTGCGCACCCCGGTGAAATCCATCGAACGCCGGGACGGCAACTGGGTCATCAATGAGACCTGGGAGGCACCACTGATCGTCGGTGCCGGCGGCCACTTCTGCCCGGTTGCCCGGCTGCTGGGTGAAGGCCCGGGCAGCCACGAAACGGTGGTGGCAGCCAAAGAAGTCGAGTTCGAAATGACCGAAGAACAGGCCGGCCTCTGCCGGGCTCGGGGCGACACCCCGGAGCTCTGGTTCTGCCGGGATCTCAAGGGCTATGCCTGGGTATTCCGTAAGGGCAACTATCTCAATATCGGCCTCGGCCGTGAGGACAACCACAAGCTAACCGAACACCTTCAGGCTTTTGTTGAGGAAATGAAAACCAGCGGCCGCATCCCTGCGGACCTGCCCGGACGCTTCAAGGGCCATGCCTACCTGCTGTATGCCCATGCCGAGCGCCCGCTGGTCGACGACGGCGTGATCCTGATTGGCGATTCCGCCGGTCTGGCCTATACCCAGAGTGGCGAGGGCATCCGTCCGGCCGTGGAATCCGCCCTGCTCGCCGCCGAGGTGCTGCGCAAGACGACCGATTATTCCGCCTCATCCCTTCAGGTGTATGGCGATGCCATTGCCGAACGCTTTGGCAACCGGGCATCTGACACGGAACAGGGCTGGCAGGTACCGGACTGGGTGAAAATGCCGCTGGCAAGCACCCTGATGCGCTCCCACTGGTTTACCCGCAGGGTGGTGACCGAGAAGTGGTTCTTGCACCGGGAGGTGCCGCCGCTGGAAGTTGCGGTGTAAAGCACAGAAAATGGCGGCCCGGAGGCCGCCATTGTCAGGAAATGCCCTGCTTACTTACCGAGGTAACTCCGGTACATCCACACCGTCTTTTCCTGCTGCGATATATAGTCGCTCATCAGGGCAACGGTACCCTCGTCCTCGGCGTCTCCGGCCAGGCTCAGCAGGTTACGCTGCTTGCCGATGAGCTTGCCGAAGCTCTCCACGATGTTCTCCACCGCTTCGCGGCCATCGGAGACATCCTTGCGCTCGGGGATTTCAGAGCGTTCCATGTAAGTGCTGTAGGCATGGGCCGGACGGTGTCCGAGAGTAAGGACCCGCTCGGCGATTTCGTCGATTTTCAGGAGCAGGTCGTCATACAGCTCCTCGAACTTGGCGTGCAACTCGAAAAAGTTTTCACCCTTGATGTTCCAGTGATAGCCACGGACGTTCATGTAGAAGATCTGGTAGTTGGCCAACAGATCGTTCAGGGCGTCCGACAGTTCGACGGTTTTTCCACTATCAAGACCGATGAAGTTCTTGCTCATTACGTACCTCCTTGACGCTGATTGAAATCTTTAAGTCCCACTCTAAGCGGGGCAGTAAGATCCGTGAAGTTGTATCCGACAATCTCTTCCATAGTCCAGACTTATACAGCCAACGGTAAAGCTATAGTCCGGCGCTATCATTTTTCTTTAAACAATCTATTTAACAATAATTCTCACTTGCTCTTGAATGAAAACTGGAGACAACACATGCGGAGCGGATCATGAGTGCCTTGAAACTGTTCGTACACGACCATGGTTCCAGGGGTGACCAATCCTTGCTGAAGACAATCACCTTCGCCATCACCCACTTTACGGTTGCCTTTACAGTGGCTTATCTGCTGACCGGCGACATCATCGTGGGCAGCCTGATTGCCATGGTCGAACCGGCTATCAACACCGTGGCCTACTTCTTCCATGAGAAGATATGGGCTCGCCGCCTGCGTAATGCAAGGGGCTCACCGCACCATCAGCCAGGCACCTGCTGACTGCGATCGAGGGCCGGTCAAACTCCCGGCCCGCATTCCAGGCACTCATCGATCAACTCAGGCCCGATCTGGAGGTTCCGGTTCAGATCCTTGAGCGCGGTACGCAGCCCCTCCTCGATCACCGGATGGTAGTAGGGCATCGTCAGCATCTCGCTGACGGTCATCCGTTTCTGGGCGCACCAAGCCAGCAGATGGGCAATATGTTCCGCCGCCGGCCCGAACATTTCCGCCCCCATGAACAGGCCACTGCCATGCTCGCCATAGACCCGGAGAATGCCCCGGTTCTTGCCGATGACTCGGCTGCGCCCCTGATCGACAAAGGAAACCTCGCCCACCGCGAAACAGCCATGGCATTGCTTGTCGACCTGATCAATGGTCAAGCCCACCGAAGCAATCTGGGGATCGGTAAACACCACACCCAGGGGAACGTGGCGCAGCCCGGTACGCACATCCGGCCAGGCCGCAGCGTTGTCTCCCGCGATACGTCCCTCATCCGCAGCCTCGTGCAGCAGCGGGCGATCGTTGTTGGCGTCCCCGGCGATGAAGATATGACTGTCGCCGCAGCGCAGGGTGTACTCGTCGAACACCGGTGAACCCCGGTCATCCAGTTCGATTTCGGCATTCTGGATATCCAGGTTGTCTACGTTCGGCCGACGGCCGGTGGCTGCCAGCAGATAATCGAAGGTTTCGGCCACCGGTTCGCCCGAGCCGTTTTTGAAAGTCACGGTCACCCCTTCATCGGTCCGCTCGACATGGGTGACATCGGCATCCGGATCCAGCGGAAACTCCTGGTTGAAGATCTCCAGGGCACAGGCGCGGATGGCATCGTCCTGGATCGAGCCGATCGCACCGCCAACGCCGAACATTCGCACCCGCACACCGAGGCGGCTCAGGGCCTGCCCCAATTCCAGGCCGATCACCCCCGGCCCGAACACCGCCACCGAGTCCGGCAGGTCGTCCCAGTCGAAAAGGTCATCGTTGACGATGAGGCGGTCCTTCGCCTCCTTTAAAAAGCCCGGAATGTTTGGCCGGGAGCCGGTGGCGATGATGATGCGTTCGGCATGAACCTCCACGTCATCACCCACGATCAGGCGGTTGGGGTCGGCAAAGCGGGCATGGCCCATCAACCGATGGGGCTCCGGGAAGCCATTGACGGATTCCACCACCGACGAGACAAAGCGATCCCGCTCCTGGCGCACCCGCTCCATGACCCGACGGCCGTCAATCGCAACCTTTCCCGGCGAGATACCGAATTCCTCTGCCTCAACCATGGCATGAGCATGCTCTGCAGCGGCAATCAGCAACTTGCTGGGCATGCAGCCGACCCGGGCACAGGTTGTACCGTACTGCTCCCCCTCGATCAGGACGACCTTGTCTGTTGCCTTGCCGACCCTCTGGTAGGCCACCATGCCGGCCGTCCCCGCCCCGATGATCGCCACGTCCACTTCGTGCTTTTTCACAACATGCCTCCTCAACCGGCAAGCATCTGGCCGGGTTCAATGGATTTCCTGGCAGTCAGTTAATATCCAGTATAGAAGCAGCCCGGGGGCCAGCGTAAACCAAGAGATAAATCCCGACGGGACAGCCCTGGAAAAATGACCTACCCTTAGCGGTTTCTGCCAACAGGTTCGACGGGAGATAGCGAATGGTTCAGTACTGGCCAGAATTCCTGACCATTGTCGTGGCTCATCTGCTGGCCGTGGTCAGCCCCGGGCCGGATTTTGCGGTGATGCTCAGGCAGGCCCTGTGCCAGAGCCGGAGGAATGCATTATTGAGTGCCGCCGGCGTAGGCGCCGGCATTCTGGTTCATGTGACCTATTCCCTGCTGGGCATCGGTCTGCTGATCAAACAGTCGGTGATGCTGTTCAGCGTATTGAAAGTGGTCGGGGCCCTGTACCTGGCATGGATCGCCCTGCAGTGCCTCAGGGCCAGGGCCGGCAGCATCCATGTGGAGACCGGCAACGCTCCGGCACAGTCAGCCTTCGCGGCGTTGCGGCTCGGCTTTCTCACCAACGCCCTCAACCCCAAGGCAACGCTGTTCTTCGTGGCCCTGTTTTCGGTGGTGATCAGCCCCGGCACACCTCTGGTGGTGCAGGCGGGGTATGGTATCTATATGGCGGTGGCCACCGGCGTCTGGTTTGCCCTGGTGGCGGTGTTCTTCACCCTGCCCCGTGTCCGCCAGGCCTTCAATCGCTTTGGCCACTGGCTGGACCGGATCATGGGTGGGGTGTTGCTGGTTCTGGCTGCGCAACTGCTGCTGTCTACAGTGAGCGAATCAGAGCCTCTGTCTGCTCCCAGCCCAGGCACGGATCGGTGATCGAGCAGCCGTAGAGCAGCTCGCCACCATCATCCTGACGCCCCGGTTCCAGGAAGCTCTCCAGCATCAGCCCACGGATATGGGTGTTACCGGCCCGCCTTTGGGCCATGACTTCCCGGGCAATATCGATCTGGCGCTCCGCCTGTTTGCAGGCGTTGTCGTGGCTGCAGTCCACCATGATGGCAGTGGAGAGACCTGCCTTCTCCAGTCCTTCCACGGCAGCGGCAATGCTGTCCGCATCGTAGTTGGTCACGCCTCGGCCACCGCGGAGCACCAGATGGGTATCCGGGTTACCCCGGGTCGAGATCATCACCGGCGCCCCGGTGGCCGACACGCCCAGGTGATGGTGCGGATGGGCCGCGGATTTCATGGCATTGGTAGCGACCGCAATCCCGCCGTCAGTGCCGTTCTTGAAACCCACCGGCATAGGCAGACCGCTGACCATTTCCCGGTGGATCTGGGATTCCGTGGTGCGAGCCCCGATAGCACTCCAGCTGACCAGATCACCCAGATAATCCATGGCGAACGGACTGAGGGCCTCGGTGGCCACGGGCAACCCGAGCCCGGCCAGTTCCAGCAAAAGCCGGCGGGAACGCACCAACCCCTGCTGCAGGCCCCCTTCCCCGTTCCGCTCCGGATCGTACAGCAGGCCTTTCCAGCCCACGGTCGTCCGGGGCTTTTCCAGGTAGGCCCGCATCACGATCAGGAAACGGTCACTGACATCCTCGGCAAGCTGCTTGAGACGGCGACCGTAATCCAGCGCTGCCTGCTCATCGTGAATGGAACACGGCCCCATCACAATCAGGGTCCGGTCATCCCTGCCCTGCAGGATATTCCGGATCGCCTGTCGATAGCCCTGCACCTGAGCCAACAGATCCGGTCCTGCAGGAAACTCTCTGCGCAGTTGTTCCGGTGATGGCAGGGCAGTTTCCCGTCGGTGGCTGTCTGCTGCCGCGACAGCATCGTTCAGCGCATCGGCTTTCAGTGGCATGTTCATAGCGGTGTTCCCGTTTCCCTTGGTCAGAATCAAAAAAGCCCCGGCTGGGCTACCAGTCGGGGCTTTTTGAGTCCGGTGGCAGCCTGGGTTTCTGCCGGGCTGCCTTCCTCGTAATTCGTCGGATCAAAATCCTATGGGCGGCCCGGGTTCTGGCTAAAATAAAAGCCATAACCAAACCACCAAAAAAACACAGCCGCAACCGCAGCCATCGGTTTTACGCCGAAAGCTTGCAGAACATTCAATTGACAGGTCGCGTTTGTGGTCTTCATGCTTTTCAATATATACCTCCGGTTTCCGCCTTGGCAACCCGGAGACCGAAGTTTTTCCGTTTGCCGTTCATTTTCGGAGTGCCAATGCCATCGTTCCACGTCGCCTCCTGCCGTTTTCTGGCCCTGATTATCATGGTCGTGCCCTTCTGGTTGGCCTCCCTGTCTGCCCACGCCCAGACCGAGACCCGCAGTTACCAGCTGGACGCCCGCCCCGCTGAAGATGTGGCCGCCCAGAGTCGGGATCTGTATGCCGATTCACCGATCACGGTAACCGCCCGGGGACAGCGACTGATGGTGAGGGGCGAGCCCCGCCTGCTGGATGAAATCGGCACCCTGGTGGAATCACTGGACGTGGCCCCCGCTCAACTCCGGATCACGGTGAGAACCCGTGAGGAAGTCAGTGGCGAGCGCTCGGGGGCCGGCGTTTCGGCACGGGACGGGAACGTCGGTGTCACCGTGGAGCGCAGGAGTACCAGCACCGGCAGCAACCAGCAGCGGACCCTGATGGTCCAGGACGGCCAGACAGCCCACATCACTTCCGGCCAGGTCCGCACCCTGCCCATAGCCATTCGTGGGGGCCGGAATCCGGCAGCATTTCTCGAGCAGGTGGAAACCCGTAGCGGTTTTCTGGTCAGCCCCCAGGTCATTTCCAGTCAGGCCGTAGAACTCAACATCGTCTCTTTCGAGGAGGACCCGGCGCAGATCCAGGGCTATGAGACGGAAGCGCTGCTGACGATCCGGCGGGTCGAGCCCGGGCAATGGGTTTCCCTTGGCAGCATTATCAGGAGCAGCACGCGCAGTGGTAGCGGCATTGCCTATCAGGTGGAAAGTAACCGCTCCGGTAGCCGCAGTGTGGAGGTCAAAGTGGAAATTGTGCCCTGACTCAGGCCCCGGGCTTCTTCAGCAGCACCTGTTTGGCTTCGTTGATCTTGGCGGCGAGGTAGTCGTTGCCGCCCCGGTCCGGGTGCAGTTTCTGGATCAACCGGCGGTGGGCCGCGATGATATCTTCCCTCGGGCAGTCGGGCTCCACTCCGAGTATTTCACAAGCTTCGCGCTCCGACATATCACTGCCGGAGGGTTGGCTCCGGGCCGACTGCTGCCTCGAATCAACCTCCGGATCGGGGATCTCCCTGCCCATCATCCGGGCCAGCGCCGGGGCATATTTCAACAGGGCCGGCGCCTTGCGCAGCAGGGGAAGCACGGCCGCAATAGCAGCGGTAATGACATGAACCCGACCGGTCAGCACCATGAACAGCAACAGGGCGCCGCCGACCACCAGGACGCTCTTCCAGACGGCATCTTTTTTCTTTTCCGGCGTCAATGCGCCCCAGCGTTTGAGAATAACGAAAACGGCCGCGGCCAGCGCCAGGCCGAGAATCCACTGCATGGGCTAATCCCCTTTTGGCATGCGGTCGTAATTGTGTCACCTGCGATATGGAAAATACCAGTGTCGTGCAAACGGGGGTAGCGCGGTGCGTCCCCCGGACACTGCTTTTCGCTCTGCGTTCTGAATTTAGTCTTAAAGGCTGTCAAAACGGTGACAACCCCTTCCGTTTTTTTATAGGATGCTACGTTTTACGGAAAAAATAACCGCCTCCAATATCACCTGTGTTGATCCGAGGCATCAACACTCAATGGACACAGATTCCAGGGTCTGAACTATGCGCACTGCTTCCCGCTTCATCATTGTCATTATTTTTCTTGGCGTCGTCCTTGGTGGCATCTTTGGCTACAAGTTCTACCAGTTCGGCCAAATGAAGGAGCAAATGTCCCAGCCGCAACCGCCGGCCAAAATCTCGGCGACGGACGCCCGCGTCGAACAATGGACACCCTCCATCAAGGCCGTTGGCAGCATTGAAGCCATCAATGGCATCGAGATTGCCAACGAGGTGCCCGGTGTCATCGAGACCATCAACTTCGAATCCGGCGATACCGTCCAGCAGGGCGACGTGCTGATTCGCCTGAACGCGGAAATCGACGAGGCAGCGGTGCGCACACGACGGGCCGAAGCCCAGCTTGCGGAACAGGAATTCAAGCGGGTATCCGACCTCCTGCCCAAGCGCGCGGTGTCACAGTCCCAGTATGACCAGGCCAAGGCCAACTACGACGCCGCCCGGGCGCGGGTGAACGAGGCGGAAGCCCAGCTCAACAAAAAGATCATCCGGGCGCCGTTTGACGGCACGGTGGGCATCCGGATGGTGGACCAGGGTGAGTACATTGCCACCGGCACACCGATTGTCGAGATCAATATGCTCAACCCGATTTACGTGGACTACACCCTGTCCGAGAAGAACCTGCCCGATATCGCGACGGGCTTCCCGGTGAAAGCCACCGTGGCTGCGGTCCCGGACGCCGAGTTCGAGGGCGAGATCAGCGCCATCAACACCTCGGTGAACCCGGAAACCCGCACCGTTCGCGTTCGTGGCACCCTGAAGAATGATGAACAACTGCTGCGGCCGGGCATGTTTGCCACGATAATGACGCTTCAGCCGGTGGACAACGAAGTGGTGACTGTGCCCAGAACAGCCATTTCCTACAACACCTACGGCGACTTTGTGTTCGTGGTTGAGGAAAATGACAGCGGCGAGCTGGTGGTCAACCGCCGGACCGTCACTACCGGTCAGACCCGGGAAGGCCGGGTAGCCATCCTGTCCGGTCTGGAAGCCGGGGAAACCGTGGTGTCCAAGGCCCTGTTGCGACTGCGGGCCGGCCAGAAGGTAGAGATCCAGGATGACTCCGGGCAAACGCAGGAGGCGTCTGAATAATGCGATTTACCGACATATTCATCCACCGTCCGGTACTGTCGACGGTGGTCAGCCTGCTGATCCTGCTGCTCGGTGCCCGGGCCGCCATGGAAATGGAGATCCGGCAATATCCGGAACTCGAGAGCACCACGGTCACCGTTACCACGGCCTACCCCGGGGCCAGTTCCGACCTGATCAAGGGCTTCATCACCACGCCCCTGCAACAGGCCATCGCCGAAGCCAGTGGTATCGATTACCTGACCTCCACCAGCTCCCAGGGCGTCTCCACCATCGAAGCGAAGATGGAGCTGAACTATGACGCCAATGCCGCCCTGGCCGAGATCCAGGCCAAGGTGGCCAGTCAGCGCAATGTGCTCCCGGCCGAGGC
>NZ_JAWLHI010000046.1:0-33359 GCF_041690455.1 Marinobacter sp.
GCAAGGGTTGACAAGGGATACCCCCGGAATCAAAATAGCGCCCGCTTTTGAGGGAGACGCCTCGAGGTACCGAAACGACTGTGAGGATGTAGTTCGAAGACTGTATCCTGAGGTTCATCAAGGCCTGGAGTGGCTTGCACAATTCGGACCTGCAAGATTAACCGGAACCGGGGCTTGCATATTTGGACGTTTCCCGACAGAATCCGCAGCCCGGATTATCTGGGAAAGCAAACCCTCCGGCATCACGGGGTTCGTAGCTAAAGGGGTGAACGTATCGCCTCTTCACCAAAAGCTGACAGAGCTGAAATGATGCCAAAAAAGCACGATACTGGGGTGTCGCCAAGTGGTAAGGCAACGGGTTTTGATCCCGTCATGCGCAGGTTCGAATCCTGCCACCCCAGCCACCTTTCTCCCGCTTCTTCTGAATCAAACGCCGATACTGAGAAGGATGCCGTCGTGTCCAAACTGATGATTTTCGCTGGCAATGCCAACCCGGCCCTTGCCCAGGATATTGCCAAGAAACTTCACATTCCCATGGGTCAGGCCACTGTAGGCCGTTTCAGCGACGGGGAAACCACCGTCGAGATCAATGAGAATGTCCGGGGCCATGATGTTTTCATCATCCAGCCCACCTGCTACCCCACCAACGATAACCTGATGGAACTGATCGTGATGGCTGACGCCCTGCGTCGCGCCTCCGCCACACGTATCACAGCGGTTATCCCCTATTATGGTTATGCCCGCCAGGATCGCCGTGTCCGCTCAAGCCGGGTAGCCATCAGCGCCAAGGTCGTTGCCGACATGATCTCCAGCATCGGCGTGGATCGTGTTCTGACCGTCGACCTGCACGCAGACCAGATTCAGGGCTTCTTCGACATCCCGGTGGACAACATCTACGCCACCCCGGTGATGCTCGAGGACATCGAGAAGCAACGTTTCGAGAATTTTGTCGTGGTGTCCCCGGACGTGGGCGGCGTGGTTCGCGCCCGTGCCGTGGCCAAGCGCCTGGATGATGCCGATCTGGCGATCATCGACAAGCGTCGCCCGAAGGCGAACGTTTCCCAGGTCATGCACATCATCGGTGATGTAAAGGACAAGACCTGCATCCTCGTGGACGACATCATCGACACCGCAGGCACGCTGTGCAAGGCGGCCAACGCCCTGAAAGAACACGGTGCAGCGAAGGTTATTGCCTATATCACCCACCCCGTCCTTTCCGGACCGGCTATTGACAACATCAATGCCTCCCAGCTGGACGAACTGGTGGTATGTGACACCATTCCGGTGGATGACAAAGCCCGCAATTGTGATAGAATCCGCGTCCTCCCCATGGCAGGGCTGCTCGCCGAGTCCATTCGTCGCGTGAGCAACGAAGAGTCCATCAGCGCCATGTTCGAGAACGTCTGAGCCGGCCAGGTGCCGTAACCTCAGGCCAACAAGGCAGTTTTCGGGTCGGGAGCCCCTACGGGCTCCCGACTCTTTTCGTCAGTCGGGGAAAACCCCGGCTTCATCAGAAACATCATCTGTTCCGAGCCTGGTCGCGGGCCGCTCAGATGACGAGTGAGGTAAAAACCATGTCTCAGGAATTCGTAATTGAAGCATTTCCTCGTGACGACCAGGGGAAAGGTGCGAGCCGCCGCCTGCGTCGCGAGGAGCGTAAGATCCCGGCCATCATCTATGGTGGCGGCAAAGACGCTACTCCAGTTGCCATCTGGCACAACGAGCTGAAAAAGGCCCTGGAAAACGAAGCATTCTTCTCCCACGTTCTGACCGTTGAACTGAACGGCAAGAAAGAGAGCGTGATCCTGAAGGACCTGCAGCGTCATCCGTACAAGCCGATCCTGACCCACGCCGACTTCCTGCGTGTCGACAAGGACCACGAGATCCACGTCAACGTACCGCTGCACTTCATCAACGAGGAAACTGCTCCGGCCATCAAACTGCAGGGCGGTGTTGCCAACCACCAGATCAACGAAGTTGAAGTGATCTGTCTGCCGCAGAACCTGCCCGAGTTCATCGAAGTTGACATGGCTACTGTCGACATGGACCAGGTGATTCACCTGAGCGACCTCAAACTGCCGGAAGGCGTCAAGATTGCCGCTCTGCTGCAGGGCGAGGATCACGACCTGCCGGTTGTGGCTATCCACAAGCCGCGCGGCGCCAAGGTTGACGAAGGCGAAGAAGGCGAAGAAGAAGGCGGCGAGGAGTAATCACTCCAGGGGCAACGGCGAATGGCACAGGATATTGTCATGGTGGTCGGACTGGGTAATCCCGGCCCCGACTACGAGAATACCCGCCACAACGCCGGCGCCCTGTTCGTCGAAGCGCTGGCCCGCGATGCGGGCCAGACGCTCCGCCCCGAAAGGAAATACCACGGGCTCTACGCCCGCATTCAGTGGCAGGGACTCGACCTGCATCTGCTGAACCCCTCCACGTTCATGAACCGCAGCGGCCTTGCGATCAAGGCATTGGCGGACTTTTTCAAGATCCCCCCCGAGAAGATCCTGGTCGCCCACGATGAGCTCGACCTGCCCCCGGGTACCGCCAAACTCAAGAAAGGTGGCGGCCACGGTGGTCACAACGGCCTGCGGGACACCATTGCCCACCTGGGCACCAACAGCTTCCAGCGCCTTCGTCTCGGCATCGGCCACCCCGGCGACAGCCGCAAGGTGACCGGCTATGTGCTCGGCCGGCTGGGCAAGCAGGAAACCGAACAGCTCAACGCCGTGTTTGACGAGATCATGGGCGTACTCCCGGATGCCGCCAACGGCAAGCTTGCAGCTGCCATGAACCGGCTGCACAGCTTCAAACCCGGGCCCTGATCAAAGCACAACCCCTTACTCGCACCCATACCGATACACCGGTATAATCCGCCACAAATTTTTCAGTACCAGCAGAGGCATTCCATGGGATTTAACTGCGGCATCGTCGGCCTTCCCAACGTCGGCAAATCCACCCTGTTCAACGCGTTGACCAAATCCGGTATCGGCGCCGAAAACTTCCCGTTCTGCACCATTGAGCCGAATGCCGGCGTCGTCCCCATGCCGGACCCGCGCCTGAACAAGCTGGCCGAGATTGTGAAGCCCGAACGTGTTGTGCCCACGGCCATGGAGTTTGTGGACATCGCCGGTCTGGTCGAGGGCGCCTCCAAGGGTGAGGGCCTGGGCAACCAGTTCCTGGCCAACATCCGCCAGACCGATGCCATCGCCCACGTGGTTCGCTGCTTTGAAGACGGCAACGTCATCCACGTGGCCAACAAGGTCGATCCCGCGTCCGATATCGAGGTCATCAACACCGAACTGGCCCTGGCCGATCTGGAGACCGTGGAGAAAGCCATCAAACGGGTACAGCGGGTGGCCAAGAGCGGCGACAAGGAAGCCAAGGCCCAGCTCGAGATGTTCGAGCAACTCCTGCCGGTGCTGAACGAGGGCAAGCCGGTGCGCAGCATGAACCTGGACAAGGACCAGATGGCCCTGATTCGCGAACTGTGCCTGCTCACCGTCAAACCCACCATGTACATCGCCAACGTCAACGAAGACGGCTTCGAGAACAATCCGCACCTGGACACCGTCAGGGAAATCGCTGCTGCAGAGAACGCGGTTGTGGTGCCGATCTGCAACAAGCTTGAAGCTGAAATCTCCGAACTGGAGGATGACGAGAAAGCGATGTTCCTGGAGGAGATGGGCATGGAAGAGCCCGGCCTCGATCGGGTGATCCGTGCCGGCTACAAGCTTCTGGGACTGCAGACCTACTTCACCGCCGGGGTAAAGGAAGTGCGCGCCTGGACCGTCAAGATCGGCGCCACCGCCCCGCAGGCGGCCGCCGTGATCCATACCGACTTCGAGCGCGGCTTCATCCGTGCCGAGGTGGTGAGCTACGACGACTTCGTCCAGTACAACGGTGAACAGGGCGCGAAGGATGCCGGCAAATGGCGACTGGAAGGCAAGGACTACATCGTGCAGGATGGCGACGTAATCCATTTCCGTTTCAACGTGTAATTAATATAAGGGTGGGCCGAGACATCGTAAGATCCGGCCCACCCCAGCCTACCTCTTGATCTCTCCCCTAACCCCACTCGTCGGGCAAGTTCTGCTCTAAGCCCGATATTTCAACCGTATAGCTGCCTCGCCAACTTTCGCCGGTCAGCACGAAATGGAACCTCTGTCCCCGTGCATCGGCCTGTCCACGCGGGTCTTCTCTGCTCACCGTCATATTTCGTTACGGCCTGTCTTAAAAGGCCAAAAAAACAAAACAAGTTTTTACGACCAAAACATTGATGCAGATCAACATTACCTCTAATCTTTTAGTCGATATAAGAATAACGTTATCACTAAAATGACAAGGGGAATAGCAGAATGGCTGATATTTCAGGTCTTAAAGAGATCGAGGGGTTCGTCGGTGGCTGTCTGGTAGACAGCGAATCCGGCCTGATTCTTGGCACCGAGGGAGGCAACGATTTTGATCTCGATACCGCAGCTGCCGGTAACACGGAAGTCGTCAGAGCCAAGCGTAAGACTATGTCTGCGCTCGGTATCTCCGGGAACATCGAAGACATCCTGATCACGCTTGACGACCAATATCACCTGATACGACTCCTCAAAAGCAACGATGCCGTGTTCCTATATGTCGTTCTGAATAAGGCAAGCGGCAATCTCGGTATGGCCCGGATGCTCACAAAGAACGTCGAGAAATCTCTCGACCTATCTTCACTCTAGAGCCTGAAAGCTAGATCCCAAGCACGAATAGCCCGCGAGGCGACTTCAGCGAGAGCGCTCAAAGCCCGCCTTTCACAGAGCTGTGAGCGCAGCTTGGCGAGCCAAGACGTTTTCCGGTTCGACTGCTCTCGCCCGACTCTGTATTTCTGGAGGAATACCTTGAAGACACTCTCCAGCAAAGGATTGACAGAAAAAGACCTGTTAGTCCTGAAGTCCCTGGTGGATCTGATGATGTCCCGGACAAGCGACACGTGGGAGTATGCTGAGAGCGACAACTGCGACGCTGTCATCATCGATACCGATAATCTTGAAAACTCCACGGCTATCATTGACGAGATCGAAGCGCGGCATGCGATTGCCATTGAATACTCGACTGGCGCAAGCGCCGGAAAGACCCACTTCAGGATAAAAAAACCACTGCGCGCGGCAGACCTCATCGCGGTTTTCAATTCCGTAGAGGCTGGGCTCGCACCCAGAAACGGGGCGCAGCCGTCAGCCGCCGACAACGACAAACCTCCGGCACAACCCGGCATTTCGTCTGGCCGGGATTCCGGAATACTGGATCTACTGAACGGGCCGGATTCCCGTTTCCTGATAATCACGGCCAACAATTGCGAGTGCGTTATCGACCTTACCAACGATAGATATCAGATCACTAGCGATGTTGCCTTCGACGAGCTACTTCGCAGTTCCGAGAAAAGCATTACCCTGAGCACTGCATCCGGGCTCCAGGAGAGCTTCGAGCCATCGTGGCAGAGCGCGCCCTCGCTCAGGTGGAAACTGGGAATTTTCCTGTCAGAGGGCGAACTGATCAAAACCCTTCATAGCAAGAGCCGGTTCAAGCTGCTGCGATGGCCTCCCTCTGACATACCACGCGCCATGCCGACTGCTATGGCTCTCAGCGCCTCGTTGAGCCGGAAGTCTGGCGCGACTATCGAGGAAGCTCTGTCAGCAACCAATGTTTCGACTGAAGAGGCGATTGGTTTTGTCAATGGCGCCTACCTCTCCGGGGTATTGTCAGTCCGGGCCTTCAACCTGGATGACCATGGCCAAAAGACGGCCAAAGCAGAGCACACCAAAGGCCTATTCGACAAGATACGCGACCGCCTTAAAAGAAAGCCGAAATGAGGTTTAACCTGTGTCTGAAGTCAAACTGATAATTACCGGCCCCCCGGGAGCAGGCAAAACAACAGCGATTGCGGCCATCAGTGAAACGCCGCCTGTTCGCACGGACACCCGAACCACAGATGATCTCTCATCAGTAAAAGAGGAAACGACCGTCGCCATGGATTTCGGCGAACTCACGTTGGATGACGGACAGAAGATCTTTCTTTACGGAACTCCTGGGCAGAAACGCTTTGAGTTTATGTGGAAAATTCTGGTTGAGGGCGGTCTCGGCCTGATCATCCTCGTGGATTGCTCCCGCCCCGAACCTGTCAACGATCTCAAGATCTATCTGGAAAACTTTTCGGATTTCATTGAAAAGACAGGCGTAGTGGTCGGTATAACCAGAACAGATGGAGTCAACGCACCCGAAATTAGCGAATTTTACGAGTGCCTCGAATCGACCGGACGCATCTTCCCGATGTTTGAGGTCGACATAAGAGAACGCGAAGATGTCGCGCTCCTTATTGATGCTCTGGTTTCAGCTCTTGAGTTTTCCCAATAGGAAAAGATTCAACGCCATGACTCAGTACAAGTTTTCAGAAAAAAGTGAAGCATTCTGCCAGGAAGTTTTCGCGCAAATGTTAAACAGTAGCGATGCCATATACGGGATACTGGTATCCACTGTGGATGGCCATGACGTGGCAAAAAACTTCAGGAAAGAAATGCCCGCATCCAAACTCTCCGCCATGATGAGCTCCATTCTGGCCCTTGGAGAGACCATTGCTGTTGAAGCACAACAGCAGCAGTGCCGTTATGTCATCGTCGAAAACAGCGACGGATACCTACTGACCTTGAAGTTAAAGGACAAGCTCGTTCTGAGTGTAATCGCGACAACCAATGTAAATCTCGGGATGTTGCACAGCGTTAGCAGAAATGCAGCCGAGAAATTAGCTGCGCATGTACGGTAACCCAAAGCCAAACTTAGAGAAGGTAAAAATGTCAAACCTCAATGAAATCTGCCAAAACATGGTCAATGAAGTCGGTGATGCACTGGGAGCAGCTGTTGTTGACCTGGAGTCCGGCTTGCTTCTCACGGTTGCACACAATGTTCCCTACTTTACCCAAAGTTATCTGGATGCCGTAGCCGCAGCAGCCGTGGATATGTTCAGGGGAAAAACCGTTAACACAGTAGAAAAACTCATTGCGTCACAACGGGGTACTGACGTGCACCGATTGGTGCAAGAAGTCCAGATGACAACCGAAAAGACCTACCATTTCATGTCGATTGTGCCCGGTAAACCGAACGCGCTAATGGTCCTGATCACTGGCAAGAAAGCGAATCTCGGCATGGGCTGGGCGGCACTTCGGGGTGCTCTGCCCAAAGTATCACCTCTCTGCCCCTGAATAGACTGATCGATCGCCTCCGTGCCGGACCCGGAGGCGATCGCTACCGGCCGTTGAGCAACCTGCTGCTCAGCTGGGAGGGAAAGCCCTTCCGATTCATCTCATCAATAACTGCTGAGACATCGTAATCGAGGTTGATAAATTCAATCTCGAAAGTTTCAGTATCAAGGATTGCAAACTCAAGACCTGTTCTCCCTCCCCTTGGCTGCCCCACAGACCCTGGGCACACCAATCCCTGATCAACAGATGCGAGGGGGTAGGAGCCGGAAACCGAATGGCCCGTCAGAGTCTTCCTGGCATAGTAGACGCCGGCAATATGAGTGTGTCCGTGAAAGCAATACCGTATTCCCCGCTCTTTCATGTTCTGAAGATTGTCCTCATACGTCATCCGATAGACGTAGCCATTCATGAAAGTCGGATCCTGAGGCGCTCCGTGAACGGCAAGCCAGTCCTCCCCGTCAAGATACAGCGGCAGGCTACCAAGCCATTGACGTTCTGCCGATGAAAGCCGGCTTACCGTCCAGTCAATCACCCAACGGGAGCCAGCCGAAAATCCCTGGCCGGCTTTGCCGATGGCAGTGGCGTGGTCATGATTGCCCCGGATGATGTGGAAGTCGCCCGCTCTGAGAAGCTCAATACATTCTGAAGGATGCGGACCGTAACCGACGAGATCACCCAGTATCAAAACCCTGGAGATGGACCTTCGTCCCAGCTCTGCCAGGGTTTTCTCCAAAGCTGGCAAATTGGCGTGAATGTCCGCAAGGATCGCGACAAGGCCTGTCCCCCGGTCCATAATATGCGGAGCCTCGGCCGAGATGACGTACACCGACGGAGCTGCATTTTCGGCTCCCGTATTCTCTCTTGTTACTTGAGCAAACCCTTTCAGGAAATGATCGCGCCGTGCTGACTGCTCTTCATTGGCCGTAAAAACGCCTCGGATCTGCTCGGCGATAATATCGATCCATTCGGAATCCGGATAGCAATAGTCGAGCCAATTGCCGAGGCTTGCCCCCAGAGAAGAGAAAAAAACCTCCGGAAACTCAAAAAATTGCCGAAACCAGACGCCGATCGCCTGGGACAGCCCCGCAAACCCGTCCCAACCGTATATGTCGTCATCAAGGTAAAAGACTTTACCGTCTTCATCCGCGCCAAAATTCGAAAGCCCGGGATCAAGCGTCTGCTCGTGATCTTTCATAAAACGGATGTAGATTGAGAAATACTGATCCAGCAACTGCGACGCACCTGAGGAATCGGCAGACAACAAAGATATGTGCAGCGGGTAAAGCGTTTTCGTGATATTCCCCAGCCAGCACCGATTTCTGAATTTGGCGACAAACCAGGTCTTGGATGGATGGTAGATACCCAGCTTCCGCTCATTTTTGCTGCTGAATTCGCCCCTATGTCTGGCCTGAGGCTCAGCCAGACATACTCCGGCATGTACCTTTACGATTTTGCCGTTCTGCTCGAAAATCAGCGTACCCGGCTTGCCTGTAAACCTCTCTCCGTGTTCCAGGGCCCGGAAACCGGAACGGATAATGTCTTGGATCATCTCGGCATGGCAGTCCGAGTTCACGGAACTGTCGAGGACTTCAATGTCGGCAAGCTTCAGGTCATCAAGCATTTTTCGCCAAGTATCGATTACGGGGTATCATCATGCCTCCGGAGCAGCAGTGTGTCGAGGAGAAGTCGGAGCCCGGTCCAGCCTGGTTTTTTTACACTCAGCGACAGACTCAAACATATGTTTTTATTGTTTTTTATTGAATTGAAGGGTTGTAAGTCAGCAATTCCCAGACAGAATTTGGCTGCTCACGCTTGACAGCCAACAGCCTCACCCATATTATACGCGCCGCTTCCATCGATGAAGCAATGGCAAGGTAGCTCAGTTGGTTAGAGCACGGCACTCATAATGCCGGGGTCGGCGGTTCGACTCCGCCCCTTGCTACCAGTATTCAGAAAAGGGTTGCAATCACAGTTGCAACCCTTTTTGTTTGCCCGCCCGAAGCAGTTAGACAATAAGCATAGAGTAATGTAAAACTTTCGGATATGAGCCCTTTTGCCCAATTACTCTTACAGGAATGCTGAAAGTGTCTGGTGCTGAGATCAAAAAACAGCTAACAAGCCTCTGCGAAGCCTCTAAAGAGATCAAGTCCAGCATGGTGGTCTCTTCTGATGGCTTTGTCATCGCGCATCACGGAGATGCCAGGGATCCGGACCTGTTTGGAGCACTCTTCCTTGAGCTGAAAGTTGTTTGCGAAAAAATCATAACTCAGCTCGATTATGAAGAGGTCGAGGAGGTTTATATCCGTTCAAAGTCCGGCGGGGTAACGGTTTTCCCAATTTTTGACAAAGGTTATCTTGCCTGCCTGTCGTCAGTTAACCTGAATGCTGGAACCGTCCAGATTCTGGCCTGGAAATACGTCAGAAAAATCTATGAACTTCTATGACAGGCTCGGAACCCGGTCTCGTCGCCAGGCCATGTTTTGCATTATTGCACATCCCTTAAACAACCTTTGACAATCCCCTCCGGCCAATTGCCCTATCATCGGCAGAGCAAGTCCAACATGCCGATGGGAGCACCAAGCCCGCATGAAGACATCTCCTGCAGAGGTGGCCTTTCTTACAGTTCTGATCCTCGTCTCCGCCCTGGTTTTTTCCGGCTTTAACCTGAAGATGCTGGCGATCTCCGTCGGACTCTTCCTTGTGTATGTGGCCGTCTTCTTCTCCGGCTCCATTCAGGATTACTTTCGGGATCAGGCCAGACAGCGTAACGAGGAAGAAGACTGACTCCTTCTCATTCCAAAGTCTCAATGGCCTCGGGCGGCCCTCAGGGTACAATCTCCTGCCTTTTCACTAGTGCATCCCTGTAGCGTCATGAAAAAGATCTTTCTGGAACTTGCTGTGGTTCTGGCCATTACCTTCCCGGCCGTGATGATCATTGCCGAAAGACCGGCTCAGGTGCTGTTTATCTGCGCCTCGATCCTGGTGGCCTACATCATCATTTTCCTCTCCATGAACTTCGGCGCCCGTGGCCAGGATCGCCGCTGGCGTATCTGAGCCACACCCTGCCCTTCTCCCGTTCCCGGGAATGGATTAAGCTCCCGGTTTTAACCACAGGATCTGTCCATGCCGGAATCCGATATCGTCGCGGGCCTGTCGCTCGAGCGCCTGGGCCGAATCAGCCAACACCTGGATGACAAGTACATTCGTCCTGGCAAACTGCCATGTGCAGTGACCCTGGTGGCCCGTCATGGCCAGGTTGCCTGGGTAAATGCGCAGGGGCTGATGGATGTGGATCGCAACAGGCCGGCTCAGAGGGATACCCTGTTCCGGATCTATTCCATGACCAAGCCGGTCACCTCCATTGCCATGATGCAACTCTACGAACAGGGCCGATTCCTCCTGGATGACCCGGTGCACAAGTACATCCCCTCCTGGCGCAATCTGCGCGTCTATAAAGGTGGCACCTATCCCGAGTTCGAAACCGGACCTGCGACGACCACCATGACCATCCGGGATCTGCTGACGCACATGTCCGGCCTGACTTATGGCTTCCTGGAACGGACCAATGTCGACGCCGCCTACCGCCAGCTCAAGCTCGACGGCAGCTCGATTCTGACCCTGGACAAACTGGTTGAGCGGCTGGCCGAACTGCCACTGGAGTTTTCGCCCGGCACGGCATGGAATTATTCGGTTTCAACCGATGTGGTGGGCTACCTGGTCCAGCTGCTGGCCGACAAGCCACTGGACGACTATTTCCGCGAGCATATTTTCTCACCGCTGGGCATGACGGATACCGGCTTCCAGGTCCGGCCGGATCAGATCGACCGCTTCGCCGCCTGCTACCTGCACCAGCCCGGGGACACCATGAAACTCCAGGACGACCCGGATCGATCCAGGTTCAGCAGACCGCCCAGGTTCCTGTCCGGCGGTGGCGGACTGGTCTCCACCATCGACGACTATCACAGTTTTGCCCAAGCGCTGTGCCAGGGAGGCGAGTACCGTGGCCAGCGGATTATTGGCCGCAAGACCCTGGAGTTCATGCGCCGGAACCATCTGCCGGGCAATCAGGATCTGCCGGCACTGTCTATTGGTACGTTCAGCGAGACGCCCTATGAAGGCAGCGGGTTCGGGCTCGGGTTCTCCGTGAAGACGGATGTGGCGAAATCACTGACCAACGGCTCCGAGGGCGAGTTTGGCTGGGGCGGCCTGGCCAGCACCAACTTCTTCGTAGACCCGAAGGAGGATATGGTAGTGATCTTCATGACCCAGCTGATACCGTCCTCATCCTATCCGGTCCGTCAGGAACTCCGGGCCATGGTGCACGGGGCGCTGGTATAGAAAAGCCCGCGGATGCGGGCTTGATTCATACAGTCACCAGCAGCTCAGTCACCCCAGAATTTCCACCAGGCCCTGGACTTCTCCTGTTTCTGGGCCTGGCCTTGCTCGCTGCCTTTGGAGGCCGGATCTGCCTGGCGGTTTTCGTTGTCACGGTTACCGCCTTCGCCCTTGTCCTGCACTCCCTCTTCGCTGCGCTCCCGTGACCGTTCTTCCTCCTCGAGCCGTTCGCGTTCACGCTCGGCGTCGCCCTTGGCCCGGTCAGCGCCCTCTTCGGCGCGCTCACGACTTTCCATCTCCTCCTCAGAGCGCTCGCGCATCTCGTCAGCCTTTCCCTGGCCCTTGCCCTTGGCTTCTCCGGCTTTCCCCTGGCCCTTCTTGAGCATCTCTTCCGCCTGCTGGCCGTTTTCAGCCGCTTCGGATTGCGCCAGAACCGGTGCCGAGACCAGGCTGCCGCCCAGCAGAAGACCGGAAGCCACAACGGTGGAGCGAATCAGTGTCAGTTTCATTGAATCTTCCTTGTTCAGGTAGGTGAGCTTTGCATCAAAACACATACTTCTTATAACAATATGACGTTTGGAACTGTGCTCCGGTTCCATTCCCTGTGGCATACTCGGTGTCCTGATCCAATCAAGAATAATCCACCAGCAAGGAATGTTGCGATGAAACCGGAAACTCTCGCCCTTCACGCAGGCTTCAAGAGCGACCCGACCACCAAGGCGGCCACGACGCCAATTTACCAGACCACCTCCTACACTTTCGACGACACCCAGCACGGTGCCGATCTGTTCGACCTGAAGGTTCAGGGCAACATCTACACCCGCATCATGAATCCCACCAATGCGGTGCTGGAGGAGCGGATGGCAGCCCTGGAAGGCGGCATTGGCGCTCTTGCCGTGGCCTCCGGCATGGCGGCAATCACCTACGCCCTGCAGACAATCTGTCGCGTGGGCAACAACATCGTCAGCACCAGCCAGCTTTACGGCGGCACCTACAACCTGTTCGCCCACTCCCTGCCCAACCAGGGCATCGAGTGCAAGATGGTAGCCCACGACGATTTCGAGGCCGTCGAGAATGCCATCGACGACCAGACCCGAGCCCTGTTCTGCGAATCCATCGGCAACCCGGCCGGCAACGTGGTGGATATCCAGAAGTGGGCAGAGATTGCCCACAAGCATGGTATTCCGCTGATTGTGGACAACACGGTAGCGACCCCGTTCCTGTGCCGGCCGTTCGAGCATGGCGCGGACATCGTGATTCACTCCCTGACCAAGTACATCGGCGGCCACGGCACCACGGTTGCAGGTGTGGTGGTGGACTCCGGCAAGTTTGACTGGAAAGCCAGTGCCGACAAGTTCCCCATGATGAACGAGCCGGATCCCTCCTATCACGGAGTGGTGTACACCGAAGCCCTGGGCGACGCCGCGTTTATCGGTCGCTGCCGGGTGGTACCGTTGCGCAACACCGGCTCGGCGCTCTCCCCCTTCAACGCCTTCCTGATCATGCAGGGCCTGGAGACCCTGGCGCTGCGCATGGAACGCCATTGCGAGAATGCGGAGAAAGTCGCCCGGTTCCTGCAGGATCATCCCGCCGTGGAATGGGTGAACTACGCCGCCTTGGCCAACAGCCCCTACAAGGCCACCTGTGACAAGATCTGCGGCGGCAAAGCCTCCGGCATCCTGAGCTTTGGCATCAAGGGTGGCCGTGACGCCGGCGCGAAATTCATCGACGCTCTGGACATGATCCTGCGCCTGGTGAACATCGGCGACGCCAAGTCCCTGGCCTGCCACCCGGCCACCACCACGCATCGCCAGCTGAACCCCGAGGAATTGAAGAGCGCGGGTGTCAGCGAGGACCTGGTACGCCTGTCCATCGGCATTGAACACGCCGATGACATCATTGCCGACATTACTCAGGCCCTGGAAAAATCCCAGGCTTGATTTATCTCATCCGGGTACGACCAATGTCGTGCCCGGACACCCCGTGATTGCCCGTACCTGCCTTGTAACCACGCCCTCCGCGCATTAACCTTTAGAGTTCTCCATACCTTTTTATGAGAGTCTCCGGTCAATGAGCGAAAGCGCAAAACCCCGCGTCACCAGTGGTACCAAATTCCGCAGCGAGCATGGATTCTCCGCCATCAAGGACGGCGTCAAACGGACCGTCTCCGCAAGCACGGAAGAAAAGCCGGTGGAGCGCAAGCCCAAGTGGTTGCGGGCACGCATGCCCGGCGGCGAGCGTTATGATGCGGTGCGCCGCAATGTCAGCGAACACCGCCTGAGTACCGTGTGCCAGGAATCCCATTGCCCGAACATCGGCGAGTGCTGGACCAATGGCACCGCAACCATCATGGTTATGGGTTCGGTGTGTACCCGTGCCTGCAAGTTCTGCGCAGTGGATACCGGCAACCCCAAAGGCTGGCTGGACCCGGACGAACCCGAGAATACCGCCAAGTCGGTGGAACTAATGGGGCTCCGCTATATCGTGCTGACCTCCGTCGACCGGGATGACCTGCACGATGGCGGCGCCGCCCACTATGCCGCCTGCGTGGCCGCAATCAAGCAGCGCACTCCGGAAGTGGCGGTGGAGGCACTGACCCCGGATTTCGATGCGGTGATGAGCGACGTGGAAAAGGTCGTGGACTCCGGGCTGGACGTATTCGC
The DNA here is from genome assembly GCF_041690455.1 of Marinobacter sp. GTDB lineage: Bacteria > Pseudomonadota > Gammaproteobacteria > Pseudomonadales > Oleiphilaceae > Marinobacter. The sequence continues at coordinate 14,225 of NZ_JAWLHI010000046.1, forward strand.
CCAGAACGTGGAAACGGTCAAGCGCCTGACCAGCCGCGTGCGCGATCCGCGGGCAGGCTACGAGAAAACCCTGAGTGTGCTGGCCCATGCCAAGAAGCACCGGCCCGACGTGCTCACCAAGACCAGCCTGATGCTGGGTCTGGGCGAGACCGAAGAGGAAATCCTCGAGACCATGGATGACCTGCGCGCGATTGGTGTCGATATCCTCACCCTGGGCCAGTACCTGCGCCCTACCCCGAACCATCTGCCGGTGGAGCGTTACGTCACCCCCGAGGAGTTCAACCGCTACCGTGAGATCGGCCTCGAGAAAGGCTTCATGGAAGTGCCTTCCGGCCCGATGGTGCGCTCCAGCTACCGCGCCGACAAGGTGTTCGACAAGAACAACCTGGGCCTGGCCGTGCCGGAAGTCCCCAAGCCGGACAACGCCATGCAGATCCCGGTGAAGGCCGTCGACTGACAGACGATCTTCCATAAAAAATCCCCCGTACGGACAGCTCCGACGGGGGATTTTTTATGCCAACTCCGGCCCGGGTGCTCCGTGGCCGGGGTTGTGGGCCGTGATTACTGGCCCTGCTTCTGTTGCTGCTGCATCATCTGACGCTGCTGCTGCATCTGCTGCATGCGCTTATCCAGCTCGTCACGCTGTTCCTGGGTAAACACGCTGTCCACCTTGGCCTGCATGAGCGTGGAAAGCGCGGCAATTTCACCGGTCAGGTCGCCCAGCTCTTCGGCATTCTCACGGATCGCCGCTTCGTCATAGTCGGCCTTGATCTCTGCCTGCATCTGCTGCTGGATCTGCTGAGCTTCCTGACGCAACTGACCGATCTTGCCCTGCATCTCGTCAAGGATGCCACGGATTTCTGTCTGCTGGTCATCAGACAGGCCTACCATCTGCGCCAGCTGATCCACCTGGTCCGGCTGGCCGCCAGCTGCCTGCTGTGCGAAGGACGGGGCGGAAAAGCTCAGTGCCACAAGGGCGGTTCCCAGGAATTTTACAAGCTTCATAAACATCTCCGTTTTGGGGTGGCCACTACCAGAAAACCACCAAAAGTCATTAATTTCACGGTTCAGGTGGTACACCCTAAAACATCCGGACGGGGAATTTCATCCCGATGTCCCCCTTTTTTGTACACACATCTCACGCGACTGCCCTTGAACCCGCCGCACACGCGGATTCAATGAAATGTGAAACTTTATCCATTCCCCTTCATAATGGCGCCGACCGAACACTGCCGGAGTACAAATGATGGCGATTAACTGGTTTCCAGGGCACATGCACAAGGCCCGCAAGGAGATCAAGAAGGTAATGCCCCAGATGGACCTGATCATCGAGGTCCTGGATGCCCGCATTCCTTTCAGCAGCGAAAATCCGCTGGTCCCGTCCCTGCGTGGCGATACACCGTTGATCAAGGTCCTGAACAAACGCGACCTTGCGGACCCGGAGATCACCGAGCGCTGGCGGGCGTGGCTGGAGAAGGAGCGCGGTGTCCGTGCCATCACCCTGACCCACAACCAGCGTGGCGAGGCCCTGGACATCCTCAAACTTGCCCAGCAGATGACCCCGGACCACGACCGCCAGAAGAGTGCACTGAGGGTGATGATCCTGGGCATACCCAATGTCGGCAAATCCACCATCATCAATACCCTGGCCGGCCGGTCCGTGGCGAAAACCGGCAACGAGCCTGCCGTCACCCGGGCCCAGCAGGCCATCAAACTGCCGGGCAACATCCTGCTCTACGACACCCCCGGATTTCTCTGGCCCAAGCTGTCACCGGAGGCCTGTGGCTACCGCCTCGCCATTACCGGCGCCATTCGCAGTGCCGTGCTGGATTTCGAGGATGTTGCCCTGTTCGAGGCCGATTACCTGCTTGAGGCCTACCCTGAACTCGTCCGGACCCGCTATGGTCTTGCCGAGTTACCAGCGGACGGCATCGGTCTGATGGACGCCATAGCCGGGAAACGGCGGTTCTTCGCCCGGGGCGGCATACCGGACCTGCACAAGGTGGCCGAGGTGCTACTGAACGAATTCCGCTCCGGCACCCTGGGCCGGATCTCCCTGGAAACACCGGAAATGGTTGAACGGGAAGCCCGGATTGCTGCCGAAGAGAAGGCAAGAAAGGCCGAAAAGAAATGAAAACTTCAGCTCCCCGTACCAAGGTCAAATATAACCGGGGAGGCAAAGGGCCTACACTGTCAAATATTGTCAATGTCTTGCTGGCTTGCCGATCGGCTGCCACTGAAGGAGGAAGAACATGAGACGCGTCGTCGTCACTGGTATGGGTATCGTTTCCTGTCTGGGGAATTCCCTGGAAGAAGTGCTGGACAGCCTGCAAAACGGCAAGTCCGGCATCCGTTTCAATGAGACCTACAAAGACAAGGGTTTCCGCAGCCAGGTTTCCGGATCTGTTGACGTAGACACCTCCGTGATCGATCGCAAGGTACGCCGGTTCATGGGCCCTGCCGCCATGTACAGCTACCTTTCAATGGAGCAGGCCATTGCCCAGGCCGGTCTGAGCGAAGAGCATATCTCCAATGATCGTACCGGTCTGATCGCAGGATCCGGCGGTGCTTCCTGCTCAAGCCAGGTGGAAGCCACGGACACCATGCGTGAGCGCGGCGTGAAGCGCATCGGGCCCTACATGGTGCCCCGGATCATGACCAGCACCGTCTCCGCTTGCCTGGCCACCGCCTACAAGATCCGCGGCGTGAACTATTCCATGTCCTCGGCCTGTGCCACCAGTGCCCACTGTATTGGTCACGGCATGGAACAGATCCAGTCCGGCAAGCAGGACATCGTGTTCGCCGGCGGCGGTGAGGAGGAAGACTGGAGCCTCACCATGATGTTCGACGCCATGGGCGCGCTCTCCACCAAATACAACGACGCTCCGGAAACAGCTTCCCGGCCGTTCGACAGCGGTCGTGACGGCTTTGTCATCGCCGGCGGCGGCGGCATGGTGGTGCTCGAGGAATACGAGCATGCGAAAAAACGCGGAGCCAACATCATCGCCGAACTGACCGGATACGGTGCCACCTCCGACGGTTACGACATGGTTGCCCCCTCCGGCGAGGGCGCCAAACGCTGCATGGAGCAGGCCATGGCCACCATTCGCGGCAAGGTCCAGTACATCAATGCCCACGGCACCAGCACCCCGGTGGGCGACGTGGCAGAGATGGGCGCGGTGAAGAATACCTTTGGCAGCGAGATTCCGGCCATCTCCTCCACCAAATCCCTGTCCGGGCACTCACTCGGTGCCGCCGGCGTCCAGGAAGCCATCTATTCACTGCTGATGCTGCAGAACGGTTTTGCTGCCGGCACCAAGAACCTGCTCGATGCCGATGAAAAGATCCGGGATCTGCCTATTGTGGGCCCCGAGGCCCGGGATATGTCGCTGGATTGCGTTATGTCGAACAGTTTCGGCTTCGGCGGCACCAACGCCTCGCTGATCTTCGAGAAGGTCTGACTGTCAGTGGTGGCGGTTCCAGGCCGCCACCACTGATAAATTTCTGGCCCGCCATGCGATTGATCATTGGCAAAAGGTGCTATACGTATTAAGGTACGAGGTTGATATGGATCAATTTGGACGGTTCATCCGCTATGGCGCAAGCAATCCCGATTCGTAAGAACTCGCCCCTCAAAGCCTCGTGCCACCAGTGCAGCCTGAGCAATCTCTGCCTGCCCCTGGCCATTGAAGAAAACGACCTCGAGCGCCTGGAAGACATCGTCCAGCAGGGACGAATCTTCAATCGTGGTGAGCATATCTTTGATCAGAGCACTCCGTTCCGTTCCTGTTTTGCGGTAAAGAGCGGCTCCATCAAGACCTCCATCATTACCGAAGGTGGTGAGGAACAGGTCACAGGCTTCTTCATGCCCGGTGAGCTGGTAGGGCTGGACAGCATGAGCGGAGAGACCTACGCCTGCACGGCGAAGGCCCTCGAGCGAACCAGTGTCTGCGAGTTCCCGATCGAGAAGCTGGAAGAGCTGACCGGCAAGATGCCGGAGCTGCAGCACCACATGTACCACCTGATGAGCCAGGAGATCCAGAACAGCCATCAGCTGGCCATGCTGCTGAGCAAGAATACCGCGGAAGAGCGCATTGCCGCCCTGCTGCTGTCCCTTTCCAGCCGCTTCCAGCGCCGCCGGCTATCGCCGACCAATTTCAGCCTGCCAATGGCCAGGAACGATATTGCCAACTTCCTGGGCCTGGCGGTGGAGACCGTAAGCCGCGTGTTTACCCGCTTCCAGAACCAGGGCCTGATCCGGGCCCGCGGCCGGGAAGTGGAACTACTGGACGTGGAAGCCCTGCAGACAGTGACCCGGGAGTTTTCCCGCCAGGGTTGCCAGTAAGACCCTTAACGCAGGGTCAGAAGATCTAGGACGGGGTCAGAAGAAAGCCTTCTTCTGACCCCATTTTCATCGACGCTATCTTCAATCTACCCGGCCGTCTCCGTGGCCTCCTTCTCTTCCCGCTTCTTCAGCATCGCCAGCTCCTCCACCAGCCCTGAGCGCCACGGCTGCTGCTTGATACCAAAGGTATTGCGGATCTTGGTACAGATCATCGTGGTATTCACCGGCTCCAGGTGGCCCCAGTCCGGGACCTCATCGACCACCCGTATTCCTTCGGGAATACCGGGCAGACCGGCGATTGCCAGACCCAGCTCATAGAGGTTGATTTCCTCGGCACCGGCATACTGATAGGTACCCCATACCTCTGCACCACAGTCCAGTTGCAAAATGACCGCAGTCATGACCCGGGCCAGGTCCTTGACGGCAACCGGCTGCCCCCGACACCGCCCCGGCAGCGATAAGGTTTCGCCTGCGGCCGTGCTGGCCTGTACTTTGCGAATGAACCGGACCAGGCTCCAGCCGGTGCGCAGAATGATGTGCCTGGGGAGCAACGAACGTAACGCCTGCTCACACTCCCATTGCCAGTTTCCCAGCTCGTTCATCGGCTGGCCCGGATTGGAGGTGATGTAGCCGCTCTGCTTTCGGCCATCGAACACATAGCAGGAGGACAACTGGAACAGGGCGATGCCGTGCTCCCGGGCATACTCGGCCATGGCCACAGGCAACGAGAATGCTGCCTTGTGAGTGTCCTCAGGGTCCTTTTGCGCGACTTCCGGGTCCGCCAGCCACAGGGCGTTGACGATCAAGTCCGTGTCCTCGGGAATCCAGTTATCCAGGGCATTGAGGTCGGCACTGGCGGCGTCACTGACCAGCAGCGGACTGATCTGCAGGTGGGTTTCCCGCAGGCGCTCCAGCAGGACTTTCCCCAGGGGGCCGTAGTCATGGACAACAAGTACGTGCACGAGGAATCAATGCCTCCAGGTTTTCACTTGGGTGACGGTCGGCCCGAAACGATAAGGCCAATGGTTTGTTGGCCGGGCCTCTTAGAATAACACTCGGCCTGACACGCCAGCGTCTAATATCTTTGCTATCTCTTTCAAGAGCATACAACAACGGGAAGCCACATGCTGAAACAACAGAGCCATATTGTTGCGCCGATACGGGACGAACTCCGAACCCGTGCATTGTACACCGTGGGTGAACTCCGCGAACGCGGCAAGGCCGATAAAGAGGCAATCGACAAGCTTTACGAGCTGATTGTCGAACTGACCGAGGAAGGCCTGGACTTCTTTTTCCTGGAACCCCTGCGCCGCCTCAAGGCCAGCAGCATGATGCTGGGCATGGCGAAAATGGGCATCAGCAGTATGCTCAAGGGCAGCAAGATGGTGGTCCACAAGGTGCTGAAAAAGCTGGACGACCGCAGCCTTGCTGCCATCCTCGACTTCATCGAGGAGATCATTCACGAACCGGAGGCAAGCTAAGCTGCAGCCGGGCGTTACCGGTATTCCCGTGGTACCCGAGCGGTAATACCGGTCATCAGTTCATAGGAGATGGTGCCGGCGCAGACTGCAACCTCGTCCACGCCCACCGTCTCGCCCCACAACTCCACCCGGTCACCGGGCCGGGCATCCGGCGCGTTGGTGAGATCCACAGCCAGCATATCCATCGAGACCCTGCCGATCAGCCGGATGCGCTGGCCACCCACCGCGGCGGGGGTGTCGGTGCCGGCGTGTCTGGGATAGCCATCGCCATAGCCGATGGCCACCATGCCCATGGGCGTGTCCTGTTCGGCCACCCAGGCCGAGCCATAGCCCACGGCCTCCCCTGCCTTCACAATCCGCGTACTGATCAGGGGCGCTTCCAGGGTCATCACTGGCCTCAGGCCCAGCTCCGGACCAATCTTGCCGAGAGACGGTGAGCCGCCATAAAGCATGATGCCGGGACGACTCCAGTCGAACAGGGGCTGCCCGGAAAGAAAGTGCGCTGCGGAGTTGCCGACACTGCGCATCAGCTCCGGCCAGGCTGCCGTGCCCTCAACGAAACACTCGGTCTGCTCGGCCGTCCGGGAACTTGAAGGGTCATCCGCACAGGCAAAGTGGGTGACAAAGCCCAGCAGCCGGGGGCGGGCTCCCATGGTATCGATCGCCGCCATTACCTCGGGCAGCTCCGCCGGCCTGAAGCCCAGGCGATTCATGCCACTGTTCACCTTGAGCCAGAATTCCGGTTGTTCGCCGCACCGCTCAAACCACTTCAGCTGGGCCTGGCTATGCAATACCGGCTCGAAACCGTGAGAACTGCAGGCTGAGAGATCGCCTTCGTCGTGCACACCCTGCAGCAAGACCACCGGCTGCCGGAGCCCCGCATCACGGATGGCCAGAGCTTCTTCCAGACAGGCCACGGCGTACTTGGGCGCCATTTCCGCCAGCGCCAGCGCCACCGGCCGGATACCGTGGCCATAGCCATCGGCCTTGACCACGGCCATGGCCCGGGCGCTCCCGGCCAGTTTCTGCGCCAGGGCATAATTGTCCCGGAGCGCCTGTAAATCGATTCGGGCGATGGTGCTGCGGGGCATCAGTAGTCGTCACCGTAATCACTGTAATCGCCGTGGGCGAGGTCCTCGAACTTGGTGTACTTGCCAATGAAGGCCAGACGCACGGTACCGATGGGGCCGTTCCGCTGCTTACCGATGATGATTTCGGCGATGCCCTTGTCCGGGGTGTCCTCGTTGTAGACCTCGTCCCGGTACACGAACATGATGACGTCGGCATCCTGCTCGATCGCGCCGGATTCCCGAAGATCCGAGTTCACCGGCCGCTTGTTGGGCCGCTGTTCCAGGCTCCGGTTCAGCTGTGACAGGGCCACCACCGGGCAGCTCAGCTCCTTGGCGATGCCTTTCAGGGACCGGGAGATCTCCGAGATCTCTGCCGTCCGCCCCTCGGTGTTGCCGGGTACCCGCATCAACTGCAGGTAGTCCACCATGATCAGGCCCAGCTTGCCGTCATTCTCGCGGGCGATACGGCGGGCCCGGGAACGCATTTCCGTGGGGCTCAGTCCCGGGGTGTCATCAATATACAGGGGCTTGTCCTTGAGCAGGCTCACGGCGGAGGTCAACCGGGGCCAGTCATCTTCCTCGAGCTTGCCGCCCCGGACCTTGGTCTGGTCGATGCGCCCGAGAGAGGAGATCATACGCATGGCCAGGGCATCCGCCGGCATCTCCATACTGAACACCAGCACCGGCGTGCCGGTGCTGATCAGGGCGTTCTCGACGATGTTCATGGCGAAGGTGGTCTTACCCATGGAGGGTCGACCCGCCACAATGATCAGGTCTGCCGGCTGCATGCCGGAGGTCTTCTCGTCCAGATCCCGGAAACCGGTGGTCAGGCCGGTGGTCTGCTCACCGGACTCGAACAGCTCCTCGATCCGGCTCAGGGTCTGGGTCAGGATCGGGTTGATGGCCTTGGGGCCGGAGCCTTCCTTGTTACGGGATTCCGCAATCCGGAAGACATTTCGCTCCGCCTCGTCCAGGATTTCGTTACTGGTGCGCCCGAGGGGGTTGAAGGCGGAATCGGAAATCTGGCCCGACACCTCCACCAGCTGTCGCAGGATCGAGCGCTCACGAACGATGTCGGCGTAGGCGCGAATGTTGGCGGCACCGGGGGTCTTTTCCGCCAGCTCGGCCAGGTAGGACAAACCGCCTGCGTCCTCGATGTCACCGGCCCGTTCCAGAAACTCGGCCAGGGTCACCACGTCCAGCGGTTCGCTTTCACTGGCCAGGCGCTCGACGGCGCCGAAGATCAGGCGATGATCCTGACGATAGAAATCCGCGGCCGAAATGACCTCGGCGATTTCGTCGAACCGGCGGTTATCAAGCATCAGGCCACCGAGGACCGCCTGTTCGGCTTCCACCGAATGCGGAGGCACCTTGATGCGGCTGGTTTCCAGGTCAGTACTGGCAGGTTTCAGATTGGGCTTGGCCATAAGAACGCTTCAGGATTGGGGTAAGCTCAGGAACTGATAAGAATACCAGAAACAAACGGGCCCGAAACCGTCTCCGGTTCGGGCCCATTCAATCAAGCTCGGCCGGGTTGCCCCGACCCTACATTGACCTGCTACGGATCAGTCCGCAACAACCGCCAGCTTGACGGTTACTTCAACGTCAGAGTGCAGCTGAAGCTCAATGTCGTACTCGCCGGTCACGCGGATCGGACCTTCCGGCAGACGCACTTCGCTCTTCTCGACTTCAGTGCCACCGGCAGTGATCGCGTCAGCAATGTCGCGCACACCGATAGAGCCGAACAGCTTGCCTTCCTCACCGGCTTTGGAGCTGATGGTGAAAGAAGCACCTTCCAGGGCCTCGGCGCGAGCCTGGGCAGCGGCCAGTTTCTCGGCAGCCGCCTTTTCCAGCTCGGCACGACGCTCTTCGAACGCCTTCAGGTTTGCTTCGGTGGCAGGTACAGCCTTGCCGTAAGGAAGCAGGAAATTACGACCGTAACCGGCCTTTACCTTCACCTTGTCACCCAGGGAGCCAAGGTTTGCAACTTTCTCGAGCAGAATAACTTCCATCTCGTTAACCTCTTCGTGCTTTATTCAGCCGGCCCGGCAGGTTTGATACGCCCCCGGATATCCAGCCAGCTATCCACAAAAGCCAGAACCACTAACAGAATCATCAGGCTTGGGCCCAGCAGCAACAGCGCGATGTAGAACATCGCCAGCCAGTTCCCGCTCAGCTGTTTACGACCAACAACGCCATGAACCAGGGCGATACTCGCCAGGAACAGGGGTGTGCCCGCAGCCCAGGCCAGCAACATCGAGTTCAGGCCCAGGAGGGGACCAATCAACATGGTCACCGCACACAACACTGCCACCACCGGCGACAGCCGCAGGGCATGGAATTCCTTCCGAAAGCCACCGGGATTATAAAGCCCGGCCTGCCATGCCCTGGCCAGCATCGTCATACCCACGGCAGTTGCCAGGTAGGTACCCGCCATGCTGGCGTTCATCGTGTCCCGGATCACCTTCTCGAGATCGCTCCCGAGGGTGCGGGCCACTTCGGCGTTGTACTGTTCGTAAAATTCCACCCCGGCCTGAACCAGATCGTCCAGCAAACCGGGATAGAGCACGGGCAACATCAGGCCCGTGACAATCGCCAGAAAGCTCCCTCCGAGGAGGGCTCTTTCCCAGGACAGCGTGGTTCTGAGGATGTACGCCATCAGCATTGTCTGGAGCAAGACCGCCAGAGCCGTGGGATCCTGCCCGAACCAGCTCCAGCCAAGCGCCGGAAGCAATGCCCAGAGGCCGACACTCAGCCCCTGCCCGATACCCAGCCTGAGAATCACCAGGCCGACTACCGCTGCGCCTATCCAGAACAGCAGAGGTATCGCAGTGGTAACTGCCGCAACCCCGCCGGCCTGCAGGGGACCGCGCATTACAAACTGTGCGAGTGCACGCATGGCCCCAAATCCTGTTTATCTGTTATTAGTGATCGTGGCTGTCCGTATACGGCAGCAGTGCCAGGTAGCGGGCACGCTTGATAGCGGTAGCCAGCTGACGCTGATAACGTGCTTTGGTGCCAGTGATGCGGCTGGGCACGATCTTGCCGGTTTCAGTGATGTAGCCTTTCAGGGTGTCCAGATCCTTGTAATCGATCTCTTTAACACCTTCTGCCGTGAAACGACAGAACTTACGACGTCTGAAAAAACGAGCCATAACTTAACTCCTCAACTCCGGTTAATTACTCGTCTTCGTCCTGGGACTCGGACTTCTGACGGCTGTCAGACTCGGCAGAACGACGCGGACGGTCTTCGCCACCTGAACGACGGTCCTCACGGGACTCGGCGGCTTTCATCGGAGACATGTCGGTCACGGCTTCATCGCGACGCAGGATCAGGTCACGGATGATGGCATCGTTGAACCGGAAGTTGTGAGTCAGCTCGTCCATAGCGGCCTGGGAACATTCGACGTTCATCAGGACGTAGTGAGCCTTGTGGATCTTGTTGATCGGGTAAGCCAGGTGACGACGGCCCCAATCTTCCAGGCGATGTACCTTGCCGCCATCTTCAGTGATGACGCCGGTATAACGCTCGATCATTGCGGGCACCTGCTCGCTCTGATCAGGATGTACCATAAATACGATTTCGTAGTGACGCATGAGTTCTCCCTACGGTTTAAACAGCTTCCTTTTTCAACCGCGCGGCTTTTGGCCGCCCTGTTGAGCATGAAAGCAAGGAGGTGACAGCCTCGGACTGCCGGTTTCTTTTTGCTTTATCAATAAGGCTTTACAACGAAAGGCTTGATCAAAAGCGTGGCCTTACTGCCCGTTTGTTCAGGCAATAAAAAACCACCCCTTAAAAAAGGGGTGACGTATTCTAGGCGCCCAGCGCCTTCTGTGCAAGGGTTAACCAAGGCGCTGGCGCAAGGCCTCGTACAGACACACGCCGGTGGCGACAGAAACATTCAGGCTGTCCACGTGCCCCAGCATGGGGATGTTGATCAACTGGTCACAGTGTTCTTTCGTCAGCCGGCGCATACCCTTGCCTTCGGCCCCCATCACCAGGGCCACCGGACCCTTGAAATCGGCCTGATAGAGCGTGGCTTTGGCCTCGCCGGCAGTGCCGATCAGCCAGACGCCCTGCTCCTGCAGGGATCTCAGAAAACGCGCCAGATTGGTCACGCGCACGAACGGTACGGTTTCAGCCGCACCACAGGCAACCTTGCGGGCAACCGGGGTCAGGGACGCGGACTTGTCCTTGGGGACGATGACCGCCTGGATACCGACGGCATCTGCCGTGCGCATGCAGGCACCCAGGTTATGGGGATCGGTCACGCCGTCGAGCACCAGCAGAAACGGCGGCTTGTCGCTTTTTTCCAGCTGGGCCAGAAGATCACCCTCCGTCCATTCACGGCTCTCCGACACGGCAGCGACAACACCCTGATGAACACCGGAGACCCGTTCATCCAGTTCGCGGCGATGCACCACCTGCCAGCGCACGCCGAGGCTGTCCAGTGCATCGGTAATGGCCCTGACACGCTTATCCTGGCGCCCGGTCTGGATCCAGACCTGCTGCAATCTTTCCGGCTCGCGCTTGAGGACAGCCTCAACCGCGTGCCACCCGAATACAAATTCCTGGGACACTGATTCTGATCCTGTTTACGGGTTACTGTTCAGAACCTACTTCCGGGTTCTGCGCCGAGGCTTCTTGCCGGATCCGGCCTGCCCGGACTTGCCGGACTTCTTCTCGGCTTCGCGGGCGGCTTCGGCAACGAGCTTCTCCCTGGCACTGCCCTGCTTGCCCTTGGCAGGCCCTTTCGAGTCGGGCTTACCCTTGTTCCGGCCCCGGGCGGGTTTCTTGCCTCCCGCGCCACGGCCCTTGCCCTTGCCTTTTCCGCGCTCTTCGCGACGGGACATATCCAGCGCGTCCCGGTCCGCCTGGCGGCGTCTGGGCTGACTGACCAGTTCCAGATCGATCTTGCGATCTTCCAGATCCACCCTGACAACGCGCACCCGGACATCGTCCCCGAGCCGGAAGCTCACGGCCGTGCGTTCACCGATCATACGGTGCTTGGCGGAATCATGGTGGAAGTAGTCACCACTCAGGGTGGAGACATGCACCAGCCCCTCAATATAGATGTCCTCCAGGGCCACAAAGAAGCCAAAGGGCACCACCGCGGAAATCACGCCGTTGTATTCCTCGCCCACGTGATCCTTGAGGAACTCGCACTTGAGCCAGGCCATGACATCCCGGGTGGCATCATCCGCGCGCCGCTCGGTCATGGAGGTATGCTCGCCCAGCTGTTCCAGGCGGGCATAATCGTAGGGATATTCCGCCAGTTCCGGATCGGTGACCGGAGGCGTCACCACATCCTTCTTGACCTCGGGATTGTGGACCCGGGACTTGATGGCCCGGTGCACAATCAGGTCCGGGTAACGCCGGATCGGTGAGGTGAAGTGGGCGTAGCTGGCAAAGCCCAGACCGAAGTGACCACTCTCCTCCGGGCTGTATACCGCCTGGCTGAGGGAACGCAGCATCACGGTCTGGATCACGTCGGCATCCGGCCGATCGGCAATCTGGGACAACAGTTCCTGATAGTCCGCCGACGTCGGCTTGTCGCCACCGCGCAGCTGTAACCCGAGCTCGCCCAGGAACAGCCGGAGTGCCGCCAGCCGCTCTTCCGACGGGCCTTCGTGCACCCGGTACAGGGCTGGAGTCTTGTGCTTCTTCAGGAAACGAGCCGTCGCCACGTTGGCACACAGCATGCACTCTTCGACAATCTTGTGGGCATCGTTGCGGTGGACCGGAACGATTTCCTCAATCTTGCGATTCGCATCGAAGATAATCCGGGTTTCGGTGGTCTCGAAATCGATCGCACCGCGTTCGGTACGAGCCCGGCGCAGCAGCTTGTAGAGCTCGTAGAGATTATGAAGCTGCGGCAACACTTCTGAATACTGCTGGCTGAGCCGGTAGCCCGGTTCGGAATCCGGACGCTCCAGAATGTCACTGACCTTGTTGTAGGTCAGCCGGGCATGGCTGTGCATCACTGCCTGGTAGAAACTGTAACCACTGATGCGGCCGCTGGCGCTTAGAGTCATATCCGCGACCATGCACAGGCGGTCGACACCCGGATTCAGGGAACACAAGCCATTGGACAGCTTCTCCGGCAGCATCGGAACCACGTGATCCGGAAAGTATACGGAGTTACCCCGGTTCAGCGCCTCTTCATCCAGCGGCGTGCCCGGACGGACATAGTGGGACACGTCAGCAATCGCCACCAGCAGGCGGAACCCCCCGCGAGGGCGCGGCTCGCAATAGATGGCATCATCAAAGTCCCGGGCATCCTCACCATCAATGGTAACCAGCGGCAGATGCCGGATATCCACCCGGTTCTGCTTGTCCTTCTCTTCCACTTCCGCGGGGATGGCGGCGGCCTGCTCACCAACGGAGGGCGGCCAGCTATGGGGAATCTCATAGGAGCGGATGGCCACGTCGATTTCCATGCCCGGAGCCATGTGCTCACCGAGGATTTCAATCACCTTGCCCATCGGCTGGGTACGGACGGTCGGATGACGCAGGATCTCCACCACGACATACTGGCCTTGGTAGGCCTCACCCACATGTTCCTCCGGCACCAGAATCTCGTGATTAATGCGGGCATTCTCAGGCACCACGAAACTGATGCCGCTCTCCCGGAAAAACCGGCCGACAATCTGGCTGGTGTTGCGTTCAAGCACTTCGACAATCTTGCCCTCACGCCGGCCACGGTCATCGACACGATCCACGCGGGCCGCAACCCGATCGCCATGGAACACCTGACGCATCTGCCGGGCGGTGAGGAACAGGTCGGAGCCACCATCATCGGGAATCAGGAAACCGAAGCCATCCTTGTGGCCGGTCACCTTGCCGGTGACCAGATCGGCCTCTTCGATGGGCAGATAGGCTCCACGACGGTTACAGATCATCTGTCCGTCGCGACACATGGCAATCAGCCGGCGCCGCAAGGCCTCAATACCTTCCGGCGAGGTTTGCCCCAGTTCCTCACAAAGGGTCTCGTGGGTGGCTGGCGCCCCCCGGTCCTTCAGGTGCTTGAGTATGAATTCCCGGCTCTGGATAGGGTTGTCGTATTTCTGGGCCTCACGGTCTGCGTGAGGATCACCTTTGTCTTTCTTCCTGGAAACCATTCGGATCCTTGTTTCAAGGCCGCATCAGTGCGGCGGAATTTGAGTTTTGTTGCAGTATAACGTTGGTACGCCAATGCTGCCTAACAAGGGGGCATTTGATAGGCACAAATACCACCGAAATTTTTTTGGAGAAAATGTTTGACAGCCTCAGGGGGAATCATTAAAGTACGCGCCATCGGTTGAGGCACACACCTCAGCCAGCAACCAACGGCTTGAATTCCAAACAGAATTCAGTAGAATAGCTCAAGGTTGTAGTCACCTGCCGAGGTGGTGAAATTGGTAGACACGCTAGCTTCAGGTGCTAGTGGGGGCAACCCCGTGGAGGTTCAAGTCCTCTCCTCGGCACCATTTCCTTCCCCAGGAAATGGCATAGAATGTGGTTTTACTCATAAGCATTCCGATTCGGAAAATATATCCTTCTATCCGCCAATCTTATTGCTCCTGCCAAAGTCCAAGCGCCCTTGCCCTAAAACTGAAACCAATTATTAATCAATGCCTTACGGGAAAACGCCCAGTCATGGAAACGTTATGCTTCCAGATTTCCCACTCAATTTGCGCAAATTGAGGAAGTAAATTGCTTCAGGACGCCATGGCGTCATTCGCCTCACCCCACAACGACGCAAGAACCTCTACGCGAATCCTCGACATTTCTGCCATTGAATGACGCTTCTGTAGATCTTCCGGAAGATGGCTAGTGACATTTTTCCAAGATGGCGCTTCTCCTTCTTCAATGGTTGCAAGGACAGCCGCTTGAATTGCCTCTCTCAACTGCTCTGAGCGCGTCAGACTGAGCCCGTCCCGATACTCTTTGTAGAGATCTGAGACACGCCGGACCTTCATACCGAATAGGGACTCAAGGTAACCAACGGAGACGCCGAGAGAGGACGCTATTTTCGACCTTGAATGTGGGATCATTTCTCCGTTCAGAATGGCATCCAGATAACGATTGATTTGCTCAATCGAATGCGCTCGCCTGAGCAGTTTAAGCGACGGCTCTTCTTTACCAAGAACCTCCCCGTCAACGACTCGAAGCTCGCCTCGCGGGCAGGTCTTAATGTTCTTTCGGTTGGGACGGAGTCGCCGATGCTTACTTCGTTTTTGTGCCTCGATTACTCCGATTCTACCTACAAGAATATCAGCCCATGGCAGTCCAAAATGCCCAAAGACTTTCTCCACGCTGGATATAGCCGGCTTGGTCTCTCCGCTTAACCAGCGCTCCATGCAATGGCGATCAATTTTCAGGTAACGAGCTAAACGTGGTACGCCCTCATCGGAAAACAGCAGAACCAGTCGACTTAGCTCTGATATCAGGTGTTCTTCTGACACTTCAGGCGGCGGCTGGTTGAGCCCGGACACCAGAGAGCAAAAAACCAGGCTCTCCTCGTATTCCTCCTCTCCACAAACTACATAAAAACTTTCCGATAAGGATTTTTGACAGTAGTGGCAGTATCCAACGGGCACCTTCGTCGACAGATAAGGCTGAGACTCAAGGCAGTGATGGCAGAAATCCCTCAACTTGCATTTATGCTCCGAGCAATGCGACACCCGCTCCAGGCTCCACGCCAGTCGATCGAATCTCTCTCCCGATGAATCGTCTTCGTGATAACACTTCGGACACCATTGCTTTTTCTTTCTGATCAAACCTCGAGCACTGTGATCGACATAATCATGAAGATGCATCAGTGTCATCGCAGCAACAGTCTCAACAGGTAGGCCAACCAGTTCGGCGACCTTCTGCACAATGGCCCCAGACTTGCTCGTCAGCGAATTGAAACAGGTCGCAACCTCAGATTTGAGAAACCCTGAAGACTTGCCAACATCAATCGTTGAACTGATTAGCAACGCGGGTTTCACCGAGTGGTGCCAGGCGACGCGTCCCACATAAGAAGTGAGGGATTCTGTCATTTCGCCCTCGCCTCTGGGTGCTATGGCGCGGAAGGTACTCCTTGGATGAGCGCATAGGTACTCTTCATGATACATGGACTGGATCCCTCCCTGGCTTGCGAACACCTGGCAGCTGCCCCTTCGGACGACCACGTTTCGATTTCTGTTCCGCTGCGCCAGACATCTGAGAAGCACCGAGCAACTCGCGCCGAATCTCCTCTAAGTCAGGTTGACAGAAACTGTCTTCACCCTCCCTGATCTCCTCAACCATCCTTTTTATCGCTTTAAGCGGATGCATCGTGGCCTCAAAATGAGCCTGACTGAGGCTGTTAGCATCGGAGGCGAGCGCTCGCTTCATTGCTCGGTAGACCCAATCTTTCAGAATACCCACGCAGCCACAGCAGCCGATATAAAAATACTCGAGATTGGGCTTCAGCAACCTCTCATCAAGATTCATCGGCACATGGGCCAAAAGGCCGCTGTAGGCGTTGAAAAAAGACTGCTGATCGAGCTCAGAGCTGAAATCGTACCTCGGGAACTGTATGTAACTGGTGACCCGATTCATCTGGGCGCTCCAATCCATCATAAAGCAGAGCTCATAGGTCCCAACTCCTACCAGCGTGCAGCCAGTGCGCGAAGAAATGGATTTTAAAACGTCATAATACTGCTCGACCTTCCCAGTACCGTGTTTAAAGAGATGCTGCAGTTCATCCAGGATCAGTACTTGAGTCTTTCGGTCCTTGATGGCCTGTTCCATTTCGGTTCGTAGTCGAGCCACCGACATGTGCCCACCGGTCATTACATGACCTAGTTGGTGGTCTGTCGACGTTTTAATTTTCGATTTCTGATCGACCAAGGGTTCTCTCAGAGCAACCAGAACTTGCCGGTACAATTCTTTCCAATCGAAAGCGGCCTGCGATTCCATCCGAAGTTCAACACAAACGCAGGGAATGCATCCGGGATCTTCGTGCCACTGCGGCACCAGCTCGCGGTACACATAGTCAGTCAAGCGCTTTGCTAGCGTTGTCTTTCCAACACCGGTAGGACCCGCCGCGATAATCATGTGCTTGCCCGTCCTTTCCTGCAGTGCAGTCACGGAATCCTTAAACACACCACTCAACTTGTCATGCCGAAGCACGAAGCCTGAGTCAAAATAAGCGCAACGAACCTCATCACTAGCCTCGAATAAATCTGGTCGTACCTTTGTCTGGGGATGCCGCATCAAAAATCCTCCGGAATTGCCGCTGAATAGTCGATCTGAAAGGACAAAAT
This sequence comes from Marinobacter sp., assembly GCF_041690455.1. Classification (GTDB taxonomy): domain Bacteria; phylum Pseudomonadota; class Gammaproteobacteria; order Pseudomonadales; family Oleiphilaceae; genus Marinobacter. The sequence goes on from NZ_JAWLHI010000046.1 coordinate 31,399, forward strand.
CTCTGAATCCAACTCTGGTTCACTGGCGTTTTCATCGGGTTTAGGCGCACTTTTTAAATCAGCTTTGGCCACTCCTTTTTTTTGCTCTTGGAGTTGTTCCTGATCACGCGCCAGCTGGCTTATTGAGAGACTTTCCTCTGTCGACTGAACTCGCTCGAACAAGCCGGCGATCTGGCGCATGCTCTGGTTTCTTGACTGGGCAAAGTTGGCGGCTGTTTTCCGATGTTCTTCCAGAAGCGCGTATAGCTCTCTTTCGGTTCGCCCCCTGAAGACTTCGTAATGACTGATCACACGACACTTGTGCCAGGTCTTATTTGCAAAGGCATAAACATGGCCAACATCAAAAGGGTCGTACCGAACATCCACCTTTTGCTTATTGAGACTCGGAGATCGGAAGATGCTGTGCCAGTAATCCAGATGGTTAACGCGAATACCTGCTTTCGGATTGATGGAAACCTTGCCTCTTCTGGGCGGCGGAAAAGTTGAAATGATGAAGTCCTGGTTGTATTCCATGGCTCTGATCTTGCGACTACCATGCATAACGAAGCTCTGGTTGTATTGAAAACCCGGGCTACAGCCAAGAGAGGGATGCTCTCTCTCGGCAAAGCCCTCCAAGTAGTCGTCGAGAACGGAACTCAATGCTTCGAGAGTCCAGACGGCATTCTTTTTTGGATTCATATCAGCCGACATTTGACGAACATTCTTGGTTGGCTGGGTATTGCCTTTCAGTCGGTCGATCAACTGGGTATTGAGTGAACCGAAATAGCGCTCGATAAGCGCCCCATGTCGCGGCTTCCCCGTCCGGTGCTGTATGTTGCTCCTACCACGCGCCGCCAGGGATTCGAAATAAACGCTGTGAAATTCCTTTCCGCCATCGACAACGAACGAGGCAGGGAAATACCCTGTTTTTGCCACCATGCGCCGAACACCGATCATCAGGCTCCGGTAACTGGGAGGATCAAACATCAGCACAAAGCTCACGGGCATTCGGCTGTAGCCGTCCAAGAAAATGGTCAACCATGGCCTTCCCATGTTTCTGCCCGTGCGGCTGGAGACCAATTCAATATCCAGTTGAGTATGGTCGGTGTGGACAACATCCAGCGCAAACTTTCCGCTCAAGTCCCAACCCATCGATTGCGACAGGTTGCTACCACTTTCTTGCTGGTAAGCCGCTTTACTACCCTCACGCGAACGAACCCTTCTGACAGGATCAATGCGCTTGGCGTAGGCGTAAAAGGTTTTCTCGGACGTTGAGGGTGTTTGAGTGTCATCACTGGCTTTCAAGAACATTGCGTAAGCATGCGATAAGGGGGGAGCGTTCTTGTTGAGGAAATGCTCTTCAAGAACTCGATTGATCAGAGAGATCGTTGCAGGTGAAAGCCTGCTCGACCGATTTCCACGACCTGCAGTTTTGGGAAGCAGACCAACATATCCATCGCCAAGATTCGTCTGTGCAGCGCGAAAGCGAGATAGCCAGCTACGAATGGTTCGGTCCGACACCTGATTATTGGCAGCGACCTCCTCGATTGGACACCCATTATCAAGGGCCCTGAGTGCCGAATATCGCTGATTTGCCTTTGCAAGATCGTCTGGCCCCGCATGTCGTAACAGCTCAAGAACCTGACCGTTTTCCTCCGACTCTGTGTAAGCAATCCCTTGCAGAATTTGTTGTTCTAACAGGACCTTCGGAACGCATTTGATATAACCGCCATCTTCCTCGAGCTCGACTGACTCCGATTCCAAGGTCAGCACACGGTGCTTTTTGCCAAAAACATGTAACAGAGAACCCGGAGCAAGCTCCGCCGACCTCTTTTCAAGAAATGACTGGTCGAGCGCCTTAGCAACTTCTTTCGACCTAAAAATGTAGTGGTTCAATGATTCCGGACACCAACGTAGGTGGTAATATCACCACCATAAACGAGGTGTCTGATGACCAGAAAGCGACGTTCTTTTTCTCCTGA
>NZ_JAWLHI010000047.1:0-32273 GCF_041690455.1 Marinobacter sp.
GGGTACCCGAATCCGGAAATTTGGCAACCGGAGTCAGGACAATAAACACTTGTGCGGGCCGAGGCGTCAGCTGCCCGCAGTGATAAGCCCGGTTATTCAACAGCCCGGCTGGCGCCTGCGCCAGCCATCCGGTTCATACCTGTCGGTCAGGCAGGTATGGGGAAACAGGTTGCCGCTTTAGGCGTTTACTGCCCGCGGGGGGTAGTCTCCACGGCCCTCGTCGCGGGGGTCGGACTTCTTTTCGCTGCTACCGGAAGGTGCCTGGGACTGCCGGGAAGGCATTTCCTCGGGCACGATGTTGACTGCGTGAATTCCCTTGTCACTGGGTTTTTTGTCAAAGGTGACGGCCTGACCGGCTTTCAGAGTCTTGTAGCCGTCCATCTGAACCGAGGAAAAGTGGGCAAACAGGTCGTCACTGCAGCCATCCTCGATGATGAATCCGTAGCCCTTGGCATTGTTGAACCACTTGACTTTGCCTCTTGGCATGATGAACTCCCCTGTTCTTTCGCTGTCAGTTCTTATTATTCGTTACACCCGGAATCCCGGAACTCCGCCGGGATCCTGTTGCTCGTTTGTGCGCTCGGTTACGTTTGCATCGTATATATTTACATTATTTTACAATGCCTACTAACTGTCGACCAATCAGCGCCCGGAGTCAATAGTTTCTATCGAGGTTATGTGTGGTTTAACGCGGTCCGGAAGCTGTATCATTCTCGTATTGATAAATATCTCACGCCAGGGGACTCGGGCCGCTTGAAAACCCGGCCCCGGACAACCACATTTAACCCGAGGACACCGAGTAAACCGGTAAAGAAACATGCGGACTATCGACAATTCTCTACTAGTATTGAATCAGGGGGAGGACGATCAGCCAGGCCGACAGGACGACCTCAGTGTTGCGCCCGAAAAGCCTGCTCTGAAGCGCCCGGCGCGTTACCGGGTCGTGCTTCTGAACGATGACTACACCCCCATGGACTTCGTGGTGGATGTATTGATGAAGTTCTTCGGAATGAACGAGGAGAAGGCGACGCAGGTGATGCTGCTCGTCCATACGCAGGGAAAAGCCGTATGTGGGGTATATACCCGAGACATCGCAGAAACAAAGGCAGCTCAGGTGAATCAGTATTCCTCGGAATGCGAACATCCGCTCCTTTGCGAGATTGAACGTGCGGACTGACAGACGTTGGGGTGGCCCATGCTGAGCAAAGATCTTGAAATTACGCTGAATACGGCCTTCAAAAGTGCCCGGGACAAGCGTCATGAATTCATGACCGTCGAGCATTTACTGTTGGCTCTGCTTGATAATGAATCGGCGGTGGGTGTCCTCAAAGCCTGTGGTGCTGACCTCAAGCGCCTCGAGGAAGAACTGGTGGAATTCGTCGATTCCACCACACCACTGATTCCCAGTAACGACAGCGAACGTGAAACTCAGCCCACGCTGGGCTTCCAGCGCGTGCTCCAGCGGGCTGTCTTCCATGTCCAGTCCTCGGGCAAGAAGGAGGTCACTGGCGCCAATGTCCTGGTGGCCATCTTCAGTGAACAGGAAAGCCAGGCGGTCTATGTGCTGAAGAAACAGAGCGTCGCCCGGATTGACGTGGTCAATTTCGTTTCCCATGGCATTTCCCGGGTTCAGGGTGCCGAGGATCAGGAGGGCCACGACCAGGCTTCCCACGAGGAGGCAGGAGAGGAGGGCTCCCAGTCCAAGCCACTGGAAAGCTATGCCACTAACCTGAACGAGCAGGCCCGCCAGGGGCGTATCGACCCGCTGATCGGCCGTGAACACGAAGTCGAGCGGGTGGTCCAGATCCTCGCCCGCCGTCGCAAGAATAACCCGCTGCTGGTGGGTGAGGCCGGCGTAGGCAAGACCGCCATCGCTGAAGGCCTGGCCAAGCGGATCGTGGATGGTCAGGTGCCGGACATCATCTCTGATGCGGTGGTTTACTCACTGGACATGGGCGCGTTGCTCGCCGGTACCAAGTACCGGGGTGACTTCGAGAAGCGTCTGAAAGGTCTGCTGAGCGAACTGAAGAAACAGCAGCATGCGATCCTGTTCATCGACGAGATCCATACCATCATCGGCGCGGGGTCTGCGTCCGGCGGTGTGATGGATGCGTCCAACCTGCTCAAGCCGATGCTCAGCTCCGGTGAAATCCGCTGTATCGGTTCCACCACTTTCCAGGAGTTCCGGGGCATCTTCGAGAAGGACAGTGCGCTGGCTCGCCGCTTCCAGAAGATCGATGTCAACGAGCCGAGCGTCGAGGATACCTACCAGATCCTCAAAGGCCTCAAGCCCAACTTCGAGAAGCACCATGACCTGAAGTACACGGACAAGGCCCTGCGGGTAGCGGCGGAACTGGCCGATCGCTACATTACCGATCGTCACTTGCCGGACAAGGCCATCGATGTGATCGACGAGGCCGGTGCCCGCCAGCGCATGCTGCCGGAAAACAAGCGCAAGAAAACCGTCGACGTCTCGGAAATCGAGGACGTGGTGGCCAATATTGCGCGGATTCCTCCGAAGAATGTCTCCACCAGCGACAAGGACCTGCTCCGCAACCTGGAGCGGGATCTGAAGATGGTGGTGTTCGGGCAGGATCCGGCCATCGAATCCCTGGCCACGGCCATCAAGCTTGCCCGTGCGGGCTTGAAGGCACCGGAGAAGCCGGAAGGTGCGTTCCTGTTTGCCGGCCCCACCGGGGTGGGCAAGACCGAGGTGACCAAGCAGCTGGCCAAGGTGCTGGGTATCGAACTGGTACGCTTCGACATGTCCGAGTACATGGAGCGGCATACCGTGTCCCGCCTGATTGGTGCGCCCCCGGGCTATGTCGGGTACGACCAGGGCGGCCTGCTGACCGAGGCGGTCAACAAGCATCCACACTGTGTGTTGCTGCTTGACGAGATCGAGAAGGCGCACCCGGAGGTCTTCAACCTGCTGCTGCAGGTGATGGACCACGGCACCCTGACCGACAACAACGGCCGCAAGGCGGACTTTCGTCACGTGATTCTGGTGATGACCACCAACGCCGGTGCCGAGAGCATGGCCCGCCGTTCCATCGGCTTCAGCGAGCAGGATCACAGCACCGATGGCATGGAGGTGATCACCAAGACCTTCACACCGGAATTCCGTAACCGGCTCGATGGCATTATCCAGTTCCGTGATCTCCAGAAGGAGACCATCACCCACGTGGTCGACAAGTTCCTCACCGAGCTGCAGGCGCAGCTGGACGAGAAGCATGTGGTCCTGCATGTGGACGAGGAGGCCAAGGCCTGGCTCGCGGAACGCGGATACGACGTCACCATGGGCGCGCGCCCCATGTCGCGCCTGATCCAGGACAAGATCAAGCGGCCGCTGGCTGAGCAGATTCTGTTCGGGCGGTTGTCCGACCATGGCGGGGAGGTCTACGTCCACCTCAAGGGGGACGAACTCGAGTTCGAGTACGAGGACGAGCCCGCGGAAGCCGTCTGATTCTGGTCCATCCGGTAAAGCCGCTGCCTTGTGCAGCGGCTTTTTTATATCACAGGCAACAAAAAACCCCGCCGTGGCGGGGTTTTTCAGATGTCACTGAGGCAGATTAACGGGCGCGGTAAACAATGCGGCCCTTGCTCAGGTCATACGGGGTCAGCTCAACCTTGACCTTGTCGCCAGTCAGGATGCGGATGTAGTTCTTGCGCATCTTGCCGGAAATGTGAGCAGTCACAACGTGACCGTTGCTCAGCTCAACGCGGAACATGGTGTTGGGAAGGGTGTCGATGATGACGCCTTCCATTTCAATGACATCTGATTTCGCCATTCAGTAGAAACCTCTCTTTGAATATGCTTCTCGTGATTTTAAATTGCGCAATTCTGCCTGATTTGTCGTCATTTGGCAAAGTCAGTTGTCATCCATCGTCCGCCAATGGCCATCGCGCAGAGCTTCGATCGGCTGGAAACGGGTCTTGTAATTCATTTTCCGGCATTCCCTGATCCAGTAACCCAGATACAGGTGTGGCAGACCCCGACGTCTGGTTTCTTCGATCTGCCACAGGATGGCAAAGGTTCCCGGGCTGCGGTGCTCCAGTTCGGGGGCAAACACCGTGTAGATGGCCGAAAGGCCGTCATCGAGAATATCCACGGCCGCAAGCCCCATCAGTTTGCCCTCCAGGCGCATCTCCAGGAACCAGGAATCCGTGGCACCCTCCACCAGGAATGAGCTGAACTGCTCACGGGACGGAGGGTACATGTCGCCGTCGCTGTGCCGCTCGTTGATATACCGGGCGTACAGGCGGTAGTACTCCTCGGTGAAGCGGGCGGGCACCATTTCACAGTCGAGGTCCGCGTTCTTTTTCATTACCCGGCGCTGGCTTCGGTCCGGCTGGAACTCTTCGGTTTTCAGGCGAACGGGGATACAGGCGTTGCAGTGTTCGCAATGGGGCCGGTAATAATGGGAGCCACTGCGACGGAAACCAAGGGCAGTCAGCTGACTGTACAGCTTCTTGTCGATGTTGGCTCTCGGGTCCACAAACATCGTGGTGGCCTCACGATCGGGCAGGTAACTGCAGTCATGGGGTGGAGTCGCAAAAAATACCAGGGTTCTGAGGTTACTCATTCATACCTCCGGCCCACGCCATTCCCAGGTGAAGGTCCAGTCGGACTGGTCCGGTTTCTGATCAACACATGCCCTGAGTATAGATAAAAACTCCGCTCTGGGAATGCTCCGGGCGCCCATGGTCAGCAGGTGGTCGCTCTCTACCTGACAGTCCATCATCCGGTAACCCCATAGCCGCAGCTGGTTCGCCAGGTGAACCATCAGAACCTTGGACGCGTTGGTCTCCAGGGAAAACATGGATTCGCCAAAAAAGCAGCGACCCAGTGCAACCCCGTACATCCCGCCGGCAAGCTCGTTGTTGCGGTTCCAGATCTCAATGGAATGGGCAATGCCTTGCCGATGAAGTTCGGTATAGGCTGCCACCATGTCATCGGTAATCCAGGTGCCTTCGGCACGAGTGGACCCACAAAGCCGGATGATGCGACTGAAGGCCCGGTCCGCAGTGACATGAAACCGTCTCTGGTTCAGCGTTCGTCGCAGGCTCCGGGAGATATGGATGTCGGGTGGAAACAGCACGCATCGGGGATCGGGGGACCACCACAGGATCGGCTGATCGTCGCTGTACCAGGGGAAAATACCGTTCCGGTAGGCGAGCACCAGCCGGTCGGTGGAAAGATCACCGCCGAGGGCCAGGAGACCATCCGGGTCATCCAGGGCCTCTTCGGCGGGAGGGAACCACAGTTGGTCCGGTTCCAGCCAGGGGAGAGTGGTCATCCTGCTCCAGTTACTCCGGTCCGGCTCAGTCTTGCTGGTCCAGGAACTTCTCGGCGTCCAGCGCCGCCATGCAGCCGAAACCGGCGGAGGTTACCGCCTGGCGGTAGACGTGGTCAGCCACATCGCCAGCGGCGAACACGCCCGGAATGCTTGACTGGGTCGCCATGCCTTCGAGGCCGGAACGGATACGGATGTAACCGTTGTCCATGTCCAGCTGGCCCTCGAACAGGCTGGTATTGGGTTTGTGGCCGATGGCGATGAACACGCCGGCAAGCTCGATGTCCCGGGTGGAGTCGTCCTTGGTGCTCTTGATGCGCATGCCGGTTACGCCGGTGGCGTCACCGAGCACCTCGTCCAGCGTGTGGTCCCAGACGATGTTGACGTTGCCGTTCTCTGCTTTCTCGAACAGTTTGTCCTGAAGGATCTTCTCCGCCCGAAGGCTGTCGCGACGGTGCACGAGGGTCACTTCGTCGGCAATGTTGGAGAGGTACAGGGCTTCCTCGACCGCGGTATTGCCGCCGCCGATTACCGCAACTTTTTGCTTGCGATAGAAGAAGCCGTCACAGGTGGCGCAGGCGGAGACACCCTGGCCCTTGAACTTCTCTTCGGATTCCAGCCCCAGGTACATGGCTGAAGCGCCGGTGGCGATGATCAGCGCGTCACAGGTGTACTCGCCGCCGTCGCCCTTGAGCCGGAAAGGACGGTTGCTCAGGTCAGCCTCGTTGATGGTGTCGTAAACGATGCTGGTCTCGAAGCGCTCGGCATGCTTCTGCATGCGCTGCATGAGCTCTGGCCCCTGAACCCCGTCGTTGTCCCCGGGCCAGTTGTCGACGTCAGTCGTGGTGGTGAGCTGGCCGCCGACTTCAATACCGGTAATCAGGGTCGGGTTCAGGTTGGCGCGGGCCGCATAGACTGCTGCGGTATAGCCGGCGGGACCTGAGCCCAGGATGATCAGTCGGGAGTGTTGGGTGTTGCTCATGAATGTCTCTCACTGATGTTTGAAAATGAATACTATGTGGTCAGACGGTTTTTATTCAAGTACCGAGACCGTCGCCAGCAATTGTCGGACGCGCTCGGCACTCTTGCCGGATTCACCCTGCTCGAGGCGGTGCTCCGCGACGGCTGGGAAAACGGCCTGGATATCGTCGGGCAGGACATGGTGGCGCCCTTCCATCATGGCCCAAGCCTTGCCCGCCCGGAGCAGGCCCAGGCCAGCCCGGGGGGACAGGCCATAGAGAAGGCCGGGCATGCGCCGGCTTTGCTCCAGCAACCGTTGCACGTAATCAAGCAGCGCCGGGCTGGCGGTAACCCGGGTGACACCTTCCTGCAGGGTCCGGAGGTTCTCGGCAGACAGCAGGGTACCCAGGCGCTCGGTCATGGCGCGTCGGTCCTCGCCCTCAAGCAACTCGCGCTCGGCGCGCGGGTCCGGATAGCCCAGTCTCAGGCGCATCAGGAAACGGTCGAGCTGGGATTCGGGCAGCGGAAAGGTGCCGCCCTGTTCGATGGGATTCTGGGTGGCAATCACGAAAAACGGTTCTGGCAGGGGGCGGGTCTCGCCTTCGATGGATACCTGTCGTTCTTCCATGGCTTCGAGCAGGGCACTCTGGGTTCTCGGAGAGGCCCGGTTGATCTCATCCGCCAGAACCACCTGGGCGAAGATAGGGCCAGGATGGAAGACGAGGGTGCCCGCGGCCTTGTCATACATGGAGTAGCCGAGCACATCAGCGGGCAACAGATCGTTGGTGAACTGGATACGCTGGTAGCTCAGTCCCATCACCTTTGCCAGGGCATGGGACAGGGTCGTCTTGCCCATGCCGGGAATGTCTTCGATCAGCAGGTGACCCCGGGCCAGCAGGCCGCACAGGGCAAGACGTACCTGCCGGTCCTTGCCCAGGAGAATGCTGTTCAGTTCATCGACAACGCTGTCTACCAGTTTTTTCATCCTGTCCTCAGTCCCTTACCCGCTTCAGAATGTCGCCATAGGCATCGATACGACGGTCCCTGAGATACGGCCAGATCCGTCGAACCGATTCGGTGCGGGTTCGGTCAAGAGTGACAGAGAGGATGCCTTCGTTTTCGTCATTGGCGCGGGCGAGAAATTCGCCCTGGGGACCGCAGATGAAACTGTTACCCCAGAAGCGGATGCCATCCGATTGACCGGAAGGGTCCGGCTCGGTGCCCACCCGGTTCGGTGCGACCACCGGGAGGTTATTGGCGACAGCATGCCCGCGCTGAACCGTCACCCAGGCTTCCAGCTGACGGGCCTGTTCGTCCGGATCGTCGGTGACGTCCCAGCCAATGGCGGTGGGGTAGATCAGGATCTCGGCGCCGGCCAGGGCCATGAGTCGGGCGGCCTCGGGATACCACTGGTCCCAGCACACCAGCACGCCCAGCCTGCCGACCGAGGTGTCGATCGGGGTGAAACCATTGCGGCCGTCGTTGAATTGGGCATCGCCGGGGGTGAAATAGAATTTCTCGTAGAAACCGGGATCATCGGGAATGTGCATTTTCCGGTAGATGCCGGCAATTTCGCCATCATTTTCAAACACCACGGCGGTGTTGTGGTAAACGCCGTTCATGCGCCGTTCGAAAATCGAACCCACCAGCACCACGCCCAGTTCCCGTGCCAGTGCTGACAAACGGTCACTGGTCGGGCCGGGGATCGGCTCGGCGAGCTCAAACACCGAGGTATCCTCGGTCTGGCAGAAATACAGGGTGGCGTGCAGCTCCTGCAGGACAATCAGCTCCGCGCCCTGGCTCGCCGCTTCGCGGATCAGTTTTTCGCTGGCGGCCAGGCTGGCGGCCTTGTCCTCACTGCAGGCTTGCTGGATTGCTGCGATGCGAAGTTCTCGACTTTCGCGGGCCTTGCTCATGGATTAACCACTCCTGCGGGAATTTGCATGGTGACGCAATGCAGACTGCCGTGCTGGTAGACCAGTGGCCGGCAGTCAATGGGGATGATCTCCCGGTCCGGGAAAATGCCCTGCATGACTTCGATTGCCTCGTCGTCCTGGGCGACCCCGTATACTGGCAGCAGGACAGCACCGTTGATGATCAGGAAATTCGCGTAGGTGGCCGGCAGTCGTTCGCCGTCCTCATCGTGAACCGGATCCGGCCAGGGCAGGGCCGTCAGCCGGTAGGGCTCGCCATTCGCCTGCCGGAACTCCCGCAGTTCCTCCTCCATGGCGGCCAGGGCACTGTAGTGCTCGTCCGCCACATCGGGGCAGGTGATGTAACAGATGTGGTCGGGGGCACAGAATCGGGCCAGGGTATCAATATGGCTGTCGGTGTCATCGCCTGCCAGGTAGCCGTGGTTCAGCCACAGGACCCGGCTACTACCCAGGACCTCGGTCAGCAAGTGTTCAATGGCGGTGCGGTCCAGGCTCGGGTTACGGCTGGGGGTGAGCAGGCATTCGCTGGTCGTGAGCAGCGTTCCCTGGCCATCGGACTCGATGGAGCCGCCTTCGAGCACGAAATCCACGGGTTTGAGTGGTGTCGTGCCAAACACGCCGGCATTGGCCAGGTGGCGGTTCAGCGCGTCGTCCTTTTCCCAGGGGAATTTGTCGCCCCAGGCATTGAACCGGAAGTCGAGCAGTTCGGGACCCTCCCCGGTCTGGACCGTTATCGGGCCATGGTCCCGGGCCCAAGTGTCGTTGGCTGGCGCAGGAACGGTGATGACGCGTCCGGGCAGGGAGTTTTCCTCGGCATAAAGGTTAAGATCACGGTCCAGGTCCTGCAGCCGGAAAACGTGCTCGCAGCTGATCACCAGATGCTCGAAGCGCAGCACCGCCCGGGCGATGGCTTCAAAGACCGGTTCCACTTCTTCCAGGCAGGAAGCCCAGTCAGTACCGGGGTGGGGCCAGGTCAGCATTACGGCACTTTGATGTGCCCACTCGGCGGGCAACACTCGTCTTGAAGTCACTGTTGAAGCTACCTTAACTCGCAAAAGCCGCCATTCTAACCAAGGACTGGCCCGGCGTCAGGACAACAGCCGTGAAAACGGGCCGGTTGGCGGTGTATTTTTGTTATCGTCCGGTCTGGCGTTTCAGTACCGTGTGAAGCACGAGATCGTTTTCGAAATAGACGACGAAACCCTGGTAATGCCATTGCGTAATGGGAGGTTCGCCAACGGGGCCACGGACTTCCTGCGGGTTGCCCCACTTTGCCCGGACCGAGGACTGGGACAGCCCGGTTTTCGGATAGTTTCCCTGGTTCCGGTCTGCCTGGCTTCCAATCGGAGTCCGAAGCTCTTCAGCCAGGACACCGCTGGCCGGCGCAAACGACAGGGCGGCCGCCAGGGCCAGTACACCGAACAGGGTTTTGTTGTTTCTCATTGATGGCTCTCCATTGACGCTACAGCTCGGGTCCTTGCGGGGTGCTCCGAAAGGACATGGATAAAACGTAATATCCGAAAAAGACTAGCAAAAGTCACCCGCTTTCCCCCAGTTTATACTGTTTGGGCCCGAAATTTTTGCCAAGGCTTTCACACGCAGGGTGAGGGATGTCCGGTTGCAACCGATTTTGGACAAGGGCCATAATGCGCTCGACCACGCCGAGCTTGCCATTCAGGGATTCTAACAGAGCAGCACTCCTACATGTTCCGACCCTTATCTTTCTATATCGGTTTGCGGTACACCGCAGCCAAGCGTCGCAATCATTTCATCTCGTTTATCTCATTGACCTCCATGATCGGGCTGATGCTCGGTGTCGCGGTTCTTATCATCGTGCTGTCGGTGATGAACGGCTTTGATCGCGAACTCAAGCAACGGATCCTGGGCATGGTGCCCCACGCGGTGATACAGGGCTCCGGTCCGCTGCCCGATTGGGAGGCGGTCGATGCCCGGGTGGAGGAACATCCCAGGGTGCTGGCCGCCGCACCGTTCATCCAGGGGCAGGGCATGGTAACCGGAGGTGGCGACGTCCGGGGCGTGATGCTCAATGGCATCCTGCCGGAACAGGAACGTTCGGTTTCCATCATCGAAAATCACATGATCGAGGGCGATCTGGAGGACCTGGTGTCCGGCGAGTTCGGCATCATCATAGGCCGGACCATGGCGGCAAGTCTTCGCCTCAAGGTGGGGGACAGGCTGACCGTCGTGCTGCCCGAAGCCTCCGTGACCCCGGCGGGCGTTCTGCCCAGGCTGAAACGTTTTACCGTCAAGGGCATTTTCAGCGTGGGTGCGGAGCTTGATGGCAACTACACGCTCGTTCATATGGACGACGCCGCCAAGCTGATGCGTACCGGCGGCAAGGCCCAGGGCGTGCGCCTGCTGGTGGACGACCTGTTCGCCGCCCCGAAAGTGGCGGAAGAGGCCGCGCGCCTGCTAGAGGGTCGCTACTTTATTTCCGACTGGACCCGGACCCATGGCAACCTGTTCCAGGCCATCCGCATGGAGAAGACCATGATCGGCCTGCTACTTATGTTCATCGTGGCGGTGGCGGCGTTCAACATCGTCTCGACCCTGGTCATGGTGGTGACCGACAAGACCGCGGATATCGCCATTCTCCGGACCATGGGGGCAACCCCCGGCCGTATCATGCGGATCTTTATTGTTCAGGGTGCGGTTATCGGGGTGTTCGGAACCCTGGTGGGAACCACGCTGGGGGTGCTCGGGGCCCTGAACATCAGCGCCTTTATCTCCTGGCTGGAAAAGGTCCTGGGGCACCAGTTCCTGAGTGCCGACGTCTATTTCATCAGCTATCTGCCGTCGCAGCTCCAGATGCAGGACGTCATGATCATCAGCGGTGCCGGGCTTTTGATGAGCTTGCTGGCAACCATCTATCCTGCCTGGCGTGCATCCCGGATCGATCCGGCGGAGGCACTGCGGTATGAGTGAGGCAAGAGCTCCCATGAACGAAAGAACACCGGTTATTGACTGCCGCAGCGTTACCCGTACCTACAACGAGGGCCCGGAGAAGCTCACGATTTTTTCCGATATCTCCCTGCAGGTCGGTGCCAGTGAGACCGTTGCCATTGTCGGCAGCAGCGGTGCCGGCAAGACAACGCTGCTGAACCTGCTGGGTGGGCTGGATAAACCATCCTCGGGGCAGATCCACATCTGCGGCGAGGATATTCACCGGATGTCGGAGGCGGGCAGGGCACGTTTCCGGAACCGGCATCTGGGGTTCGTGTACCAGTTTCACCATCTGCTGCCCGAATTCACTGCCCTGGAGAATGTCATGATGCCCTGCGCCCTTGGTGGGTTGCCGGTCAAGGCTGCCCGTGACAAGGCAGCGTCTATTCTGGAGAAGGTCGGTCTCGGGCCCCGTCTGACCCACAAGCCCGGCGAGCTGTCCGGGGGCGAACGCCAGCGTGTCGCCATTGCCCGCGCCCTGGTGAACGAGCCGGAATGCGTGCTGATGGACGAGCCCACCGGCAACCTGGACGAGCACACCGGTGAGGGAGTGCAGGCGCTGATTGAAACCCTGCGTGACCAATCCGGTATTGCCTTTGTCATGGTGACCCACGACATGCGAATGGCCCGGAGCCTGGGGCGGGTGTTACGGCTGGAGCAGGGGCGTCTGCTTCAGGAAGCCTGATTGGCGGTGCGGCGGCGTTTGTGCCGTTCCAGCCTTCTCTCACGCCAATCCGAGCGGATTTTCCGGCGCCAGAGGTACTGGATGGCCAGGTAGGAAAGGCAGGCAAAGACGGTGGCGCAGATCAGGGAGCCCAGATACAGGGGGATTCCGATATCCACTAGCCGTTCGCTGATCCAGGGCCAGGAAAGTTCGAATTCGAAGGCCAATACCGGGCGGTTCAGGATCCACGCGCCGACCTTGTAGTTGAAATAGAACATGGGTGGCATGGTGACCGGGTTGCTGATCCATACCAATGCCACGGACAGGGGCAGGTTGGCATTGAACCAGATCGCAAACAATGCTGCGGCCAGCATCTGGAAAGGCATGGGAATAAAGCAAAACCAGATGCCGATCAGGAAGGCCCTGGCGACACTGTGGCGATTGATGTGCCACAGGTTGGGTTCATGAAGGATATCGCCCAGAAAGTGCAGTGATTTCATGGACTGCACCCGTTCCGGTGACGGCAGATATCGTTTCATGAACTTCTTTGGCATAGGAAGTTCTGCCTGTAAGCGTGTGATTGCGCCGGCAAAAGGGATGTTGCCGGAGAATAAATATCAGGAGGACATGGATTGTCCGCGAGTCATACCAGCTCTGAACAGCCGTATAAGCCGCAATCGCACGGCCTGGCGATTCTTTGCGCCATAGCGTTCTCGTGCGGCGTTATCTTACTGTATCGCTTGTCGGTGTTACCAGTGTCGTGGTGGCTGCTGGCGGCCCTTGTGACAGCTTTTTACAGTGTGTTGGCAGCGAAGTCTCCGGCACTGCGGAAGCTGGCGCTGGTGACTGGCGCCCTGATAGCCGGTCTGGCATGGGGCGCGTGGCAGGCCGGGCACCAGTTGAGTCAGCGTCTGCCTCCGGATCTGGAGCGCATTCCCCTGACGGTCGAGGGCTATGTCTGCGATATTCCGGCGGCCGGCAGTTTCGACAGCCTGCGTTTCAGCTTTTGCATCACCGGCTGGCCCGGGGGACCCGAAACGGGACTGCCGGGACGGCTGCGGTTGAGCTGGTACGGCGGTGAGGCAAAAACGCTGGCACACCATCGCCTGAACCTGAAAGTGGTGCTGAGGCGTCCCCACGGAACCCTTAATCCCTCGGGATTCAGATACGAGGACTGGCTGTTCCGCAAAGGCTACCGCGCAACCGGCAGTGTCCGGTCGGCAGAGTCTGCTCCAACCCTGCCTTGCAGCCTGCACTGCCGCTACACTGATTCCCACCAGGCTCTTGCGCGCTGGGTGGAAAGCCGGTTTTCCGGAGCCAGCCGCTACCCGCTGATCGCATCCCTGATGATCGGCAACCGGGGCGCCCTGGAATCGTCCCATTGGGAGGTGCTCAAGGCCACCGGGACCATTCACCTGGTGGCCATATCGGGCTTGCACCTGGGCCTGGTGGCGCTGGGGGCAGGCTTTATGGCCCGTCGGGCCTTGCTGGGCTTTCCCGGGCACCGGCTATCCGAGGCGTCATTGCGCTGGGGCATCTTTGCCGTGGTCGGCGCCAGCTGTCTCGCTTATGCCCTGGCATCCGGATTCACGGTACCAACACGCAGGGCCCTGATCATGGTGATGGTCGCCACCTGGGCACTGATGGATGGGCTGGAGACCTCGCCCTGGAGGTCCCTGGCACTGGCATTCGCAATTGTTCTGGCACTGGATCCGTTTGCCCCTCTGGACCAGGGTTTCTGGCTTTCCTTCTCTGCGGTTGCCATCCTGCTTGTGACCTTCTCCGGACGGTTAGGGGGCAGTGGATGGCTGACAGGACTGGTCCTGGCCCAGATGGCTGTCTTTGTCGGGCTCTGGCCTGTGCTCGAACAATTTGGTCAGGGGCAGCCGATTGCAGGCCTGGTAGCCAACCTGATTGCCATTCCCTGGGTCTCGTTGATAGTCATGCCGGTGATTATCATTGGCGGCATCGTGGTCGCCCTGATTCCGGCGCTGGCGGAATGGGTGATCCCCTTGATGGACGCTGTGCTGGAGGGACTCTGGTGGTTGTTACTCCGCCTTTCGGAGTGGCAGGTACCGGTTCTGTCATCGGCTACCATGCCACTGTTGCTGGTGGCTGCATCCGGATTGCTGGCCCTTCGTCTCCCTCTGCCTTGGTTTCCTGCCCTGGTGGTGTGTGCGGTAGTTCTGTGGTTGTGGCCCGGGTCCGATTCCGCTTCCAGTAACGGTCGCCCGGTGAACCGGCATGTGCCCGTACCGGAAGTGCGTATCCTGGATGTCGGGCAGGGGCTTTCGGTGCTGGTGCGCCACCGTCGGGAGGTTCTGCTCTACGATACCGGCCCGGCGGTACCGGGGGTGTTTTCGGCGATGGAATCAACGGTCCTGCCGAACCTTCGGGACCTTGGGGTCCGCCGGATAGACCAACTGGTGATCAGCCACAGTGACAGTGATCATGCCGGTGGAGTTGGCCTGTTACTTGGCAGTCTGCCCGTTGGGCGGGTGATTGCCGGGGAGCCGGATGCCCTGGAAGAAGTGGCAGTCCCGGCCCACGTGCCTGTTGAGAGTTGCCAGCGGGAGCCGGCAACGCTGGGAGCGCTGGAGCTGGCTTACTGGCGGAGTCCTGATGGCGTGGTCGGCAACGATGCGTCCTGCGTGCTGGTGGTCCGGCACCAGGCGACGGAGTGGATTCTGCCGGGGGATATCTCCGAAGCGGTTGAGGCCGATTTTCTCGAATCCCTCGAGTCCGGGGCGCATCCGTCCCTGCATCGGGTTCTCCTGGCACCCCACCATGGCAGCAAGACATCGTCCTCCGCCGCCTGGGTCAAAATCCTGGAGCCGGATCATGTGATCTATACCGCCGGCTACCGGCACCGCTATGGTCACCCGCATCCGGATGTGGTCGCCCGGTATCGGCAGATCGGGGCGGACGCACTGAATACCGCTTGCTCCGGCGGTATTACGTTCAGGGCGACTGCCGGAGGGTTGGAAGTCCATGAAATGAGACACGATTCACCGTTCTGGATCGGTGGAGCGGGGCTGACCCGTGACCAATGTAAAATACCGTGACACAACGGGTGTGGCCTGAAACGGCAGCTATGCTAAAGTAGCGCGGCTTGTAACTAACCAGGGAGACCAAGCGTGTTCGAGTTGTTGAAAGCCGGTGGCATTCTGATGGTGCCCATTGTTGCCTGTTCCGTCCTGGCTCTGGCCATCGTCCTGGAGCGTTTCTGGACCCTTCGTGCCTCCAGGGTTGCTCCTCCCCAGACCATCAACGAACTCTGGCGCTGGATCAAGAAAAAGGACCTGAATGGCCGGAAGCTCAAGGCCCTTCAGGCGTCATCTCCTCTCGGGCGAATCCTCGCCGGCGGTCTGCTTAACGCCAAGCATGGCCGGGAAATCATGAAGGAAAGCATCGAGCACGAAGCCAGCCAGGTGATCCACGAACTGGAGCGGTTCCTGAATCCGCTCGGCACCGTGGCCACCATCGCACCGTTGCTTGGCCTGCTGGGCACGGTAATCGGCATGATCAAGGTGTTCGCCGAGATCCAGCTCGCCGGTGTCGGCAACGCCGGCAACCTGGCCGGGGGCATTTCCGAAGCCCTGATCACCACGGCGGCCGGTCTGAGCGTGGCGATTCCGGCCCTGATCTGTCACCGCTATTTCATCCGCCGTGTTGATGAGCTGGTGGTCAACATGGAGCAGGAAGCCATCAAGCTGGTTGAGGTTGTACACGGAGACCGCGAAATCGACGTGGAAGGAGCCTGAACACCGTGAAGTTCAAGCGCCAGAGAAGTCAGGAAGTCGGCGTCGACCTGACCCCGTTGATCGACGTGGTCTTTCTGCTGCTGATTTTCTTTATGGTATCCACCACCTTTACCCGGGAAAGCCATCTGCAGGTCGAGCTGCCCGAGGCCAGCGGCGATCCGGCCAAGCCGGCCGAGGTGAAGCAGATTGATGTGGTTATCAACGCTGAGGGGCAGTACATCCTCAACGACCGTACCCTGGTCAACAACCGGAGGGAGACCCTTGAGAAGGGTGTCCGTGAGTTGGCCGAAGGTGATAGTTCCCTGCCATTCATCATTACCGCCGATGCCCGCACGCCACACGAGTACGTGGTTCGCGCCATGGATGTTGCCGGCCGCCTGGGTTTTGCCAAGTTGAGCATAACCACGGAGCGGGAGGCCGATGCTGGTGAATAACCCGGAACCTGCTGCGCCGGCTGCCCTGGACAAGGGCAGCTGGGAGACCTACAAGCGGCTGCTGTCCTATGCCCGGCCGTTCTGGATTGCCTTTTCCCTGGCGGTCATTGGCAACGTCATCTATGCCGCTGCCTCCACTGGCATGGCGGCGGCCATGGAATACGTCATCACGGCCATCGAAAACCCCACTGACCAGAACCGGTTGATACTGACGCTGCTGATTGTGGGAGTGTTCGCGTCCCGGGGTCTGGGTACCTACATGAGCACCTACTTCATCGGTTACGTTGGCCGCCATGTAATCAATTCCCTGCGCCGGGACCTGTTCGAGCGGCTCATGGCATTGCCGTCCCGATATTTTGATGACAACGCGTCCGGGCGGCTGGTCTCGAAGCTGACCTTCAACGTCGAGCAGGTGGCCGAGGCGACCACCAACGCCGTAACCACTGCCTTGCGTGAGGGTCTGACGGTTATCGGCCTGCTTGGTTTCATGCTGTACACCAACTGGAAGCTGACCCTGCTGTTCCTCACCGTGGGTCCGATCATCGGTGCGGTGGTGAGCTATGCCAGCAAGCGCTTCCGCAAGATCAGCAAGCGCATTCAGGGCTCCATGGGCGATATCACCCATGTGGCCTCGGAATCGATTACCGGCTACCGCGTTGTCCGTACCTTTGGCGGTGAAGGCTACGAAAAGGAACGTTTCCGCACCGTTAACGATCAGAACCTGAAGCAGAGCCTGAAAATGGCGGCTACCCAGGCGATCAGCGTGCCGGTGATCCAGGTGCTGGTGGCGATCGCGATCGCGGCGCTGGTCTGGATGATGCTTGCTCCGGAAATCCGGGGTGAAATGACCACCGGCCAGCTGGTGGCCTTCCTGACGGCGGCTACCACCATGGCCAAGCCCATTCGCCAGATCACCAACATCCACGCCAAGATCCAGAAGGGCGTGGCGGCGGCCCATGATGTGTTCGAGACCATCGATGAACAACCGGAAGATGATCCGGGGACCTACGCGCCGGATCGCGTTGCCGGGGATATCCGTTTCGACGATGTCTCCTTCCGGTACCGGGACCAGCTCGATAACGTTCTCGAGGGCATATCCCTCACCATCCCGGCAGGACAGAGCGTTGCCCTTGTCGGTCGTTCGGGCAGTGGCAAGTCGACCCTGGTCAGTTTGTTGCCCAGATTCTACGAATTTACCGGTGGCGATATCCGCATTGATGACCATTCCTTGCGGGAATATTCGCTTACGGCCCTGCGTGCCCAGATCGCGCTGGTGACCCAGAACGTGGTGCTGTTCAACGACTCCATCGCCGCCAATATTGCCTATGGTGCCCTGAGGCACTGCAGCCGCGAGGAGATCCGGGCGGCGGCGGAGAAAGCCCATGCCCTGGAGTTTATCGACCGGATGCCGGAGGGCCTCGATACCATGATCGGGGACAACGGTGTGATGCTGTCCGGCGGCCAGCGCCAGCGGCTCGCGATCGCACGGGCCCTGTTAAAGGATGCCCCGATCCTGATTCTGGACGAGGCCACCTCGGCACTGGATACCGAATCCGAGCGCCATATCCAGGAGGCTCTGGAAACGGTCATGCAAGGCCGGACCACGCTGGTGATTGCCCACCGCCTGTCCACCATCGAGAAGGCGGACCGGATCCTGGTGATGGAGAAGGGCCGGATCGTTGAATCCGGTCGTCATGAGGAGTTGCTGGCGACCGGTGGCGCCTACGCCCAGTTGCACCAGATGCAGTTCAGCGAGCATCCATGACTTCTGTGGTGGACCGGGTCTGGTATGGCAAAGGCCGTCCGCTCGGCTGGCTGGCGCCGTTGGCCTGGCTCTACCGTGCGGTCGGGAATTCACGCCGCCGCAAGGCCTGGGAGCTTCGCAATGAACAGCTTCCGGTTCCGGTGGTGGTGGTTGGCAACATTACCGCCGGTGGCACCGGCAAATCCCCGCTGACGGCCCGCCTGGTCAAGGAAATGTCCGCTGCCGGTTGGCGGCCGGTGATCCTCAGTCGGGGCTATGGTGGTAAGTCCGCCCATTACCCGCTTGTGGTCGACGGTGACAGCGATCCGTCAGTGGCCGGTGATGAGCCGGTGATGCTGGCACAGGCGACCGGCGTCCCGGTGGTGGTCGATCCCCAGCGCCGGCGGGGAGCCGCCCTTGCCATTTCCCGGTTTCTGGGCAACGTCCTGATCTGTGACGACGGCCTCCAGCACTATGCTCTGCCAAGGGATATCGAGCTGGCCGTGTTCGATGCCAGCCGAGGCATCGGCAATGGCGGCATGATTCCGGTAGGCCCGCTACGGGAGCCGGTCTCAAGGCTTTCGAGTGTTGATTTTGTGGTGGTTAACGGTGCCAGAACCGAAGACGCCGAGGATCGGCTCGAGAGCTTCGAGGGCGTTGAGCATCCGGAGATCTTCCCCATGCGACTGCTTCCTTCCTCCCTTATCCAGGTGACAACAGGCCATCAGGCACCACTGGCCGAGATTACCGGGCGAAAGGTTCATGGCGTTGCCGGTATCGGCAATCCCTCGCGGTTTTTCGACACGCTCAGGCTGCTTGGTGCCCAGGTCCGGGAGACACCTTTCCCGGACCACCACCGTTTCAGGGCTCGCGATTTGTCGGCAGAGCCTGGCGAGTGGCTGGTGATGACTGCCAAGGACGCCGTAAAATGCCGGAAGTTTGCACCGGATAACGCCTGGTACCTTGCGGTGGAGGCGGAGTTGCCGGACAGTTTTATCGAAGCGTTTCTCCAGCGGCTCGAGGAATGCTCGCAACAGTTGAACGAATCAAACCAGAAGAGAACGGACCATGGATAAAAAGCTGATTGCCATGCTGGCCTGCCCGGTCTGCAAGGGCGACCTGAAGCTCAACAAGGAGAAAACCGAGCTGATCTGTTACCAGGATGCCATGGCTTTCCCGATCCGGGAGGGAATCCCGGTCATGCTGGCCAGCGAGGCCCGGACCCTGAGTACCGACGAACGTCTCGAAAAGCACTGACCCGATCTGGTAAGGGAGAGAGCATGTCCTTCACCGTTGTGATTCCAGCCCGCTATGCCTCCAGCCGCCTGCCTGGTAAACCGCTGGCGGATATAGCCGGCAAGCCGATGATTCGTCACGTGTGTGAGCGTGCGGCCGAAAGCCGCGCTTCCCGGGTGGTTGTGGCCACCGATGACCGGCGGATCCAGGAGGCCTGCGAACGTTTTGGCGCGGAAGTGGTGATGACCTCGCCCGACCATGCCAGTGGCACCGATCGGCTCGAAGAGGTCGCGCGCAAGCTGGAGCTGGATCCGGACCATCGGGTGGTGAATGTCCAGGGCGATGAGCCCCTGATCCCTCCCGCATTGATCAACCAGGTGGCAGAAAACCTGGAGCGGTACCCGGAGGCCTCGATTGCCACTCTCTGCGAGCGTATCCACGATATCGGGCCGGTGTTCAATCCCAATGTGGTCAAGGTAGTCTTTGACCATCAGGGCATGGCCCACTATTTCAGCCGGGCGCCGATTCCCTGGGCCCGGGATCAGTGGCCATCGGGTATGGATTCGGCCAGGGGGCTGGTCTCGTTGCCGGATGGAGTTGGATATTTCCGGCACATCGGCATCTACGGCTATCGTGCCAGTGTGCTGAGCGAATTCGTATCCTGGGCGCCGGCCCCGACCGAGCGGGTAGAGTCCCTTGAACAGCTGCGGGCGCTCTACAACGGTGCCCGGATCCACGTAGACATTGCCGCGCAGAATCCACCTGCCGGGGTGGACACCGACGAGGATCTCGAGCGTGTCCGGGCGTGGCTGACAACGAAACAGGAGAGGTGAACATGAGCAATGGTGTTCGGGTGCTGTTTGTCTGCCTGGGAAACATCTGCCGATCTCCCAGCGCCGAGGGCGTCTTTCGTTCCCTGGTGGAGGAGGCCGGGCTGTCGGACCGGATTCACATCGATTCCTGCGGCACGGGTAGCTGGCATGTGGGCAAATCACCGGATTCCAGGGCCATGGAAGCCGCCCGTAAACGGGGTATTGATATCAGCGACCTCCGGGCCCGCCAGATCATCGAATCAGACCTGGATGAGTTCGACTATGTGCTGGTGATGGATCGCCAGAATCTGGCGGATGTGAAGGACATGTGGCACCAGAATGGCGGTACCGCCCCGGAGCTGTTCCTGTCCTATGGCAAGTCCCGCCACGAAGAAGTGCCCGACCCCTACTACGGTGGCGAGGATGGCTTTGAGCTCGTGCTGGATCTCATCCACGAGGCCGGTCAGGGGCTCCTTGGCGAGATCAGGGGGCGCCTGCGTTGAAGGATCGGGTGGCGGTTCAGGAGCAGGTCGATCTGCAGGCGTTCAATACCCTGCAGGTCCCGGCCACGGCCAGGTATTTCCTGGAGCTGCGGGAGCCAGATCTGCTGGAGGATGCCCTGGCGTGGGCGCGGGAGCGCGGTCTCGACACCCTGTTTCTCGGCGGAGGCAGCAACCTGGTGTTTGCCGGTGATTTCCCGGGATTGGTGGTGCACATGGCGATGCGCGGCCGGCACTGGGAGCAGGTCGACGGTGATGAGGCCACCCTGGTTCTGGGGGCCGGCGAGAACTGGCATGAAGCCGTGCTCTACGCGACAAAGTCCGGCTACCGGGGCATCGAGAACCTCGCCCTGATCCCGGGTACGGCGGGCGCCGCCCCGGTGCAGAATATCGGTGCCTACGGCGTGGAACTGTGCGACACGCTGGTATCGGTAACCGCTTTTGATCGCGAGACGGGCAAGTGGCTTCGTCTGGCCAATGATCAGTGCGGGTTCGGTTATCGAGACAGCCTGTTCAAGCGCAAATCCGGCCGTTATGTGATCACCGAGATACGGTTGCGGCTGTCACGCAGTAAGCCCCTCCAGCTGGGCTACCGGGACCTGGAAGAGTACCTTGCCAGTCTTCCCGACCGGGAACCGGACGCCCTGACGGTAGCCGAGGCGGTGATGGCCATTCGCCGTCGCAAACTCCCCGATCCCCACCAGATCCCCAATGCCGGCAGCTTTTTCAAGAACCCGGTCGTGACTGAGGCGGACTATAATCGGCTGAAGGAACAGTATCCGGAGATCCCGGCCTATCCCCAGCCACAGGGGGTCAAGGTTGCCGCGGCCTGGCTGATCGACCAGTGCGGCTGGAAAGGTTACCGGGACAGGCGGGTTGGGGTACACAACCGTCAGGCTCTGGTTCTGATCAACCATGCCCAGGGCAGTGGCCGGGATATTCTGGAGCTTGCGGCCCGGATACGCGAGTCGATCCGGAAACGGTTTGGTGTGATCCTGGAGATGGAGCCCGGCGTGGTAGGTGGTGCCGGGCTCTCTCCGATAGCCTGAATCCGCTCGGGATGACTGTGCTCAGAGCCCCTTGCGCGGCGAAGCGTTGATCAGGAAGGGCAGGGCTTCGTCCACCGGGATATCCTGCTTTTCTTCATCCCTGCGACCCTTGTACTCCAGGGTGCCTGCAGCCAGCCCCCGATCGGAAACCACGAAACGGTGGGGAATACCGATCAGCTCCATGTCCGCGAACTTCACTCCCGGGCGCTCGTTACGGTCATCCAGCAGGACATCAAAGCCCGCCTGGCGCAACTGCTCGTAAAGCTTTTCCCCGGCCTCGGCTACGGTCGGTGACTTATGGGCGTTCAGGGTCACGATGACGACCTCGAAGGGGGCAATGGCGTCGGGCCAGATGATGCCCTTGTCGTCATGGTTCTGCTCGATGGAGGCGGCCACGATCCGGGAAACACCAACGCCGTAGCAGCCCATTTCCATGGTCACGCTCTTGCCGTGCTCGTCCAGGACGGTAGCGTTCATGGACTTGCTGTACTTGTTCCCCAGCTTGAAGATATGACCCACCTCGATACCGCGACGGATCTCCAGGGTGCCTTTGCCATCCGGACTCGGGTCACCCTCGACCACATTGCGAAGGTCTTCAACCCGGCCTGGCGGGACATCCCGCTCCCAGTTGACGCCGGTCAGATGATAGTCGTCCCGGTTTGCGCCGCAGACAAAGTCTGCCAGGTGAGCAGCACTGCGGTCGACGATGACGGGCACCGGCAGGTTCACGGGGCCGATGGAACCGGGCTCGCAGCCTGTCGCGCTCTTGATTTCCTCGTCGGTCGCCATGGTCAGTGGCTCGGCGATGCCGGCAAGGTTTTCAGCCTTGATCTCGTTCAGTGTATGGTCGCCACGGAGTATGAGTGCCACCAGTCCGGACTGGCCGTTTTCATCCTCTTCACCCTTCACCAGAAGGGTTTTGATCGTGCGGGTGGCGTCAATGCCGAGGAACTCGGCAATGGCGTCAATGGTGCGCTGGCCCGGGGTGTGGACTTCTTTCATGTCCTCGGCTGGCGCGGGGCGCTCGCCGGCAGGCGCAACAGCCTCCGCCTTTTCGATGTTGGCGGCGTAATCGCCCTCGGTGCTGAACACAATGTCGTCCTCACCGGAGGAGGCCAGTACGTGGAATTCGTGGGAGTTGCTGCCACCGATGGCGCCCGAGTCCGCCTCTACCGGGCGATAGTCCAGGCCCAGGCGGTCGAAGATGTTGCAATAGGTCCGGTGCATTACCTGGTAGGTCTCGTCCAGAGACTCCGCGTCGATGTGGAAGGAGTAGGCATCCTTCATGATGAACTCGCGGGCACGCATCACGCCAAATCGTGGGCGGCGCTCATCCCGGAACTTGGTCTGGATCTGGTAGAAGTTCGCAGGCAGTTCCTTATAGCTCTTAAGCTCGTTCCGGATCAGGTCGGTAATGACTTCCTCGTGGGTCGGTCCGAAGCAGAAGTCCCGACCATGGCGGTCGTTCATGCGCAGCAGCTCGCCACCGTACTCGGTCCAGCGGCCGGACTCCTGCCAGAGTTCTGCCGGCTGTACCGCTGGCATGAGGACTTCCTGGGCACCGCTCTTGTCCATCTCTTCTCGAACAATCCGCTCTACTTTGCGCAGGCTGCGCAGCCCCATTGGCAGCCAGGTGTACAGGCCGGCTGCGAGCTTGCGGATCATACCGGCACGTAACATCAACTGGTGGCTGATAATTTCCGCGTCAGCGGGGGTCTCTTTCTGGGTGGCAATCAGGTAACGGCTTGCTCGCATTGTCTCTTCCGTTTGGCTTGAATCAGAATGGTTAGACTAATGGACAGGCGGATCCTCGCCGCCGGCGTCTTATTATGTCGTAAAGTGGTGGTTATTGTACGGAGCCAGCCTGACAAGGTACAGATGATGACTGATGAAACTGTTGATGTTGCCCCCCGCCGCCAGCCTGTCCAGGCCCGGAGCCGCGAGCGGGTAAACACCATCCTGTCGCATGCCGCGGCCATATTTGACGAAGTCGGTGTGGATGCCACCAGCATGTCCGCCATTGCCCGGCAATCGGGTATGTCCCTGGCCTCGCTTTACCGCTACTTTCCCAACAAGGCGGCGATCGTTCACGCCATCGCCGAACAGCACGTGGAGAAGATGGAGAAGGCCCTGCGCAAGCACCTGCCGGAGCTGGGGCTGATCGAGGCGGTGGACATTCTCATCGATCAGTTCTACGAGTTCTACCGGACCGAGCCGGCCTATTCGGCGATATGGAGTGGTGTCGAGGCAATGCCTGAGCTCCGGGAGCTGGACCTTCGCGAACTCTACAGCAACGCCCAGGACCTGGACGCCCGTCTGAAGGAGGAGTGCCCCCATATCCCGGCGGGTCGTCGCTGGACGGCCAGCCTGCTGCTGCCACGCTCGGCCGGCAACATTCTCCGCCTGGCGGTCACCCTGCCCGAAGACCAGGGTCGTCAGCTGGTCGAGGAGCTCAAATGTATGGCGGGCGCCTATGTCCGGGAGCTGATTCGCTGATTCAGGACAGGTAACCCAGAGGCAGGGCGGTGCTGTCGATGACCCGCCTGAGAACGAAGCTGGAATGGACGCCACTGACTCCCTGGATCCGCGTAATATGGTTCAGCAGGAAGTGGTGGTAATGGTCCATGTCCGGGACCACCACCTTGAGCATGTAGTCGGCGTCCTGCCCGGTGATCAGGTAGCACTCCTGGACCTCAGGGTAACCGGCGACCTTTTCTTCAAAGGCTGCAAAACGTTCCGGGGTATGCCGGTCCATGCCGATCAGGATGATGGCCGTTAATGACAGCCCCAGCTTCTTGTGGTCCAGGATGGTGGCCCGGCCAAGGATGACGCCTGCGTCCTCAAGCGCCTTTACCCGTCTGAGGCAGGGGGAGGGGGAAAGCCCCACCTTTTCCGCCAGTTCCTGATTGGTCAGTGAGCCGTCTTTCTGGAGTTCTTCCAGGATCCGCCGGTCGGTTTTGTCAATTTTTACGAGTTCTTTGGGTTGTTTGAGCATTATGTTGCTGCCTTGGTATCAATAAGGGTGGTTTATGCTCAAATTTACCCGTTCCAAGCCTGAAATAGCAATCAAATTTCCTTCCGACTGAGTTAGCATAGTAACTAAATCAAGTACTCCACCGGCAATCGAAAGGAATCCTTCCATGGCTTTTGATCATCGCAAATATATGGCATTCAAGCCGATCGCCAAGACCGACCGTCGTTGGCCGGACAAGGTGATCGAAAAGGCTCCCACCTGGTGCGCCGTAGACCTGCGGGACGGCAACCAGGCGCTGGTCAAGCCGATGTCCGTTGCCCAGAAGCAGCGATTGTTCGATTTGCTGGTCAAGCTCGGTTTCAAGGAAATCGAAATTGGTTTTCCGGCGGCCAGTCAGCCGGATTTTGATTTCTGCCGCAAGCTGATTGAGGAAAACCGCATTCCCGACGACGTCAAGATCCAGGTTCTGACCCAGGCGCGCCCGGAACTGATCGAGCGCACCTACCAGGCTTTGGAGGGTGCCAGGCGCGCCATCGTGCATGTCTACAATTCCACCTCCACGGTCCAGCGGGAGCAGGTGTTCGGACTGGATCGGGACGGAATCCGGGACATCGCGGTCAATGGCGCGACGCTGGTGAAGGACATTGCCACCCGCTATCCGGAAACGGACTGGACCTTCCAGTATTCCCCGGAAAGCTTTACCGGAACCGAGCTGGACTTTGCCGCAGAGGTCATCAATGCGGTCACCGAGGTGTGGCGCCCGGATCAGGGCCAGCCGGTGATCATCAACCTGCCGGCGACCGTGGAAATGGCGACCCCGAATGTCTTTGCCGACCAGATCGAGTGGATCTGTGACAACATCCAGCGCCGGGAGCACATCAGCGTCAGTGTTCACACCCACAACGACCGCGGTTGTGCCGTGGCCGCTGCCGAGCTGGCGGTGATGGCGGGTGCCGATCGTGTCGAGGGCACCCTCATGGGTAACGGTGAGCGTACCGGCAATATGGATCTGGTCACCATGGCCATGAACCTGTATTCCCAGGGCGTCGACCCCACACTGGACCTGTCCGGTATGGCAGAGATCACCGAGGTGGTAGAGGCCTGCACGGAGATTTCCACGCACCCACGCCATCCCTATGCCGGTGAACTGGTATTCACCGCCTTCTCCGGCAGTCACCAGGATGCCATCCGCAAGTGCCTGGCCCGCCGCAAGGACGGGGATGTCTGGAACGTTGCCTATCTGCCCATTGATCCGTTTGATGTGGGACGGCGCTACGAAGAAGTGGTTCGCATCAACAGCCAGTCCGGCAAGGGAGGCGTCGCCTACGTGCTGGAGCGGGACTACGACATCAGTCTGCCCCGGTGGCTGCAGATCGAATTCAGCAAGGTGGTTCAGCGCGAGGCGGAGACTGAAGGTGGGGAAATCGACTCGCACACCATCCATCGCCTGTTCGAGGACCGGTACCTGAAAGTGCATTCCGATTGGGAACTGCGCTCCTACGATCTGCACCGGGATGATGAAGGCGTGCGTGCCGACGTGGTCGTGGGCACCGATGCCTCGCCGGTCCGACTGGAAGGTCGTGGTCTCGGCGCAGTAGAGGCGGTCTCCGAGGCCCTCGAGAACCGCTTCGGTATTGCCATTGCGGTCGAGGCTTATGATGAGTTCGCGCTGGGCGAGGGGACCAATGCCAACGCCCTGGCGTGCATCCGCCTGACGGTAAATGGCCAGCACTGCAGCGCTGCGGCCCTTGCCGAGGATACGACCTCAGCCACGCTGCAGGCGCTGTTCTCCGCCGTCGCCCAGGCTGTTGAAACCGATATGCCCTCTGCGAAAAAGACCGCCGAGCTGGCTGACGCCTGAGGAAATAAATCGAAGGTAAAAAAATAAGCCGGCATGATGCCGGCTTATTACGTTTCCAATGCCCGTGAGGGGCAAGGAACGGTCCACTTAACCCGGTTAAACCGGCGTTACGTTTTCCGCCTGCGGGCCTTTCGGGCCCTGAGTTACGGTGAACTGCACCTGCTGACCTTCGGTCAGGGTGCGGAAACCGGAAGCGTTGATTGCACTGTAGTGAACAAATACGTCACTGCCACCGTCCTGAGCGATAAAGCCAAAGCCCTTGGACTCGTTGAACCACTTCACGTGGCCGGTTTTTGTATCGGACATTGATCTTTCCTGTCTTTCTAAAATTTGCCCTCACGGGACCTTCGAATTCCTTATGGAACAGTGCTGAGAAATCCAGAGAGTACTGAGAGAAGGGCAACGAAAAGCACGGAGGCACAACGTTGTAACGCATTCACTAAATACCGCTGTTTTTTCACAGCAATTTCAGTATAGACCGAGTTTCGGGAGCGTCAACGCTTTTTTTGAAGGTTTTATTCGTATTAAAAACAAGGATTTGACAGGGAAGTGACAGGCGGAGAGGTATCGTGGCCGGCTGATTTCAGGTGGCCGGCCACGATGTTCGCAAGCACGATGCTCAGGAGCGGAACTGCTGGCTGATCTCTTCCAGGATGGCCGGATCATCAATGGTGCTGGGTACAGTGTACTCCTCACCATCGGCGATCTGGCGGATCACCCGGCGCAGAATCTTGCCGGACCGGGTCTTGGGCAGTCGCTCGACCACCATGGCCCGGCGGAAGCAGGCAATGGCACCGATCTTGTCGCGCACCATTTCAACCAGTTCTTCTTCCAGCTCGTCGTGATCGATGGTGGCGCCGTCCTTGATCAGCACCAGGCCGATCGGGACCTGGCCCTTCAGTTCGTCGTGGGCGCCTACCACGCAGCACTCGGCCACGGCCGGATGGGATGCCACCACTTCTTCCATTTCGCCGGTGGAAAGCCGATGGCCCGCCACGTTTATGACATCATCGGTCCGGCCCATGATGAATACGTAGCCGTCGTCATCAATGAAGCCACCGTCACCGGAGCTGTAATAGCCCTTGATCGGATCGAGGTAGGTCTTGCGGAAACGTTCATCATCACCCCAGACTGTCATCATGCAGCCTGGCGGCAGCGGCAGCTTGACCGCGACCTGACCCTGCGCCCCGGAGGGAACCTGGCTGCCATTCATGTCCACAACCTGAACGTTGTAGCCAGGAGAGGGCACGGTGGCGGAGCCGGGCTTGGTTTCCATCATTTCGATGCCCACCGGGTTACAGCAGATGGCCCAGCCGGTCTCGGTCTGCCACCAGTGATCAAGAATGGGCAGGCCGGTGTGTTCCTTGAGCCACTCGTAGGTTGGTGGGTCCAGTCGCTCCCCGGCCAGGAAGATTCGCTTCAGGGAGCTGACATCGTACTTGTTCAGCTCGTCCGCTTCCGGGTCTTCCTTGCGCACTGCGCGGAATGCCGTGGGTGCGGTGAACAGCAGGTCCACGCCATGGTCCTGTACCACGCGCCAGAAGGCGCCGGCATCCGGGGTTTTGACCGGCTTGCCTTCGTACAGAATGGTGGTGCAGCCGGCAAACAACGGGCCGTACACGATATAGCTGTGACCAACGACCCAGCCGACGTCGGACGCGGCCCAGTAGACATCGCCGGGGTTGGCGTCGTACACCAGCTTCATGCTGTATTTCAGGGCGACGGCATGGCCGCCGTTATCCCGGACCACGCCCTTGGGTTTGCCCGTGGTGCCGGAGGTATAGAGGATGTAAAGCGGATCCGTTGATTTGACGGGTACCGGGTCGGCCGGTTCCGCGCCTTCCATGACCGCTTCCCAGTCAACGTCGCGGCCATCCTGCATGTCAGCCCGGGCCTGCGGACGCTGATACACCACGCACAGATCCGGCTTGTGGCTGGACTGCTCGATAGCCTTGTCCACCAGTGGCTTGTATTCGATAACCCGGCTGACTTCGATGCCGCAGGAGGCCGTGATCAGGGCCTTGGGTTCCGCGTCTTCAATGCGCACCGCCAGCTCGTGGGCGGCAAAACCGCCGAAGACCACAGAATGAATGGCACCGATGCGGGCACAGCCCAGCATGGCCACCACCGCCTGGGGAATCATCGGCATGTAGATAATGACCCGGTCTCCCTTGGAGATTCCGTTGGCCTTCAGGGCACCGGCAAATCGGGCAACTTCGGCAGTGAGTTCGTTGTAGGTATAGGATTGCTGAGTGTTGGTGACCGGGGAGTCGTAGATCAGGGCCTTCTGGTCACCCCGGCCGGCACGGATGTTCGCATCCAGTGCTACGTCGCAGGTATTGAGGACGCCATCGGGAAACCATTCGCCATGGCCATTGTCCTTTGGCTGCCAGATGGTCTTCGGCGCTTCGATCCAGTCAATCTGGTTGGCGTGCTCTCGCCAGAATTCGTCACGCTGGTCGATCGAGCGCCGGAATTCGGAATTGTAGTCCATAGATTCCACCTCTTGGTGCCTGTTGTTTTTGTGTTGTTTGTACGTATTGACACAACTTTAGGCACTTTGAGTTTATGGACTAGTAGACCATAGGCTTAGTAAGGCCTTTTCAACAAGTTATTCCGGGCCTGATTTGACGGAGGTCACTTCGGCCTCGATTTCGCCCCGCGCTACCCGGGCCGAAATCCGGTCACCGGGGGAAAGGTTGCCTGCATCCCGGATGATGTCGCCGGCCGGGCCCCGGACAATGGCATAGCCCCTGCCGAGAGTAGCGAGCGGGCTGACCACATTCAGGGTCTGGGCGAGGTGTTCCATGCGGTCCCGCTGCTGGCGGATGGTCAGCCGGGTTACTGCAAACAGCCGCTCCTCGATGCGGCCGAGGGCCTCACGGCTGGTGGTCAGCTGCTTCTGCGGAGACTGCATGGCCAGCCTCTGGGCGAGATGCCCGGTGCTTACATCCCAGCGCTCCAGTTTCTGCTTCATCGCCTTGCCCAGGCGTAGCTCCAGGTCATCCATCCGCTGGGCTTTTTCCTGCAGCTCCCGGCGGGGATCCCGCAGTCGTGCGGTCAGGTGTTCCAGCTGTACCGACAGGCGTTTGAGCGCCCGCCGTGCGGCATTGGCGAGCCGCAGCTCCTGTTCGGAAAGTTGCCTCAGCCACTGGCTCTGGTCCGGGGAGATCTTCTCGGCCGCGGCTGACGGGGTCGGGGCCCGAAGATCCGCCACGAAATCGGCGATGGTGACATCCACTTCATGGCCGACGGCGCTCACGGTCGGAATCCGGCAGGCCGCAATGGCCCGGGCGACCGCTTCCTCGTTGAAGCACCAGAGATCCTCAAGCGAGCCACCACCACGACCGATGATCAGGACATCCGCAACGCCATGGTTCTGGGCCTGTTCGATGGCGCGGACAATATCGTTGGTCGCGGCCTTGCCCTGGACGGCGGTCGGATAGAGGGTGACCGGGATGGCCGGGCACCGGCGTGAAAGCACCGTCAGGATGTCGTGGATAGCGGCGCCGGTAGGGGAGGTGATGACGCCGATATGCCTGGGCAGGGCCGGAATCGGCTTCTTGCGGGCTGCGTCGAACAGCCCTTCTGTCTGCAGCTTGCGCTTCAGCTCCTCAAAGGCCTGTTGCAGGGCGCCGAGTCCCGCGGGCTCGATGTGCTCGACAATGATCTGGAAGTCGCCCCGGCTTTCGTAAAGCGTCACCTTGCCCCGGATACGTACCTGATCGCCTTCCTTCGGAATGGCCCGGACCCGCTGGTTGAAGCCCCGGAACATGGCGCAACGGACCTGGCTCTTGCGGTCTTTCAGGGAGAAATACCAGTGGCCCGAGGAGGGGCGGGAGAAGCTGGACAGTTCGCCCTCCACCCAGACCTGCATGAAGCTGGATTCCAGCAGGTGCCGGGCCTGGTGATTGAGTTCGCTGACACTCAGGGCCTGTGTGGGGCGAAGGCTGCCAGTATCACCGGAAAGGGGCTGGGAGTCCTGGAAGGAGGGGGTCAAGGCCGTGCTCCATGGTTGGTTTTATACGCAATACCCGAAAAATTCGAGGTAAAAATATCGGAAATTCAAAAAGATGCAACCAGACCTTCAAAATGGTGCGGTTTACTGTCCAGAGCCACCACTTTATAATAGATCGATTAAGGATTTTGCTTTGTCGCGCCGCTCAGGGCGCGGTACAGGATTTCCAAACTTAGCACGTTCAAAAGGCGGATCCCAATGCTGCGAATTGCTGAAGAAGCCCTCACGTTTGATGATGTTCTGCTTGTTCCCGGATTCTCGGAAGTTCTCCCCCATCAGGTCAGTCTCCAGACCCAGCTGACCCGCAATATAACCCTGAACATTCCGCTGGTATCGTCTGCCATGGATACGGTCACCGAAGCCGAGCTGGCCATCGCCATGGCCCAGGAAGGCGGCATCGGTATCATGCACAAGAACATGACTGTGGAGCAGCAGGCGGCTGCGGTTCGCAAGGTCAAAAAATTCGAGAGTGGCGTGGTGAAGGATCCGATTACCGTCTCACCGGATACCACCGTGCGTGAATTGGTCGATATCACCATGGCCAACAATATTTCCGGTCTGCCGGTTGTGCATGGTCACGATCTGGTCGGCATCGTTACCGGTCGTGATATCCGCTTCGAAAGCCGCATGGACACCCTGGTGCGTGACATCATGACGCCGAAGGAAAAGCTGGTGACCGTCAAGGAGGGCGCCAGCCTCGAGGACGTGAAGGAGCTGTTGCACCGCCATCGCATCGAGAAGGTGCTGGTGGTGAATGACGAGTTTGAACTGCGCGGTCTGATCACCGTCAAGGACATCCAGAAAGCGAAGGACTATCCCCTGGCGTGCAAGGACGAGCAGGGTCGCCTGCGTGTCGGTGCTGCGGTCAGCACCGGCGGTGATACCGAAGCCCGGATTACTGCTCTGGCCGAGGCCGGCGTCGACGTGATTGTGGTCGATACCGCCCATGGCCACTCCAAGGGTGTTATCGAGCGTGTCCGTTGGGTGAAGCAGAATTTCCCCGAGGTCCAGGTCATTGGAGGCAATATTGCCACCTCCGACGCCGCCATTGCCCTGGCTGACGCCGGAGCGGACGCAGTGAAGGTCGGTATTGGTCCCGGTTCCATCTGTACCACGCGCATTGTTGCCGGTATCGGTGTGCCCCAGATTTCTGCGGTATCCAATGTCGCGGCGGCGCTGAAGGATCGGGGCGTTCCCCTGATCGCCGACGGCGGTGTGCGTTTCTCCGGTGACATCGCCAAGGCCATCGCCGCCGGCGCCCACAGCGTGATGATAGGCAGCCTGCTGGCGGGTACCGACGAGGCTCCGGGCGAAGTGGAGCTGTTCCAGGGTCGGAGCTACAAGGCCTATCGTGGCATGGGCTCCCTCGGTGCCATGGGGCAGGGTTCCAGTGACCGTTATTTCCAGGATGCCAGCAAGGGTATCGAGAAGCTGGTGCCGGAAGGTATCGAAGGCCGTGTCGCCTGCAAGGGTCCGATGCGTAACATCGTCCACCAGCTGATGGGCGGGCTGCGTGCCTCCATGGGTTATACCGGCAGCGCGACCATGGAAGAAATGCGCACCAAGCCGGAATTCGTGCGCATCACCAATGCCGGCATGCGTGAGAGCCACGTCCACGACGTGACCATCACCAAGGAAGCGCCCAACTACCGTATCGGTTAAGAATGACCCCAATGAACGCGGCCCCGGAACGGGCCGCGTTGTTTATTTGTGATCCGAGGACTCCATGGCCCAGAACATCCACGACCACCGTATCCTGATTCTTGATTTCGGTTCCCAGTACACCCAGCTGATTGCCCGGCGCATCCGGGAAATTGGCGTGTACTGTGAGATCAAGGCTTTTGACATGACCGATGAAGAGCTCAGGGAGTTCAATCCCAAAGGTATTATTCTCGCGGGTGGACCGGAATCCGTAACCCAGCTGGGTGGTCCCCGGGCTCCGGAGGATCTCTTTGACCGCGGCATCCCGGTACTGGGTATTTGCTACGGCATGCAGACCATGGCTGAACAGCTCGGTGGTCGTGTGGCCAGTTCCGAAAAGCGGGAATTCGGCTATGCCCAG
>NZ_JAWLHI010000048.1:0-32055 GCF_041690455.1 Marinobacter sp.
GGTGTCCGGGGCGTCGAGTTATACCACGGGGGCGTGTATTAATGCCGATGGGGGTTACCTGACGATTTGATGGGTGCGCGGTGAAGTCGGGGTCAGAAGAAAGCTTTCTTCTGACCCCACGTTACGGCTTAACCCCGAGTTCGCGCCCTGGAAACGGGGCCTGATGAAAGCCTTCATCTGACCCCAGGTTCAGGTTTCATCTCGAGCCTGGGCCATGAAAATGGGGTCAGATGAACAAGTTCATCAGACCCCGGTGCCGCAGGCTTAACCTCGAGTTTTGGCCTTGATAACGGGGTCAGATGAAAGCTTTCATCTGACCCCACCTTCACGCCAACGCTACCTTCACCCCTCAGGCCGACGCACAGGTCAGCGCCCTGAAATCACCCCGAAGCTCCGCCGCTCGCTCTTCGAGATGCGCCAGATGCGAGGGCGCGCCAGCCTCAATCAGCTCATACATCAGGTCCGCCATCGCCTTCCGGCTCTCGGCCATCATCTCCTTGTGGGCCTCTCCGCGCACCTCTTCCGAGTTCACCAGTAGATAGCGGATTCGCTCACCAAATTCCGGTGAATCCCGCTCTTCCAGTGCATCCAGCAGCGCCAGTTGCCAATTCCGGCGGCCTTCCAGCCAGATTTCGGTCTGCCGTCCCCGGTTTTCCGACCACTCGCGGGCAATTCGTTGTTGCCGGTTGTTCAGGGGCCCGAGCCAGTTTTCGATACGTTCCATCGTCCGCTCAGCCCGGGCGTCGGCTCGTGCCTCGGGAGAATTCCAGGATGAACTTCTCATCCATCTCCCCATGGTTCCGGGCCATGTTTCGGGCAAGTTCGGCGACCTGCTCGTCGCTGAGAGAGCCGAGCAGGTTGGTGGCGGTCGGTGTGGCCTGCTCAAGTAACCCGGGCAGGAAGTCGAACAGGCGCTGCTGGTGGTAGCTGACCTTCTCACGGTCCAGGTCGCCCGACCGGGTGTCCCGGACCAGTTCATCCAGCCATTGGCGATAGCGGGGCAGTTCTGCAGTGCAATGCCACTGCCGGAGGTTGTCGAGGTCCTGCGCCAGTTGCTGTTCCTGCTCGCCGGTCAGGGATACGTAGTCATCGACCCACCAGGTGACGCCCCAATCCGCGTACCGGTAAGCCGTGCGTGTTGAACTGCAGGCCGAGAGTAACGCTATGGTCAGGAATAACACGGTTGCCCGAATCATGGCGCCCGGTCGGCAGGCGAAAGAACTCATTGCGGTGCCTCAGCGTAAAGCCCAATGGAAAAACATTGCATGCTCATTATCATGCAGTGTCTGTCACAGTTATTACGAATCAGGGCCTGGAACGGATGGAGCTGGCAGCAGCTCGCAACGCCCCGGCTTATGGAGATTCAATGTCCAAGCAAAAGTTCGCACGTGTTCGTCAGTTTGTCTTTGCGTTTTACATGTCCGGCATCATGTCCCTGATGATGTCAGGGATCATCACGTTTATTAACACCGGGCTCATCGAGGGCTTCCTGGCGCGCTGGGGCTCTGCCTTCCTCGTGGCCTGGGGCTCGGCATTCCCGCTTGTTATTTTCGTCGCTCCGCTTGCCGGGCGGCTGACGGCACGAACACTTCGTGTGCTGGCGGATGAGAGCTAGCTTCCCGTGCCGTAAGTCCCGTTGTCAAAAATTGTAAATCTGTTTGTTGCACCCATCCGTAGATTGTTTTGCGTACAGTTCATGGAATGAATCTGTGCAGGTTCGAACCATCAAACCCTGATCTGCAACCTCGCAAGTGAGGATGAGTGACAATGAATACAAAATTTGCTTTGCCTTTGGTGGCGGCCAGTAGTGTGTTGTTGGCCGGGTGTTTCGATGGTGACGACGATCCGGCGAAAACCAGCGTCCGGGTCATTCATGCTTCTTCCGATGCGCCGGCAGTCAATGTGCGCGTGAACAATGAAACGGTGGTCTCGGGCGCTGACTACAAGCAGGCCGCTGTGCTGACTCCGAATGCTGGTGCGGCCTCAATTGCGGTGGATGGCATTCTGCCGGGTGGTGAGACTGCCACCGTGATTGATGCAGATGCCTCTCTTCGATTTGATACCAAATACGATGTGATTGCCGTGGGTAAGGTGGGCGACCAGACCATCGCCCCGCTGATCCTTGCTGACGACGGTGAGCGTGAAAGCGCGGACTCTGTCCGTCTCCGGGTTGCGCATCTGTCGCCCGATGCTCAGGACGCAGCCAGTGGTCCCGTTGATGTCTATGTGACGGCGGCCGGTGCAGAACTTCCTGCCGAGGCTACCTTCTCGTTTGCTTTCCAGGAAAGCGTTGGCCCGCTGGAAGTCCCTGCCGGTGAGTATCAGATCCGGGTCACGCCTGCCGACTCCACCACCGTAGTGTACGACAGTGGTTCCGTGGCATTGCCTTCAGGAGCAGATCTTCTGGTGGGCGCCATCGACAACACGGTTTATGGCGAGTCTCCGATCAGTCTGCTGGTAATCAATGGCAGTGAGACGAGTGAGATTCTGTCCGCCGAGACCGGTGCGGATCTTCGGGCAGTTCACAGCGTCTCCGATATTGGGTTTGGAAGAACTGACACTGCCGTTGACGTCTATCTCAATTCAGCTCCCGGAACTGGCACGCCGTTGACCTTCTCCTTCGGTGACACGCTTCCTGACGCCGCCTTTACCGGCAATTACCTGCTTGGTGTACCCGGCGGCGCTGCTGGAGATTACGATCTGGCAGTGACTGCGTCCGGAGACACCACCGCCGTTATCGAGGCAACTCTGACACTCGCCGCGGGTGATCTCAAAACGGTGGTTGCCGCTGGCAGTGCCGACGCAGGCCTTGAAGCACTGGTCTTCAGTGACGACAACCGCAGGATCGCCACTGCTGCGAAACTACGTCTGATTCACGGTGCCGTCGAGGCGCCAACGGTAGATGTATATCTGGTGCCGACAGCTGAGGGTGGTGCAGATGCAACGGTGATCGGCAACCTTGCCGGCTCTCCGACCGTACCCGGCTTCGAATTTGGAGCCAGCACGGGTTATGTGCAGGTAGCCGGCGGCAATTATGTGGCTTTCATTACGGAGGCTGGTAACCCGGCGAATGTGCTCTACAAATCACCGGATCTCGCGCTTTCAGATAGCGGTATCTACACTGCGGTGGCACGTCGGGCACTGAGCGGAAGCGATCCTGTGGCCGGTGTTACCTTGCTGGATGATTTCATCCCGGTACCGCAACCTCAGTAAATAACTTTTTGACTGTTGGATGAAAGCCCCGGAGTGTCCGGGGCTTTTCTGTTATTGAATGGTCACATTCGAGCTGTTCGAATCGGCCCGCGAAATCGCCGTCCCCGTTGGCGGCCGATAATGCAGCGAGTAAAGCACGCGATCAAGCACCGATTTGCCATTCCA
Organism: Marinobacter sp.; assembly: GCF_041690455.1. GTDB lineage: Bacteria > Pseudomonadota > Gammaproteobacteria > Pseudomonadales > Oleiphilaceae > Marinobacter. Next base: position 3,379 of record NZ_JAWLHI010000048.1, read on the forward strand.
GGCCGGGTCGTTGTTCACAATACCTACCACGGCCCAAGTCGTGTTGTTTTCGTCCCTTGTAAAGCCGGCGATCGAGCGAACATGCTCCAGGTAACCGGTCTTGATCCGGCCTGTGCCTTCCATGCCGGCTCGCTTAAGGCGGCGGGCCATGGTTCCGTCCATGGCGGTGATTGGCATTGAGGCCATCAGGTCGGAGGCGAACGGACTGTTCCAGGCATGCTGGAGGATCTGCACGCCCTGGCGAGCCGAGATGCGGCCATGTCGGGTGAGGCCGGCACCGTTGTCGATCACCATGCCAGCGGTATTGATGCCTTTGCCCTCAAGCCACTCGTAGATCACGCGGATACCGGCAACGCGGTCATCCTGTTCATCCTCTTTGCGGTTCTCGGCACCGATAGCCAGCAACATCTGGCGCGCCATGACGTTGCTGCTCCACTTGTTGATGTCTCGAACCATGGTGACCAGGTCCGGAGAGGTGGTTCTCATCACCAGCCGGGCATCGTCGGGGGTCTTGCCGGTCATGCTGGCGCCGCTGATGGTCACGCCGGTTTCCTTGAGTACCGAACGAATCAGGGAAGCGGTGTACTGTTCGTGGGGCAGCAGGGACATGTAGGTGGTGGTGCGGCATCCCTGCGGCAGCTCGCCGGTCACGCGCACGGTGACCTGCATGTTGTCGTCAAACACCGGCTCCCAGTTGAAATCACGGCGGCTGGGGCAGGGGCCCTCCGGGATGGCTGTCACCCGGTTGTCGATCCGGACTTCGCTCAGGTCCGGGGTCGTCCAGGCCTGGGTCCCGCGCTCGTCAGCCCGGACCTGGAAGTGCAGCAGGTTCAGATTGGTCAGGTAGGCCGAAGGCTCCACCAGGAACGGACGGTAGGGATTGTCGCCATTGTCCTCGAATTTCGGGAACCCTTCATCCACGCGGAAATAGCTGCCATCCAGAACCAGATGGCCGTCAATGCTGGTCACGCCCATCTGCCGGAGTTCACGCATGGTGGACCACAGGCGTTCGAGGGTCAGTTTCGGGTCGCCTTCGAACCGGACGTACAGGTTGCCCTTGAGCGTATCGCCGACCATCTGCCCGTCGGTCAGGAAATCGGTATTCCAGTGGTGGGTCGGGCCGAGCATTTCCAGGGCGGCGTAGGTGGTAACCAGCTTCATGATGGAGCCGGGGCTCATCAGTTCGTCAGCGTTCACATACTGCTCGATGCCCGGGCCGTTCAGGGGGACGGCCGCAACGCTCAGGCCTTCCTTGTTGTTCAGTGCCTTGAAGGCGTAATCCCGGACTTCCGTGCTCCAGAGCCGGGTGGGGGAGTCTTCGCTACCTGGTGGCGCGGCTGCCGCCAGTGGTGCGCCCGTAGCCATGACCGCGGCAATTCCCGCGGACAGCACGAACCGACGGCCGGACCTCCTCAGTCCTGCCTGCCTGACGCTGCGTCGCATGACCCTGTTCTTCATGATGTCCATCCGTTGAGTTCTTATGACTAAACAATAGCCGATCCTGGCGCGATGTACTATGCAGAAAAGCTCTACATGACGTTAAAAATTGCCAGTAGAGACGTTGTTTATATTGAATTTTTGTGACGATCTGTAAGGGGCCTTTGGAATCAGTGAGTTAGCTGTACAGAAATTAATCTTGTGGATGTCAATGACTTTGTGTGCGTTTTTTACCGTGGGTTTCACGGCATTTCAGTCATGGAATTTCAGGCTCAATCAGCGTTTCCTGGTTCAGTGACTCGATGACTACAACAAGAACAGGAGGGCGCCATGATTGGTATACCGATCGGGTTGATCACAGCCAATGCCGTTGAGTGGGTATTCCACAAGCACGTTTTGCACAATCGGGGGCGTAACCGGGAGAGTTTCTGGGCGTTCCACTGGCATGATCATCACCGGAATGTCCGCAGGAACGGTTTCCTGGACGAAGACTACCGGCACCCGCCCCTGACCTGGAATGCCCAGACCAAGGAAGTCGTGGCCCTGGTGGCGGGAGCGGCTGCGGTGACACCCCTGCTGCCGGTGGCTCCGTTCTTTGTCGGCACGCTTTATTACAGTGCCTGGAACTATTACCGGGTACACAAGCAATCCCATCTGGATCCGGAGTGGGCCCGGGAGCATCTGCCGTGGCACTATGACCACCACATGGGACCCAATCCCAACGCCAACTGGTGTGTGACCAAACCCTGGTTTGACCACATCATGGGGACACGGGAGCCAATGGCAAACCGGGAGGCCCCCGCATAATGGGCACTCCAATTTCCTGAAACCAAGGACAAACCATGCTGAACGCGTTAAAGCACAACATGAATGTGCTCGAATCCGTGGCAACCTCTTCCTTTACTGCCTGGCGCGGATGCCTGGTGGTGAAGGCGGCGGAGCAGCCGGAAAAACCGATCATTCTCTATGACATGGAAGGCTGCCCCTATTGCCGGCGGGTCCGGGAGGCGCTTACAGCCCTGAACCTGGACGTTGAGATCCGCCCATGCCCGAAGGGCGGTCGGATTTACCGGGCCGAAGCAGAAGCGGTTGGTGGCAAGCAGCTGTTTCCGCTTCTGGTGGATGAAAATACCGGCAAGGTGACGTACGAATCCGAGGATATCGTTGAGTACCTGTTCCGTCAGTACGGTGGCCGGCCGGTTCCCGGTTACTACAAGGCCAGAGTCTGGCAGCCGGTATTTGGTTCGCTGGGCTCTGTCGCCAGCGAAATGCGGGGGTTGCGGGCAACGCCGGGCCAGCGTCCCGAACAGGGCCTGCACCTGTGGAGCTTCGAGGGCAGTCCATTTTCGCGGCTGGTCCGGGAAAAGCTGTGTGAACTGGAGATTCCATACACGCTCCACAATCTCGGCAAGGAACACTGGACCGAAATCGGGCCCGCAAAGCAGCGCATCAAACCCGGGAAGTACCGGCCTCTGCCCGGCGGCAAGCGGGACACCTTTTTTCAGCAACATGGCCGGGTTCAGGTTCCTTACCTGGAAGATCCCAACACGGGAACGTCCATGTTCGAATCGGCGCGTATATTGAAGTATCTGGAGGAACAATACGGCGGTTGAGGCTGTCACTTAAGGCAGATTTCAAGGGAGGGCCACCATGCTGGAGCTTTCAAGACGACGATTCCTGATCGGTGTCGGGCTGAGCGGTCTGGCTGTGGCTTCACCCCGGCTGATAGCAGCCGGCTCGCCAACAGGTGAGCAATCCTTTCATTCCCGTCCCATTCCCTCCACCGGGGAGTCGGTTCCCGCCATCGGCATGGGCACCTGGATTACCTTCAACGTCGGGGGTGATCAGTACCTGATTGATGAGCGCACCCGGGTTCTCGAGACCTTCCTCGCGCAAAACGGCACTGTCATTGACTGTTCACCCATGTATGGCAGTGCAGCCGACGTCATCGGCACCGGGCTGGACAAGCTCGGTGCCCATGACCGCATCTTTGCAGCAACCAAGATCTGGACCAGTGATGGCTCGGAGACCCGGGAACAGGCCGCCACATCCGAGCGCCGATGGGGTATCGACCGCTTCGACCTGCTGCAGGTGCACAACCTGCTGGCCTGGCAGGAACACCTGGCGACGCTGAAAGAGATGAAGGCCGAAGGCCGGGTCCGTTACATCGGTATTACCACCTCCCATGGCCGCCGGCATCGTGAGCTGGCGCGCGTCATGGAAACGGAGCCTCTGGATTTCGTTCAGCTCACCTACAACGTATTGGACCGGGAGGCCGAGGAACGGCTGCTGCCCCTGGCCCGGGAACGGGACATTGCGGTGATCGTGAATCGGCCGTTCCAGGGCGGCTCGCTGTTCCGCCGGTTCCAGTCGGAGCCCTTGCCATCATGGGCAGCAGAGGCCGGTGTGGGCAGCTGGGCCGAGTTCTTCCTCAAGTTCATCATTTCCCATCCCGCTGTCACCTGCGCCATTCCGGCCACGACCAGCGTGGAGCACATGCAGGAGAACATGGGGGCTATGTACGGCCAGCTGCCTGACGCCAGCCAGCGAAGGATGATGGCAGAGTATGTGAGGCAGCTGTGAACCGAGCAACCTGGCTGAGCTATTCATTGCAGGACTTCGTGATGTTCGGCCCGGAGGTATTCCTGAGATTGTTTGCGCGGATCAACCAGGACCTCTGGCCCTGGCTGCTGTTGTGGCCCCTGGCCGGCCTGGTGCTGCCCTGGTTCGGCCGACAGGCCGCCGAGTTGCCGAGGCGGTTGGCGATGGCTCTGGCCGGGCTGGCGTGGATCGGCTGCGGCTACCTGTTCCTGGTGCGCTATTACGGCCCGGTAAACTGGCCCGCCACCGGTTTCGGTTGGGCCTTTGTGGTTCAGGGACTGTTATTGCTGCTGATGAAGGGTAGGGCACTGCCCGCACCGATGACGTGGCCAGTGGCGGTCAGCTGGTGGCTGGCGATACTCCTGTTGCCCTGGCTTTCGGTACTGGAAATGCCCGATCTGTGGGCTCTCGCCCTGTTCGGACTTGCGCCCGGGGTGACCGTTGCCGCCACGGTGCTGCTGTTTGCCGGGCAACCGTCGCCGCTGAGGTGGTTGCTGTTGGCGCTGCCGCTGGCCTGGACCCTGTTCAGTGCGGCCACCTATTGGGCCCTGGGTACCTTCTGGTTGCTGGGCTTTCCGGTGGCCACACTGGTGCTGCTGATTGTCGCGCTCAGGGTCAATCCCAGTCCGGCGCAAAACCCGGGTTCGCAATCCGCTCGCCCCGGTCCAGGGCGTCAATCGCCCTGATTTCATCCTCGGTCAGTTGAATCTCGAGGGCATCCAGGTTGGCCTTCTGGTGGGATGGCCGGGTAGAGGAGGGGATCGGCACCACGCCCCGTGAGGCCACCCAGGCAATGGCAATCTGCGCCGGTGTGGCGTTCCGTTCGCTGGCAATGCGCTGCAAAGTCTCGTCCTCCATGACCTTGCCCACGGCCAGGGGCATGTAACCGGTCACCGTAATGCCCAGTTTCTGTGCGTGTTCCACTACTTTGCGGTTGGCCAGGAACGGGTGGACTTCCACCTGGTTGGTGAGGATGGCGGAGTCACCGAGAATTTGCTTGGCCTGGTCCATCTGGGCACAGGTGAAGTTGGAGATCCCGATGTGCTCGGTCAGCCCCTCGCGCTGGGCATCCCGGAGAGCGCCCAGGTACTCCTCCATGGGCACCTCATCGCCCGGGGAGGGCCAGTGAATGAGGGTCAGGTCCACGTGGTCCGTTTTCAAGCGGGCCAGGCTGTCGTGGAGACTGTTGATCAGATCGCTGGCATGCAGTTTGTCGTGCCAGATCTTGGTGGTCAGGAAGATATCGCGGCGGGGAATGCCGCTTGAGGTGATGCCGTCGCCCACTTCCGCCTCGTTCTCATACATCTGTGCGGTGTCGATGTGGCGGTAGCCCAGCGACAGGGCGCTCTTCACCGCCTCCCGGGCATCATTGCCCTTCAGGCGAAAGGTACCCATACCGATCTTCGGAAGTGTGGTAAACGACATGATCTCTGTCCTCCTGTTCCGTTTCTGTACCAACTGAGATGATGTCGCCAGGGTGGTTCTTCAAGTGGCCCACCGGTATCATCCCGCCGGAGATTCCAACTAGTCTGAAGCGCGAGATTGACCCATGTATACCGGCCAGTGCCTGTGTGGCGACATCACCTTTGAATATGACGGCCCCCTCGGACCGATTTCTCTGTGCCATTGCAGCCAGTGTCGGCGCGCCCATGGCAGTGCCTTCTCGGCCAGCTCGCCGGTGCAGGCGGTGAGGTTCCGGATTCTCTCCCGCGACAACCGGGTGACCGAATACGAGTCCAGTCCCGGCAAGTACCGTGCCTTCTGCAGCCGTTGCGGCAGCCAGCTATACAGCCGGGTGGATGCTATCCCCGGTATCCTGCGCCTGCGGGTGGGCGTGATCAACGAACCCCTGGGCAAAGGCCCGGCGCAGCATGTCTATGTCGGTTCGAAATCGGACTGGTTTCCGATCACCGACGATATTCCCCGGTACGAAAAGACCGAGAGGACCAACGACCCCCACTGAGGGTCAGTTCGCGGGAACGGTCCGGTAAACCTTGCCCCTGGGTGAGTCGGTCAACAGCCAGAGCGCGCCGTCCGGGCCCATGCGCACATCCCGGATTCGCTCGCCAAGGTCCGTCAGCAGATCTTCCTCTTTGGTGACGTCCCCATCCCGGATTTCCAGGCGCACCAGTTTGCGCATTTTCAGTGCTCCCACGAACAGATCACCCTGCCACTCCGGGAACAAATCCCCCGTATAGAACGCCATGCCCGAAGGCGCTATTGATGGATCCCAGTAGTGCAGGGGCTGTGCCATGCCTTCCTTCTTTGTGTGCATGGTGATCGGCAGGCCCGAGTAGTCAATGCCATAGGTGATCTCGGGCCAGCCGTAGTTGGTTCCGGCGGACAGGATGTTGATCTCGTCACCGCCCCTGGGGCCATGTTCGTGGGTCCAGATCTCTCCCGTCTCCGGGTGAATCGTCATGCCCTGGATATTGCGGTTGCCGTAGGTGAAAAACGTATCCTCGGCACCGGCCTTATCCACGAACGGGTTGCCCGGAACCGGCTCGCTGTTGATCGTGACACGGTGCACGCCGCCGGCGCCATCGCCAAGATCCTGGGCCCGGTCCATTTCACCCCGGTCGCCGACGGAAATGTACAGGTTGCCGTCCCGATCAAACTCCATGCGCCCGGCGAAGTGACGGGAGGTATTGGAGCGGGGCAGGGCCTCAAAAATAACCTCTACATCCTTCAGTTCGTCGCCTTCAAGCCGTGCCCGGGCAACCCGGGTGGTCATGCCTTCCCGGGTGCGGTGGGCGTAGCTCAGAAACAGTGTCAGATTGCTTTCGAAATCCGGATGCAAAAGCACATCCAGCAGCCCGCCCTGGCCGGAAACCACCAGGTCCGGAACGCCCGAGATCGGTTCGGGAACAAGTTCGCCATCGCGGATGATCCGGAGTCGTCCGGCCCGCTCCGTCACCAGCTTGTCGCCGTTGGGCAGGAACGCCAGGCTCCAGGGGTGCTCAAGCTCCTCGGCAACGACCTCCAGACGGAAATCCGCTTCATCCGATGAGAATGTCAGGTCAGCGAGAGTTGATAGCGAAAACAGCATCAGCCCGCTGGCCACAGCCAGTTGTTTGCTGGTGAACATGGGAACCTCCGGCCTGCATGGCACCTGGTCTGGAAACTCGGAAGCAACTGCCTCTTCAGCATAGCAGTTGACCCGCTCCACTGCCCTGAACGGGTGTTCTGGAATATAGGGTAATAACCCAGCGTTGGATTACCGTGATTTGATGTTTCAAATTATAATGATTCGCATTAAGATATGCGTCGAATAATGACCAAAGAGCTAAAACCCACTCACGGAGAAAACGATGTTCCGACTTCCCGAGCCGGCATTCCGCCGCAAGGCCCTGGTTTCCGCCATGATGTGCGCCACTGTCCCCGCAATGGCAGTGGCCCAGGAGACCAATTCTGCCACCCTTCAGGTGCTCGAAGTATCCGCAGAACGGGGTCAGACCCCTTCGGAATTCACTGAAAGCTATGCTCCCGAAGCGACTACCACTTCCCTGAAGATGGAACTGTCCCACCGCGAGACGCCTCAGGCAGTCACCGTGGTAACCCGGAAACAGATGGACGATTTCGCCCAGAACGACATCAATGATGTTCTGGAGGGCACCACCGGTGTCACCGTCGAGTCCGTTGAAACCGACAGGACCTACTACACCTCCCGCGGCTTCGACATCAACAACTTCCAGTACGATGGCGTCGGCCTTCCGGCGGTGTATGACAACGTCCAGGGTGAGCTGGATACCGCCTTCTTCGATCGGGTTGAAGTGCTGCGGGGCGCCAACGGCCTGATGACCGGCTCCGGCAATCCGGCCGCCACGGTGAACTTCATCCGCAAGCGTCCCACCGCCGATACCAATGCCTCGGTGGCGGTGACCGCCGGTTCCTGGGACACGAAGCGAATTGTGGGTGACGTCTCCGGCTCGGTTTCCGAATCCGGCAAGGTTCGCGGCCGGGTCGTGGCAGGTTATGAGGACAAGGATTCCTACCTTGACCGTTACAGCAACGAAAAGCAGATGTTCTACGGCGTCGTGGAAGCGGATCTGACCGATACCACGCTGCTCACCCTCGGCCATGCCATCCAGAGCTCCGATACCGACAGCCCGCTGTGGGGCGCGTTGCCGCTGTTCTACACCGACGGCACCGCCACCGACTTCGCCCGTTCCACCAGCACCGCTTCCGACTGGTCCTACTGGGATAACACCCAGCACAACAGCTTTGTGGAGCTGCAGCAGGAGCTGGCTGGCGGCTGGCGGGCCAAGGGCACGGTGTTCCGGTTGGAGAATGACAGTGAATCCGAGCTGTTCTACCAGTTCGGCACCCCGGATCCAGACACCGGTGAAGGGCTAATGGCGTACCCGAGCCAGTATGATCTGAATACCGAGCAATGGGTGGTGGATGCCTACGCCACCGGCCCGTTCGACCTGGCCAACCGGACCCACGAGCTGGTGGTTGGTGCCAGCTGGTCCCGTTCCGAGACCGTGGACGAGTCCCGATATGGCCAGGGTATCGGCACTCAACTGCCGCCGTTGAATGAATGGGATGGAAACTATCCGCGCCCGGCTTTCGACAACGGCGTGGCAGGCTCCGATTGGACCGACCGTGAAACCGCGACCTATGCTGCGGCGCGCTGGACTCTGACCGACAGTCTGACCGCCATCACCGGCCTGCGCCTGACCTGGCTGGACAGCGAAGGCACCAGCTACGGGAACTCCAAAGAGACCAGCTACGACGCGGTGGAGACCCCCTACGCCGGTCTGATCTACGACATCAACGACGATCACTCGGTCTACGCCAGCTACACGGAGATCTTCTCGCCGCAAACCGAGCTGGACATCAACCGTGACCGCCTGGATCCGATCGATGGGGTGAACTACGAGCTGGGTCTGAAGAGCGAATTCCGGGAGGACCGTATCAACACTACGGTGGCGCTGTTCCAGGTCGAGCAGAAGAACGTGGCCGAGGCCGCAGGCATCTATGACGACGGCACCCAGGACGTCTACTACCGTGCGGTGGATGGCCTCGAGAGCCAGGGTGTGGAACTGGAAATCGTCGGTGACGTGACCGACCGCATCCAGCTCTTTGCCGGCTACACCTTCGTGGACATCGAGGACGCCGACGGTAACGACGCCAAATCCTTCGTGCCAGAGCACCTGGCTCAGCTGCGGGGTACCTGGAAAGTGCCGGGTGTTGACGGTCTGGAACTCGGCGGTCAGATCCGCTGGCAGTCCGAGATCAGCCAGGAGCAGGGCGTGGCCACCACCGGCCCGAATGCCGGTACCACCATCGTCACCGAGCAGGATGCCTATGCCGTGTTGGATCTGATGGCCAGTTACGACTTTGCCCGCAACTGGAATGCCACCCTGAACGTAAATAATGTCACCGACGAGAAATACATTGAGAGCCTGAAGAAATTCGGCGCCTCGGCCCAGGGCTTCTACGGCGAGCCGGCCAACGCCAGCCTGACCGTTTCCTGGGTCTACTGATCCGTAGTGAAGGGCGGGGAGTTGACCCCCGCCATTCTCTCTTTTCGATAGACCCCGCAGGTACCGCAGTAACCACCTTCCGGTAACAGGTACCTCAGGCAGCAGCCCTTCCGCTGGGGGATTGCCGTTCTCTGCTCTGCGAACACCGCCGGAATCCAGTCGATGAACCGATTGGCGTCATTCCGGAATGCTTCCAGCCATTGCTGCGCCAGATCACATACCGAGGCGGGATCCGCCAGGTTCCACACCGCCGAGAAAGGCGCGCCCAGACCCAGGCCGACACTGCTCCAGTAGGCGCCGGGACTCACTCCCAATTGTTTTCTGAACACCGGATACCAGGCTTCCGTTTGTGCTGCCATGCTGTGCTGAAAACCCTGTTCGCTTGCCATTGGCTGGCCCGGAGTCTGGAACCATCGTGAAACGGTCTGTCCCGCCTTTTCGATGGGCGCCAGGAAAATGCGGGCCGGATCGGCAACGGGCGCCTCGCCATCCCGGAACAGACGTAATGTGAGGGGGGCAAGCACACTGAGCGCCAGATCCTGTTGCAGTACCGATGCATAAGCCCGGACGGCCTTGCGATCCGAGGCTTCCGGGTAATCCCGACGGATCTGGTGCTCGAGCAATTCGGGCTGATCGAGGCACTGGGCCAGGGAAAACAGGCCCCGGCGTTCTCGTGCCGGAGCGTGCAGAGACTGCGCGACGATAGCCTCACGGTTGAGGCTGGAGGCTTGCAGGAGCCGATCATAACGATCGACCCAGCCCTCGCCGTCTATTGCGGAATCAGGCCCGGCCATGGCGACTGAGCCCCCAGAGGAAATAGATCCCGCCCACCAGGGCCGCAAGCAGGCCGGCGGGCAATTGGTTGGGATACACAATAATGCGGGACAGATAATCCGCCACACCGAGCAGCACGCCACCCACCAGCGCGGCGGCGATCAGCTGCCGGCCGACGGTTTGCTGGCCCAGCACCCGCGCCAGGTGCGGGGCGATCAGGCCGACAAAGCTGAGCGGGCCGATCACCACCGTGGCGGCTGCGGTCAGCAGCGCCGCCAGAAGCAGCAGTAACAGGCGAACCCGGGCCACCGGAAGACCCAGTGAGGAGGCCGACTGCTCGCCCAGTGGCAAGATAGTCAGGGGCCGGACCACTGTGGCCAGAGTCCCGCAAATGACCAGAATGAACACCAGCAGTCCGATGGCTTCCCCGTCGGAGACCAGCCAGGTGGAGCCATACATCCAGTTCAGTAACTTGGAGGCCTCGGTCCCGCCGGAGGCCATCACCAGACGAAGTCCGGCATCCATGAACACGTACAGGGCAAGGCCGCCCAGCAGTAACTGGTTGCCGGCAAAGCGGTGGCGCCGTGCCAGCAGAATCAGCAGGCCCAGAGCCCCGGCCGCGCCGGCGGTGGCGGCTACCAGCTGCCCCATGCGGCCGGCCTCAAGACCGGAAAGCACAATCACCACCATCACCAGGGCGGCACCACCGCTGATGCCCAGCATTTCCGGGCTGCCCATGGGGTTGCCGGTCATTCGTTGGATCAGGGTGCCGGCCAGCCCGAGGGCGATTCCTGCCAGCACCGCAGCAAGCATCCGCGGGCCGCGCCAGACCCAGGCCTCGTCCCATTGGGCGACGCCGGTCCAGCGCCAGCCATCGAGCCCGGGCGACCAGCCCATGGAAATAACGACCGCAATCAGCAGAAGCAAGGCGAGCACGGCTGAAACCACCAGGATCGGACGGCGTTTGGGCAGGAAGCCGGCCGGGCTGGAGGTCTGCCCCGGCATGTGATGGGTATTCCGGAAGCCCTGCAGGGCCAGCAGGATGATCGGCCCGCCAATGAGCGCCGTGGTGGTGCCGGTGGGAATCAGGGAGCCGTCGCCCCAGGTGGACGCCCAATGGGCCAGGGTGTCTGCCAGTAACAGCAGGCCACCGCCAAGCAGGGTGCTCCAAAGTATGCGCCCGCCGAGAGTACGGGCGCCCAGCAGCCGGGCCAGCACGGGTGCGGCAAGGCCAACAAAGGCAATCACGCCAACCCGGCTTACCACCGTCGCACTCAGCAGAACCACAAGGAACAACGCCAGGGCCCGCACCCACGCGACCTTCGCACCCAGCGAGCCGGCGGAGGTCTCGCCCAGTTGCAGTAATTGCAGTGGCCGCATCAACAGCAGCATCAGGGCCACCAGGATCACGACCCTGGGCCAGAGCTCCGCGAACGGTTGCCAGTTGTTCTGGACCAGGGAGCCGGCGCCCCAGATGAACAGATTGCCCAGCCACTCGCCCTTGAGCAGCAGGAACGCCATGTTGGTGGCGCCGAGGAAGAAGGTGATCACCAGGCCGGCGAGGATCACGGTGACCGGGGAAAAGCCCAGCCGCCAGGTGAGGGCGATGACCATGGCGATGGCCAGCAGGCCGCCGGCAATGGCAGGCAGGTCCGGGCTGAAGGCGAGCAGGCCCGGGAAGAACAGCGAGGCGACGGTGACGCCAAACTGGCTCCCGGCGGCGACGCCGAGGGTGGTTGGGGAGGCCAGCGGGTTGCCGAGGATCTGCTGGGTCACGGCACCGGCAAGCCCCAGCGCCGCGCCCACCAGGACTGCCATGGCAACCCTGGGTGCCCAGCTGAAGTGCGCCAGCACCGACGCATAGGTATCCGGATTGAAGGTCCAGAAAGCACTTAGCAGAGTCATTGGGTCCAGTTGCTGCAGCCAGGGCAGGGCACTGGCCAGAAGAGCGGTCAGCCACAGGAGCGCGGCCGCCACCGGCAAGCGGGCGGGAAGTTCCGGGCGCTGGGCCGGAAGGGTGGCAGTATTACTGTACATTATCGGAGCCTCCCGCCAGCAGACTGTCGGTAATCTGGGTGGCCAGCCGCTTGACCGGGTAGATGCCCCCGAAAGGCCAGGTGGCCTCCACCTGATACACCTGGTCCCGTTGCACTGCCGGCAGGTAGGTCCAGAACGGACTGTCGGCGAGGGTATCGGCCAGGCCCGGCGGTGTCGGGGAGATCACCACAAGCCGGGCCTCGGGAAAGGGCGCAATCGCTTCCAGACCGACCACGGAAAACCCCCAGAAATTCCCCGGGTGGGGCCAGGCGTTGGTCAGCCCCAGGGCTTCGAGTGCGGTCTGGTAAAGCCCGTTCGGGGCGTAGATACGCACATGCCGGGCGTCGAGGAAGTTCACCAGCGCCACCGGTCGCTCCGTGACACCGGCCTCGGCGAGCCGTGCCCGCTGCTCGGCGAGGGTCTGTTCGACATCCTCCACCACCTCTTGTGCGCGTGCTTTCCGGCCCAGCATTTCGCCGAGGGCGAGCAGCATCTTGCGGGCTTTGGCAAAGGGTTGCGAACCCTCCTTGTACACACTGACCACGTAGGTGGGGGCCAGTCGCTCGAGCAGGTCGGCGGCGGGGGCCATTTCGGCGCTGGTCACGATCAGGTCCGGTTTCAGCTCGGCAATGGCTTCCAGACTGGGCGCTACCCGGGTGCCGACATTGCGCACACCGCTTTCCGGCAGCGCTGGCTCCCGGACCCAGTGGCTGTAACCAGCCAGGTTGGCCACCCCCACGGGGGTGACCCCGAGTAACAGCAAAGCTTCGGTGGCGGCCCAGTTGAGGGCAACGATGCGTTCCGGAACTTTGTCCAGGGTGAGGGTGCCGTTCTCGTGCTGCCAGGTACCCGCGGTGGCGGGCATGGCGAGTGTGATTAACAGGAGAAAGAGGCCGGCCAGCCCCGTGGATTTAGTGCACATAGGAAACCCACTGCCCCGGAGCCCGTTCCATCACACCCATGGGCACGCCATAAATGGTTTCCAGGATGCCGGAATCCATGATGTCCTCGGGACAGCCATCGGCTACCAACCGGCCGGCCTTGATGGCCACCAGGCGGTCGCAGAAACGGGCGGCCAGGTCCACGTCGTGCAGCACCACAATGACGGTCAGCTCCCGTTGCTCGGCCAGGCGATGCACCAGGCGAAGGGTTTCCACCTGGTGCTTCACATCCAGTGCGGAAATGGGTTCGTCCAGGAGCAGACAGCGGGTCTGCTGGGCCAGCAGCATGGCAATCCACGCCCGCTGGCGCTCACCGCCGGAGAGGGTGTCGACGGAGCGATGGGCGAAGTGTTCCAGGCCGGTGTCGGCAATGGCCTGGTCGATCAGTCGGTGGTCTTCGCGGTTATAGCGTCCGAGGGGCCCCCGCCAGGGGTAACGACCGAGAGCAACCAGTTCTCGTACTGTCAGTCCATCGGTGCCGGGTGGATGCTGGGGCAGGTAACCAACGGTACGGGCAAACTCCCGTGCACCGGTGTTGCGGAAGGACTGGCCGAGCAGGCTGACGTTGCCCTCCGAGGGAGTCTGGTGCCGGGCCAGCACCTTGAGCAGTGTCGATTTGCCGGAACCGTTGTGGCCCAGAAGGGCAGTGACTTCCCCTTCCTGAAAACCGATGTTGATATTGCGAAGAATGGGGGTGTCACCGATACGGACACCCAGGCTGGATACTTCGAAGAACGCCGACATGCAGACTCCCTTGTTCTGAGAGCCTGCAGGTTAATCTAAATACGAATTACTATCAATAATGATATTGGATTTGAAGTTCAGACTTGCCCGGTCTGGACGCGCCATTGAGCCCGGTAGGCACCATCCTTCGACAGCAGGGTTTCGTGGTTGCCCTGCTCGACGACCCGGCCGTTCTCGATCACGGCAATGGTGTCCGCATCCACGATGGTGGACAGCCGGTGGGCAATCATAATCACCGTGCGGTTGTGGCCGATCCGGCGCAGGGAGCGCTGGATGGCTGCCTCGGTTTCGTTGTCCACGGCGCTGGTGGCCTCGTCCAGCACCAGGATCGGCGGGTTCTTCAGCAGGGCACGGGCCAGGGACAGGCGCTGGCGCTGGCCACCGGATAACCGCACACCACGCTCGCCCACCGGCGTATCCAGGCCCTCGGGCAAAGCCTCGATGAAGCTCCAGGCCTCGGCGGTTTTTGCGGCCTCGATGATTTCCTCATTGGTGGCATCGGGCTTGCCGTAGGCCAGATTCTCGCGGATGGAACCCTCGAACAGGTACACATCCTGGCTGACCAGGCCGATGGCCCCGCGCAGGGACTTGAGGTTGATGTCCCGGATCGGCTGACCATCGATGCGGATCTCGCCGTGGCTCGGGTCGTAGAAACGGAGCAACAGCTTGATCAGGGTAGACTTGCCGGAACCGGTGGCGCCCACCAGGGCCAGGGTGTTGCCGGCCGGCACGTTCAGGCTGATGTCCCGGATGCCGGCACCGCTGGAGGGGTAGTGGAAGCTGAGGTTGCGGAATTCCACCTCACCCTTTACTGGCTGGGCCAGGTCCCTGCCACCTTCGTCCCGCACGTGGACGGGTTCGGCCAGCAGGTTCAGAATCCGGCGGGTACTGGCCATGGCCCGCTCGAACAGATCGATCACTTCCGCCAAGCCGGTCAGGGGCCAGAGCAGACGCTGGGTCAGGAACACCAGCACGCCGTAGGCGCCCACGTTCAGGGTGCCTTCCAGGGCCATCATGCCGCCGACGGTAAAGGTGGCCAGGAAGCCCGCAAGGATGGCCATACGGATGACCGGAATGAAGGCGGAGCTGATGCGAATCGCCTTGCGGTTGGCGTCCACATAGGCCTCACTGCTCACCTTGAGCCGCTCAGCCTCCCGTTGCTCGGCGGTAAAGCTCTTGATGGTGGCAATGCCGCCGAGGTTGTTGGCCAGTCGGCTGGAAAGATCGCCCACCTTTTCACGGACGTCGGCATACAGGGGGCCGGCCTTGCGCTGGAAGTAGAAGGCGCCCCAGATGATCAGGGGAATCGGGGTGAAGGCCAGCAGGGCCACGGTGGGCGAAATTACGAAGAACACGGCACCGACGGCCACGACGGTAACCAGGACCTGGATCATGGCATTGGCGCCGCCATCGAGAAAACGTTCCAGCTGGTTGACGTCGTCGTTCATGGTGGCCACCAGCTGCCCGGAGCTGCGCGCCTCGAAGAAGCTCATGTCCAGCCGCTGGGCATGTTCGTAGGCATCCTGGCGAAGGTCCGACTGCAGCCGCTGAGCCAGATTGCGCCAGAGGATCTGGAACAGGTACTCGAACAGGGATTCCCCCGCCCAGATGAAGAAGGTCAGCACCGCCAGGATGGTGATCTGCTCCCGGGCGGTCTCAAAGCCGAGCCCGGCGACGAAGCTCTGCTCCTGGTTTACCACTACGTCGATGGCGACACCGATCAGAATCTCCGGGGCGATGTCGAAGAGTTTGTTGATGATTGAGCAGGTGGTGGCGGCAATGATCTGGCGGCGGTAGCCCCGGGCGTACCTCAGGAGCCGGGCGAGGGCGGCGAAGCTGCTGGTGTTGGTGTGACTGCTGCTGGACATTTCCCCTTTCTCCCAGATGGTTGGCCCGACATCGATGGGGCAGGGAGGTTAGCGGAAATGCCGGGCAATTAAAATAGAATCATTATCATCTTCTGACGTTGCGCTGTAGCCACCGGTCGAGCTGGTCGGCGAATTCCTTGCGGTCGGTCTGGCTGAACGGGGCCGGGCCACCGGTGACCTGGCCGGCGCTGCGCATTTCTTCCATGAAGTTGCGCGTGGCCAGGCGCTGGCGGATATTTTCTTTGGTGAAGGCCTGGCCCCGGGGGTTGAAGACGTCGGCGCCTTTTTCGATAGCCTCGGCGGCCAGGGGGATGTCCTGGGTAATGACGAGGTCGCCTTTGGTCATCTGATCCATGATTTCGTTGTCGGCGACGTCGAAGCCGTGGGGGACCTGGCGGCGGCTGATCCAGGGGCTCGGCGGCAGGCTGATGGCGTGGTTGGCGATGAAGGTGGTCTGGATTTGCCAGCGGGTGGCGGCGCGGCAGAGGATTTCCCGGATGGGGACGGGGCAGGCGTCGGCGTCGACCCAGATTGGCATTTCGGTTTTCCTTTGGTGTTGGCTCTGGGTGTAGAGTTTAACTGTTCTGGCATTGAGCCTGTTAGTTGATGTCCGCGTATTTTGGAGAATGGGGCCTGATTTTGGAGTAGGCGGTTTCGGTCAGCACTGTCCAAAAACCGCTACGAGCACGTCCATGTGCGCTTGTTTCAGGCCATCCTTGGCCTTCAACATTTTTGGACAGTGCTGACCGAAACAGCTCTCCGGCTCAGGGAGATAACTCCGCGGGGATTGGAGGGAGACGAGCGTGATTTATCGAAGAATGATTTCAAGGATAGTCTTTGCCGCATTGGTGTTGCTGTCATCACTCCATGCTTCGGCTAATGACAACAACGCCGAAGCCTGGCAAGCCCTGCAAGACGGCCGGGCTGTTTTGATTCTCCGCCACGCCCTGGCTCCCGGCACAGGCGACCCCGGCAATTTTGATCTGAACGACTGCAGCACCCAGAGGAACCTGAACGAGGCAGGTCGGGAGCAGGCGCGGGCGTGGAAGCCGTTTTTGGCGGAGCACGGAATTGAGGAAGCGCGGGTGTTTACCAGTCAGTGGTGTCGGTGTCGGGATACGGCTACGGAAATGGATGTTGGGGAGGTGACGGAGTGGCCGTCGCTGAATTCGTTTTTCCAGGGCCGGGGCGATGGGGCTACCCAGACTCGGCAGACGATTGCGTTGGTGAATGAGCTGGAGCCGGGGTTGCCGGTGGTGATGGTGTCGCATCAGGTGAATATCACCCGGTTGGCCGGAGTCTATCCGTCGTCGAATGAGGGAGTGATTCTGGCGTGGCCGTTGTCGGAGGATCCGACGGTGTTGGCGCGGGTGGCGCCGGGGCGTTAGGGAACCGGGGGCTGGGGTTTCTGGTATAATCCGGTTCTCATTCAATTAACAGGAAATGATAATGTCCCAGCTTCCCCCTTGCCCCCAGTGTGGTTCCGAATTCACTTATGAAGATGGTGTTCAGTTGGTTTGTCCCGAGTGTGGGCATGAGTGGTCGGAGGCTGAGCAGGCCGAAGCTGAGGCCGGTAAGGTGATTCGTGATGCCAATGGCAATGAACTCCAGGACGGCGATACGGTCACTGTCATCAAGGATCTGAAGGTCAAGGGCTCAAGTTCGGTGGTGAAGGTTGGCACCAAGGTGAAGAACATTCGCCTGGTGGAAGGTGATCACGATATCGATTGCAAGATCGACGGCATCGGTGCTATGAAACTGAAGTCGGAGTTCGTCAAGAAAGCCTGACGGTTTTTGTCCGTTACCGGGAGCTTCATGGAGAGAGTAGATGGTTGAGAAGGACCAGGAAGGGGTGTCACAGCCTGAGGTCCCGCCTCACAAGAAGCACGAGCTGCACCAGGAGCTTCCGGTGGATTTTCCGGATCCGTTTTTCCGGGGCCTGCACCGGGTTATCCGCTTTGCCATCCGGGTGTTGGCAGTTCTCATGGTGGCGGTGATTCTCTGGGGCGTGGGTGATGTGATCTACATCATTTACGATCGTCTGATCACGCCGCCTTTCCTGCTTCTGAATATCAACGATATTTTCTACACTTTCGGCGCCTTCATGGCGGTGCTGATTGCGGTGGAAATCTTCATCAACATCCGGCTGTATCTGGGCACGAATGTGTTCCCGGTTCAGTTGGTGGTTGCGACGGCGTTGATGGCGATTGCCCGGAAGGTGATCGTGCTCGATTTCGAAACCCTTACTCCCATGTATCTGATCGGTATCGCGGCGACCACGCTGGCGCTGGGTATTACCTACTGGCTGCTCCGGCAGGGTAACCAGTACCAGGAGTGGGATGACTGACTCCCCGCATTGATCAATTGCCTCCTCTCGTCTAAACCTTAAACAGAGCTCCGTCGGGCCGGGGTAAGGAGTACGGGATGAGACAACGCCATGAATTTCATGTGGATAGCACCCGCTATCTGGATGACCACGGCAAGCCACTGGATGACTTGCCCGCCCTGGCCGGGGACACCGAGCGTGTCCTGGCTGCGTACCGCAATATGGTGCTGACCCGCACCTTCGATTCCAAAGTCATCGCGCTGCAACGCACTGGCAAGTGCGGTACCTACGCTTCTGTGCTGGGGCATGAGGTGATTGGAACCGCCATTGGCCAGAGCATGGCCAAAACCGATGTGTTTGTACCCTATTACCGGGATCAGGCGGTGCATACGCTCCGTGGCGTGAGCCTGAGGGACATGATGCTGTACTGGGGTGGAGACGAGCGGGGCAGTGCGAACTGGGAGAATTGTCCGGAAGACCTGCCCATTGCGGTGCCCATCGCGACCCAGTGCTGTCATGCCGTGGGTGTGGCCTCGGCCATACGGATCCGGGGCGAGGAGCGGGCGGTGGTTTGCTGCGTGGGCGATGGCGGCACCTCCAAGGGGGATTTTCTCGAGAGCATCAACCTGGCTGGGGCCTGGCATTTGCCGGTGGTGTTTGTCGCCATCAACAACCAGTGGGCGATTTCCACGCCCCGCAGCCTCCAGACCGGGGCCGAGACCATTGCCCAGAAGGCCATCAGCGCCGGCATCCCTGGGCACGCGGTGGACGGCAACGACTACTTTGCCGCCTCGGAGGTTCTGGATACCGCCCTGGAGCGGGCCCGTGGTGGCAAGGGCGCGACTCTGATCGAGGCGGTGACTTACCGCCTTGGAGACCATACTACCGCTGACGATGCCACCCGCTACCGCACCGCCGAAGACCTGAAACGGGCCTGGGAGAAAGATGGCGTCAAACGTCTGCAGAACTGGCTGCACGATAACGGCCTCTGGGATGCCGACAAGGAAAAGGCCCTGCAAGCCGACAGCAAGAACAAGGTGGATAAGGCAGTTGAGGAATACCTGGCCACGGAACCCCAGCCACCTACCGCGATGGTCGATTACCTGTTCGAGGCACTTCCCCCGGCCCTTCAGGCCCAGCGTGAGCGGATTGCCGCCAAATACCGGGGAGGTGAGTCATGAGCAAGGGCGAGCTGCGTGACGTGACCCTGGTGGAGGCGGTCAACATGGCCCTGCACTGGGAAATGGAGCACGACGAGGATGTGGTGGTACTTGGCGAGGACATCGCCACCAATGGTGGCGTGTTCCGGGCCACCGTGGGGCTGAAAGAAAAATTCGGTTTCAAAAGGGTGATGGACACACCGCTGGCGGAAAACCTGATTGCCGGCACCTCCGTGGGTATGGCCACCCAGGGCCTGAAGCCGGTGGCTGAGTTCCAGTTTATGGGATTTATCTACGCCGGCATGGAGCAGATCGTCAGCCATGCCGCCCGCATGCGTAACCGCACCCGGGGCCGGTTGCATTGCCCCATCGTGTACCGGGCACCCTTTGGCGGTGGTATCCACGCCCCCGAACACCATTCCGAGAGCACCGAGGCACTGTTCGCCCACATCCCGGGCCTGCGGGTGGTGATCCCCAGTTCGCCACAGCGGGCCTATGGGTTGCTGCTGGCGGCCATCCGCAATCCGGATCCGGTGATTTTCCTTGAGCCCAAACGCCTTTACCGGGCGGTTACCCAGAGCGTCGAGGACAACGGCGAGGCCCTCCCGCTGGATACCTGTTTCACCTTGCGCGAAGGCGATGACGTGACCCTCATCACCTGGGGCCCCTGCGTCATGGAGACCTTGCAGGCCGCCGAGAAACTGGCACACCAGGGCGTAACCTGTGAGGTCATCGACGTGGCCACTATCAGCCCCCTGGACCGGGAAACCCTGCTCTGCTCCGTCGCCAAAACCGGCCGTGCCGTCATCATCCACGAAGCCTGCCGCAACGGCGGCGTGGGCGCCGAAATCGCCGCCTCCCTCGCCGAAGGCGCCTTCCTGGACCTCCAGGCCCCGGTGGTGCGGGTAACAGGCTACGACACCATCATGCCCTATTACCGAAACGAAGACGCCTACTTGCCAAAAGTGGAGGATATCGTAGAAGCCGTAGAACAAGTCATCGCCCTATAGACGAATGCCCCCCGGGGTTGATTGGGCACCGGGGTCTGACCCCAAAGGGGTCAGACCCCACCTTCAAAACCAAAGGCGCGGACAAGTCACCAACAGCCACGGCCCGGCACCGGGGTCTGACCCCAAGGGGTCAGACCCCACCTTCAAACCAGAAACCAGGGGAGTAAAAATGAAAAACTTCAAACTTCCAGATCTAGGCGAAGGCCTCCCCGAAGCCGAAATCGTCGAATGGCACGTCAAAGTCGGCGACACCGTCGAAGTCGATCAAACCCTCGTCAGCGTAGAAACCGCCAAAGCCATCGTCGAAGTCCCATCCCCCGAGGCCGGCACCATCGCTAAACTCTACGGCGAGCCGGGCGATATCATCCACACCGGCGAACCGTTGCTCGCCTTCGAAGGTGAGGGCAGTGACAGCGGCACCGTGGTCGGCGAACTCAAAACCTCCGGCAAGGAAGACAAGGGCAAGGCCGGCCAGGAACAATTCATCATCGGCGCCGCCGCATCCAGCAAACGCGCCCGTGCCAACCGGGCCACGCCGGGCGTGCGGGCCCTGGCGGAACGGTTGGGTGTAAACCTCGAGCAGATCAAAGGCAGCGGCCCGGGCGGCCTGATCACCAACGACGACGTCCACCGCCAGGCCAGCCACCAGAAAAAACTGGGCGATGCCGAACCTCTCCGGGGCACCCGCCGTACTATGGCCAAGAACATGGCGCTGTCCCACGCCCAGGTAGTGCCAGTCTCGATCTTCGAGGATGTGGACATCGGCGCCTGGAAGAAAGGCACCGACATCACCATGCGCCTGGTCCAGGCCATCGGTGCCGCCTGCGAAGCCTGCCCCGAACTCAACTGCTGGTTCGATGGCGACAATCTCACGCGGCGGTTACTGGAAGAAGTCCACGTGGGCATCGCCGTGGACACCCCCGATGGCCTGTTCGTGCCCGTGCTCCGGGACATTACCCATCGCAGCCTTAAAGACCTGAGAAAGGGGCTGGAGAACCTGCGGGAGGCGGTCTCTACCCGCAAGATTCCACCGAAGGAAATGCAGGGCGCAACCATCACTCTCTCCAACTTCGGCACCATGACCGGGCAGTACGCCAACCCGGTTATCATTCCGCCGCAGGTGGCCATCATCGGGTCCGGCAGCATCCGGGACAAAGTGGTGCCCGTCGATGGCAAACCGGCTGTTCGACCGATATTGCCGCTGTCCCTGACCTTTGATCATCGCGCAGCTACTGGCGGCGAGGCCTCCCGCTTCCTCAGAGCCATGGTGGAGGCGCTCACCAAGGCCTGAGCCGGGAGGCGGCCGCGACCATTCGCCGCACTGTACTACTTGGCACCGGTGCCAGACCTTTCTATGCTGGCGGCATTCCGTTTTCCTCCAGAAAGGACGTTTTCCCATGAAAAAATGCCTGAGCATCCTGCTCCTGAGCATGGCCGTACTGGCCCCGAACGCTTTTGCCCACGACTACCAGAGCGGCAGGGTGGGCATCGACCATCCCTGGAGCCGTCCGACACCGCCGGGCACTCCCATGGGTGTGGGCTACCTGAGCATCACCAATATGGGTGAGAGTGACATCACCCTGACCGGTGCCGAAACCCCCCGCGCCGCCCGGATCTCCATCCATGAAAGCAGCATGAAAGAGGGCATCATGCGGATGCAGCCGGTCAAAGGCGGCCTGTTGATCCCCGCCGGCAAAACCGTCGAACTCAAACCCCACGGCTATCACCTGATGCTGGAAAAACTCAGCCAGCCGCTGGCCGAGGGCGAGAGCATTCCTGTGCAACTGGATTTCGAGGGTGCCGATGACATGAACATCGAGCTCACCGTGGAGCCGCTGGATGGTGGCATGAAGATGGAAAAACCGGAGATGGATCACTCCGGGCACCAGATGGGTAATTGATCGAAGCCTCGCCCCTCGGGCTCTTATCCCTTCACACTGAACCCGCAGACCGGAGTTATGCGAACGAGGGCGCATAACTCCGCCACCTCTGCTTCAGTGTTAGAGTTTGCTCATGATCAGACTGTTGCTCGCATTCGTTTTAAGCGCCACTGCAGCGTTAACTGCAGTGGTCGTAATGGGCATGCTGTATTCTTTTTTCATTCCAGGTTCACCTTGGGGAGCGGCTCTGCATTTCGGAGTGCCAGCTGCGTTGGTTATTTACCCAATAACGTTTGTGGTTGGTTTTCCTCTGTACTGTGCTGCCAGGCTATTAAAAGCGATCAGTTGGGGCAGGGTCATACTTGGAGGAGTTTTTTTGGCGCTTGTCTATCCAGTGGTTGTCCTGATCGACAGTGATTTCTCTGCAGGGTCTGTGACGGGATTTGTTATCTGTGGAGGGATTGGAGCGCTTGCAGGTTTGGTCTTTTGTCAGGTTGCGGGAATAAAACGTGCTTGAGATTAGCTCTAACAAGTAGTTGCAGTTCGTTCCGGCCCTGACGGGCCTCCACCGGACCGGTTTTCCAGCGCGGTTGCGCCTCCAAACCGGCCGCTGAACAACGGCGTTGAGGCTGTAGAAAAACTCCCAAAAACCAGCGCTTGGCTTTGATAGGATGCGGAGAACGGATCAACGGAAGGTCGGCATGCCCCGCTTCAAGCACTACAGCTACGACCAAGACGCGATGGTCGTGATCAACTACCAGGAACAGCTTCAGCCCGGCACCTTTGAACACGCGGTGCACTACCTGATCGAGCACAAGCTGGACCTGTCGGTATTCCATCCCAAGTACCGCAACGAAGACACCGGCCGGCTGGCCTACGATCCGGCCATCCTCCTGAAGATCATCCTGTTCGCCTACTCCAAGGGCATTACTTCCAGTCGCGAGATGCAGTGGGCTGCGAGACCAACATCATCTTCAAAGCGTTATCCTGCGATACCGTTCCGCACTTCACCACCTTGGCCAAGTTCGTCAGCAGCCACTCGGATGAGATCGAAGAGTTGTTCGAGCAGGTATTGTTGGTCTGCCGCGACCAGGGCCTGCTGGGCAATGAACTCTTTGCCATCGACGGCTGCAAGATGTCGTCGAATGCGGCCAAGGAATGGTCCGGCACCTTCAAAGAACTGGAAGAGAAACGCGCCAAGCTGCGACGGCTGGTTCGCCATCACCTCAAGGCCCATTACGAACGGGACGAGGCGGAGACCGAAGCTGAACTGGACCGGGACATCCGACGAGCCAAGACCATCCTCTCCCTGGATGAAGCCATGCAGAAAGTGGACCACTTCCTAAAGACGAACCGCCCAAGGAAGGGCCGGGGGAAGCGGAGCAAGGAAGTGAAGAGCAATATCACCGATAACGAAAGCGCCAAGATGACCACCAGCAAGGGCACGATTCAGGGCTATAACGGCGTGGCCACGGTGGACAAGAAACACCAGATCATCATCGACGCCCAGGCCTTTGGCGAAGGCCAGGAACACCACACCCTGCAACCGGTAGTGGAGAGCGTGGAAGCCCGCTTCAAGAAACTGGGTATCGCCGACAACATCTACCAGCAAGGTACCATCGTTACCGCTGATACCGGCTTCGCCAACGAAGCCAACATGAAGTACCTGCACGAACGGCAGATCAATGGCTACGTGCCGGACAACCGGTTCCGCAGCCGTGATCCGAAGTTCCAGAACCAGAAAGACAAGTACGGCAAGCGCCATCAGAACCAGCCGGATACGGGCTGGAAAGACATTATTCCGGCCAGTGAATTCCAGTTCGATCCGGTCAGCCTGACCTGGCTTTGCCCGGCGGGTGAAAGCCTGAAATACCATGCCACTCGCACGGACCAAAATGGCCTGAGTCGGGCCTACTTCCAGGGCCGCCTTTTGCAATGCCGACACTGCCCGAAGAAGCACCAGTGCATGCAGAACCCGCAGGCTGCCAATCACCGGAAAGGCAAAGGTCGGCAGGTATCATTCATCATTGAGAACAAGCGCCTGCCGACCTACACGGATTGGATGAAACACCGTGTGGATAGCCAGCAAAGCAAGGAAATCTATAGTCACCGGATGTCGGTCGTGGAGCCGGTGTTCGGTAACATTGGTACCACGAAGCGACTGCACCGCTTCAGCCTGCGAGGCAGGAAGAAGGTACAGAGCCAGTGGCAGCTATACTGCCTGGTGCACAATATTGAGAAGCTGGCGAACTACGGGCGGTTGGCGGCGTAATGCCGAGGGTGGAAGGCCAGAAATGTGGTCGCTGAATGCCAGTAATACCGGCACTGAGACCGTCAAAGGGCCGAAACTGATGGCTGAACATTGGAATGGCGATAATCAGCTAGCTGATGGCTGCTACAAAAATTTTAGGAACCAGGGGCTGGGAACGACTCGGAACCGGGTTTTTCTACAGCCTCGTTATGCGTCATAGGGGATGAATCATGTTTGAGGCGCTGTTTCTGAGCTCTGGCATTGCTTTTATCGGCGGCGCTCTTCTAATTGTTATCGGTGTTGGCTTTTCCTTGTTCCGTCGCACTCAATTGACAAAACTATTTGCGAATCGCCCCGAATCCATCGCACTGTTTACATCAATTTTTTTGGCTGTAGCCGGTTTCACAGCACTGCTTGTTGCTCCAGTGTATCAAGGCACGGAGACACGGAGCCAAATATCAATAGAGCCTGCCACGGGGATCACTATCAGTGAGTCAACAACGGAAGAAACAAGCAAATCGTTTGTAGAAGTTAATGGCATTGAAGTCTTACCACTTTTTATCGCTCCGGTATTTATCGCACTGCTACCCATGCTATTTTTTAACCTTGGAATCCGCCCCGCCGTGGAAGGCATCTGCGCGTTACTGCTTGGCGGACAAGCAGCTATAGGGATGTCTGGTTACGGCACCTTTTTCGGGCCAAGTGGTTTAGTAATGGTCATAGCTGGCATCTTGGCGCTGAGATCAAGCAATGCCGCATAACCATGCCAGTCACGGCGACGCCTTTTTCGTTGCGGCTTCGCCTTCACTACAAAGGCGCGCGTGCTGAGCGACGTTGAGGCTGTAGAAAAACCCCGAAATCCCCATCCCGGTTTGGTAAAATCAGGCAAACGGACAAGGAGTCGTTGGCATGCCTCGCTTCAAGCACTACAACTACGACCAGGATGCCATGGTCGTCATCAACTACCAGGAACAGCTTCAGCCCGGCACCTTTGAACACGCGGTGCATTACCTGATCGAGCACAAGCTGGACCTGGCGGTGTTTCATCCCAAGTACCGCAACGAAGACACCGGCCGGCTGGCCTACGATCCAGCCATCCTGCTGAAGATCATCCTGTTTTCCTACTCCAAGGGCATCACCTCCAGTCGCGAAATGCAGTGGTGCTGCGAGACCAACATCATCTTCAAAGCGCTGTCCTGCGATACTGTTCCGCATTTCACCACCCTGGCCAAGTTTGTCAGCAGCCACGCCGATGAGATCGAAGAGCTGTTCGAACAAGTTCTGCTGGTTTGTCACGAAGAAGGTCTGTTGGGTAACGAGCTGTTTGCCATCGACGGCTGCAAAATGTCCTCCAACGCAGCCAAGGAATGGTCCGGTACCTTCAAGGAGCTGGGCGAGAAGCGGGAGAAACTGCGACGACTGATCCGTCATCACCTCAAGGCGCATTACGAGCGGGACGAAGCAGACACCGAGGCCGAACTGGACCGCGACATTCGCCGGGCGAAGACCATTCTGTCGCTGGATGAGGCCGCTAAGAAGATTGATCGTTTCCTAAAGACGAGCCGCCCACGGATGGGCCGGGGGAAACGGAGCAAGGAAGTGAAGAGCAACGTCACCGATAACGAAAGCGCCAAGATGACCACCAGCAAAGGCACGATCCAGGGCTACAATGGGGTCGCCACGGTGGATAAGAAACACCAGATCATCATCGACGCCCAGGCCTTTGGCGAAGGCCAGGAGCACCACACCCTGCAACCGGTACTGGAAACCGTCGAAGCCCGGTTTAAGAAACTGGGCATTGCCGAGAGCATCTACCAGCAAGGTGCAATCGTGACAGCCGACACCGGCTTCGCCAACGAAGCCAACATGCAGTACCTGCACGAACGGCAGATCAACGGTTATGTACCGGACAACCAGTTCCGCAGCCGGGACCCGAAGTTCGCAAACCAGAAAGACAAATACGGCAAGCGGCATCAAAACCTGCCGGACAAAGGTTGGAAAGACATCATTCCGGCCAGTGAATTCCAGTTCGATCCGGTGAACCTGACCTGTACCTGTCCCAACGGTGAAGTGCTCACGTACCGAGGTCAGCGAGCAGCCGAGAACGGCACGGTCCGAGTGCACTTCGAAGGCCGTTTGCTGCAATGCCGGCACTGTCCTAAAAAGCACCAGTGCATGCAGAACCCAGCATCAGCTAACCATCGAAATGGCTCTGGCCGGCAGGTGTCGTTCACCACGGAGAACAAGCGCCTGCCGAACTACACGGACTGGATGAAGCACCGCGTCGACAGCCAACAGGGCAAAGAGATATACAGCCACCGAATGTCGGTGGTGGAGCCGGTGTTCGGCAACATCGGCACGAACAAACGGCTGAATCGCTTCAGCTTGCGAGGCAAGAAGAAGGTGCAGGGCCAGTGGCAGCTATACTGCCTGGTGCACAATATTGAAAAGCTGGCGAATTACGGGCAGTTGGCGGCGTGATATCGGGATCAGACGGTTACAAATGTGGCTGCTGGATGCCTACAATACCGGCACTGACACCCTCAAAAGGGCCGAAACTCATGGCTGAACATCAGAACGATGATAATCGGCTAGCTGATGGCCGCTACAAAAATTTTAGGAATCAGGTGCTGGGGACGGCTCGGAATCGGGTTTTTCTACAGCCTCGTTATATTTCTGAGGGAGTTCAAAATTGCTCAACAGGTCAGCTTTAATCCTCCGCTACAAAGAGCCCGCAGTGCGCTGGATCAACGAAGCTGATCCGAACCCCGATGGCCCAGCAATCACGCTAGAGGATGTTAACGAGGAACGTACCGTTTACCTCATTGACGAGGAAGTGGCCGACACTCCTGAACAACTCAGAAAATGGGTCAAAGCTAACTTCCGCTCGCTATTTGAGAGCGAGCTTGGTGGGTGGTACGTCGACCCTGATTTATGGCCCCGGAAGCTCACCCTGAAATTGTTCGACGAGTGGTTTACGGTCGAATGCCACACAATGATTTTCGATACGGTTGGTGGTCCAATTGAGGACGACGAAATATAACAAGGTGCATCAATACGTGGCCGATGGCCGCCGGACGCCCTTTTCATTGCGGTTGCGCCTCCATTACAAGGGCGCCGTTGTGCGCTGGCGTTAAAACAAAAACACAGGAGGTCACATTCAACGGACCGCATCACAAACTCTCTGGCGGATTAATCTACTCTTTCTATCCCGACTCCCGAGCTTTGTCCCTGCAGGCAACTCCGCTCCTGAAGACTATCTCGCTGGCAAACCGTTGGTATTGGACGTTCAGTATTGTGAGTGTCAGGCCACCAAAACTGACAGCGAACCCTCTGTCCTTTTGCCCAGTTTTCTGAAAAAGTTCAGAGTCAGCGTCATATAAAAAGCATGCATGCACGGGTTTAGTAGCTGGCCTATATTTAGGTCTATGTCTGCTCAGCCAGCTTTAGGTCAGTTTTCAAGCTCTGGTTCGCTGTTGCCAGGTCGACAACTCGGTTACGACCCTGTTTTTTGGCAGCGTAAAGCGCATTATCAGCACGGTGCAGCACCGCACTCCATTCACTGTCACCAGCACAGTAATGAGCCACCCCGAAACTGGCTGAAAGAGTCAAGCTGATATCACCATCAATGGTAATCTGAGTTGCTGCTGTTTTTGCTCTGAGTTGCTCCGCAACCTGTAATCCCTGTTCGGTATTGCTGTTAGGCAACAGTAAAATAAACTCTTCGCCACCAAAACGCGCCACCACATCATGCTGGCGTATTCTGTTTTTGAGAATAGCAGCAAAGCGCCTCAACACCTCATCACCTATATGATGGCCGTGCTGATCATTCACTTTTTTAAAGTGATCTAGATCGCACATTATAATGGCGAAAGAAGTACCCGAACGCTGCGCGCGGCTGAATTCAATATCACAACATTCGTCGAATGCCCGCCTATTGTAGATCTCCGTCAAAGGGTCAACCCGGGCTATTTCTGAGAGCTCATCCTGCAGTTCATCGGAAGCCATCCATATAGTGCAAAACGATGATAAAATAACCAAAAACTCCCCGGCAATAATCGCCAACGCACTAAGGAGACTCTGAATAAGTCTCCGAAATCAGCGATAATACGGCTATCGTCAACCGCATAGGATCGTTGCCACCATGGATCAGATC
>NZ_JAWLHI010000049.1:0-30631 GCF_041690455.1 Marinobacter sp.
GTGGCCATGATCCACGTGGGTGAGAACACCGGCCGGCTGGACGATGCCTTCAAGCGTCTGGCCGACATTCTGGAACTGGAGCGGGACACCAAGCGCCGCCTCAAACAGGCCATGCGCTACCCGATGTTTGTGGTGGTGGCGCTGCTGGCGGCGCTGATGGTGGTGAACTTCCTGGTGATTCCGAAGTTCGCCACGGTATTCAACAAGCTCGGGGCGGACCTGCCGTTCCTGACCCAGGTTCTGGTCGGTACGTCCAACTTCCTGCTCGGCTACTGGTACGTGGTGCTGTTTGCGGTCGCCTCGGGCAGCCTGTTGTTGAGGCAATGGAAACAGACCGAGCAGGGCAGGCTGACCTGGGATCGCTACAAATTGAGGCTCCCGGTGATCGGCAATTTGCTGGAACTCATAACCCTGAGCCGGTTTGCCCGTAACTTCGCTTCCATGCTGGCTGCGGGCATGCCTGTCAACCACGCCCTGACGGTGGTCGCCGATGCCACGGACAACGCCTGGATCGCACTGCACATACGGGACATGCGGGCCGGTGTCGAGCGCGGGGAAAGCCTGCTCCGCACAGCGCGGCAGAGCGACATGTTCACACCCCTGATCCTGCAGATGATTGCGGTAGGGGAGGAAACCGGCGCGGTGGATGAAATGCTTACCAACGTGGCGGATTTCTACGACGAAGACATCGACTACGGTCTCAAACGGCTGGCGGAATCCATCGAGCCGATCCTGATTGTTGCCATGGGCATACTGGTCCTGATCCTGGCGCTGGGCGTATTCCTGCCCATCTGGGATCTCGGCTCGGCAGCCATGGGGCGGGGCTGACTTGGCTGCGGTCAACGCCGTGGGCTATGTCGGGGCGGACAACCACCGCCGGCTTCAGTGGTTGGTGGCATTTTGCCTGCTGGGCGTGTCGGTCAGCGTGCTGCTCGTGTCCCTCGAACGCACCGCCGCCCAGGCCGAGCGGCAAAGTGTGCAGCTGATGCTGAACCAGCTCCGCAGCGCACTGGTGGTGAAAGGCGCCGAGGTCATGCTGACCGGCGGAAGGTTAGAGGATTGGCAAGGCACCAATCCAGTGGACTTGCTGCAGTCGGCCCCCATGAACTGGGGCGGCGATTGCAGCGGGGCGGAACACCGGAAAGGCAGCTGGTGTTTCAGTCGGGACGAGCGGGTTCTGGTGTACCGCTCCCGGTGGGCGGAGTTTCCGGGATTGAATGGTGGCCCGGAACAGGCGGAGTGGCTTTTTTGGCGGGTGGAAACGGAATTTACCCGGCTGGCAAAGGTTCCCGAACGCAGGGCGGTGGGGCTTGTGTTAAATCGTGTGAATTTTGGTCAGCAAAAGCCTTATTAACTATGGGGTTAATGGCAGATATGAGAAAATTGAATGATAAATCAATTAAAGGAGCTTGTATGAGCGATCAACAACGGAATCGGGGTTTTACCCTGATTGAGCTGGTGGTGGTGATTGCCATCCTGGCGATTCTGGCGGCTTTTGCATTGCCGCGGTTTGCGCAGCTTTCTGAGGAAGCGCATCGGTCCAATGTAAAGGCAACCGCTGGTGCTTTGTCTGCTGCGGTGGCTCTGACGAAGGCACAGTGGGTTACCAACGGCCTGTCAGGCGCTGCGGACGATGTGGCAGGTTTTGGTGATGACAATGTCGACGTAAGCGCCGATGGTTGGCCGGTTTCCACAAATGGAGCCAATGACCCCAACAATGTAGACGCCACCATTTGTGCGGACCTTTGGCGTTCACTGCTGCAATCCAATGCTCCGACAGTTGCTACCACGGGCACCGATGTTGATTACATCGCGACTGCGACTGCGCCCGAGTGTGTTTTCACTTACCAACTGGATGGCACTGCCTCCAAAACAATTACTTATAACGCAAGTACTGGTTCGGTCATTACCAACCTGAACTGATTTGTTGGATAACATTAAAAGCGGAGTAGAGACATGAAAGACATGATTCCGAACAGAAAAGAGAAAGGTTTCACCCTCATCGAGCTGGTGATGGTGATTGTGATTCTGGGCATTCTGGCGGCGTTTGCTTTGCCGCGGTTTGCGGATTTGGGAGGAGAAGCGGAAAGAGCTTCGATTGAAGGTGCTCGTGGGAGTGTGAAATCGGCCATGGGAATTGTCCGATCAACAGCCCTAGCGGAAGGCAAAGGAGACGTGACGACTCCTGCAACTCCTGCCGGCGACGGTTCAGATGTGGTTACATTGGAAGGTGCTACGGTGAATTTGATTAATGGTTATCTTGCTGGAGACTCACTTAGTGATGCAGCACAGCTCGGTGACTTCTCCGTTGTAGGTGGCTCTTCTCCTTATATTGTCACGACTACGGCTGCGACAGATAATCCCTGCTTCACCTTTACAGACTCAAGCGGTACTGGCACTCCTCCGACAGTGTCTGCAGTTCTGACTATGGATGACGCTTCAACATGTGGTGGAACAGCGGCAGGCACTTAATTTTTCTCAGGTGGGGACAAACCAATTAAAGGATTAGTTATAGTCTTTTGACTATTCCGCTGGGGCCAAGCTTGACCTGTGCTATCGATTCTGACGATACCTTGATGGTTCCGGGAAAGGATATGAGACTCAGGAGTGCGAGAGAATCATCTGGCTTCACCCTCGTAGAGCTAATCTTGGTCATCATCCTCATGGGTGTGCTCTCTGCACTCGGTATCGGGTTGTTCACCAGAAGCTCTGCGTTCTCTCCCCTGCTGGTCACCCAGCAACTTTCCTCCGCCACGCTGCTTGCCCAACAGGCAGCGCTGGCGGGAAATTCCTCCAAAAGCGTGGTGATTCGGCAGCTAGCTGATGAACTCCAGTTCGTGGCTGCAGGTGAGAGTTTCACCCTAGATCGGGAAGGGGCTTCACTGAGTTATCGTCCTAGTGGCGGCTCTTTCGCTCCGATTCCCACAACAGGATTAACCGTGTCTTTTGATGCACTGGGGAGGATCGAAGCCCCGGTAGCCCGTGAAAACATCGATCTTCGAGTTTCCGGCGCCAGTCAGTACGACCTTTGCCTGAGTTCCCTGGGAGCTGTTTATAAGGGAGCCTGTCAGTGAATCGGCAGTTGGGCGTTACCCTGGTTGAGCTGATCATCACCATCGTGGTGCTCGGTGTCGCCATCGCCGGGGTGGTCGGTGCTTTTGCTGTGATCAGTGGCCGGAGCGCAGACCCGTTGAACCAGACCCGTGCTGTAACCCTCTCCCAGCTGTATATGGATGAGATCCTGACTCGCTACTATGACGAATCGACGCCGGTGGGTGGCGGCAAGGTGGCTTCGGGGAATGTGGATTGCGCTACGGCGGGTCCCGATGGCGAGACTCGACCTACCTTTGATGACGCCGACGACTACGATGGCCTGGCCGATTCCCCGCCGCAAGATGGCCAGGGGAATGATCTCTCCGGCTATGGTGGCTTCTCGGTCAGCGTGGCCGTTGCCTGTGCGGGTTCCGAAGTAGGTGTCGCGAACGAGGATGCCAAGCGTATCGATATCACCATCACCGATCCTTCCGGCCAGAATTGGCTGTTCACCGCCTACCGGGCGAATTTCTGATGCGACGGTCAGCCGGTTTTACCCTCGTTGAACTGGTAATGGTGATCGTGTTGCTGGCGATCATCGCCACGATCTCGGTCCAGTTCGTCACTCTTTCTACTCAGGGTGCCCTGGATGTCGGCTCTCGGCAGCAGCGTGCTCTGCAGGGTGTGGTGGTCAGTGAACAGGTATCCCGGGAGCTGCGTCAGGCGTTTCCGATTTCAGTGCGCACCTCGGGACCTTGTATTGAGTGGCTGCCAGTTCTATCGGCAACAACTTATATTCGGCTAACCCGTGGGCCTGGCTTCGATGAGATTGAGGTCGCACCTTTTGCCAGTGTGCCATCGCTGGCTGATGCCCGTGCGCTGATCTATGGCTATGGCTCTACCACGACCAAAGATCTTTACGATACCAGCAATCCCGGGCCAGTCAGTCCGCTGATCAGTAGTATCGACGACAGCGTCTCTCCAGCTTTGATTAATTTGTCCGCTGCCCATCGGTTCAGCCAGCGCTCTCCCGAGCGGCGGTTGTTCGTTGTGGGGGCACCGATCAGTTATTGTCAGAGCGGCCGTTTTCTCTACCGGTATAGTGATTATGGCGCGAGCCCCACGCAGGCGACACCTCCGACCGCCGGAACCCGTGAGGTGCTGGCCGCGAATATTACCGGAACGGTGGATTTTTCCTTCAATCCACCAACGCTCCAACGGGGGGCTCTGGTGAGTTTTTCTTTCGTTCTCGAGGATCCCCGTAGCGGAGAATCGACACCCGTGAGCCAGGAGGTACAGATTCGCAATGTACCCTGATCTCCGTTCACATGCACATCTGGCAATCCGCCGTCAGAAAGGTATTGGCCTGCCGATTGCCCTGTTTGTCATCACAGTGCTGGCGCTTCTGGTGGCTGGTATGGGCCAGCTTCAGCAGGCTACCGGCCAGTCCATCAGCCTGCAGATCCAGTCTCAGCGGGCCTTTCACGCCGCGGAAAGTGGTGCACAGCTGGCCGTGGCGGAAATGCTGGATGGTGGAGACTGTGCGACTGTTACGGCATCGGTGGATTTCGCTGTTGGTGGGCTGAAGGAGTGTCGTGCGGATATTCAATGCAGTGTTACAGCCCCGCTTTCAATACCGGGAGGCGGGGGTAATCGTGTTTACACGCTCGTGAGTAGCGGAGAGTGTGGTAGTGGAGACGAGTTGGCCCGGCGGGCAGTGGAGGTACGGCTCAGGTGAGGTTTTCGCTAAGTTTGTTCAAGTGTCGTTGTGCGGCAGCCGGTGCGTTGACTCGCGGATTTCTGGTGTTCCTGGTCGGGCTGGTATTCAGCCATGGAGTGTGGGCAGCCTGTTCTCCACAATACAAAGGGCTAGCGACGATTAACGAGGTCCACCAGTTATCCCAGGGCAACAGCAATACCCGCCTGGTTGAAGTGAAAGTCCTCTCCTCGTTGATTACCTCTGATGACTACGACGACTGGACCCTCGAGATATGTAGCCCCACTGGAAACACCGCGCTTTGCACGGGCGAACTTAGCCTGTCTGACTTCGATGACTCGACATACCCGTGGGTCGTTGCGGATACAGGTCTGATCCTCTCGGAGGATTATATTAATTTCGACGAGATGGACCTCATCCTCAAGGCGGGTAACGGCCAGACGATCGATTACCTTCAGGTGGGCGAATACGATCACCAGCAGGATGTCACTTGTACTCCAGCCTATGATTGGCAAGCCCCGGCCTCCAAAACCAAAACGCTGGCCCGTACGCCCGACGGTACTGGCGATTGGGGTTTCAGTTCTGGTAACTCGGGGGATATCACCGAAGGAACGACGAATGATGGTGGCGAAGACGGACCAGGAGTCAGCATTGATAACGTAACCGTGGCTCAGGGCCAGCCTGCCGTTTTTACAGTGTCGCTTGCGACGCCAGCAGTTACTGACTTGTTGGTGGACTTCGAAACACGAAGCGATACTGCGATAGCGGGCATTGATTTCACTGCGACCACTGGAACGCTGACGATTCCTGCAGGGGATCTCAGCGGGACAGTCACTGTGCCCACGCTGCTCTCGGGGCAGACTGTGGAAACCCGCTTCAACCTCAACCTGAGCAATGCCAGGGATACGACAGGCTCGCCTTATGGTCAGATCTCGAGTCAGCTGGGGGTAGGGACAATACTGCCGGCTCCCCCATTGGGTGGTTTCGGGGTCGATGTGCCGGAGGTCGCAAGTGTCTGCGGCACTGCACTGGTAACCGTCAGAGTGTTTAATGGCCTTGGTAATATTCTGTCAGGCTATGATGGCACCATTTTTTTACAGACCAGCTCGGGAAGAGGCGACTGGCGCCTGGGATCCGGCTCTGGAATTCTGAGCCCCGATCCGGATACCGATAATGATGGTTTTGCCTCTTATCAGTTTGCGCCGGCGGATGATGGAGTGGTCCAGCTCAGGCTGGAGAATTCGAGCGCTGATGAGCTGACCGTCAATGTCAGGGATAGCTCTGGGAGTCCCTCCATTGTTTCTGCTCCGATCCAGTTTCTGGAAAACGCTCTCGTCATCGGCATCACTGATTCTGCTGGCGCCGATTTGGTTGCCCAACGTGACCATGAATTGCAGGTGCAAGCAGTGCGCCAGGATCCTGATGGCGACGAGTGTGGGGTGATCCCGGATTACAATGGGAACGTCATACTCAAGGCATGGCTTTCACGGAGTGCTGATGATCCGGCCGGAGAGGCACCTTCTGCCTTGGGTGTTACCTCCCCAACGATCCCCGACGCCGAACCTGGCACCCCGAATCTGACACTGTCCTTTTCCAATGGCACGGCTCCCCTCAGCTGGCGCACGACGGATGTGGGGCAGTACCGTTTGAATCTGGTGGACGACAGCTCCGGATTTGTTGTTGACGTAAATGGCCAGCCGATTCCGGTTGTGGGTGTCAGCGATTTGTGGACGGTGAGACCCGATCGGTTTGACGTCGCGGTAGCCGGCAACCCCGCAGCTGCGGATGCTGACGGCGCTGTCTTTGAAACCAGTGGGGCACCGTTTGAGGTTAAAGTTACTGCGCTGGGCGCTGCTGGTGCCCCCACTATCAGTTACGGACAGGAAGGGACTCCCCAGGGTGCTTTTATAACCCACACGCTGGAAGCTCCGTCGGGTGGAATCGACGGTGAACTTTCAGGCTCGCTGACTATTCCCGGGGCGAGCTTTGAGAACGGTGTGGCGAGAATGACAGACCTGGCTTGGAGCGAGGTTGGCATAATCAAGCTACAGGCTAATAATCCGGGGTATCTGGGTGTGGCGCCGGTGGTTAGTGGTGAATCGGAAAATGTTGGTCGATTCATCCCAGCGTATTTTGGGCTCGCGGTTGATTCCGGCCAACTGGGTGCGGCTTGCAGCTCGGGAGCACCATATGCGTATACCGGCCAGTCATTGGGATGGTCCCTGATTCCCGAGTTGTTCATAACACCCTATAATTCGCAGGATATCGAGACGCGTAATTATACCCTTGGTGGGTTTCGTAAATTAGCCGCACCTGATGTGGTTCGACAGGTACCGGTGTCTGACGAAAATGCCCTCACGACGTCGGGCGCTCCTTATCCTGTAACTCTATCCCTTCAGCCCGGGACGCTTGAGAACGCGGCCGCAGGTTCGGGCGAAATGATTTATCAGTTTTCAAGCGATGACCAGGTGACTTATTTAAAGAGTCTTGCTGCCCGGGTTATGCCATTCGGACCGGACCTGCGAATTGGTCTCGATAGCGTTTCTGATAGCGACGGTGTTAACGCATCGACATTACCCGACATCCAGCCAAGTGCCCCTTTCCAAATCCGCTACGGCCGCCTGCAAATGGAAAACGTCTACGGCCCCGAAACCGTGGACGAGTTGTTCATGCCATTTTCCGCCGAGTATTGGAATGGAGCGGGCTTCGTGACGAATACCGATGATGGTTGTACGGCCTGGAACACAGCAGATATCACTGATCCCGAGGCCTACCATTCGCTAGTTGCGGACTCTTCGGTTCTGGCCGGCGGCGTTGGCGGGCCGCTGGTGTTGGAGCCCAATGGTGACCGCGGTACGGATACGCTCAGCTGGGACATGCCCATCTGGCTCGAGGGCGACTGGGATCAGGATGGTGCGCTGGAAGATCCTTCGGCGACGGCGACGTTCGGAGTGTTCCGGGGGAATGACCGGATTGTTTATTGGCGGGAGCGGTGAAGATGGGGTCAGAAGAAGGCCTTCTTTAGGCCGTGCCGCCGTGGTCTCGGATGAAAATGGGGTCAGATGAAGGCTTTCATCAGACCCCGGAGCCTGGCGCTGGCCCGGAACCTGTGTCTGACTCGTGCGTAAAAAAGGGGTCAGAAGAGGGTTTTCTTCTGACCCCGAGCTTGAGATTGGCAAACCCCGGCGGTTTGCTTCTCGTCAATCTTCTCCGGTTTCCGGGTGATCCAGTCCGAGTTCGTTGATCTTCCTAGTCAGTGTATTTCTACCCCAGCCCAGCAGGATTGATGCATCCCTGCGCCGGCCGCCGGTGTGTTTCAGCGCGGTTTCGATCATGATTTTCTCGAACTCCGGGATGGCAGTATCAAGGATGCCTTTCTTGCCGCGTTTGAGTTCCTGTTCGGCCCAGTTGCGAAGGCCTTCCTGCCAGGTCTGGCCGGTGGCGGTGGTTTCGGTCTCGGCCTGGTGCAATAGTTCCGGCGGCAGGTCGTCGATGTGAATCTCGCGGCCGCTGGCCATGACGGTTAGCCAGCGGCAGGTGTTTTCCAGCTGGCGGACGTTGCCGGGCCAGGGCAGGGTGGTGAGGTATTCCTCGGCATCCGGGCGCAGGATTTTCGGCTCGACGGCCAGTTCCTTGGCGGCGCGCTTGAGAAAATGCTGCATGAGCCGGGGAATGTCTTCCCGCCGTTCGGCCAGTTTGGGCAGGTGTACCCGGATCACATTCAATCGATGGAACAGGTCTTCCCGGAAGCTGCCGGACTGGACCAGTTTTTCCAGGTCCTGGTGCGTGGCAGCGATAATGCGCACGTCCACCTTGATCGGGGTGGTGCCGCCGACCCGATAGAACTCGCCGTCCGCCAGAACCCGCAGCAGTCGGGTCTGGGTGTCCGCCGGCATGTCCCCGATCTCGTCCAGGAACAGGGTGCCGCCGTTGGCTTGCTCGAAGCGTCCCTGACGGGCCGCGCCGGCGCCGGTGAAGGCGCCTTTTTCGTGGCCGAACAACTCCGATTCAATCAGGTCCTTGGGGATCGCCGCCATGTTCAGGGCAATGAACGGGTGCTTGGCCCTGGGGCTGTGATTGTGCAGGGCCTGGGCTACCAGTTCCTTGCCGGTGCCGCTTTCGCCGTTGATCAGTACCGTGATATTGGAATGGGAAAGCCGGCCGATGGCCCGGAAAACCTCCTGCATGGCAGGGGCCTCACCGATGATCTCGGTGTTGCGCTGAACGCTTTCGGTCTGAGGCTCGGATTTGGCCCGCTGCTCATGGCTGTGGGCCACGGCACGTTTGACCAGAGCCACGGCATCGTCCACGTCGAAGGGCTTGGGCAGGTATTCGAAGGCGCCGGTCTGGTAACTGGTGACCGCACTCTCGAGGTCCGAGTGCGCGGTCATGATGATCACCGGTACATCCCGGTGTGCTTCCACGATCTGGGAGAGCAGGGTAATACCGTCCACGCCCGGCATCCGGATGTCACTGATGATGGCATCGGGATGTTCGTGTTCCAGGCGGGTCATGATGCTTTCGCCGCTGTCAAAGACCCGGGGCTGCATGCCGGCCTGGTTCAGGGCGCGCTCCAGCACCCAGCGAATACTGCGGTCGTCGTCTATGATCCAGACGTTCGCCGGTTGGCTCATGGGTTTTCCTCCAGGGGCAGGAAGATGATGAAATCGGTTTTCCCGGGCTCGCTCTCACACTCAACAAGCCCGTGATGTTGTCCGATGATGCTCTGGGTAATGGACAGGCCCAGGCCGGTACCGCTGGCACGGCCACTGATCATCGGATAGAAGATGTTCTGCAACAGGTCCGGCGGGATGCCGGGGCCGTTGTCGATCACGTCCACACGGCAGGCCAGGCGGTAGCGTTTGTGGCCGATGGTGAACTGGCGCAGGGCGCGGGTCCGGAACATGATGGTGGGCGGTTCCTCATCGCTCGCCCCGGTCTGGTTCTCGAACGCCGCCTCCATGGCGTTGCGGGCGATGTTCAGGAAGGCCTGGATCAGTTGCTCCTTGTCGGCCCACAGCTCCGGCAGGCTCGGATCGTAATCACGCAGGAAAGTCACCCGGCCTTTACTCTCGGCCTCCAGTAGCGTGCGTACCCGCTCCAGCACCTCATGGACATTGGTTGGCGCAAACTTGAGCGCCTTGTTCGGCCCGAGCATGCGGTCCACGAGGCTGCGCAGGCGGTCGGCCTCGTCGATGATCACCCGCGTGTATTCCCGCTGGTCTTCGTCGTTGAGCTCACGGTCCAGCAGCTGGGCTGCGCCCCGGATACCGCCCAGCGGGTTCTTGATCTCGTGGGCCATGCCGCGGACCAGAATGCGCGAGGTTTCCTGCTGGGAGATCAGGTCCTCTTCCCGGCTGATGCGGAGCAACCGGTCCCGGGGCTGGATTTCGATGAGCAGTTCGGTCGGGTCCAGGGAAATGGGGGTGACCGAATAGTCCACGGTCAGCCTTGCTCCGCTGGTGAGCACGAATTCCGCTTCCCGGCGGGTATAGGACTGCCCGTTTTTCAGGGCGGCGTCCAGGGTTTTGAGGGCGTCCTCGGACGCCGCGAGAATCTCGCGAAACGGGTGACCCTGGCTGCGGGTGAGGCTGGTCTCGAACAGGCTTTCGGCGGCGGGGTTCAGGTAACGGATTTTCAGGTTGTCCTCAAGCACCAGGACCGCCGTGGTCAGGCTGTCGAGAATGCTCTTGTATCCGTCATTTGTGGCCGGGGCGAACGCCATGGGCAATTCCTGTCGTGTCGTTTTAAAGATGACGGGGTAGGAATTGCAAAAACCGAACCACTTTGGCCGATTTGCCATAAAAGATGGGCAAAGGCGGGGCCTGTGCCCGCCATGGCACGGCCCGCGTGCCGTACACTGGTGCATGACGTTGGCCAGAGGGTGGTCAGCCGGGCAATTCCGCCCTGTTGCTGATCAAAGTATGGCCTCTATCTGGTGCGTGCGCACCAAACTGGTGCGAAAAATATGAGAGTCAGTTGTTCACTGACGGGCGATGGACGGTAAAGGTGATGGGAGAGCCGGTTTTCACCTGCACGCCGTTTTCGTCCACGATGTGGGCACGGGCTTCGTGAGTGCCCCGGAAAATGTTGTTCACCACCACCGAGCCCGAACTGGTCTGGGCAACCGGCTGGCCGTCGAGCGTGACTTCATACTTGTGGCCGGCCTGCAGTCCCGGCGTGCTGGTGACTTCAAAGCGAACATCGCCGCTGCCGCTGTGAAAGGCCTGCTCATTCTGCGGCTGTACGAAGGAGACACTCTCGTAGACAGAGCCTTCGCGTTTCACCTCTTCCCGGAGCTTGTCAGTTTCTCGGACGGTCTGGGGTTTGGGCAGGGTGACGGTGGTGACCGGTTTTACATCAACGGTTTCACCGCCTTCGATCGGTTCGTCGGAGAAGGTGACATTACCCTGGGCGTCCACGTGGCGGTACACCTCGCCAAGGGCCGGTGCCGAGAGCAAAACCAGAAAACCTGCCACCAATCCGTACTTCGCGTTCATAACCCTGACCTGCAACGATGGTTTGGTTTGATTATCAACGGCCTGTAAAGCCTTTTCAACGCTCTGGCCGGTCCTTGTTGGTTACATATCGT
Organism: Marinobacter sp.; assembly: GCF_041690455.1. Taxonomy (GTDB): domain Bacteria; phylum Pseudomonadota; class Gammaproteobacteria; order Pseudomonadales; family Oleiphilaceae; genus Marinobacter. Next base: position 11,343 of record NZ_JAWLHI010000049.1, read on the forward strand.
TAAGGGCGCGAGAGTGTGCGGCCGCGCACAAAAAAAAGCCCCGCACGGGGCGGGGCTTGCTGCAGTTCCGGGATCAGACCGGATCAGCAGGAGTAGTACAGTTCGAACTCGACCGGGTGAGTGGTCATGTTCAGACGCTCTACTTCGCCCTGCTTCAGGTCGATGTAGCCGGCGATCATGTCTTCGGTGAAGACGCCGCCGCGGGTCAGGAACTCGTGATCCTCTTCCAGGCACTTGAGTGCTTCCTGCAGGGTAGTGGCAACCTGGGGAATGTTCAGGGCCTCTTCCTTCGGCAGGTCGTACAGATCCTTGTCCATGGCATCGCCAGGGTGGATCTTGTTCTGGATGCCGTCCAGGCCGGCCATCATCAGGGCCGCGAAGGCCAGGTACGGGTTGGCCGCCGGATCCGGGAACCGCACTTCTACGCGGCGTGCCTTCGGGCTGTTTACATACGGGATACGGATGGAGGCGGAGCGGTTGCGGGCGGAGTAGGCCAGCATGACTGGCGCTTCAAAGCCCGGAACCAGGCGCTTGTAGCTGTTGGTGGCCGGGTTGGTAAAGGCGTTGATGGCCTTGGCATGCTTGATGATACCGCCGATGTAGTACAGCGCCATCTCGCTCAGGCCTGCGTAGCCGTCGCCGGCAAACAGGTTTTTGCCATCCTTGTTCAGGGACATGTGCACGTGCATGCCGGAACCGTTGTCACCCACTACCGGCTTGGGCATGAAGGTGGCGGTCTTGCCGTAGGCGTGGGCCACATTGTGTACGCAGTACTTCAGGATCTGAACTTCGTCCGCCTTGCGGGTCAGAGTGTTGGCGCCAACACCGATTTCACACTGGCCGGCAGTGCCGACTTCGTGGTGGTGCACTTCGATTTCCAGACCCATGGACTCCATAGCGGCACACATGGCGCCACGCAGGTCGTGCAGGCTGTCTACCGGCGGAACCGGGAAGTAGCCGCCTTTCACGCCAGGACGGTGACCGATGTTGTTACGATCGAAGTCTTCGCCGGAGACCCAGGCTGCTTCTTCGGAGTGCAGGGAGTACATGGCGCCCTGCATGTCTACGTTCCATTTTACCGAGTCAAATACGAAGAACTCCGGCTCCGGACCGAACAGTGCGCCGTCGGCAATGCCGCTGGACTTCAGGTATTCCTCGGCACGACGGGCCACGGAGCGCGGATCACGCTCATAACCCTGCATGGTGGTCGGCTCCACGATGTCGCAGGTAATGTTGATGGTGGTCTCTTCGGTGAACGGATCCAGCACGGAGGTTTCGTCTACCGGCATCAGGATCATGTCGGATTCATTGATGCCCTTCCAGCCCGCGATGGAGGAGCCGTCGAACATCTTGCCGTCGGCGAAGAAATCCTCGTCGACCTCGGTGGCCGGCAGAGTCACGTGCTGCTCTTTACCGCGGCTGTCGGTGAAGCGCAGGTCTACCCATTTGACTTCGTGCTCTTTAATCAAATCAATCGTCTTGGACATTGTGCATGCTCCGTAAGTTATCCCGCGGCGCGGGCGTATTTCATGTTCGTGATGCCGGATCGTTCAGTGGGACTGAGTTCCGATCTGTTTTTCGGGTTCGGGCAGCTTACCAAAAGCGTGCATCCCTTACCTGATAATTTCGGCTGACTAAGCATAAGCAAGGGGCTTGCCAGTTTTTTGCTTTTGCTCCAGAACGGCGCAGCCGCAAGGCCTTCGGCCCGTTATGGCGCGCAGTTCGGGATGGTCACCCACCGCTTTGCACCAAAATAGCGCACCAATATGGTGCGGCCACGCCACAGATGCGTCATATCAGTGCGCAAGCGGTTGGTTAAAGAATAGGCACTAATCTTCATATTAACGACATCGACTTTTCGATATACTGCGCGCCGCTCATTTTTTCCTCAGGAAACCCGTTGTGATTGATAAGCTCAGAAATGTCGCCATTATTGCCCACGTAGACCACGGTAAGACTACCCTGGTTGACCAGTTGCTGCGCCAGTCCGGCACGTTGGACCGTAAGGAGCTCGAAAGCGAGCGCGTTATGGATTCCAACGACCAGGAGAAAGAGCGTGGCATCACCATTCTGGCCAAGAATACCGCGCTGAAATGGAAAGACTACGATATCAACATCGTGGACACTCCGGGGCACGCGGACTTCGGCGGCGAAGTTGAGCGGGTCATGAGCATGGTGGACAGTGTGCTGCTGGTGGTGGATTCCATCGACGGCCCCATGCCGCAAACCCGTTTTGTTACCCAGAAAGCGTTCGCAGCGGGTCTGCGCCCGATTGTGGTGGTAAACAAGATTGACCGGCCCGGCGCACGTCCGGACTGGGTTGTGGATCAGGTGTTTGACCTGTTCGATAACCTGGGTGCCACCGACGAGCAGCTGGACTTCCCGATTGTTTACGCCAGCGCCCTGAACGGCATTGCCGGTATGGAGCACGAAGACCTGGACGACAATATGGACGCCGTGTTCCAGGCGATTGTCGACCACGTGCCCGCGCCTGCTGTCGATCGGGACGGCCCGTTCCAGATGCAGATCTCCCAGCTGGACTACAACAGCTTCCTGGGCGTCATCGGTATCGGCCGCATCATGCGCGGTTCGGTCAAGACCAATACCCCGGTCGTGGCCATCGGTGCTGACGGCAAGAAACGTAACGGTCGTATTCTCAAGATCATGGGCCACTCCGGCCTGCAGCGTGTGGAAGTTGACGAAGCCCAGGCTGGCGACATCGTGTGCGTCAGTGGTCTGGACCCGCTGTATATTTCCGACACCTTGTGTGACCCGAACAATGTGGAGGCTCTGCCGGCACTGACCGTGGACGAGCCCACCGTTTCCATGACCTTCCAGGTGAACGATTCCCCGTTTGCCGGCCAGGAAGGCAAGTACGTCACCAGCCGCAACATCAAGGAGCGTCTGGAAAAAGAGTTGCTGCATAACGTGGCTCTGCGTGTGGAAGAGGGCGACTCTGCGGACAAGTTCAAGGTGTCTGGCCGGGGTGAGCTGCACCTGTCGGTTCTCATCGAGAACATGCGTCGGGAGAACTTCGAGCTGGCCGTGGGCCGCCCGGAAGTGGTTATCCGCGAGATCGACGGCGTCAAGCAGGAGCCGTACGAGAACGTGATCGTGGATATCGAAGAGCAGCACCAGGGCGCCGTGATGGAGCAGCTCGGCCTGCGCAAGGGCGAGATGACCAACATGATTCCGGATGGCAAGGGTCGCATGCGTGTGGAATACACCATCCCGGCCCGTGGTCTGATCGGCTTCCGTAATGCCTTCCTGACCATGACCTCCGGTACCGGTATCCTGACCTCCACCTTCAGCCATTATGGCCCGATCAAGGAAGGTGCCATGGGCGGCCGCCAGAACGGCGTGCTGATTTCCATGGCGAAAGGTACGGCGATGACTTACTCGCTGGAAACCCTGCAAAGTCGTGGCAAGCTTTTCCTGGCGCCGGGCGACGAGATCTACGAGGGTCAGCTGTGTGGTATCCACAGCCGTGAAAACGACATCGTGATCAACCCCACCAAGGCCAAGAAGCTCGATAACATGCGTGCTTCCGGCAAAGACGAGGTGATCGGCCTGGTGCCGCCCATCAAGCACACCCTGGAACAGGCGCTCGAGTTCATCGACGACGACGAACTGGTGGAAGTAACACCCAAGTCCATCCGCCTGCGCAAGAAGCTGCTCACCGAAAACGAGCGCAAGCGCGCCGGCAAGAAGTAAGCAAGGGAAGGGTGTGAAAAAAGGGGTCAGAAGAAAGCGTTCTTCAGACCCCGGCGTTACCCTCAAGCTCGAAGCAAAATCCGGGGTCAGATGAAAACCTTCATCTGACCCCTTTTTATGTGCCGTCCCCCAGGGGTCTGAAGAACACTTTCTTCTGACCCCATGTTCAGCCAAACTCCGGTAAAAGTCTTTTCGCCGGAGTAATGCCATGCTGACCCTCTACCCCGAAATCCACCCCAACGCCCAACACCGCCTCGCGGTCGATCCTCCCCACGAACTCTATATAGAAGAAAGCGGCAACCCCGACGGCATTCCCGTTCTGGTGGTCCATGGTGGCCCGGGCGGTGGCTGCGAGGACTACCACCGCCGCTTTTTCGATGCCGAGCGTTTCCGCATCATCCTCATGGACCAGCGCGGTGCCGGCCGGTCGACGCCGTTGGCGGAACTGGAAGGCAACAGCACCGACAAGCTCGTCGAGGATATGGAAACCGTTCGCCAGTTCCTGGGCATTGACCGCTGGCTCCTGTTCGGTGGCAGCTGGGGCTCAACCCTGAGTCTGGTGTATGCACAAACTCACCCGGAGCGTGTCATGGGGTTGGTGCTGCGGGGCATTTTCCTTTGTCGGCCGCGGGATATTCACTGGTTCTACCAGGAAGGTGCCAGCCGGGTGTTCCCGGACTACTGGGAGGATTTTGAGGCGCAGATACCCGAGGCCGAGCGTGGTGACATGGTTTCGGCCTACTACCGGCGACTGACCAGCACCAACGAGCTGGAGCAGATACAGGCTGCCAAGGCGTGGTCTATCTGGGAGGGACGATGCGCTACCCTGAACCCCAACCCCCGGGTAGTCGAGCATTTCGCCCATCCCCATGTGGCCATCGCGCTGGCACGAATCGAGTGCCATTACTTCATGAACAACGCCTTCCTCGAACCCGACCAGATTGTCAGGGACGCGCACAAGCTAGCCGATATTCCCGGGATCATTGTTCATGGTCGCTATGACATGGTCTGTCCACTGGATAACGCCCTGGCACTAAGTAATGCCTGGCCCGAAGCCGATCTCAGGATCATCCGGGATGCGGGTCATTCCGCGTCCGAGCCGGCCATTGTCGATGCCCTGATAAGGGGCGTGGAGGAAGTGGTTGCCAGAAGCGAGAAGCCGGTGGGGTAAAAAGGCGTTGGTCGGGTTGCGGTCTTCCGGGAGCGCGGATACACTCTTGCCGATTCGTAATTTCCCCGTCAGTCAGGAAGCGAATGAAAGGGCTTATCCAGAGAGTATCGGAAGCCAGTGTCACGGTTGATGGCCAGTCAGTTGGCGCCATTGGCCGTGGAGTTTTACTACTGCTCGGAGTTGAGCGGGATGACGGGGCTGCAGAGGCAAAGGAGCTGTGCCGAAAAATTCTTTCCTATCGTATCTTCCCTGACGAGCAGGGCCGTATGAACCGAAGTCTGCAGGACATCGGTGGTGGCTTGCTCGTTGTTCCCCAGTTTACCCTCGCAGCCGATACCCGCTCGGGAACTCGTCCGGGCTTTTCCCTGGCAGCGAAGCCGGAAGTTGCTAACGATCTGTATCGCCAGTTCGTCCGTGAGGCGAAGGAGAGTCTGGGGGGCGAGCGTGTCTCGGAAGGGCGTTTCGGGGCGGATATGAAGGTGCAGTTGATCAATGATGGACCGGTAACGTTCATGTTGGAGGTTACGGGTTTGTCATAAATGGAGGTTGCACCATGGCTGGGCAGCCGCCGCGTGCGTGTTTACGGATGGTGCGCCGAATAACCCGGAGGGTTTGATATTTAGCCCGGGACAGAATTTCGAGAGCTTTAGTTGGCTGAATTGAAAGGAAAAAATGACCGTTGGCCCCGTATTTGTAACGTACTGGTCACAAAAACGCACAGTGCTGCTGGCTATAAAGGGTTGCCTTTCTGGTGCCAAACAAGCTAAAAATGCGCTGTTTAAAATTTGCAAATGCAGGTTCTTTGTATTAAAACAGATTCATTACTCAGTGCTTTAAGAAAGTGCTGTAAGTAACTGAGCTACAAAGATCTGCAGTTCTGCAGGTTTTCAAAAGAAGAAGAAAAGTTATCTGGATGTCATAAAACTGACATGGAGATAATGGAGAATCCGGCTCATCCAGCCTGACTGGTGATGCCTGAACAACTTAATAAATCGGGATTAATACCCGTCGCTAAAACCTGAGTTAACTCAAAAAGGAAGACGCAACATGAAAAAGACGCTCATCGCATCTGCTATTGCAGCAGCTACTTTCTCTGGCGCTGTTGCAGCCCAGGAAAGCAACCTGCCGACCGTTTACGGTAACATTCAGTACGTGGTTTACCACGCTGACGTGAAGGGCGGCGAAAATGGTCTGGAGCACGCCGACAACGGTTCCACTCTGGGTGTGAAGCATGACCACGAAATCGCCCCGGGCATTACCGGTTTCTTCAAGCTGGAGCTTGAAGGTCTGAATGCGGATGATAAGGACGCTGAAGACGATAACGCTGGTCTGAACGAACTGGACGAAGCCTATATCGGTATCAAGGGCGACAGCTTCGGTCAGGTGTGGGTTGGTTCTGATGATTCCACCTACGAGAGCGCCATTGACAAGATTGCCAACTTCTACGAGTTCGCTGCCTACAACTTCGGCGGCGGCTATGAAACTGGTGAAGGTGACTTGGTTCAGTACAAGACTCCGTCCTTCGGTGGTCTGACACTGGGTGCTGCTGTTCAGATCAATGGCGATCTGGATGATCCTACCCTGAGCGACAAGAGTGGTGAGAAGTCCTACCCGTACCAGCTGGCCGCTGCTTACGCGGTTGACAACCTGGAGCTGGCGCTGGCCATGGACTCCAACGACGGTGCCGGCGGCCCCAACAACGAAAACACCTACGGTGTGCGTGCGACGTTTGACATGGACGCTCTGAGCCTGACTGGTCAGTACCAGACCCGTAAGGACGTTGGCGACCGTTACGGTGTGCACGCTGTTTACTCCATGGGTGCCAATCAGTTCGCCGCTTCCTACGAGCTGGACGTAGCTGACGACGCAAACGATACCGAGCGCGACACCCTGACTCTGCAGGCTCTGCACAACCTGTCTGACCACATGTATGTGTACGTTGAAGGTTACATGGGCGCAGGTGACGACGGCGTATACGGCGTTGCTGACGAAAACGAGCGTTCTGCCGTAGCCGTTGGTGGTGTTTACTACTTCTGATCAGCTAACCAGCTAATCAAGTAGTCCAAAAACCGGTGACTTTCGAGTCGCCGGTTTTTTTATGTATGCTCAGTCCAAAACCGACAGGAAACTGGAAATGGCAGAAGAACTCGAGATCAAGTTGACGGTTGCAGAAGCCGACCAGCAAAAGGTTCAGGCTTGGCTGTCCAATGACGAGGCCGCTGACTATATAGGTGAAAAATCACTCATCAACCGCTATTTCGATACGCCAGCGGCCGATCTGAATCGTCAGAAAGCCGCCCTGAGAGTCCGTCAGGCCGGCGACAAGTTCATCCAGACCCTCAAGACCCGGGGTGAATTCGTCAACGGTGCCCACCGCCGGCAGGAGTGGGAGTGGCCGCTGCCGGGACCGGACCTGAGCCTCGGGCTGCTGGCGGACACGCCTTTGGCTGATCGGGTCAACCTGGCTGAACTCGAGGTCGTGTTTGAAACCAATTTCCAGCGCTGTATCTGGATGGTCCGGCAAAACGGGGCCGAAGTGGAAGTGGTGCTGGACTCGGGAACGGTAGCCAGTGGTGATCAATCGGTGCCCCTGAGCGAAGTGGAGTTCGAGCTCAAGGCTGGCAATTCGGGCGTCCTGATGTCGCTCGCCAGAGGGTTGGCAGAGCAGGTGCCGGTGTTTCTCAACCTGGTCAGCAAGGCCGAGCAGGGGTATTTTTTGGCCGGACTCTACCAGCCTGAGCTTCTGCCGGGCGATCATGAGCTTTCGGTTACAGAATTCCTGCATCAGTTAAGCTTGGGTTGGCTTCTGGGGGCTCCCATAGAGTTCTCGGATTCTGCTTTGTCTCAAGTGCAGCGTGCTGCGGTAGAGGCGAAGGTTGATGGGCTCTGGCAAGAGCTGCGGCAGGAAATGGCTTCCGGTACATCGGTTGCGGAGCTTGTCCGGCGCCTCCCGCGGCTGGGTGAGCTGCAGCTTGCTCTGGCCTCTGTCAGCTGAGCCCCAGCAGGGCAGTAGCAACACTGAAGTAGATGAGCACGCCGCTGACGTCTGCAATGGTGGTAATCAGTGGCATGCTCGCCGTGGCGGGGTCAATCCTGAGTTTGTCCAGCAGGAACGGCAAGAGCATGCCGATCAGGCTTCCAATCATGACCACTGCGATCATGGTGATGGCAACCACCGCAGCAATTTCAGGGCCCGCCCGCAGAAACCCTACCACCATGACGGCCGCGGCCATGGTAACGCCAAGGGCGCTGGCCACCAGGGTTTCCTTGCCCAGAAGGCGGCCCCAGTCCGCAACGGACACATCGCCCGTGGCCATGCCCCGAACCATCAGCGTGGCCGATTGGGCCCCCGCATTGCCCGCACTGGCCACCAGTAGCGGCATGAAGAAGAGCAGGGCGATGTGCTGGGAGATGGTTTCCTCGAAATAGGCAATGCCGGCGCCGGTAAAGATATTGGCGAACACCAGGATCACCAGCCAGTGTACCCTGGAGCGATACAGGGAAAAGGGTGTGGCATTTTTCAGTTTGGTATCCAGCTTGCCGACCGTTGCGCCCTTGTGGATATCTTCGGTTGCCTCCGCTTCGGCGACGTCCATGGCATCGTCGTAGGTAACAATGCCCACCAGGCGTTCGTCCTGATCAAGGATGGGCAGGGCCAGCAGATCGTACCTGGCAATCAGCCTGGCGACCTGTTCCTGTGGGGTGTCTGTTCTGGCGGTCACCAGGCCCGTGGCGATCAGGTTGTCTACCGGTGTGCCGGGCATGGCGGTAATCAGGTTTCGCAGGGAAACCGCTCCCACCAGCTTCTGATCGCCGTCGATGACGTAGGCGTGGTAGATGGTCTCCTTGTCCGGAGCGGTATTCCTGAGCAGGTTGATGGCTTCGCTGGCAGACATGCCGGTGTGGATGACGGCATATTCGGAGCTCATCAGGGCACCGGCGGTGCCCTCTTCAAAACTTGCCAGCCGCCGCAGGTCTTCCCGTTCCTTGCTGGCCAGTGACTGGAACAGGGTATGCTGGCGGTCCTCGGTCAGAATATTGAAGAAATCGGCCCGTTCGTCCGAAGACATGGCCGTGACCAGCTCCGCCAGATCCGGGGTAGGGAGCTGATCCGCAATCACCGCCTGGATGGTCGGGCCAATGTAACCGAATACCTTGGCGCCCTGCTCTCTGGGCAGGGCGCTGAGCAGTCGAACCCCTTCATCGTGGCCGGGGTTCTCTTCAGCAAATTCAGCGAGGTCGGCGGCGTTGAAGGTGGCAGCGGCGGCCCGAATCTGAAGTTCATCGCCGCTCGCGATCGCTTCAAACAGCGGTTGATAGAATTCGGGCTCCAAATGAGACATCAGCTGCTGTGCTCTGGGGTATCGGATTTGTCGTTGTTGTGCATGCCCCGCCACTGCTTGAGGAATTCGCGGTAACGGTCTAGCGCTTCTTCTACGATGGAGACGTCCGGTGTATCCGATGAGCGCACGAGGACAATCAGCCCTTTCCCCTCCACTTCTTCATTGGTGGCAGGGTGGCAGATAACTTCGTCATCATTATCGATATACGCCAGTGCGGTGCCAATGTCGTGACGGACCAGGGCGCTGACAATGTCCGCCCAGCTGAGGTCGTCCAGGGTCAGGTCGTAACGGTGCGGGTGATCATGTTCGTAGTTGAACATGTCCTCCAGGACTTTTTCCGAGCCGGGAGCTACTACCGCCCGGACCATGATTTCGGGGTAGGTGCGGACAGGCCGGATGATGGTCCGGATGCCCAGTGCCTTGAACCGCTCACGATTATAGTCGCTGACGCACTCCACCGTAGTCCGGCTTGCCAGGTTAGCCTCCGAAAGCCGGTGGGCGATATCGAATGTCAGGCTGTCGGAATTCGGGTCCGCCTCGTCAGCGGCCAGAACGATAACGTGTCGGGCGCTCCCGGTATGGACCGCTTGCAGTGCCGCCGGATCACTGCCGGCGCCGTGAAAATGCACCACACCGCAATCCGACAGCTCGGTGGGCAGTCCCTGGGGAAACTGCCGCGTCAGAAGCATGATCGGGATGGTTTCATAACCGGGTATGACGCGTATCTGGGAGGCGAAGCGCATGAAATACTGGGCACCGCCACTGTGCGGCGTATTGATAATGACGATGTGATCTTTCATTTTGTAAATCCAGCGTCCGGTGATGATGCGTTCCCGGCGATAGAACCGGTACTCGATAAAATCACTTATGATCAGGGTCAGCAGGGTGATGGCCCCTACAAACATGATCAGTATGGTGCTGATCCGCCCGATGTAGGTTTTTGGCGCGAAATCACCGTAGCCGACGGTGGAAACGGTGGTCATGGTGATCCAGATGGACTCGAAGAAACTCAGGTCTTCGACCGTCCAGATGATCAGGATCTGGGTCGACATCATGGCCGCGAGAATAAGGAACAGGCGTTTCATTCGCTGGACGATCAGACGCCCCATGGGCAAATGGGTCTGTTTAGCGTGTTCCGGGTTCAGAGGGCGACGGTTTCGCTGCATCCGTGAGTGCGGCCTGTTCAGTCATGGGAGAGTTCGGTATACAGTACCGGAAATATAACAGAGAGACAGGGGTTTGCATTATGTCCGCGCCATGGAGTGCCTTGCCGTCAGCAATCGCCGAGGACGTCGCTGAATGCTGGGAATCGGTTTTCCCGGATGGAGTGCCCGCCTGGCTGGTTGAGGATGAGGCGGTCCCGGAGCCTGTGGTTGCCGATGCGGTTGGTCGCAGCCTGTTCCTGCGCCAGACCCTGGAGCGGCATGCGGATCAGGTCAGACAGGCGGTGGACTCACGACCACTCTCCGAGCCGACAACGCCGGAATACCTGGCAACGCGCTGGCAGGAGTACCTTGAGCAGGTCGATGGCGAGCCGGCACTGCATTCGGCTTTGCGCCGGTTCCGGAGGGAAATCCAGTTCCGGATCATCTGGCGTGATCTGCTTCGGTGGGCCGATCTGGCCGAGACCATGGCAGCGGCCAGCGCGTTCGCGGATACCTGTATCGACGGCGCCCTGGGCTGGCTTTATGAAGACTCCTGTGAGCAGTTCGGCACCCCTTATGGCCAGGACCCGGTCACCGGTGAGGAGGCGCCCCAGCCCCTGATTGTAATCGGCATGGGCAAACTCGGTGGCCGGGAGCTCAATGTCTCCTCCGACATCGACCTGATCTTTGCCTTTCCGGGCAAGGGCGAGACCCGTGGCGGCCGGCGCTCGCTGGATAACCAGCAGTTCTTCATTCGCCTGGGCCAGCGCCTGATCCAGGCTCTGGATCACATAACCGCGGACGGCTTTGTCTTCCGGGTGGATATGCGCTTGCGCCCCTATGGCCAGAGCGGTGCCCTGGCTCTGAGCTTTGCCGCGCTGGAAACCTACTACCAGGACCAGGGCCGGGACTGGGAGCGCTACGCCATGGTCAAGGCCCGGGTGGTGGCCGGTGACCAGAAAGCCGGGCAGGTGCTGATGGAAAGCCTGCGCCCCTTCGTCTACCGCAAATACATCGACTTCAGCGCCTTTGAATCCCTACGCAGCATGAAGGCCATGATCAGCCGGGAAGTGCGCCGCAAGGGCCTGGAAAACAACATCAAGCTGGGCAGCGGTGGCATCCGGGAAATTGAATTCGTGGTCCAGGCTTTCCAGCTGATCCGGGGTGGCCGGGACCGGGAACTGCAGCAGCGGGAGCTGCTGACCATCCTGAAAGAGCTGGAAGCCCTTGAGCTTCTGCCCTCCGGAGTCGTCCGCGAATTGCGGGAGGCCTACGTATTCCTCAGGAATCTCGAGCATGCTCTGCAGGGTATCGAGGACAAGCAGACCCAGACCCTGCCGGAGGATGACCTGAACCGTGCCCGCATTGCCCTGATCATGGGATTTGATTCCTGGGACGAGTGCCAGACGGTTCTGGACGAGCACCGCGAACGGGTTGCCACCCATTTTGGCAACATCATTGCCTCCGAAGAGGAGGAAGAGGCCGGGGAGTCGGAGCTGGCCGAGGAATGGCAGGAAATCTGGCTGGCGGAGATGGACGATGAGAGCGCCCGGGACTGGCTCGAGGAGCAGGGTTATGAAAACCCCGAGGAGAGTTGCCATGAGCTGACCGAGCTTCGGGATAGCCGAACCGTTGAGACCCTCCAGACTCAGGGCCGGAAACGCCTCAACCAGTTCATGCCGGTGCTATTGGATGCCCTGACCGAAGTGGAGAAACCCTCGCAGACCCTGTCCCGGGTGTTGCAGTTGGTCAGCGCAATCCTGAGACGGACCGCCTATATGGTTCTGCTGCTGGAAAATCCGGGCGCCCGTACCCAGCTGGTCCGCCTGTGCAGCGAAAGCCCCTGGGTGGCGCAACAGCTGGCGGAGACACCGTTGCTGCTGGATGAACTGCTCAATGCGGAGAGCCTGTACACGCCGCCGGCCAAGGAGGAACTCCAGGACGACCTGCGCCAGCAGATGCTGCGGATTCCGTTTGAGGATCTGGAAGAGCAGATGGAGTCCCTGCGCCATTTCAAGAAGGCGCATATCCTCCGGGTGGCGGCCTCAGAGCTCAAGGGCACTTTGCCGCTGATGAAAGTGAGCGATTACCTGACCTGGATCGCCGAAGTGGTTCTGGATCATGTGGTGGATGTGGCCTTCGCCAACCTGGTGAGCCGCCACGGCTATCCGCGACGGTCAGACGGTTCCGCGTGTGAGACGGATTTCGCCATCATCGGCTACGGCAAGCTGGGCGGAATCGAGCTTGGCTATACCTCAGACCTGGACCTGGTGTTCGTGCACAAGGCCGATCCTGAGTTGTCCACCGATGGTGACAAACCCATCGATAATGCGGTGTTCTTCACCCGGCTTGGTCAGAGAATCGTGCATATCCTCAGTACCCAGACCCCCTCTGGGCAGCTTTACGAGGTGGATATGCGGCTCCGTCCCTCCGGCAATTCCGGGCTCCTGGTGACAACCCTGAGTGCTTTCGAGAAATACCAGCGCAACGACGCCTGGACCTGGGAGCACCAGGCCCTGGCCCGGGCCCGGGGAGTCGCCGGTTGCACCGAGACCCTGGAGACTTTCGAGGCCATCCGCCATGACATTCTCTGCCAACAGCGCGACCACTCAAAACTCCGGGAAGAAGTGGTGGAGATGCGGGAGAAAATGCGGGCGAGCCTGGAAACACCGGAGAGCAGGCGCTCGGAGGTGTTCCATATCAAGCACGACCCCGGTGGCATTGTCGATATCGAATTCATGGTGCAGTACCTGATGCTGGCATGGTGCTCCGAGCATCCGGAACTGACCCAGTGGTCTGACAATATCCGCCAGATGGAAGAGCTGGGGCGGGCTGGAGTGTTGCCGGTGGAGGACACCGAAAAGCTGAGGGAGGCCTTCATAACCCAGCGCTCGACCATCCATCGCCGCGCGCTGCAGAACCTCAACAGCCAGGTGGAAGGGGATGCGTTCCCCGAAGAGCGTGACTACATCCAACGTATGTGGAAAAAAGTGATGCTTGATTAGTAAGCTAAATTTATTTTACCAGAGTTTTCCTGCTAGAATGCCGACTCCCCGAAAAACGCTTTTTTAGGAGCAGAAAACAATGTCGATGGCTGATCGCGATGGCCTTATCTGGCTCGACGGTGAAATGGTTCCCTGGCGGGAAGCCAAAACCCACGTCCTGACTCACACCCTGCATTATGGCCTTGGTTGTTTTGAAGGTGTGCGAGCCTACAGTACCGCGAACGGCCCGGCGATTTTCCGCCTGAAAGAGCATACCGACCGCCTGTTCCGCTCCGCCCACATCCTGAACATGAAAATGCCGTTCACCAAGGATGAGGTTAATGAGGCCCAGCGCGCGGCGGTACGTGAAAACAACCTCGACGAAGCCTACATTCGCCCGATGGTGTTCCTGGGCTCCGAAGGTATGGGTCTGCGCGCCGATAACCTGAAGGTCCACATCATGGTTGCCGCCTGGAGCTGGCCGTCCTACATGTCTCCGGAAGCGAAGGAGATCGGCATCAAGGTCCGTACCTCCTCCTACACCCGTCACCATGTCAATATCACCATGTGTAAGGCCAAGGCGAACGGCAACTACATCAACTCCATGCTGGCGTTGAACGAGGCCATCTCCGGCGGTGCGGAGGAAGCCCTGTTGCTGGACAACGAGGGTTATGTGGCCGAAGGCTCCGGGGAGAACATCTTCATTGTCCGTGATGGCGTGCTGCATACTCCGGAGCTGACCTCTTGCCTCGAGGGTATCACCCGCGCCACCATCATCGACTTCGCTCGGGACATGGGGCTGCAGGTGAAGGAGCGCCGTATTACCCGGGACGAGGTCTATGTGGCCGAGGAAGCGTTCTTCACAGGCACCGCAGCCGAGGTCCTGCCGATTCGCGAACTGGACGGCCGCATCATCGGTGAAGGCAAGCGCGGTCCGGTGACCGAGAAGCTGCAGTCACGTTACTTTGATGCTGTTAAGGGTAAGCTGCCTGAGCACAGTGACTGGCTGACTCTCGTCAGAGGCTGATTTCCCGGAAAAACCGACAGCCGCCGGATCTGTGAATCAGCCGGCGGCTTTCTTGTATATTCAGAAACACTTTCTTTCAGGATGAGCAAATGGCAGATGTAATCAAGGTACCGGTATCCTTTGGTGAGGTACTCGACAAAATCACCATCCTCGAAATCAAGTCCGAGCGAATCAAGGATGAGGCGAAGCTGAAAAATGTGCGCCTCGAGCTCGACGAGCTGACCGAAACCTGGAACGAGGCAGTTAAGGATCAAAGTGCTATCGAAGATCTTCGCAAGCAGCTCAAAGCTGTGAACGAAGAGCTCTGGGTGATTGAGGATGACATCCGGGATCAGGAAGCCGCGCAGGACTTCGGCCCCCGCTTCATCGAGCTGGCCCGCGCCGTCTACGTAACCAACGACAAGCGCGCGGCCATCAAGAAAGAAGTCAACCTGGCGTTGGGTTCCCGTTTCGTGGAAGAGAAGTCCTACCAGGACTACACCGCTCGTAAGTAACGTAAATTCGGGGACAGGGACGTCGGGGTCAGAAGAAAGCCTTCTTCTGACCCCTCCCTTGGGCCAATCCGGTCTCAGGAAGACGGGGTCAGATGAATGCTTTCATCTGACCCCTTGTTTAATCCCCTGTTCACGCTGACCCACCGATCCAGCGTTTCGGCCACATCCTCGACAGTCACCATCTCCATTGCGCCCTCGAATTCCGCCTTGGCTCCCCAACGGGCTTCTTCTACCGTCTTGCCGGTAAACTTTTTCAGGGCTTCCGGATATCGGTTCACACACCACTGCAGGGAATTGTAGGGGCCGGAGCGGTTGGGGTTGCTCGCCGCGAACAGCCCGATTACATCAGTGCCGACGGCGCTCGCGATGTGCGCCGGGCCAGTGTCCGGCGCGATGACCAGATCGGCATGGGTCATCAGCGCCGTCAGTTGTTTGAGGGTATCTTTGCCGCAGATATTGTGGGGATCTTCTTCCATTGCTGACTCTATAGCGGCGCAGTACTCAAGCTCGAAAGGAGCGGGACTTCCCACCAGGATCACATTCAACCCGTGCTGTCGGATCGCGTAATCCGCCAGTTGTGCGTAACGCTCTGCCGGCCAGTTGCGCAATGTATGGCTGGCACACGGACTGATGACCAGGTTCTTCCGATCGTTGGCCAAGTGCTCTTTGGCAAAATTATGGTCCGAACTGCTCAGGGGAATAGTCCAGCGGGGAGGTGCTGCTTCGAGTCCCAAGGGCTCGAGGAAGCTGGCGAGGCAGTCTCGGACATGCTGTTGTGCAGCCGGTGCAATGCGACGGTTGACGAAAAGACTATGAAGATCCTTGCTCCGGGCCTTGTCGTAACCGACCCGGATTTTCGCAGGGATACAGGCGGATGCCAGGTTGGCGCGGAATGCCACCTGCATGTGAAGCAAGGCATCAAACCTGCGCCCCTTCATTTGTCTGCGCAGATCCGCGTAGCCTGCCCGCCCCGCTTTCTTGTCAAAGATGATGAACTCGACTCCTGGCAGGTCGCCGATCAGTTTGGCTTCGATTTTTCCGATCACCCAGGTGATTTTTACGCCCGGTACCTGTTCCTGGAGGCTTAGTACCACCGGAATGACATGAGTGACATCGCCGATCGCAGACAGGCGGAGAATACAGATAGACTTCATCAGTTGACGATCCGTTAAAGGTTCCGGCTGCGGGTTTGTGGAGCTTTGCCGGCAATCATTGGTAAACTGGCCGCCATTCTATCGTACTCGCCGGCGAAGGTCCCGAAGGGCGCCCGGGGCGAGTGTTGTCGTGTCTGTTCTGGTGTCCGGGTGACCATGGCTGAATCCGAAATCTGTTTGCGGGAAGAAGGCTCCGTGCTGTTGGTCCATCCCGACTATGAGGGCCAGGTAACCGTCGACTGGTTCCGTCCGGAGTTCTGGGGGGCAAAGGCGCAGCCGGTAAGCAGTGGAGGTCGCGGTGGAGCCTGGTTTATCAATACCGGTACAGGGCAGGTAGTACTGCGCGAGTACCGCCGTGGTGGTCTTGTCGCACTAATTTCCGAGCAGAGTTATGTGTTCACCCGCGAGCAGGATGTCCGTTCTGTCGCCGAGTTTCGTCTGCTTGATCGCCTGGTTGACATGGGGCTGCCAGTTCCGGGGCCGGTTGCGGCGTGGTACCGGAAGGTCTCGGCGTTCCAGTACCAGGCCGCAATTATCATTGAGCGCCTGACAGATACAACTCCCCTGGCTGACCTGATCCCGACGCTGGATGTCGCTGACTGGGAAGTTCTTGGAGGAACAATTCGCCGTTTTCATGATGCCGGCGTGCACCACGCCGACCTGAATTGTTTCAATGTCCTGGTGAGAGACGGTACCTACTTCCTGATTGATTTTGACAAGGGGCGTATCATGCCGGGTCAGGCGCCAGAAAAGTGGAAGGCCGGTAACCTCGAACGTTTTGCCCGTTCGATCCGGAAGGTCGCGGGTACTTCAGCCCTGGACAGGGTGTGGGATTCATTTATGAACGGATATAACGGGAGCCAAACTTCTTGAGCGATCAGCAACAAAAGCGTGCTCTGCCAGCCATTCTGTGCCTGACGGATGCCTGCGACCGCCCTGAAACCGAGCTGTTCATCGGTTTGAGAAACGCCGGGTTTGATGTGGATGTCATGTGCAATCCCAATGGGCGAAACTATCAGCGACTGGTGGATGAAGGTCTCGTTGCCCAACCCATGGCGTTGAAAAGCCGCTTTGACAAAGAAGGTATCGCTGCAATCCGGGAGCAGTTGGCCGGCAAACAATACGACATAATTCATGCCTTCAACCCCAGATCGCTTGCCTGCGGGCTGCGGGCGTCCAAAGGTAGTGATATCCGGGTCGTGGCCTATCGTGGGGTGATCGGGAATATCAGCTTCCTCAATCCCGAGTCGTGGATAACCTTCCTGCATCCCAGGGTCAGCAAGATCGTGTGCGTGGCAGATGCCATCAAGGAGCATTTGGCGGAGGAGGTCCGTTTTCTCTGGATGCGTATTCCGCCGAAGAAGCTCCTGCGAATCTACAAGGGGCATGATCTGGCGTGGTATCAGGACCCTCCCACGGACCTGAGTCAGTTCGGAGTACCAGAGGGTGCATTCGTGGTTTGCTGCACCGGCCGGGACCGGCCCCGGAAAGGCTTTGATATTCTTGTCAGAGCGATTGATGAGCTGCCTGAGGATGTTGAGGTACACCTCCTTCTGGTGGGTGACGTGATCAACAATGAAGAGCTCAAGTCCCAGGTTGCCGGCACGAAGCATCCCGAACGGATCCATTTCACCGGTTATCGACAGGATGCTCCGGGCGTCGCAGCGGCAAGTGATGTTTTCGTATTGCCTTCGATCGAACGCGAAGGGCTCCCCAGGGCAGTCATAGAAGCCATGGCGTATGGCGTGGCGCCGGTAGTCACCCGTGTAGGGGGAATGCCCGAACTGGTCGAGAACGGTGTGAGTGGGCTGGTTGTGCCGCAAAAAGACGCCTCTGCATTGTCGGAGGCCATTGCCCAGCTTTATCGGGACCGTGATCTTCTGGATCGGATGGGGGCGGCCGCAAAAGAGCGGATCGCGACGCGTTTCCACACCTCGCAAACCGTTCGCGAGACCGGTGAACTTTATAAATCCTTGACCGGCAGAGACTGAATGCGTCGTTTTCTGTTTTTCGTAAATCAGCCCTATTCCTACTCAATTCTCCGACCTCTGCAGGACGAGATCCGGCGTCGTGGCCATGAAGCGGCCTGGTTTGTTGCAGGGTGTACTACGGATCCTCTCAGGCCTGATGAACGACATCTGAAAACCGTGCAGGAGGTGATGGAATACAAGGCGGATGCCACCTTCGTGCCCGGCGACTGGGTGCCGTACTTTTTTCCCGGAATCAAGGTCGAGGTATTCCATGGCATGGCCAGGAACAAGCGGGGACACAGCAGTGAGGACGAGAGCGATCATTACCGGATACGTGGCTGGTTTGACCTTTACTGTACCCACGCCGAAAAGGATACCGCCAAATTCCGGGAGCTGGCAGATAAGTATCGGCACTTTGCGGTAGCCCATACCGGCTGGCCCAAGCTGGACCCGCTGTTGTCCCGGTCGGTTGAAGGCCCGCGGGAGCGGCAACCTGATGACCTCCCGGTTGTCTTTTACGCATCAACATTCAGCCGCTCCGTGACTTCCGCGCCGGATCTGGTTGGAAAAATCGGTGAGCTTGCGCGCAGTGGGCGCTGGAAGTTTATTGTGACCCTGCACCCGAAAATGGATCCGGAAGTTGTGGAGGGCTATCGGCAGCTGGCAGGGGAAAACCTGAGATTTGTTGAAAGTGATGAAGATTTGCTGCCGATATTGCCAGAGGCAGATGTGATGCTTTGTGATACTTCGTCCATCATGTTCGAATTCATGTTCCTCGACCGCCCCGTAGTAACCTTCCGGACCAAAATGCCTGGTCCCTACCTGATAGACGTGGACCGGGTAGACGACGTTGAAGCGGCACTGGAAAAGGCGCTGACGTATCCGGAAGACCTGATGGCGGCGACTTGCTCGCTCTGTGAGGAACTGCACAGCTACCGGGATGGCAGGTCCAGTTCTCGCGTCTTGGATGCGGTCGAGGATTTCCTCGTGCACCAGCAGTCAGGGTTGGAACGAAAGCCAATGAATCTGGTTCGAAAGCTCAAGGTCAGGCGACGGTTGAGGAAGGAATTGAAAAAAATGCGAAGGAGTGAATGAAACTGAACGTTTTCGTCGCCAGCACGCCGTTGCAGCTTATCAGTTGTGCCGAAGCCCGAGCCCGGTATGACTGTGCGCCCCAATCCTGTCTGTTGATTATCGCGAGGCCTGACAACAAGGTCACCGAAAACCAGATGGCCTTCCTGCTGGACAGGTTACGCCTTAACGATATCCCGACAAGCTAGTTGAAGA
>NZ_JAWLHI010000050.1:0-29902 GCF_041690455.1 Marinobacter sp.
AAAGGCCGTACTGGGCGGCCTCTTCACTGATGGCAAGGTTACGGACACCCGGCTGCAGCCTCGCCGTTCGACCGAGAGGATCGATCTTGATAATCCGGTTGAACTTGGCCAGCGAGAGCACGACCCCTTCCTTGTGCGGCATGGCACCGGCGCACAGGCCGGTTCCGGCACCGCGGGCAACCACCGGTACGTCATTTTCGTGGCAGATACGCATTACGCGTTGTACCTGCTCCACGGTCTCCGGTAGCACCACGAGCATGGGCATCTCACGGTACATCGCGAGCCCGTCGCACTCGTACGGTTTCAGGGTTTCGTCATCAGTGATGACGTATTCCGGATCAATGAACGACCGGAACTGCTCCGCCAGCTGCGCTTTGCTGGCTTTCGGCTTGGTATTCATAACATTCTCTGATTCTGGATATCGTCGAATCCGCGCGAGCGCGGATAACGTGGACGGGCCTGATTGCCCGCCCGTTCAGGTGTGACAGCGCTTACTTGCGTTTGGTTTCGAAATAATCGATACCGGCCTGGGCGCAGTCCATGTCCTGCTGCGGCGTCCCCGAGCTGAGGCCGATACCACCGACTACCTCACCGTTGACGATCACCGGCAGGCCACCGCCGACGGAGCTGATGCGCCCGCCGACTTCCGTGTGGATACCGAAGGCCAGACTACCCGGCGTGTTCACCTTGTTGTAGTCGTGGGTTGCTTTCTTGGCCGCTGCTGCGGTGAACGCCTTGTCCTGGGCAATGGTCACACTGGTGATCTTGCCGCCGTCCATGCGGTCGAACGCAATCAGGTTACCAGACTCGTCAACCACCGCGATGCACATGGGAACACCGATCTCGCGGGCCTTTTCAGCCGCGCCTTCAATCAGGATCCGTGCGTCGGCAATATCCAGCCGATTGATCGTCAACATATCGTTTTACTCCTTGAATTGATTAACCGTAAACCAGCCCTGGCAGCCAGGTGACAATGCCGGGGATGAGAATACACATGAACAGTCCGAATGCCTGGATGGCCAGGAACACCAGGGACGACTTGAAGATCGTGCCCATGGAGATTTCCGGCGGGCATACGCCGCGGATGTAGAACAGCGCGTAGCCGAACGGCGGACTGAGGAACGACATCTGCATGTTCACCAGGTACAGAACACCGAACCAGAGTACGACATCCTCACCGGATACCGGCGGGAACCCGAGCAGACCCGGGAATTCCAGCGCTTCCACGATCGGGATGAAAATCGGAACTGCCAGCAGCAGGATGCCCACCCAATCCAGGAACATGCCGAGAACGACCAGCAGCACCATCAGCAGGAACAGGATGCCGTAGGCCGACAGACCAGTGCCGAGGATGGCGTTGGTCACAAACTCCTGACCACCCTGCAGGATGTAGAAGCCAACAAAGACAGAGGCACCGAACATGATCCACAACACCATGGCGGAAGCCTTGGCGGTGGTCACGGAGGCCTCACGCAGCCCGCCGATGGAGAACTTGCCGTGCATCATGGCCACGATGATCGCGCCGAAGGAACCGATACCAGCCGCTTCAACGGGTGTTGCGATACCACCGAACAGCAGACCCAACACCAGGAAGACCAGAATGAGCGGTGCTATCAGGTTTTTCAGCAGCACCAGCTTTTCCACCAGGGAAATTCGCTCTTCCATCGGGACGGGCGGACCCAGCTTGGGGTTGATCCAGCTACGGATCAGCACATAGGCAATGTAGAGTGAAGACAGCAGGAGCCCCGGAACCACAGAGCCCAGATACAGTTCGCCCACGGATTGCTGCGCCACAACGGCGTAAAGGATGGCGAGGATCGACGGCGGGATCAGGATCCCGAGGGTACCACCGGCCATGATCGAGCCGAGGGCGATCTTGTGGTCATAGCCACGTTTGAGCATCGCCGGCAGGGCGATAATGCCCATGGTGACCACCGCGGCCCCGATAACGCCCACCATGGCCGCCAGGATGGTCGAAGCCAGGATGGTTGCCGTCGCCAGACCGCCGCTCAGGCCGCCCATCCACTTGTAGACCACACTGAACATTTCCTCGATCAGGCCCGCGCGCTCGAGCATCGAGGCCATGAAGATGAACAGCGGTATCGCGGCCAGGTCGGAATTGGTCATCATCGGGAAGATGCGGCTCGGCACGATGTTCAACATCAGCGAGTCACCCACAAGATAGATGAACATGACCCCCAGACCACCGGTCACAAACGCCAGCGGCAACCCCATCATCAGGGCCACGGCGAGGGAACCAAACATCAGATAGGTCAGGGGCCCGATCTTGACGTCGGAAAGACTGCCCGACAGCTTGAACAGGAATTTCTCATCACTGAACGGGTCGTAGAAAAGAATGTTGATCATCTCAACACAAATGACGAATGCCAGCGCCACAGTGGCGGCAATCATCAGCCAGGTGCTCAGCTTACCGACAAGGTTGCTGCCCGGCGCGGTTGTTGTATTTGTGCTCATGCGGTGCGCTCCCGGCCAAGACGGACAAACAGGACGATATCCTTGATCAGTTTGGATATGCCTGAGAGTAAGAGAAGGAATGAACCCAGTACCATCATGCCTTTCACCGGCCAGTACTGAATGCCCCAGGTCTCGACCGTGGTTTCATTCATGGAGTATGAGTTCTGGAAGAAGGTCCAGGAGGTAATCAGCAGTACCAGGGCGAACATGAAGAAGAACATGGAGGTGAAGATATCCATGCCGACCCTGCCCCGTACCGGCAGCAGATTGTACATCACGTCAACCCGTACGTGCGCGCCATGAAGCATCGCGAACGCTCCGGCCAGCAGGTACTGCATTCCCAGCAACAGGAAGCTGGATTCGTGCACCCAGATGGTCGGCATGTTGAAGATGTAGCGCATGACCACTTCAAAGAAATAGAACACGACGGCATTTACCGTCCAGAAAGACACGAACAGACCGGATTTGTCGCAGATCCAGTCAACCACCCTGGTAAACCAGTTTCCCTCAAACTCCAGATAGATCAGCGGATCTTCCTCTTCCGCCTGAAGCTCGCCCGGTGTCAATTCCGGTTCGGCAGTCTCGCCTCCATGGCCACTACTCCACTTGTCCCAGGCCATCATGATCAGCGGCATGACCGCAAGCCAGCCCCAGTAGAACCAGTGCGGCAGTACGAATCCGAAACCTTCAAGATCAGACATGTTGTTGCATCCTCAGCCACAAAACGGGGAAGGCGGAACGTCTCCAGCGGAGCCGTCCCTGTCCTTCCCCCTGTTTCTTTTTTTATTGGTTCAGGAAGGTATTACCGGCCCGGTACACCTTCAAGATCAGACTCATCGATATACCCAACGGTATCGTTCATCATGTACTCGATTTGCATGTCAAAGATGGCACGGGCATCCTCGTCCTTGTTCGCCCACTTGTACCAGATCGGAATGGCTCTGCGACGCCACTCTTTCATATCCTCCTGGCTCAGTCGGGTCACGGTGTCACCCGCTTCCTTGAACTTCTTCATAGCCTCAACGTTGCGCTTCTGGATCGTCAGATAGTGCTTCTGGGAATAGATGCGCACTTCATCCTCAACCAATTGCTGAAGCTTCGGATCCAGGGCATTCCAGGCACGCATGTTGACGGTCAGATCCATCAGATCCACCGGCTGGTAAATAGACATTACGCCGGGAGGTCCGAAGATGATGTAGTCGGTCACCTGGGAGAAGCCCAGTTCCCAGTTCACCGCCGGGCCCACGTAATCGGCTGCGTCGATGGTGCCCTTTTCCAGGGCCGGGAAGATGTCAGAACCCGGCAGGCTCACGGTAGAAGCACCGAACGCCTGAAACACTTCAGAGACCATACCACCGGGAACCCGGAGCTTCAGGCCCTTGAGGTCTTCCAGACTGTTTACCGGAGTCTTGGAGTGAATGATATTTGCGTCGTGCTGGATCGGCCCCACATAGAACAACCCGAACTTCTTGTAGATTTCCCGGGTCTTTTCCAGCATGCCCATTGAGTAGAACATGGTGTCCCACTGGTGCGGCTGATCGGGGCCGCCTGGATAGGACGACAGGAAAACCGAAGCGGGAATCTTGCCGGACCAGTACAGGGTGAACGGGTTCATGCCCTGAAGAACGCCATTACGAACAGAGTCGAACAGGGCGTTGTTGTCGGCGGCAACCGCCTTGGCAGGGAAACACTTGAAGATCAGTTCACCATTGGACTTTTCTTCGATGCTGTTGCACCACTCTTCGAACAGGTCATAACCCACGGTACCGGCATCCCAGACGGACTGGATCTTCCAGGTGGTGGCGGCGTGGGCCTGTCCGGCACCCATCATCATCGCACCGGCAAAGGCGGCACCGACAGCGGCGGTCTTGAGGAAATTGCGGCGAGGTGGGGTCTCACCGGTGTCACAGTTATTACGGATGTGCTTGTTCGAGGTCATCGAGACGTCTCCGTTAGCATTGTTTTTTTAGTCAGCGTCAGGTCTAACGCCGGCGCGCAGGCCGACATTACAAAGATATTCGTAGCCAAATCGCATTTAGTCCAGTCGGGAAACTACTGGTCAGACCAGTTTTTCCTGTATGGTAAATGGACGAATTCCGCTCGATAAGCCATATTTTAGGGGCTTGGGAGCACATTGGTTGACGGACCAATCACGGACAATTACAAGACTCACTGGTCAGACCACGATTCACACAGGCAATCCCATGGCTATTTCTCAGGAAATTTCGTATCGGCTGGAGCGCCTCATCCTCGATGGCGGGCTGGCTCCGGGCCAAAAGATTCCATCCGAACGGCAGCTCGCAGCGCGCCTGCGCGTGTCGCGAGCGATCATCCGCGAAGCCCTGCACGAACTGCAGGGCCGGGGCGTGATCGAAACCCGGCACGGCAAGGGTTCCTTTGTTGCAAGCCTGGTCCCGGAAACCGGCGAGTTCGAAGAACAAAGCCCTCTGATGCAACTTTACGAAGGGCACCCGCGCACTCTCTATGACTTGCTGGAAGTCCGGGAACAGCTTGAGGGACAGGCGGCGTTCCTGGCAGCCCAACGTGCCACCAGTCTCGACCGGCACCGGATTACCAAGGCTTTCCGTGCACTGGAAGACACCGACCCGCTGAGCAACGCCAAGCCGGACCACGGTTTCCATCAGGCCATCGTGGAAGCCTCGCACAACCCGGTGTTGGTGCACCTATTAAGCGGCCTGAAAAGCATGATGCTGTTGACCGTCCATGCGGCAGTTGCCAACCTGAATCCCCGGGAGGAGATGCGCAAGACCATCGTGAGGCAGCACCGACAACTCTATGATGCCATCATGAACTGCAAACCGGCGGCAGCCCAGAAGGTAGCAACCGCCCACGTACGTTTTGTCAGCGACGCGCTGAAAGATATGGAACAGCAGGGAAGCAAGGTGATCCGCGCCCAACTGATGCCGAACGGTCGCAATCCTGATCAATCAGGTATTGATTTCGGCCGTCACAGTCCGTAAAACATGCGCCTTTGAACTAAATCTCAGGAGTCACCCATGGCGGACCAAGCTCCCTTGATCTGCAGGGACATTCACAAGACCTTTGGCAAGCTTGAAGTACTCAAGGGAGTGTCACTGGAGACCCGCAAAGGCGATGTGGTGTCCCTGATTGGCAGTTCCGGGTCCGGCAAGAGTACCTTCCTGCGCTGCATCAATCTGCTTGAGACCCCCACCTCCGGCGACATTATCGTGCACGGTGACCCAATCCGGTTCACCACAAACCGCAAGGGTGAACGGATTCCGGCCGATAACAAACAGGTTGAGCAGATCCGTTCCAAGCTTTCCATGGTCTTCCAGAGCTTCAATCTCTGGTCTCACATGACGGTGCTGGAAAACATCATTGAAGCGCCGGTAAACGTGCTCAAGGTCCCCAAAAAGGAAGCCATCGAGCGCGCCGAGGCCTATCTCCACAAAGTCGGTATCTACGAACGCAAGGATTACTACCCGGCCCAGATGTCCGGAGGCCAGCAGCAACGGGCTGCCATCGCCCGGGCACTCGCCATGGAACCGGAAGTGATGCTGTTTGACGAGCCCACATCGGCACTCGACCCGGAACTCGTGGGCGAGGTGCTGAGGGTCATGCAAGGCCTGGCCGAGGAAGGCCGCACCATGATCGTGGTTACCCACGAGATGGCGTTTGCAAAGGATGTGTCAACTCAGGTCCTGTTTTTGCATCAGGGCGTGATCGAGGAACAGGGATCGCCTCAAAAAGTGTTCGATAACCCTGACTCGGAGCGCATGAAACAGTTCCTGGCTCCCAACTTCTGACACTGAGTGCTATCTTGACCTGTGTCGGAATAAAAATACCTAAAAATAGCCCACAAGGCATAAAACTGGAGAAGTGACACATGAAAAAACTGATCGTTGCAGCAAGTTGTGTGCTGGCCTTGGCCGCCGGCACCGTCCAGGCCAAGGACTGGAAAGAGATCCGCCTCGCCTTCGACGTGCCCTACGAGCCGTTCGAGTACCGCGATGAAAACGGCGAGCTGACCGGTTTCGAGGTCGAGCTGGCCGAAGCCATGTGCGAGGAACTCAAGGCCGAATGCGAATTCGTCATCCAGGCGTGGGATGGCATGATTCCGGGCCTGCTGGCTCGCAAGTACGACGCCATCTTCTCGTCCATGTCCATTACCGAAGAGCGGGCCGAGCGCGTTCTGTTCTCTGACCCGTACTACATCACTCCGGGTGGCTGGTTCGCCCGCGACGGCTTCTCCGCTGACGTCACCAGCAAGGAAGAGATGGAAGGCAAGACCATCGGTGTGCAGCGTGGCACCACCATGGACACCTACGCTACCGAGGAATTCGGCGGCATCGCCACCATCAAGCGTTATACCACCGCTGAAGACATGGTCCTGGACCTGGAAGGCCAGCGCCTGGATGTGGTGTTTGTCGACTACCCGGTAGGCGAGCAGACCATTCTTTCCCAGGAAGGCTTCAAGGAAGTGGGCGAGCCGGTCAAACTTGGCCAGGGCGTGGCTGTTGCCATGCGCAAGCGTGACAAGGATCTGGCCAACAAGGTGAACGCAGCCCTGAAGAAACTCAAGAATGATGGCACCTACGACGCCATCATGAAGAAATACTTCAACTACGACATCAAGATCTAAACTGCCCCGGGGCGGCCCTGTGGCCGCCCCGCTCTACCGGATTTCCCAATGCTCGACCTGAAAGGCTATGGCCCGGAACTGCTTGACGGAGCAGTGGTCACCATTGAACTGGCGTTCCTCTCCCTGGTCCTGGCTCTCACTCTGGGCCTCATCGGCGCCTCCTCGAAACTGTCCGGCAACCGCCTCGTGAGAGGTATCGCAACCTTCTACACCACCGTGATTCGGGGCGTCCCTGACCTGGTGATGATGTTGCTGTTCTATTATGGCGGTCAGGTAGGCGTAAACATCCTCTCGGATTATCTCTGGGACGCGTACGAAATCGATTTTTTCTTCCAGTTCGATCCATTCATTTCCGGGGTGGTCACGATCGGGCTGATTTTCGGTGCCTATATGACGGAGACCTTCCGGGGCGCCTTTCTGGCTGTGGAAACGGGCCAGATCGAAGCGGCAAGGGCCTATGGGTTCACGCGCTGGCATACGTTCCGGCGAATCATGTTTCCGCAGATGCTGCGCCATGCCCTGCCGGGCATTGGTAACAACTGGCAGGTACTGCTGAAAACCACCGCTCTGGTGTCCATCATCGGCCTGACCGATATGGTCCGGGTTGCCGAGGAAGCCGCCAAGGCAGAGCGCATGCCGTTCCATTTCTTCATTCCGGTGGCGGCGGTTTACCTGATTCTGACAGCGGGCTCCGAGCTCTTTATCAAATGGCTCAACAAACGGGCCAATGTCGGCGTGGTTCAGGGGGGTTAAGGCATGCCCGATTTTATTACCCAGTGGCTGGACCAGAATGACATTTTTACCGCCATGACCCTCATGGAATACTGGGATGGCATGGTGAATACGGTGCAGCTGGTATTCCTGTCGTTGGTGATCGGCCTGGTGTTCGCGGTTCCGCTGGCGATTCTGCGCACCTCCAGGAACCCGCTGGTGTCCGGGCCGGTATGGCTGTACACCTACCTGTTTCGCGGCACTCCGCTGCTGATCCAGCTTTATATTATCTACTACGGTATTGCCCAGATTCCCGGCATCCAGGAGACCTTCTGGTGGGAGATTTTCCGGGAGCCGTTCTACCCTGCCCTGCTGGCGTTTGCCCTGAATACCTGTGCCTATACCACGGAGATTATCCGGGGAGCGATTGTGTCGACTCCGCATGGGGAGATTGAGGCGGCCAAGGCCTATGGCATGAACTGGTGGATGCGGATGCGGCGCATTGTGTTGCCGAGTGCGGCTCGGCGGGCGGTGCAGGCGTATTCGAATGAGGTGATTTTCATGCTGCATTCGAGTGCGATTGCGAGTGTGGTGACCATTGTGGATCTAACGGGTGCCGCCCGGAATATTTACTCGCGGTTTTACGCGCCGTTTGATGCGTTTATTTTTGTGGCGCTGCTTTATATGGTGCTGACGTTTATTCTGGTGTTTGCTTTCCGCAAGCTTGAGAATCATCTTTTGCGGCATCAGAGGCCTGTTGGATCTTGAGCCTTTTGATGCCCGACTATTGGAGGAAGGCCAGCCGGGGTTTTGCTTCCCGGGAACCGCTACGAGCACGTCCATGTGCGCTTGTTTCAGGCCATCCTTGGCCTTCAACATTCCCGGGAAGCAAAACCCCGGCTGACCCCAAACAGTCTTCGGGGATTCAACTATGGATGCTTTGGATACACTTTTTGCCCCTGATCCCGATTGGCTTGGGCATACACTCGCTAACGCCTCATCCGAATTGACCCCAGCTTTGACCCGACTTCCGGACGGAACCGACATTATTAGGCCATCCGTCGGAGTCCTTGAGCTTGCTCCGGCGGCCACCCACTCCAACCCCAACCATGAAGCCCTGATCGTCTCTGCCGGAGTACACGGCAACGAGACGGCGCCGATTGAGGTGTTGAATCAGCTCGTAAACGAACTCCTGGCCGGTGAGTGGACGCTCACTTGTCCGCTGCTGCTGATTCTGGGAAATCCCGCCGCCATGGTTGCCGGCGAGCGGTTCATTGACGTCAACATGAACCGGTTATTCGCCGGGGCCCATGGCCGGGACGAGTACCGGGGGCTGCCTGAGGCCGCCCGTGCTTCGGAGCTTGAGCAATTGTGCCGGGAGTTTGCACGGAAGCATTCGGGGCTGGCGTTGAGTCATTACGATCTGCATACCGCGATTCGCCCTTCCCTTCGGGAGAAGTTTGCGCTGTATCCGTTTGTTGAGGGGCGCGAGGTTCCTGTCGAGCAATGTCGGTTTTTGCTGGAGGCGGAGGTGGAGACGCTGCTTTTGCAGCACAAAGCCGGCACCACGTTTTCGTCGTTCACTTCCTCGGATCTGGGCGCGGAGAGTTTTACGGTGGAGCTTGGAAAGGTGCGACCGTTCGGGCAGAACGATCTGGGCCGATTTGCCGGTATCCGGGATGCGCTGCGGCGGCGGTTCAGGGGAGAGCCTGCGCCTGCGCAGTCCAAAGATTCTGAACGCCTCACCATTTTCGAGGTTGTCCATGAGATCCTGAACACGTGCGAGAATTTCCGATTCCATATCCCCGATGACGTCGCCAATTTCACCGAATATGATCCCGGTACGGTGATTTGGGAGGACGATAAGACCTGCTATCGGGTGGGCGAGGTGCCGGAGGCGATTGTGTTCCCCAACCGGGACGTGCCGGTGGGTCAGCGGGTTGGCCTGATGATCCGGGCCAGGGCGAGCAAAGCGGGAACGTGAACATGGGGTCAGATGAAAGCGTTCATCAGACCCCGACCTAACCTGGCGCCAGCCCCCACCCAAAGGGCCTGGCCACCCCAGGGGTCTGAAGAAAGCCTTCTTCTGACCCCAAGTTCAATCAATCCCCAGAGCCAAACCAACCCCAGGGGTCTGATGCAGACTCCGGGGTCTGAAGAAAGCCTTCTTCTGACCCCATCTTCATCCTCCCCCGAACTCAAATCTCCGTCCCCTCAAGCCGGCGCATTCTCTGGCTCCGGCACTTTCTCCCGAACCACCTGCACACAAACCGACGGCACCACCAACAACGTCAGTACCGTTGAAGCCAGCAGCCCCGAGATAATCGCCCAGGCCATGGGCGGCCACAGCGTGCTGCTGGAGAAGGCCAGCGGCAGCAGGCCGGCGACGGTGGTGGCGGTGGTGAGCAGGATCGGGCGGGTGCGTTGTTCAACGGCGCTGCGGACGGCATCTCGTATATCCCTGCCCTTTTCCAGTTCCCGGTCCATGACGTCCAGCAACACGATGGCGTTGTTGACCACGATACCCACCAGGGCGATGACACCCAACAGGGACTGGAAACCGAAAGGCGAGCCGGAGAGGACCAGGCCCGGGAAGATGCCGACGGCGGCCAGGGGTACGGTCAGCAGGATCACGCCCACCCTGCGGAAGGAGTTGAACTGCAACAGCAGGAAGAACAGCAACAGCAGCACGCCGATGGGTGCGGCTTTGAGCAGGGCACCGTTGGCATCACCGGAGCCTTCGGCATCGCCGCCCATTTCCATCCGGGTTCCCTCGGGCAAAGGGTTATTTTCAAGCCCGGCATAAAGGCCATCCAGAGCCTGGCTGAAGCTGTAGTCCTTGATCAGGTTGGCGGTGACCGTGTTCACCGGAACACCGTCTCGAAGATACCGGGCAGCCGGCTCCCAGCTGGTTTCCACGTTAGCCACCGCCGCCAGGGGCACGGCGTCGCCATTGCTGTTGTAGATGTTGACGGACAACAGGCGCGACAGAGGCAACGCGGTACCTTCCCGGGATCTCAAAACCAGCGGAATCGGATCGTCTTCCTGGCGGTAGCGTTCGGCGACCACACCGAAGCTCTGGCCATAAAGGCTCTGGGCCACGTCGGCACGGGTCAGACCATAGCGGGCGGCGGAGGCGTCATCGACGTTGATGGCGATGCTGGGCACGCCGATATCAAGATCATGGCGCACATCCACGGTGCCCGGCACGCCCCGCAAAGTCGCGAACACCTGCTCAACCGCTTCGGTCCGCTTGGCATCGTCGGCATGGTAGATGCGGATTTCCACCGGGGCCGCGCGGGGCGGCCCCTGCCCCAGCACGCCCACGGTGAGGTCCAGCTCGGGCATCTGTTCACTGGCATGGGTTCGCACCCAGCGAACCATGTCGGTGGTATCGGCCAGGGTCGGTGTACGAATGACCAAGCGAGCCCGGTTGGGTGCCTGGGGGGCGCGCTGAAGGTTGTAGTAGAAGCTCGGACCGGTAAAGCCAACGAAACGGTGAACCTCCAGGGCCTCGGGCTGAGTCCGGATGGCCCGTTCCAGCCGAGCGGCAGCCTCGGCGGTGCGGGCCTGGTCGGTGCCTTCGGGCATGTAGAGTTCCACGATCACCCTGGGGCGGTCGGCGTTCGGAAAGAACTGCTGGGCCGTGAACGGCGTCAGTGCAACGCTGATCGCTACCAGCACCGCTCCGGCGGCAATCAATCGTTTCGGGTAGCTCGCCACCAGCCCACCCAGGAACCGGGCCAGTCCGATCAACCGGTCATGATGAACGTTTCTGCGCGGCTTCAGGAATCGGGCCGCCAGCAATGGCACCGCCGAGATTGCCAACAGGTAGCTGACGGATAGCGTCAGCATGATCATCACCGGTACGCCACGGGTGAAATCTGCGGCACCACCTTTGGATAGCAGCAAGGGTGCGAATGCGGCCAGGGTGGTGCCGGTGGAGGCACCCAGAGGCCCGGCCAGTTCACTCACCGCCTTGCGCAGGGCATCCAGCCTGCGCATACCCTGGTCGAGGTGGCCCTGGATGTTCTCCACAATGACGATGGCGTTGTCGATCAGGATTCCCAGCGAGATTACCATGCCGATAACCGCCACCTGGTGCAGCACACCGCCGCCCAGGTCGTACAGGCCGATGCTGATCATCGCCACCATCGGGAGGATGGAGGCCACCAGCAAGCCCATGCGCAAACCCATGCCGGTGAACACCACGCCGACAATGATCAGGACCGACAGCACCAGGCTCCAGGCCAGGTTGTCCAGCCGTTCTTCCACCTTGTCCGGCTGGAAGAACATCTCCCGGATCTCGTAGGGGGCGAAATCCGGTCGCAATTGTTCAATCCGCTCCCGCACCTGTTCACCAAAGCGGATAGCATCCGTGGTGCCCTCCTCCATGATCAGGGAAACCAGCACCACCCGTTCACCGTCGTACCAGGTTTCAGGCTGGCGCGGTTCGGCGGGGCCCCGCCAGACGTCGGCGGCAGCCGCCAGCGGCACCTGGGAGCCATCGGGCAGTTCTATCGGTGTGGCGCGGATGGCATCAATATCGGCGAATTCACTGTTGGGCAGGACCGACAACCGTCGGCCGTCCACAACGACAAATCCACCAGGGATGGTCTGGTTCCGCCTTGCCAGGGTATCGAGCACCCGGGAGGGAGAGATGCCCAGGCGGAACAAGGCGGCATCATCCAGGGCCAGGGTAATCTGCTCGTCGGCGTCACCGTCCAGTTCGATGCGGGATACACCGGGGATATCGGCCAGATTGCGTTTCAAGCGCTCGGCGACCGCGGAGAGCTCGGTCACTGACGGCGAGCCCCCGACAGCCAGCACGATGGCTGGGATATCGATCAGGCGGTCGTCCAGGGCCATCTGCCCCACGTCATCGGGGAAATCCCGCCTGGCCCGTTCCATAGCCTGCCGCACCCGGTCCCAGGCCGGATCGGTATCGTAAATGTGATCTTCCAGCCGCAGCCTGACCAGGGCCACCCCGGTACGGGCCGTACCCTGGCTGAATTCCACTTCCTCCACCTGGCGCAACTCATCGGCCAGGGGCTGCAGAACCAGCCGCTCCACTGCCTCGGCACTGGCACCCGGGTAGTTCACCGTGATCAGCCCCGCCCGGTAGGGGAAGGAAGGATCCTCCTGCCGGGGCATGGTGCTGTAGGCGGCAATCCCGAGCAGGCACAGCATGGTCACCACCATGCCCAGCAGTCGCTGGCCGTTCAGCAGCCGGCGGGTCATCGCCGGATCTCCACGGTATCGCCGTCCGCCAGCCGCGTCATGCCGGCATAGACCACCTGATCGCCCGGCTTAAGGGCTTCGGAGCGGACGGCCACCTGTTCACCGACAATACTCTGAACCTGCACCGGGATACGATCGGCCCGGTCATCGCGCACCCGGAATACAGTGGTACCACCGGGATCCCGGAGGACCGACAACAGGGGCACTGTCATTGCCGGGACGCTGGTTGGGGTGATACCCACTTCCACCGGCTGCCCGGGCTCCAGGGACGCTTCCGGCAGGCTGACCAGTACCGGGTGCAGTTCGCCCCGGATCGCACTGCCCTGGGCAATCTCGACCACCGATCCCGTCACCGCGGGCAGATTCCGGTCATGGACCGCCCACACCGGCAACGTTTGCCCGAGGCTGACGTGGTCCAGCAGATAAGCCGGCACCCGCACTTCCACTTCCCGGCCGCTGGGAGACGACAACCGCATGACCGGCTGACCGGCAGCCACAAACTCGTCTTTCTCCACCAGCAGAGCTTCAATGCGGCCGGCGAAGGGTGCCTTCAGGGTGCTCTCCTCCAGCAACCGCATGGCCTCCGCCAGGGAGGCCTCGGCCGTCGCGACACTGGCTTTCAGGCTGTCCCGCCGGGCGGCAAGTTGTTCCAGTGCCTGCTCCGAGACCACGCCCCGCTCATGCAGGCGGCTGGAACGCTCCCACTCGCGCGCCGCCTGTTCGTACTGGGTCACCAGTTCTTCGAGCCGGGCCCGGGCCGAATCCGTGGCCGGTTCCAGGGCGGGATTATAGACGCGGGCCAGCACGTCCCCGGCCTTCACGCTTTCACCCAGCTCAACGGAACGCTCCCTGAGAGTACCGCTGACCTGGAAGGTCAGGGTCGCGCGCTGCGCCGCCTGAACGATACCGGAGAAGCGCAGGGGCAATTCCTCTTCGAGTCCGCCGGATACCTCTGCAACACGGACGGAAACAGCGGTGGGTTTCGCGTCCGGTGACACCTCGCCGGCCTTGCAGCCCGCCAGCAACAATGAGAACAGCGCAACGGGAACGACCGCTGCGACAAGTCGATGCATTTTCATAACCGATCCTTCCATCCCTGTCTTCGGATGGGGCAATCGCATCCCTGGACTGCCCCGCCCAGTTTTCAGACATAATGTCATTCTTTGACATTTTGTCAATAATCGGTTCTTATCGCGTTTCAGGTATCATGACCTGGCTGTTTGAACCAACGGGAAAGCCCCATGAGTGAACCACTGAAATCCCGCCGCGAACGCG
Organism: Marinobacter sp.; assembly: GCF_041690455.1. GTDB lineage: Bacteria > Pseudomonadota > Gammaproteobacteria > Pseudomonadales > Oleiphilaceae > Marinobacter. Next base: position 14,327 of record NZ_JAWLHI010000050.1, read on the forward strand.
AAAAGCAGGCCCGCTACGACGCCATCCTGGACGCCGCGGAACTGGTGTTTTCAGAGAAGGGGTATGACAAGACCTCGATGGATGACATCGCCCGCACCGCCAGCCTGAGCCGTGCCCTGCTGTACGTGTACTTCAAGGACAAGGCAGCGATTCAGCGGGGCATCATGTTGCGGGCGGGCCAGAGCCTGGTGAGCCGGTTCGAGGAAGCGCGGAAAACACAGAGCAAGGGGCTGGCCCAGATCCGGGCCATGGGTGAGGCCTATTACCGGTTCTACCAGGACGAACCGGACTACTTCTCGGCCCTGACCAAGGCTTCCACCGCCATGGCGGATGCCGACGAAATCCAGGCACACGAGATGCTCTGCTCCAAGAACGGGTTGATGGAGCTGATGGTGGGCGCCATCGAGCAGGGGCTTGCCGATGGCACCATGAGCCGGGAACGGATTCGAGATCCCCTCGAGACCGCGCTCTACCTGCGCGGTGCACTGCACGGGGTGATTTTGCTGTGCCAGGCGGAGATGGCCGAGGGCACCAGCGATTTCTCCGCAGATACCCTCATCCGGCACACCATGGACATGCTGACCTCGTCGATCAGTGCCTGAGTCCCGCAACCTCAAAGCTGGAAGTCGTAGATCGAGCCGAGCCCCAGAATGCCGGTGAGCTCATCCAGCGCCTTGCGCACCTCTTCCAGCAACATGGGATCGCCCAGATCCTCCACGGACAGCTCATCCCGGTAGTGGGCTTCCACCCAGGTGGTCAATCGCTCATACAACTGGTCCGTCAGGATCACACCCCGGTTGATTGCCTTGAGCTCATCGTCGGTCAGCACCACCCGCAATCTCAGGCAGGCCGGACCACCACCGTTCCTCATGGACTGTTTGACATCAAACACTTCCACCGAGGTAATCGGGCCGCCAGAGGCCACCAGGGAGTCCAGGTACCGGCTGACCGTGGTAACTTCCCGGCACTCTCCCGGGACTGCCAGCAGCATGCCGTCGGGCGTATTCAACAGCTGACTGTTGAACAGATAGGAGGCGACCGCATCCTCGAGGGGTACGTCGTCGCTGCTGACGCGGACCGTTTCCAGCTCTGCCCCGGAGAGACGGGAGCGGATATCTGCCAGCACCCGCTCCTCCTCCAGGAACGCCATCTCGTGGTAGAACAGGGTGTTGCCATTGCCCACGGCGATGACGTCATTGTGGAACACGCCGGCATCAATCGCCGCCGGGTTCTGCTGGGCAAACACCAGGTTACGGTCCCGCAGGCCATGCAACCGGGCAATCGCCTGTGACGCTTCCAGAGTCTGCCGCGCCGGGTATCTTTGGGGCGCCGGGGCCTCCTCATTGAAGGCAACCTGGCCGTAAACAAACAGTTCCACGCCGGGCTCACCGTAACCGCCGCACAGCCGGGTGTGATTGGCCGCGCCTTCATCCCCGAAATGACTGACCGACGGCAACGCCGGGTGATGGGCAAAATAGCTTTCGTCGCTGAAGATGGCTTTCAGGGCGCGACCGGTCACCGCATGCTCGATGGACCGGTGGAACTTGGCGCTCAGGTTGGCGGGGGTGAAATGCACCCGGGGATCCGCGGTATCGGCACTGGGCGAAACCGTTGCGGCGTTTGCGGTCCACATGGGCGATGCCGAGGAAACCGCCGCCAGGAGTGCTGGCGCTTCAGCCGCTGCTTTCTTGAGAATGTCCCCATCGGAGCCCGTGAACCCGAGCGCCCGCAGGGTCGGAAGATGTGGCCGCTCGTGGGGTGGCAGGATGCCCTGAACGTAGCCCCGGTCGGCCAGCTGCTTCATCTTGGCCAGACCCTGGAGCGCCGCTTCCTTCGGATTCGAGACAGATCTCACATTGGACTTGGAGGCGACATTGCCCCAGGACAACCCGGCGTAGTTGTGCGTGGGCCCCACCAGGCCATCAAAGTTTGCTTCCACCGCGTGTTGGCTCATGCTTCGCTTCCGCTTCCGTCAGTCATCAGTCAAAGGTCAGGCCCGGCGCCAGGCTTTCGGGCAGTTCGCTCTTGCGGGCCTCCAGGGAGGCCATAGGCCAGGCACAGTAATCGGCAGCATAGTAGGCGCTCGGGCGATGGTTGCCGCTGGCGCCCACACCGCCAAAGGGGGCGGCGCTGCTGGCACCGGTCAACGGCCGGTTCCAGTTCACGATGCCGGCCCGGATCTCTTCCACCAGCCGGTCGTAGAGCTTTCGATCATCCGACAGCAGGCCGGCTGACAGGCCATAGCGGGTATTGTTGGCCAGCTCCAACGCCTCATCGAAGCTCTTGTAGCGATAGACCGTGAGCAACGGACCGAAGAATTCCTCATCGGTCAGATCCAGGCCGGTAGCGTCGACAATGCCCGGCGACAAGAGCCCGGTCTCCGGCTTCAGCTGCTTCATCTCCAGCAGCGACTTGCCGCCCTGCTCCAGCATGCTTGCCTGGGCCGCCAGCAACTTGTCCGCCGCTTCCACGGAGATCACCGAGCCCATGAAGGGCTGGGGATCGGCATCGAACTCACCAACCTTGATCTTGCCGGCCACCTCCACCAGGCGGTCCAGGAACTGGTCTCCCTTCTTGCCCTTGGGCACGAGCAGGCGGCGGGCGCAGGTGCAACGCTGCCCTGCTGACAGGAACGCCGACTGGAGGGCATGGTGGACCGCGCCATCGACATCCGCCACATCCTGGACGATCAGCGGGTTGTTGCCGCCCATTTCCAGGGCCAGGATTTTTTCGGGCTGGCCGCTGAACTGCTGATGCAACAGGTGACCCACGGTGGAGCTGCCGGTGAAGAACAGGCCGTCAATCATGGGGTGGCTGGCCAGGGACTTGCCGGTTGCCGCGGCGCCCTGCACCAGGTTGATCACGCCATCGGGCAGCCCGGCCTTTTCCCAGTATTTGACCGTCATTTCCGCCACGCCCGGGGTCAGCTCGCTGGGTTTGAACACCACGGTATTGCCCGCCAGCAGGGCCGGCACAATATGACCGTTAGGCAGATGCCCCGGGAAGTTGTAGGGGCCGAACACCGCCACCACGCCGTGGGGCCGGTGCCGCAACACGGCATGGCCGCCGGCTACGTCGGACTCGCTGTGACCGGTACGTTCGTTGTAAGCCTTGATGGAAATCGCCACCTTGCCAATCATGGCGGCCACCTCGGTGCGGGATTCCCACAACGGCTTGCCGGTCTCAAGGCCAATCTGGTGCGCCAGGTCCTCCTTGTGCGCTTCCAACTGGTCACGGAACGCCTCAACCACGGCCTGCCGCTCGGCAAAACTCTTGCGCTGCCATTTCACAAACGCATTGCGGGCTTCACGGACGGCGGCATCGACGTCTTCCAGGTTGGCGCCGGTACCGTCCCAGACGGTTTCACCGGTCACCGGTTGAATGGATTCGAAGGGCAGACCGTGGCCGGTCAGCCATAGTCCGTCGATAAAGATTTCACCTGTCAGATTGGCCATGGTCATACACCTCCCGGTCCTGGAGTTCCTGTCATCCGCGCCTCAGTCCCACGAGGAATGGCTGCGGTACTTCTTGATCCTGCTCTGGGATAGTTCATCAGTATTTTCGCTTTCCCTATGGGAATGAATGGGCCAGAAACCGCCTTCTTTCAAGAGTGCCAGGCGCACTGAATCCCCGGATTGCACCTGCAACGCCTCGGCCACCTCCGGTGGCATCCGGACGGTCTCGGGGCCGATGTACTTCGCCGGCATCGTGGTCACCCGGAAGTCCCGGAACGAGCGGTTTGAAACCATCACCCGTTCCGCCGGCGGCGCCTCCAGGCTCATGGGTTTGCTGGTGACCAGGACATAGCGGTTCACGCTCTCGCGGATGGTGCGGATATTGTGCACAAACGCCTCCACCACCGGGCCGCCATCAAAGATGTCCACCAGACCGTTGAAGTTGAAGCCCTCGGCCTGCAGCATCTTCAGCGCCGGCACGGTATTCTCGTGCACCCGGCCAATGACCGCCCGCGCCGAGTCCGGCAACATCGGCACGTAAATGGGGTACTTGGGCATCAGTTCGGCGATGAACGACTTGTTGCCGAGCCCGGACAGCTTGTCCGCTTCGCTGAATTCCATATCGAAGAACTTGGCCCCTAGCGCATCCCAGAGCGGGCTCTGACCGTTCCGGTCTGAGACGCCCCGCATCTCCGCAAACACCTTCTCGGAGAAGTGCTTGCGGAACTCGTCCAGGTACATGAACCGGCAACGGGACAGCAGCAGCCCGTTGCCGCCGCCCTTGTAGTCATCCGACAGCAACAGCGAGCAGATCTCACTGGTGTCGGTCATGTCGTTGGACAGTTGCAGGGTTGGCGTGCGCACGTGCACACCGAGCTCTTTCGATGCGTTGACGGTGAGGCTCAGCCGGTAGTTATAGAACACTTCGTCCAGCCCGACCCGGGCCTCGATCCCGCTGATGCCCACGGCCTTGCCTGTGGCGGTATCCTCGAGAGCAAACAGGTATAGCCCGGCTTCCGGCGCACAGCGCTGATTGAAGGTTTCCCGGGCATGATTGATCTTGCGTTGCAGCAGCTCACGATCCGCTGGCAGGGTGGTCAGGCCCTTTCCTGCATTGAGCGCCATGGTGTAGAGATCGTCGAGGTCGTTTTCCTGCAGTGGCCGGATTACCAGCATGGTCGGGCCTCCTGTTTGCGATTCCGAATCATAGTGGCGCGATCCTTACCGTGTCGCCGGCGCTCTTGTTGAGCAGCTGCCAGGTGCGTACGGGAACTCTTGCTTTCCCTTCGAGGTTGACCGCCACCGGCGTCAGGGCGCAGCGGAAATCATTGCCTTCTCCCGCAGCGATCAGGCAGGTTTCCCCGGTATCTTCATGGCTGCCATGCAGTTCCTTACGATCGCTGGTGACCAGTGTCCGCAGGCTGTCGGTGCGGGCCTCGAGCACCGGGCCGGCATCGAAGATATCGAGATAGCATCCGGCATGGAAACCTTCCCGCTGCAGCAGCTCCAGGTTTGGGACCGTCAGCTTGTGCGGCTGACCCAGCGCTTCCTGGGCCCTGGCGCTGAGAAGGGTGACGTAGATCGGATTGGGTGGCATCAGTTCAGCAATGAAGGTCTTGCTGAGGGTTCCGGAGTACTGATCCGCAGCCTGAAAATCCATGTTGAAGAAGTGGCGGCCCAGGCTGTCCCAGAATGGCACGCTGCCATCATCCTCCTGAATACCCTGGATCTCGACGACCATGCGGTTGCTGAACCATGGCCGGTTTTCGGCGATGAACATCAGGCGGGCGCGGGACAGCAGTTCGAAGGCGTCGGTGGTTCGCAGTTCGGGTTTGATGGCGAAGGAGCACAGCAGGCTCTGGTCGGTCAGGCCGTGGCTGGGGTACAGCACTTCGACGCGGCGGGAGACGCCCAGTTCGTGGGAGGCGTGGATGAGGGCGTCGCGGCGGTAGTTGTAGAACGGCTGGCCGTTACCGGCGCGGGCGTCGATGCCGGCGGTGCCGAGGATCTCGCCGGTTTCGGTGTTTTCGAGGACGAAGAGGAATCTCGGGGGTTCTTCGGCGTTGGTTTTGCCGGCGAAGGAGTCCTGGGAATGGCGGATTTTGCTGGCCAGGGCTTCCTTCTGTTTCGGGAGCGTCGAGGACAGTCTCGCGCCTTGAGTGCCTGCGATTTCCAGGATCGATTCCAGATCAGCTGGGGTTGCCGGACGGACTAGCCACATATCCAATGCCTTTTTACTCCTGAGCTTGCCGCTAATATTGCGGTGCCTGACCGGCCAGTGACTGCTAACGCTTCCCGGGAACCGCTACGAGCACGTCCATGTGCGCTTGTTTCAGGCCATCCCTGGCCTTCAACATTCCCGGGAAGCGTTAGCAGCCCCTGCCCTGATTCTGGAGTCAGGCCGTTACTTTCTGAACAGCTTTTTCAAACCGCTCCAGCGCTTCTTCAATATCTTGATCCGGGATGATCAGGGACGGCGCCAGGCGGACAACGTTTCCGCCGGCAACGAGCACCATCACGCCTTCATCCAGACCCGCATTCAGGAAGTCCTTGGCCTTGCCCTGCCATTTTTCAGTGAGCACGCAGCCCAGCAGCAGGCCGGCACCGCGGACTTCGCTGAAGATTCCATAACGCTCGCCGATGTCCATCATACCTTTGCGAAGTTTGTCGGAACGGGCTTTGACGCCTTTGAGGATTTCCGGCTGGCTGATGGTGTCGACCACTTTCTGGGCCACTGCGCAGGCCAGGGCGTTGCCGCCGTAGGTGCTGCCGTGGGTTCCGACGCCGAGGCTGGCGGCGATTTTGGCGGTGGTGAGCATGGCTGCTACCGGGAAGCCGCCGCCGAGGCTTTTGGCGCTGGAGAGGATGTCCGGGACGACGTCATACATTTCGTAGGCGTACAGATGGCCGGTGCGGCCGACGCCGGTCTGAACTTCGTCGAAAACCAGCAGGGCATCGCTCTCGTCGCACAGTTTGCGCAGGCCTTCCAGGAATTCCTGATCGGCGGGCATGACGCCGCCTTCGCCCTGGATCGGTTCAACCACGACGGCGCAGGTTTTCTCTTTGGAGATCAGGGCCTTAACCGAGTCCAGGTTGTTGTACTCGGCGTGACGGATGCCGCCCGGAGCCGGTTCGAAGCCTTCCAGGTACTTGGGCTGGCCGCCGACGCTGACGGTGAACAGGGTCCGGCCGTGGAAGGAGTTCTTGAACGAGATGATTTCGTTCTTCTCCGGGCCGTAGTGTTCCCACGCATAGCGGCGGGCCAGTTTGAAGGCGGCTTCGTTGGCTTCGCCACCGGAGTTGGCGAAGAATACCCGTTCAGCGAAGGTGAGGTCGCACAGGGTCTTGGCCAGGCGCAGGGCCGGTTCGTTGGTCATGACGTTGGACAGGTGCCAGATTTTCTCGGCCTGTTCCTGGAGTGCGCCGATGAGCCCGGGGTGGCAGTGGCCGAGGCAGGTTACGGCGATGCCACCCTGGAGATCCACGAACTCACGACCTTCCTGGTCCCAGATGCGGGAGCCTTCACCGCGCACCGGAATGATGCTTCCGGGGGCGTAGTTGGGCACCATGACTTCATCAAACAGTTCGCGGGAAACGGGCTCTTTGTTCATAAATCTCTCTCAGCGGGATCTAAACCTTTAACATAGCAGGCAATGTTTCAGATTCGCACTAGGTACGAGTGCGGACCGTTCCATAATACGCCACTCAGGGCATAAGAACATCCGGTGTGCCAGTGGCCGGAAGTTCGATCAGGCGCGGTGATTTACTGCCTCGCCCGAGAAGTGTCTTGATCAACAGTTTGTACGAATCGAGGTCAAAGGTCACTGACTGCCCGCGCAGGGAGAGGTCGTGGAGTTCGTCTTCGTGGTGAACGGTGGCGACATGTATCCAGTTGTAGACCACCAGGATGTCCGTCCGCCCTGTTTTCTCGTTGCGCTCGACAATGCCGACCGGTCCCGGCCAGGGCCAGGTTGCCAGGCGCAGGCCATGGAAGGCGATCTGCATCCGCAGGTTGTAACGGACAACATCTTCCTCCCCTTCACAGGCACCGTTGCAACGGCCGAGGGTGCGCTGGAAGCAGGCACCTTCGTGCTCCGACTCCAGGCCCAGCAGCTGGTTGCACAGCTCGTTTTTGGCCGCGATGCCGCTGAGAGCGCGCTCGGCATCCCGCTTGCTGCGGAACAGTCCGAAATAGTCCCCGAGCCGGTGCGGTTCGATCTCCCGCACCAGCCGCGCCTGCAGGTAGCCGGATTCGTTGGTTGTCAGCTCGATGCTGACCAGGTTCTTCGCCGCCCGGGACCGACGGTTGAACATGGGCTTGAGGCCCTTGATCTGCTTCAGCTCCAGCATCAGCGCACCAAGCTCACCGGCGGTCTCCGTCCACTCGACCCGCCGCAGGCTTTCCGACATCCGCACGCCCCGGCTGGAGTTGTGGTCCCCGGAAAAGTGGGACGCGACCCGCTGGGCAATGTTGGCGCTCTTGCCGACATAGAGCAACACGTCGTTTTCACCGTAGAAGCGGTACACGCCCGGTACCCGCGGCAACTCATCCATGATCCCCGGCGGCAGGTTCGAGGGTACGCTGGGCTTATGCAACAACTCCCGGATGGCGTTCTCCATGTGCTCGGCGCCATGCTCGTTCCGGGCGTGCTCGAAAAAAGCCAGCATGGCCGATACATCTCCCATGGCCCGATGCCGCTGCACCTGCGCCAGGCCATGACGGACAATCAGCGCATCCATGTTGTGGCGCCGGAACTCCGGATACAGCCTTCTTGAGAGCTTCACCGTGCACAGCACCCGTGCCGAGAACATCCTGCCCAGCCGCCGGAACTCGGATTTAATGAAGCCGTAATCAAATCGCGCGTTGTGGGCCACAAACACACAATCCTTCAACTGCGCTTCCAGCTCGTCGGCCACCTCCGCAAACAACGGCGCCTCCGCCACCATCTCATTGCTGATGCCGGTAAGCCGTTCAATAAAGGGGGAAATCCTGGTTTCCGGGTTAAGCAGTGTCTGCCACTCTCCGACCACCTCCCCGGCCCGCCAGAACCGGATGCCGATTTCGGTTATGCGGTCATGGGACGAATTGCCCCCGGTGGTTTCAATATCCAGAAAGGCAAAGGTGTTGTCTGTAAGGCATGTACTTTGGGAGGTCATTGCTCACCATTACGACGAAAGGTCAACTGCAGATGTCTGTATATCAACGAAAATCAACTATAGACATTCGTCTAACTAATCGACGAATTTATTTGAATTGTCATGGATTCGTAACTACCTTGTTTGTGGGTCCAACAACAACAAATGTGTGGAGACAACAACGATGCAAAGTAATAACAAACTGAGAATGGCAATTCGTGCGACGGCAGCAGTAGCTGTGATGGGCGTAGCGGGACAAGCAGGCGCTCTCACTCTGGACGTCGGCGATGACACCGAGGCTAGCCTGTATGGTTTTGCCCGACTCAACATGAGCTATGATCTGGACGACAACCGTGCAGTTTCTACTCGCGCGGGTTCTTTTACTCCCGCCAACGAAGAGATTGATGGCCACTTTGGCGCTGACGTACAGCAGAGCCGTCTCGGCGTAAAAGTAAACCACTCCTCTGGCGTGATGGTAAACGTTGAGGGTGACTTCCGTGGCTCCGGCAACAGCGCAGGCAGCCTGCGTATGCGTCACGCCTACGGCACCTACAATAACGTTCTGGCTGGTCGCACCTGGTCTAACACCATCAGCTTCGTGGCCTTCACCCCGACACTCGACTTTGACGGCATAGCAGGCAGCCACGGTAGCTGGGATCGCACCGAGCAGGTTCGCTACACCACTGGACCGATGTCCTTCGCCATTGAAGATCCAAGCGCTCAAGCTATCGTGGACGGCTCAGGCCGCACTTCGGCTCCAGCGTTTACTGCACGCTTCGAAGACTCGGCTGACGCCGTCTCCTTCGCAGCCTCTGCTTCAGCCAGCCAGGTCACAGCTGATGATGGCACCAACGATGACAGCGCAATCGGCTTCTCGGTCCATGGTAGCGCAAAACTGAAACTGAGCGACATGTTTTCTGTTCAGGGCTCGGTCAACTACACCGATGGCGCAACCGGTTATCTGTGGCGCTCCGGCAGCAACTACTACGGCCCAAGCGCGTACATGGATGGAACTAGCATTGAAACCATCGAAGCCTATGGCGGAAACGTCGGTGTCAGCATGGCGCTGGGTGGTGGCAGCAGCATCAACGTGGCCTACGGCATGACTACGCAGGATCTGGACGATGCGGTTGCAAATTCTTCGCTGACTGATGCAGCGCCGGAAACCAACCAGAACCTGTTCGTCAACTATATGTGGACACCGGTCCAAAACGTCATGATGGGCGTTGAGTATGGTTACTTCGATCAGGAAACCGTTGCCGGCGATTCCGCTGACGCGAACCGTCTGATGTTCGCAGCCCAGTACAGCTTCTAATCCTTCCTTTTTAGAAGTTAACTCGGAAAGGCCCCGGCATTTGCCGGGGCTTTTTCGTTTCTGGGAGAGAGCCAGGTTTTGTCGCTGCACTGCGCTCCGATCCGCTCTGACTCGGTATTGTTTGGCCAACCCCAAGGTCTGAAGCAACTCAGGGGTCTGATGAAAACCTTCACCTGACCCCGTTTTGGAATTCAGCGCCAAAGCTTTGGGGATCAGTCCAGGAATGGGGTCAGAAGAAAGTGTTCTTCAGACCCCGGAGTAGCGCCTCGGCTCCAGGGATCGATCCAAGAAAGGGGTCAGAAGAAGGATTTCTTCTGACCCCGGGCCGGCTGAACATTGCAGAGGTATCTGAAGAGCCAGAACGACAAAGGCCGGGGCCGCGTTTCAGGACTGTTGAGGGCCATGGACGGCCCGAAACAAGCGCACAGGGATGTGCTTGTAGCGTGTCCTGAAACGTGGCCCCGGCCTTTGTCGCGCCTCCCAGCCCTCAGGCCTGGAGGCGCATAGCACGGAGCTTAAAACCTACAGCAGCAGGGTCCGAATATCCCCCAACAGCTGCGTCAGCAGATTGCTAAACCTGGCCGCATCGGCCCCGTTCACCGCACGGTGATCATAGGACAGCGACAGCGGCAGCATCAGCCGCGGCTGGAACTCGTTGCCATCCCAGACCGGCTTCATGGCCGCCTTGGAGACACCGAGAATAGCCACCTCCGGCGTGTTCACGATCGGTGTGAACGCCGTACCACCGATACCACCCAGACTGGTGATGGTAAAGCAGGCGCCCTGCATCTCGGTAGGCTTCAGCAGCTTGTCCCGTGCCTGCTGGGCCAGCTCGGCACTCTCGGCCGCCAAATCCCACAGCCCTTTCTGGTCCACGTCACGAATGACCGGAACCATCAGACCATGCGGGGTATCCACCGCGATACCGATGTGGATGTACTTCTTGCGAACCACCTCCTTGCGCTCCATGTCCAGGGACACGTTGAACTGGGGCAGTTCCGCCAGTGCCGCCGCACAGGCCTTAAGCAGGAACGGAAGCGGGGTCATCTTCACGCCCTTCTTCTCGCCCGCCGCCTTCTGCGCCTTGCGGAAGCTTTCCATCTCGGTGATGTCGGCTTCGTCGAACTGGGTCACGTGGGGCACGTTCAGCCAGCTACGCTGCATGTTGGTGGCCGTGGCCGCCATCATGCGCGACATGGACTCGCGCTCCACTTCGCCAAACTGGCTGAAGTCCGGCAGTTTCACGCCCGGTATGCCGGAACCCGTCGCCACGCCGGCACCCTGCTGGGCCTGCTGCAACTGGCTCTTCACGTAGGCGTGGACATCATCCTTGATAATGCGGCCTTTCGGGCCGGAGCCTTTCACACGAGTCAGGTCCGCGCCCAGTTCCCGCGCCAGCTTGCGTACGGCCGGGCCGGCATGGACCTTGGCACCCGGCGCAGGCGGTTCGTAGGTGGAACCCTGGGGCTGCGGCGCCGATTCCTGCGTGGACTTCTCCGCAGGCTTGCTTTCCGCCTTCTCTTCCTTCGCCGGCTCGGAAGGTGCTTCCTCTTCTTCGCCGCCTTCCTCGACGACGGTCATTTCCAGCAGGTCGTCACCCTCGGAGAGCTTGTCGCCCTCCTTAACCAGGATTTTTTCCACCTTGCCAGCATAGGGGGACGGCACTTCCATCGTCGCCTTGTCGGATTCCACCGTCACCAGCGGAGCGTCCGCCTCGATGGTGTCGCCTTCGGAGACGTTGATCTCGATGACCGGCACATTGTCGAAACCGTCCAGGTTCGGCACCTTGACCGTTTCCTTGCGGCTGCCGCCGGATTTTTTCTTCGGCGCCGGCTTGCTCTCTTCGGATTTGGTCTCGGATTTCTCCTCGACCTTCTCCGCTTGCTGCTCGGGCTCACCCGCGTCCTCCGCGGACTCACCCGCTCCACCGGACGCGTCGATCATGCCGACGACATCGCCTTCACTGACCTTGTCACCCACCTTGACGGTGATCCTGGTGATCTTGCCGGCGGTCGGCGCCGGCAGTTCGACCGACGCCTTGTCGGATTCCACGGTCAGAATCGGATCTTCTTCCTCAACCGAATCCCCTTCGCTGACGATGATTTCGATGATCTCGACTTCATCAGCACCGCCGAGATCGGGAACCTTGATTTCCTGTTCACTCATGGCGGTCTCCTTAGCTCAGCACCGGGTTCGTTTTGTTGCGGTCGATTCCGTACTTGCGCATCGCTTCGAGAACCTGTTCCTGCTTGATCTCTCCATCTTTGGCCAGGGCCGCCAGAGCGGTAACGGTCACATAGTAGCGATCCACCTCGAAGAAGTTACGCAGCTTCTCGCGGGTATCGCTGCGGCCGAAGCCGTCGGTGCCCAGGGTCATGAAGGTCTTGGGGATGAATGCCCGCAGCTGCTCGGAATGCAGCTTGATGTAGTCGGTGGAAGACACCACCGGCCCCTGGGCATCTTCCAGCATCTGGGTCACGTAGGCTTTCCTGGGTTTGTCGTCCGGGTGCAGGTGGTTCCAGCGTTCCACATGCTGGCCGTCACGGGCCAGTTCGTTGTAGCTGGTCACACTCCAGACGTCGGAGGCCACGCCCCAATCGTCCTTCAGCATCTGGGCAGCTTCACGCACTTCGTTCATGATGGCACCGGAGCCCAGAAGCTGGACCCGCGGGCTCTTCTTGCGGCCCTTGGTCTCCACCGATTCAAACTTGTACATGCCCTTGATGATGCCGTCTTCACAGTCTTTCGGCATGGCGGGCTGTTCGTAGTTCTCGTTTTCGATGGTCAGGTAGTAGAAGACGTTCCGGTTCTCCTCGAACATCTCTTTCATACCGTGGCGGATCACGACTGCCATCTCGTAACCGTAGGCCGGGTCGTAGGCCTTGCAATTCGGAATGGTGTTGGCGAGCACGTGGCTGTGACCGTCCTGGTGCTGGAGGCCTTCACCGTTGAGCGTGGTGCGGCCGGCAGTACCACCGATCAGGAAGCCGCGGGCCTGCATGTCGCCGGAGGCCCAGGCCAGGTCGCCCACACGCTGGAAACCGAACATGGAATAGAACACATAGAACGGGATCAGCGGGAAGCTGTTGGAGCTGTAGGAGGTGGCGGCCGCCATCCAGGTGGCCATGGCACCGTCTTCGTTAATGCCTTCCTGCAGGATCTGGCCTTTCTTGTCCTCCCGGTAGTACATGATCTGGTCCCGGTCCTGGGGCACGTACTTCTGGCCCTCGGAGGTGTAGATACCCAGCTGACGGAACATGCCTTCCATACCGAAGGTCCGGGCTTCGTCCGGCACGATCGGTACCACGCGCTTACCGATCCGCTTGTCCTTCACCAGGGCGGTCAGAATGCGCACGAATGCCATCGTGGTGGAGATCTCACGGCCATTGGAGCCTTCGAGCACCTGCTTGAAGATGTCCAGATCAGGGATCTGCAGCGGCTGGCAATCCTTGTTGCGCTTGGGGTAGAAGCCACCCAGTTCCTGCCGGCGCTTTTTCATGTAGACCAGCTCGGGGCTGTCCGGTGCCGGGCGGTAGTAGGGAACATTCTCCAACTCGTCGTCCTTCAGGGGCACACCGAAGCGGTCGCGGAATTCCTTCAGGGTGTCGATATCCAGTTTCTTCAGGGAATGGGCCGTGTTCTGGGCTTCGCCCGCTGCCCCGAAACCGTAGCCCTTGATGGTGTGAGCCAGGATCACCGTCGGCTTGCCGTTGGCCTGGTTGACCGCACGATGATAGGCCGCATAAACCTTGTACGGGTCGTGACCACCACGATTCAGCTTCTGGATGTCTTCATCGGACAGGTTCTCGGCAAGCTTGGCCAGCTCCGGTGATCTGCCAAAGAACTCCTTGCGGGTATAGGCCGGGCCCTTGAACGTGAGATTCTGCAACTCACCATCGCAGATTTCGTCCATGGCACGCTGCATGACCCCGTTCTGATCTTTCTCGAACAGCGGATCCCACATGCGGCCCCAGACCACCTTGATCACGTTCCAGCCGGCACCCCGGAACACGCCTTCCAGCTCCTGGACAATCTTGCCGTTACCACGGACCGGGCCATCGAGGCGTTGCAGGTTACAGTTGACCACCCAGATCAGGTTATCCAGGTTCTCGCGCCCGGCCTTGGAGATGGAACCCAGGGTTTCAGGCTCGTCGCACTCACCGTCACCCACGAACGCCCACACCTTGCGGCCGTCCATATCGATCAGCTCACGATTATGCAGGTACTTCATCACGTGGGCCTGGTAGATCGACTGGATGGGACCAAGACCCATGGACACCGTCGGGAACTGCCAGTAATCCGGCATCAGCCAGGGGTGCGGGTAGGAGGACAGGCCTTCGCCATCCACTTCTTCGCGGTACTTGTCCAGCTGGGATTCCTCAAAACGGCCTTCCAGGAAAGAGCGGGCGTAAATACCCGGCGCCGCGTGGCCCTGGAAGTACACCAGATCGGACTCGCGCTTCTCGTCGCCACCGTGGAAGAAATAGTTGAAGCCCACGTCGTACAGCGTGGCCGCTGAGGAGAAGGTGGAAATGTGGCCACCCAGATCGCCCGGGCGCTTGTTGGCGCGAACCACCATGGCCATGGCATTCCAGCGGATCAGGGAACGGATACGACGCTCCATGAACAGATCACCGGGCATCTGCGCCTGCTGGGTGACAGGAATGGAGTTGCGGAACGGCGTAGTGATGGAATACGGCAACTCGGTGCCATCGCGGCTGGCGCGCTCGGAGAGTCGCTCCAGAATGTATTTGGCTCGCTCAACGCCTTCGTTCTCGATCAGAGATTCCAGTGCGTCAAGCCATTCACTGGTTTCAATGGGATCATCGTCCTGGTACATCAAACCCTCCCCTTGGCATCAAAAGGTGCAGCGCGGGCCACGATCAGCAGCCGCTGCGCATACGGTGTCGATAAGCTGCGTGAAATGCAGAGTAATTGTTATGGGTGTATCAGCCTGATGGCGGTACTGCAGGACAGTACATGGAACCTCCATCAAGCATAGAACAGCTTTCAAAGTTTTCCTGCCCGGCCGGCCCTGTGGAATCAGGCTTTTGGCCCGCGGCAAGCCGGTGGTTCGAGAGCGTGCTCAAATTGATGCGCCCGAAGTTGTAGTGTTTTTACTACATTTTGATTGAGCAAAGCAATCAAATGGGCCTTTACGACCCTTCGAACAACATTCCATTGCGGTTACTTACGCAAGAATGACCTTTTTCAGACCACCACACAACCAGAATCAGACCAAGGTCGTAGTTTTCCGAACACGCCCGAAATTCATAGCGTTACTAAATGATCCGGCATCGATCTTCCCCTACCCTGGAACTGTTTTTTCTTTATTTTCAGTTACTTTTAAGCTCCGCCAGGTATCACACCCTACATCTCTGGTGACTTTTTTTAATTAGACCTGAAAATAAATTCCGATTTATGTATACTTGCCTGCCCGTTTTTTAACCACCGGAAAAGTGGTCCGACCACTTTTTCAGTCATTGGCAACAACAGAGGGCGATCTATGAACTCCATCGTCACCTTTCCGAACCGGATTCCCACTACGGAGTTCGAGGAACGGCGTTTCAAGGTCTACACGGACCGCCAGCTCGACAAGATCGACATCATTCAGAATCTCCCTGAAGAGACCCTGTTTGAAATGAAGGTGGTAGCCAGCGTGCTGCCATT
>NZ_JAWLHI010000051.1:0-29808 GCF_041690455.1 Marinobacter sp.
AAACGCAATCCCCTGACTCTGGCAGTAAAGCTTGTCCTCACCGGCGCCCTGGCCGGTTCACTCGCCGCGTGCGGAGGCGGCTCCAGCGGTACTTCCACCGACACAGTAAGCACCACCTCTGACGGCACCAGCGTTGGCCCGGTCACCGGTTTTGGCAGCGTCTACGTCAACGGTACCCGATTCCAGACCGATGGCAGTGTTTCCAGCGATGACGGCATCGAGCGTGAGACCCAGCTGGAAAAGGGCATGATCCTGAAAGTCGACGGCAACTGGGATGATTCCGGTGAGGGCGAGGCCCGCCGGATCGATTACGACGACACCCTCCGTGGCCCGCTGACCTCCGCGACCTGGGACGAAATCGAGACCACCGGTGAGCTGATCGTCGCCGGCCAGACCATCCGGGTGGATGATCAGACCGTCTTCAAAGGCGCCACCCCGGTCGAGCTGCGAGATTCCGCGGCAAACTGGCGCGTGCGGGTGAGCGGCTGGCGCCTGGATGATGGCAGCTTCCGGGCAAGCTTTGTGGGCGCCCGTGCTATCGGTACCGATTTCGATGATGACAACGAAGTGGAAATCGAAGGTATGGTCGCCAATCTCGATGATGTGGCGCAGACCTTCACCGTCAACGGCTACCCCGTGGATTACAGCAGTGCCGTATTCGACGATGATCTCGACGAATCCGAGCTGGCCAATGGCATGGCAGTTGAAGTTGAAGGCTACATCCAAGACGGCACGCTGATCGCCCGGGAAATCGACGATGAAGATGACCTGTTCGATGACGACGATGACGTGGAAATCTCCGGCGCCATTGCAGGCAGTTATGACGCCGGCACCCGCCAGTTCCAGCTCAACGGTTTCACCATCCAGGTCGACAACGATACTGAATTCGACGACGGCCTCCGGGAATCCGATCTGGGCGACGGTCTGCTGGTAAAAGTTGAAGGCGAGTACCGCGGTGGCGTGATCGTGGCCGACGAAATAGAGCCCCGCGAGGGTGAGGCCGAGCTGGACGGTGTTATCGAATCCCTCGGTGGTGACGGCGAAACGTTGGTGGTAAGCGGTGTTCAGGTGTTCATTACAGCAAACACACTGATCGATGATGACGACCGGGACGACGACGATGACAGTACCGTCAGCCGGATCCAGGATATCGAAAGCCTGAATGTCGGCGATTACCTGGAGGTCGAGGGTATCCAGACCTCGGACCTGGGCGGTGGCCTCGTTGCCCTCAAGATCGAGCGTGAGGACGACGATGACGACGGGTTCGAGCTGGAAGGTCGTGTGACAGCCGTCTCCAGTGATCGCATCACCGTCCTCGGTCTCGAGCTCCTGGGCACCACCTCCGGTATCTCGGTAGGGGACCATGTCGAAGTCGACTACTCCAGGAACGCCGGCGGTGAATACGTCATCGACGAAATCGAGGTCGAAGATTCGGATTCCGATGATGACAGCGACGATAATTGATGCCTGATTCAGCAGGGCGCTCTTCAGGGGCGCCCTCGCTGGTGTTCAGCGTTCCTATGGGAATACAATCCCAAACATGAAAAAGACCCCGACCAATCCGTTGCACCAGGCACTGTTCCGTATTCTGCGCCCTCTTGCCAGATTGCTGTTGCGTAATGGCATTCCTTTCGGAGAGTTCGCGGAGTTGGTAAAACGAGCCTATGTGGAAGCCGCCCTGGAAGATTTTTCCGGCGGCCGCCGGAAACCCACCGATTCCCGGGCAGCAGTGATGACCGGCCTGACCCGCAAGGAAGTCAAACGCCAGCGCGAGATCCTTGCCGGGGAGAACCCGGTCCGGGAGACCACCACCCATGCCAACCGCGCTTCCCGGGTGGTCTCCGGTTGGGTGCATGACGAGGCCTTCCAGGCCCGCGATGGCGGGCCGGCCTTGCTGCCGTTCGAAGGCTTGCTGAGTTTCAGTGAACTGGTCAAGCAATACAGCGGCGATGTCCCGCCCCGGGCGGTGTTGGACGAGCTGGTCCGGGTGGGCGTGGCGTCCGTGGACAGTGACTCGGGGCTGATCGAGCTCAAGCAGCGGGCCTATGTGCCGGCGGGTGACAGCGAGGAAATGCTCCAGATCTTCGGGGAAGATGTATCTGACCTTATCGCAACTATCGACTATAACCTTGTAAGTAGCGAATCAGGCCAGCAGCCCCTGTTCCAACGGACACTGACCTACGACAACATTCCTCCGGAAATCATGGACCGCTGGCGCGTCCATGCCGCTGCCCAGTCCCAGGCCCTGCTTGAACAGCTCGACAAGTGGCTAGGGCCCCACGACCGGGGAATTACGGGCAACGGCACTGGCAACCACACCGGCGAGCCGGTGCGCACCGGTGTGAGCATCTTTTACTTTGAGGATCCTGTGCAGGCAGGGAGAGACGAATGAAACGGAAATTGCTCTATCAATCAATCGGACTGACTGCCAGCACCCTGGCACTGGGAATCCTCTCCGCCTGCGGCGGAGGCGCGGGCACGAGCCTGGACGTGGCGGATGGGGGTATCCGGGGAACCGGATCGAGCGTCGGCCCGGTGTCCGGGTTCGGGAGTGTGTTTGTTAATGGGGTTAAATTTGATACCGACTCTCTTGGAGGATCGGTGGGTGGCGATGACGGTTTAGCCGCTGAGTCCCGTTTGCAGACGGGCATGGTACTCGAGGTGCAAGGAGAGTGGTTCACCGACGGTACCGGAGAGGCCTCGGGGCTCACCTATGACGATACCCTTCGTGGCGAAATCCTGATTATCCAGCCGTGGGATATCATCACCAAAACCGCCGTCATCGAAATCCTCGGCAGGACCGTCCATATCGATGGTCAGACGGTTATCAAAGGCAAGGCAGTAGTGGATCTGGCAAATGGAGATTTCGTCCGGATATCCGGGTGGAGGCTTCCGAATGGTGAGTTCCGTGCTTCGTACCTTGGGCTCAGATCGAGCTCGAATCTTGATGATTTTGATGACTTCAACGAAGTGGAACTCGAGGGTGATATTTCCTCGATCAACACTTCGGACGAGACGTTCAATATCGGATCGCAGGTAATCTTCTATGGCGGGGCGGAGTTCAC
The DNA here is from genome assembly GCF_041690455.1 of Marinobacter sp. GTDB lineage: Bacteria > Pseudomonadota > Gammaproteobacteria > Pseudomonadales > Oleiphilaceae > Marinobacter. The sequence continues at coordinate 3,066 of NZ_JAWLHI010000051.1, forward strand.
AGGCCTGGTTCGTGAAGATCTGGCGGTTGGTGTCTCGGTTGAAGTCGAAGGCAACCTCGTTGGAGGTGTACTTCAGTCCAACGAAATTGAGCGCGACGATTTCCGTCGTTACACCCTGGATGATGAAGGTGATATCGAGTTTGTAGGACCTGTGTCTTCTGCCTACAACAGCTCGAATGAGACCTTTACTATTAACGGCCTGACCGTCCGTGTGACCCCGGAGACAGAGTTCGATGATGCACTCTCCGGTCCCGAGCAATTGGTTCCGGGGCTGTTGGTCCAGGTCGAGGGTGATTTTGAGAGTGATGGCACCATCACCGCAGAGGAAATCGAGTTACGAGAGGCGGACTCGGAAGTTGAAGCCGCCAGAACGTCCGAGATCGATTATTCCTCAAGTCAGTTGCGAATCGGTGGAGTGCTGGTGCAGGTTTCGCCGCTTACCATCATTACTGACGACGATGACGAAACCAGGCTTACCCTCGGGGATTTGCAGACGTCATTGGAGTTGAAGGTTGAAGGCGTTGACCGGTTTGACAACGATGGTAGTGGATATCTGGAAGCACTGGTCATTGAGCGCGGAGATGATGCTGCCGACGGCGAGTACGAGTTGACCGGTCGCATAACGGAAATGGTCGATGATCGGATCCGGGTTCTCGGTCTTGATGTGTTCACCACTACGGACACCGAATTCGACGATATATCCAAATCCGAACTGCAGGCGTTGGTTGATTCAGGTCAGCAGCCGGTTGTTGAAGTCGAATATCAATTCAACGGCGCTCGATTCGAGATCCAGGAAATTGAACTGGATGAGGACGACGACGATTAATTTCGTCGTCGAGTCACTCTCCTGACTGTCAGCCACAAACCCGGGAGCGAGCCTCCCGGTATTCCTTCTTAAGCCGGTCCACGAGGTCTGACACACTCAGCACGTCGTGGATCTGGCTCACCCCCTGGCCGGCGGACCAAACGGTTTTCCAGGCCTTCGCCTCATCATCCACCGGCTTCAGCTTCTCGCCGTAATTGATATCGCCGGCCTGGTTCAGTTTGTCCATATCATATCCCGCTGCCTCCAGGCTTTGGCGCATGAAGCTGGCGGGCACGCCGGAGACGGCCGGGGTATGGATGATGTCGGCCGACACCGCCTCGATGATCATGTTCCGGTAGGCATCTTCCGCCTGCGACTCGGTTGTATTGATAAACCGTGTGCCCACATAGGCCAGGTCCGCACCCAGTGCCTGTGCCGCCAGAATATCCTCACCATGGGACAAGCCACCGGCCAGCAGGATGGTACCGTCAAACACCTCCCGGATTTCATGGACCAGCACGAATGGATTGATAGTTCCCGCATGGCCACCGGCCCCGCCCGCTACCGCAATAATGCCGTCCACCCCAGCCTCGGTTGCCTTACGGGCGTGCTTCTGGTTGGTGACATCATGGAACACCAGCCCGCCGTAACTGTGCACCGCATCCACCACCTGGCTCGCGGCACCCAGGGAAGTGATCACCATGGGTACCTTGTGCTTCACGCACAACTCCAGGTCCGCCTGCCAGCGCGGATTGCTGCGATGGACAATCAGATTCACCGCCCAGGGGGCCACCGTGGCGTCCGGATTTTCCGTCCGGAACCGATCCAGCTCCTCATGCATCTGCACCAGCCACTGCTCGAAACCCTCGCTGGTGCGCTGGTTCAGTGCCGGAAAACTTCCCACGATGCCCTCCTTGCAGCAGGCAAGCGCCATTTCCGGGCCGGAAATGAGAAACATGGGGGCTGCCACAAGGGGCAGTGACAGGGAATCGGCAAGCGAAGAGGGCAACGGCATGGCATTTCCTTAATTTTTATCGGAACTTTTGTAGGATATAAAGGATCTTAGCGTGCCTCGGCCTCCGTGCAAACGACGGATGGCCCATCGGATCGGAACACTCAAAAAATCAAAAGGGAGCCCAGCCATGGGTGAAGCAAAACGCCGCAAGCACACCGGAACACCATCCCCTCGCAAATCCGGCAATCGTGGTCTCATCATCGGCATCGCCGCAGTCGTTGCCATCGCTGTCATCGTCGGCCTGTACTTACTGACCTCGGGGCCAGAACCCACCTCCGACACCTTGCCCGTAGCTGCGCCTGATGCAAAACCATTCCCGGCACAGCTGGACCAGTACGGCGTCTCGGTCGGTGACGAAAACGCCCCCGTCGTCGTCCGCGAATTCGCCGACTACCAGTGCCCGGCCTGCGGCCGATTCTCGGAGGCAACCCAGCGCCTGAAACAGGAATACGTCGAAACCGGCAAAGTCCGCTTCGTCTACTTCGACCTGCCTCTGCAACAGCACCAGAACGCCATGCCCGCAGCCCTCGCCGCCCGCTGCGCCGGAGACCAGGACGCGTACTGGCAAATGCACGACCGGCTCTACGGCAGCCAGACCGAGTGGAGCGGCTCCAACGACCCGGTAGCCACATTCACCCGTTACGCCGGTGACCTTGGCCTGAACGAGCGCCGTTTCCAGAACTGCATGGAATCCGAACTGCATCGCGAGGACGTGGAACAGAGCCGACAGGCGGCTACCCAACTGCGGGTGATGGGTACGCCCACTGTTTACGTGGATAACATCCAGCTGACGCGTCCCGGTTGGGGCCAGCTGTCGGCAGTAGTAGAGCGTGAACTGAGCCAGCAGGCTGACTAACTAGTGAGCCATTGGGCGCTGGGGGCCTGCCAAAATCGTGCGGAGCCATGGATGGCGGAGCCGAGCGTACAGGGACGTATCCACAGCGTATTTTGGCAGGCCCCCAGCGCCCAATGGCGGGGCGGCTAACTCAATTCTGCGGCCACCCCTGACTTGCGAAGTACTCTCAGTTGGTTAAACTTTGCGCCCTCGCGAAACCCGCGATTGAATTAAAACCCATGCTCCGGATTTACGATCCGGCCCGCAGGAGAAAACCATGAGCAATGAAGTTGTAGTCTGCGCACTCTACAAGTTCGCAGTCCTGAACGATTACAAAGACCTACGCCAGCCCCTGCTGAACCTGATGCTGGAAAAAGACGTCCACGGCACCCTGCTGCTGGCGCGTGAAGGCATCAACGGCACCATCGCCGGCAGCCGCGAAGGCATCGATGCGGTCAAAGCCTGGATCGCCAGCGACGAACGCTTCGACGGCATCGACTACAAAGAATCCTTTGTCGACATCCAGCCATTCAAACGCACCAAAGTGAAGCTCAAGAAAGAGATCGTCACCATGGGCGTCGAAGGCATCGACCCGAAACGCGTGGTCGGCACCTACGTGGATCCGAAAGAGTGGAACGACCTGATCTCCGATCCGGAAGTGCTGCTGATCGACACCCGCAACCAGTACGAAGTGGAGATTGGCACTTTCAAGAACGCCGTCAATCCGTCCACCGACACCTTTCGTGAGTTCCCCGAGTACGTGAAGGAAAACCTGGATCCTTCAAAGCACAAGAAGGTCGCGATGTTCTGCACCGGTGGTATCCGCTGCGAGAAATCCACCGCGTACCTGAAGGAACAGGGCTTCGATGAGGTCTACCACCTCAAGGGCGGCATCCTGAAGTACCTGGAAGACGTACCCGAAGAACAGAGCCTCTGGCACGGGGAATGCTTTGTCTTTGATGACCGGGTAACGGTGAATCACCGGCTCGAGCGCGGCGAGTATGATCAGTGCCACGCCTGCCGTCGCCCGATTACCGAGGAAGACAAACAGCGCCCCGAGTACGAGCAGGGCGTGAGCTGCCACCAGTGCATCGACTCCCTGACCGAAGAGCAGAAGGCCCGGTTCAAGGAGCGCGAGCGGCAGATGCGTCTGGCCGAGGAACGCGGCGAGGTGCATGTCGGCGGCGAAGCGGCCCGCATCATTGCCGAGCGCAAGGCCCGCAAGAAAGCAGAACGCGAGGCTCAGGCAAGAAAGAGTCTGCAAGGAGAGAAGGTTCGTAAAACCGCGGGCGCCTGATATTCAACCAGCAGGAGGTTTCATGGGGTTCAGACACGCAGTGGCAGTAACGCTCACGGCGTTTGCGACGTTCGTGCAGGCACAGGATGCCTCGGACTGGGAAGGCGAGGCCGAGCTGGGCGTGCTGGTGACCTCGGGTAATTCCGAGGAAGCCAATGTCAACGGCCGGCTGGCCCTGATCCATGAAATCGAGAAATGGCGCAACACCGGCGAACTCAGCTCGAAGTACTCCGAAGCCGAGGGTGAAACCACAACCGAGCAGTACAAGGCAACAGGCCAGACCGACTACAAGTTCGCCGAGCGTCAGTACTGGTTCCTTCGGGGCTCCTATGAAGATGACCGCTTCTCCGGGTACGACTTCGAAGCCACCGCCACCACCGGTTACGGCCACCGCGTCTGGGAAGCCGGGGAGCGCTCCTTCCTGGACCTCTCGGCCGGTGCTGGTTATCGCTACAACCGGCTGAACGAGCCGAATGCCGACGGCCAGAATGCCGAGGAAGAAGCCATCGCCCGGCTGGCGGGGCATTTCGATTATGCCCTGTCCGAGAACTCGCTGTTTCGTCAGAAGCTGAGTACCGAGATTGGCCTGGATGACAACAACGCCGTCAGCGAATCGGAAACCTCGTTGCAGTCGACTGTGGTGGGGAATCTGTCGATGAAGGTGGCGTTCCGGGTCAAGCATGTGTCTGAGCCGCCGGAGGGGGCGAAGGAGACTGACACGGAGACATCGCTGTCCCTGTTGTATGGATTTTGACGTGACCTGCCGGAGTCCGCGGGGTCAGAAGCAAGCCTTCTTCTGACCCCTCTTTCAAGCTTCAGACGTTATTCCGCAACCCCAACTCATCCGGATACGGCGTCAAATACTTCTGCACATGCAGATAATCCACCGGCTCCCGGCGCTGGGCCATGCGCAGCAGGGTCATGGGAACCACCAGTGGCACTTCACCCCGGCGGTAGGCTTCCATCTGCTCTAGCAACACCTTCTTGTCCTCCGCATGCATGGAGTCCTTGAGGTAGCCCAGCAGGTGCATCATCGCGTTCATGTGGGAGCCGCGGCTGACTTTCTGGCTCATGGCTTCCATGAACAGGTGGATGTATTTGTCTGCGATGTTTTCCAGCGGTTGGGATTTCAGGTCACTGAGCAGCGGGCCGAGCTGGCGGTAGATTTTCTCCGAGTGCGCCAGCAGCTGGAACTTGTGACGGGTGTGGAATTCGATCAGAGCCTGGGCGGAGAGGTTGTCGCCGCCCACATTCTGCATCCAGTCATCGTAGGCGAAGACCCGTTCGATGAAGTTCTCCCGGAGCATGTCATCGTTCAGCCGGCCTTCTTCCTCCACCGGCATCAGCGGGTAGGCGCGCATCAGGGCTTCGGCAAACAGGCCTCGGCCGTCGCGGCGAGTCACCCGGCCTTCCTCGTTGTGGACCTTGATGCGTTCCATGCCGCAGCTCGGGGACTTGGCCATGAGGATGTAACCGCGGAGGTCGGCGAGGGTGGGCATGATTTGCTCGATGAAGGAACTCATCTCATCGGTGTGATCGGCCGTGCCTTTGGTGTCGATCAGGCGGATGCCATCGGGGTACTCCCGCAAGTGGATGGCCGGGCGTGGGACGCCGAGGCCGGCCTCCAGTTCGGGGCAGATGGACCGGAATTCAAAATGTTTTGCCAGGACCTGGGTGCAGTAGCGGGAGTGCTTGTGGCCGCCGTCATGGCGGACTTCCTTGCCCAGCAGGCAGGCGCTGATTCCGACGGGGATGCCGCTCACGTGTTGTCTCCGGTTGTTAAAACGTCACTTGTAATACGTGATTTCAGTCTAGCTCGATCAGCTCTGTCTCGAAACTCTCTCAATTTCGTAGCAGGTCGGACTAGCGGGGCAGGGGTTCCAGAATACGCTGTGAATACGTCCCTGTACGCTCGGCTCCGCCCCTCACTGCTAAATGCTCCTGCGTCGCAGTGAGGGTCCTGGGCAGGCCGTCCATGGCCTGCCCGTGAAGCGCTTTCGCGCTCCACCCATGGCTCCGCACGATTCTGGAACCCCTGCCCCGCTAGCCCTCCCCAGACCTTGGCAGTCCGCTGATCGGGTGCTGGTGACGTTTTTTATCCACTAGCGCTAGAGTGCTTGCGTAAATGTTGCGGACGTCTTTGGCGAATTGTTCCACCGAGAAATCGGCCGCAAACTCCAGGGCGTTACCGGAGAGGGTCTCGCGCAGTTCGTCGTTCTCCAACAGTTCCTTCACTTTGGCAACCCACTGGTCCTGCTTTTCCGGCGTCTTGAAGCCGTTGAATCCGTGCCGCACCACATCGTCGATGCCGCTGGAACGTACCGCAACAACCGGAAGGCCCGCGGCCATGGCTTCGAGGATGACCATGCCCTGGGTTTCCGATTTGGAGGCGAACAGGAAGGCGTCGCCCAGGTGGTACCACAGGGCCATTTCATCAGGTGGTACCGCGCCGACGAGTGTGAAGTGCTGCTGCAGGCCGAGGGATTCGATTTTCTTCTGGAGCCGGTCTTTCTGGTGGCCGTCGCCGATCATCAGGAAGCGGAAGGGTAAGTCGGTCTGTTTGCGCAGGGCCTCAATGGCCTCGATCATGAAGTCGATGTTTTTCTCGTTGGACAGGCGCGAGACGCTGACGAAGATTATCTCGTCGGTGATCCCGAGTTCCTTGCGCAGCTCGACCACGTCTTCCGGGTTCACTTCCTGGAATTTCTGGTATTCGATGCCTGTGGGCTGCACGAAGGTGGGGGTTTTTACCCCGATCATGCGCAGGTATTCTTCCGTGGAGTAGGTGGGCACGATGACGCCGTCGCACTTGTTGGCGAAGTGTTTGATCAGGGCATGGGAGATCAGGTTCCGGAACAGCATGCCCGGCAGCGGTACGAAGTGGGCGTAGTGCTCGAGTCGCGTGTGGTAGGTGTAGATCGCAGGAACCTTGAGGGTGCGTGCGATGAACAGGCCCAGACTGCCGAGCCAGAAAGGGTGGTGTACGTGGATGATGTCAGGCCGGAACGCCTTTACCTGCGCCCGGATCCTGGGCTGGAAGATGTTGGCCAGCCGGAACTCCCGGTTCTTGCCCATGGTGAGCATGGAAGGTACCCGCACCACAGACTCTTCCTGCTCCGGCTGGTCCTTGTAGCCGGGCGCAACAATGAGCGAGTGGTCCCCCAGGTTCTCCAGCCCGCGCCGTAACCGGTCGATGGAGATGGGCACGCCACCGATAAAGGGCAGGTAGTTGTTTGTGAACATCGCCACCCGCAGGGGGTTCTCGAGCCAGGGGGCCGGATCCAGGTCGTAGTCCGGGTAGTAGTCCTTGCCGACGAAGATGATCTGGTAGAGCTTGATGGCAATGGCTGCAAACACCGCGACGATCAGGATGAAGTTCAGGTAGCCGGTGTAGAACAGTGAGTAGATAAAGAACCAGAAACTTTCCAGGGTACTCCACACCGGATGCTGCCCGACTTCCAGTCGCTGCAGGTTGTGGGAGACGTCACCATCCGGGGTCACACTGACTTCCACGTAGTGATAAAAACTGCTCTCGTTGTTGAGTACCAAGCCGCCGGCCCCACCGGTGGTGATGAACTGTGTTCCATCTCTTTCCTGCTCGGCAAAGACGGAGAGGTTCGAGGAGAACACCATATCGATGCCCTGGCTGTCGATCAGCTCAAGCAGTGCTTCCCGGAATTCCGGTGGCTGCAGGTAGTCGTCTTCCTGGTCGAACAGCGGGTTCTGCTCCGGCTCCAGTGGTGGATGGCCTATGAACAGGATGCGGGCGTTGCTGGTATCCTGGGTGAGCAGGTCGCTGAGCCAGCGGATCTGCCAGCGCCAGGGGGTCTTACCGGTGCTGTCCAGGAAGATCAGCCGGGCGTTGCCGGTGCGGATACTGTAGAAATGCGGGCCGAAATGGTCGTAGAAGCGAAAGCTGCCGAAGTTGTCGAATTCGTGGGCACCGAAGGTCAGCAGGTAGGGAATCTGCAGATGGTTCAGGGTGCCGTACAGGGCCCGATACTTGTCCTCGCCACCACCACTGACGGCATTGCCCGCGGATACCATGAAATCCAGCCCGGAGCTGTTCAGCTCCGGAACAATGCGTTCCTCGAAAATACCGATGGAGTTGTTGATATTGCCAACCACGGCGAAGTTGACCGCCTCACCGCGTTTGACCCGCTCGTGGATACGCTCCACCTGGGTGCTGTGGAGGCTGTTGAAATCCTGCATGAACAGGTTCAGGTAGGACTTATACCCCACCAGCAGGATGACGATCAGCAGGCAAAGGTAGAACAACAGCTTGAGCGGGTTTCGGAAGATCATCCGGATCTCCTGCGGTCTTTGGTGATTTCCCTCTGGAGCACTATCAGCCCGACAATCATGCCCAGGTAAATGGTCAGGAAGCGCCAGCCCACGGTGACCAGTACCAGGTGATTACCGGAGAGGATATCCCGAAAGAAACTGCCAAACACCCCCTCAGAGATGCCCGAGGCGCCGGGGGTGGGTGAGAAATACATGATGAAGGTGGTCACCACCAGCAGCCCGAGCGTCACCAGGTAATCCACCTCGTAGCCCAGGCTGTGGATCAGCAGGGCCGGAAAGCTGAACAGGCTCAGCAGGAAGGTGGCGGTGAAGAATATCGACAGCAGCACGAACAGCGGCCGCCCCTCGATGTAATCGTTGAAGCTGAAGGAGAACCTCAGCATCTCCCGGCGGCACTTGAACTGCCAGCGGTCGTGGCGACGGGCGCCGATCAGGTGCGCCCGCCTGAGCAGGCTGATGAGCTTGCTCAGGGGCAGGATAAGCCACCGGGTCCGGAACAGCAGGACGATAAAGAAGCCCAGGTAAAGGGTGATAAATACTACCAGGGCGGTTCCGATCTCCCCGGAGATGGTGTGATTTTCCAGGGCTTTCAGTGTGAACAGAAAAACCGGGGTCAGCGAAAAGATGAAGATCACTGCCAGTACGGTGCGAATGGTGGTCGCGGCAGTAGCCCGCCCCACGGGAACGCCGTGGCGGGTGAGGTACCAGATCTGCGCAAAACCACCGCCGGTGGCCATAGGTGTCACGTTCGAGAAAAACAGGTTGATAAACACCAGCTTGAACATGATCCGGAACGGCAGTTTGTGGTCCAGGGCTCGTAACGTGTAGTAGAGCCTGAGCCCGTCAGACAGGAAATACACCAGCAGCAGGGCGCCGAAGGCCAGCAGGTTCTCAGGTGCGATCAGCCGGGTGTCGAAGGTAATGCTGCGGTCGGCAAACTGATGATAGACCGTATAAAGCCCGGCAGCGGTCAGGGCGACAAAGATCAGGCTGAAGAAACCGAGTCTTCGCCAGGAGGTCCCGCTCTCGTAATCGATGTCCGTTGAGTCTGTCATGGGCTGCCCGTCAGAGTGAGACGGGCAGTTTACATGGGAAGCACCGCCCCTTGAAATCCGGTTGAAACGCACACAGGTATATAGTTTGAATGCTCTGAACCAAAAGGGAAATGATCATGCCCAAGCATTTCGAAGAGGCCCCCGGCCTGTACGACGCGCCCGTTCCTGAGACAGAAGGCTATGTCTTCAACCAGACCATGATGCGCATCAAGGAACCCGAGCGCTCAATGGACTTTTACACCCGCGTTCTGGGTATGCACCTGATCCGCAAGCTGGATTTCCCGGAGATGAAATTCACCCTGTACTTCCTGGGGTACCTGGATGATCGCTCGGCCCAGTTCGTCCCGAACGACGACGCCCACCGCACCACCTACACCTTCGGCCGTGAGGCGATGCTGGAACTGACCCACAACTGGGGCACCGAAGACGACAACGATTTCGCCTACCACAACGGCAACGACGAGCCCCAGGGCTTCGGCCATATCGGCATTGCGGTGCCGGATGTGTATGCCGCGTCGGATCGTTTTGAAAAACTGGGCGTGGAGTTTGTGAAGAAGCCGGACGACGGCAAGATGAAAGGCCTGGCCTTCATCAAGGATCCGGACGGTTACTGGATCGAAATCCTGCAGCCGGACATGCTCGCCAAGCAGCAAAAGGACGACTGAACGTCCTTATGATTAACCGCCGTCGGACGCCTGTCCGGCGGCGGGTTTCCCGCCAAACCTGGAGGCGACGATCACCGCCGCCGTCAGGATCAGGGCGCCGGTAATGCCAATCGGCCCCAGCACCTCTCCCAGGAAGACCCAGGCCAGCAAGGCCACGAACAGCGGTTCCAGCGTCACGATGATGCTTGAAAGCGTCGCGGGCGTGGTTTTCATGCCGGTGAAAAAGCTCACGTAACCGATACAGGTCGGCACCACACCGATGTAGGTCACCATCAGCCAGTGCTTGAATGCCAGGGTATCCAGGCCGGCAAAGCCGCCGGTGGCAGCGACCACTGGCAACAGAATCAGCGCCGCGGTGAAGAAACAGATAAAGGCCGTCGTGAACACCGGTGTACCCGCCGAGTTGTACCGGCTGGTCAGGGTGAAGCCGGTGTAGACAACCGCAGCCAGCAGGGCCATCAGGATGCCGGCCAGGCGCAGGGTGCCGCTGGTGTCCATATCGCTCAGCACCAGCATGGCGGTGCCGATAATGGCGGCAATCAGCGAGAGGATGGTGAGCAACCCCGGTTTCTCACCGAGCAGGGGCGCGGCGGCGAGTGCCACCAACACCGGCGGCAGGCACAGCGAAATCAGGGTGGCGATGCCGGCGCCGGTGAGGTCCACGGCCAGCAGGTAGCTGCCCTGGTAGAACGCCTGGAACAGGCCGAGTGCTGCCAGGGGCAATAGAGCCTTGAGCCCCAGGTGTCGCAGGGAGCTCCCGGGTACCCGCTCATCGGGGTGGCCCCGCCTGAGCTGGCGTTGCTCCCGTCGCATCAGCAGCCAGAAAAACGGCAACGCCACCACCAGGCGAAGAAAGCCCAGGGTGATGGGTTCCAGCCCGGTGCCGGTAAACAGGAATTTGGCGACGATGCCTGTGGTCGCCCACAGCAAGGCCGCCAGGGCGATCAACAGTGCGCCTTGGATCATTCTATAACCAGTACAATCAGCTCTTTGGGGCCGTGGACACCGTAGGCCAGGGTCTGCTCGATATCCGCGGTTTTGGAAGGCCCAGAGATTAACAGCGCATTGGTCGGCATGCCAGAGGCCCAGTCCTGGGCAAGCATGGCTTCGTGGAACGTGGTGTAGATTTCCGAGGCGTTCAGCACGGCAATATGCACCGGCGGCACCAGGCTCATCAGGCGCGGTTCGTCCGGTGTCGGCCACAGGATCAGCGAGCCGGTTTCGGCGATGCCGCCCCGGGTGGAGGTGATGCTGGCATCCACCTCATTGAACAGGTAGGGCCTCCAGCTTTCGATGGGCTCATCGTACAGCAGCAGTTCCGGCAGGTCGGTGCGGTCGGAAGCCTTGATCGCCTGCCCGATGGCGTGCTCTTTCGGGATCATCAGGTTGCGGGCACCTCGGGTGTTCAGAACCTCGGCCAGCCGCTCGATCCAGGTGTCAGCGGTGCAGTGGTGTACCTCGCCGTGGACCGATTCGATCATCTTCTCGAACAATTCGATCCGTTCGGCGGTGCTCCAGTCCGGGCGCTTCAGCACCGAGAAATCGCATTCCGGGGCGGTCAGTTCTCCACCGGTGCGGTTGCGCAGGCGCTGGAGAATAATGTTTCGGGAACTCACTGGCCACGCTCCTTCATCCGCTGGTGCAGGGTTTTCGGTGCAAGCTTCGGTGCGGTACGGAAATCGGTCCAGACGCCCGCTTTCGAGGGCTGCAGGGCCCGGAATCTGGCTGCGACCCCGGTGCCCAGCCGGTAGATGCCAGGGCTGGAATGCATCCAGGCCCAGCCTTTCCAAATCAGCGCCTCGCCGGTGCTGCGCTTGGCGCCGTGACCCCGGACTTTGGCCGGGTGGAGCCGGTCGCCGTCCACCGACTCCTGGCGCAGGCGGACCAGCAGGTCCGGAATCGGAATCCTGACCGGGCAAACCTCGCCACAGGCGCCGCACAGGCTGGAAGCGGTAGGCAGATGCCGGCCTTCGTCCAGGCCGATCAGGTGCGGCATCAGGATCTTGCCGATGGGGCCGGGGTAGGTGGTGCCATAGGTGTGGCCACCGATGCGGGTATAGACCGGGCAATGGTTCATGCAGGCACCGCAGCGGATGCAACGCAGGGTGTCCAGCAGTTCGTCATCCTGGTAGATGGACGACCGGCCGTTATCCACCAGCACCACATGGACTTCCTCGGGCCCGTCCAGCTCTTCGCCCTTGCGAGGGCTCGAGATCATGTTGAAGTAGGTGGTGATGTGCTGGCCGGTGGCGGAGCGAGTCAGCAGCGCCAGCAGGGCGGAGACATCCTCCAGGCTCGGCACCACCTTCTCGATGCCGGTGACCGCAATGTGGCAGGGCGGCACCGTGGTGGTCATGCGGCCGTTGCCCTCATTCTCCACCAGGCACAGGGTCCCGGTCTCTGCCACTGCGAAGTTGACGCCGGAGACGCCCACATCCGCGTTCATGAACTTCTCCCGCAGCTGCTGGCGGGCGGAGGCGGTCAGGTACTCCACATCGTTGGAAAGATCGGTACCAGTCTTCTCGTGCATCAGCTCGGAGATTTCTCCGGTGTTCTTGTGGATCGCCGGCATGATGATGTGGGAGGGCGTTTCATCGGCGAGCTGGACGATGTACTCGCCCAGATCCGATTCCAGCGCCTCGATACCCCGGTCCTGGAGGTAATGGTTCAGCTCCATCTCTTCGGAGACCATGGACTTGCCCTTGATCACGGTCTTGGCGTCCCGGGCTACGCAGATATCGCGGACGATGCGGCAGGCCTCGTCACCGTCCACCGCCCAGTGCACCTTGATTCCGTTTTCGGTGAGCTTCTGTTCCAGTTGCTCCAGCAGGTCCGGCAGGTTGGACAGGGCCTTCATGCGGATGTTGGCGCCGAGATCCCGCAGGGTTTCCAGGTCCCAGCCCTCGAACGCTGCCGTGCGTTTGGCCATCAGCCCGTCCATCGCCTTGCGGAAATTCTGGCGGATCTTCGGGTTATGGATGGCCGCGTGTGCCCTGGGGTGGAATTCCTTCACATCGACGTGAGGATGGCTGTGGGCAGTGGTCTCGCTCATGACTGGCCTCCCTGGTTTCCGCGGGTTCGCTCCCACAGGAAACTGAGTATGTGCTGGCCCTGGAGGGGCTTGCCATTCTTCTCGGCATAGCCGTCGATGTTCATCAGGCAGCCGCAGTCGGTGGTGACAAATTCTTTGGTGCCGGCATCCACCAGGGTGTCCACCTTCTCACTGACCATGGCAGCGGAAATCTCCGGGTGACGAACCGCAAAGGTGCCGCCAAAGCCACAGCATTCTTCCGGACGGATCTGTTCCACCAGATTGACGTTCTTCAGCTGGCCAAGCAGGGCAGGGCCGACCTCGGCCACCCCCATCTCCCGGCGGGCCGAGCAGGACGTGTGCATGGCAACCGTCACCGGCTTACCCAGATCTTCCAGCTTGATGTGGCAGACATTCAGGAGGAAATCCGTCAGCTCCCAGACCCGCCCGGCGATTTCGGCGGCCTGGGTGGCCTGAGGCGTGTCCTTGAAAAGCGCGGTGTAATGCTTGCGCATCATGCCGCCGCATGAGCCAGAGGGCACCACAATCGGCCAGTTCTCCGGGAAAAGGTCCAGCTGGGCTTGCGCCACCGAGCGGGCCTCATCGTGGTAGCCGGAGGTGTAGGCAGGCTGACCACAGCAGGTCTGGCCCTGGGGGAAGATCACCTCGATGCCCTCCCGTTCCAGCAGTTCCACCCCGGCAATACCCGCATCCGGATAGAACATGTCCACCAGACAGGTGCCGAAGTAATAGACCTTCTGAGGTTTGGAAGGATAAACCTTGATGGGATCAGACATTAACGCCCCGCTCCGGGTATGGGATTGTTGTTATCCAACAATAATAGGGTGGGGGAGCGGTGGATGCCAAACGACTTTAGGCTCAGCGGCTTCTGTTGGATAGTTTTTGATAGACCTTTGATTTCTCGCGTTTGCCAATAGCGAGGACATAAACAATCAATTCGTCATCAACCACCTCGTAGGCGAGGCGGTAGCCGGCATTACGGAGTTTGATCTTATAGACGCTCTGGTAGCCGCGGAGACGGGCCGAAAGTACGTGGGGATTCTCAAGCCGTTCAGACAGTTTATTCTTGAATTGTTGCTTTATTGGTGGCGGAAGTTTTCTCCACTCCTTCAGTGCAACTGGCAGAAATTTAAGTTTATAAGTCATCCAGATTGACGCTGACAGCCTTGTGTTTGTCTTGGCGGCGCTTCTCGACGATTTGGCTTAGCTCCTGGTCGTCGATCATTTCCATTATCCACTCGTAGGTTTCCGCTGGAACCAAATACGCTGCGGGCTTGTTGTGGTTAAGGATAGCGATAGGAGCTCCATCAGATTCCGCCAACAGGGCTGTAGGGTTGCGCTTCAGTTCGGAAATGCTGGCTGAGCAATCGGCAAGTACTTTGCGCATAAAAGACCTCAAATGTGCATCAAAATAAGATCTCATTTTAGACCATTCTTTGCCAGTTGCCGATAGTGACAGGGTGGCTTGCGCCACCCTCGTTGAATCCTACTTTACGCTGAGGCGGTCTGCGTTCTTCTCCACAGTCCGTGCACCAATGCCTTTAACGTTAGAGAGATCGGTGGTGGAGGCGAAGGGGCCATTCGCCTCGCGGTATTCGACAATGGCCTGAGCCTTGCTTTCACCGATGCCGTTGAGGCTTGCCAGGGTGGCTACGTCTGCGGTGTTGATGTTCACGGTGGCGTCCTGGGCGTGGGCGAAACCGGTGAACAGGCTGAACAGCAGTACCAGCGTGGCGATAATCGGGGTTCTTTTCATGTGAGCATACTCCTGAGATTGAATAACGTCGTTATGGTTGTTTGCCAGGACGTCATGCCGCACAGGCGCAGGCTCGGTAGAGAGGCGAGAATAAAGGTCCGGAGGTGATGAGGTGTAAGGAAGGCGTTCCGAAAACGGAAGTGCACGGACTGGGCCACGCTCCCTGTGGACCCAATATCCGTGGCTGACCCTTGCCTGATCCATCAGGCTGCGCATCATCCTGAGCGCTTCATCCTTGCGTTCATCCCTGTAGTCCCGATCCTTCGGGTAACTCCTGATCCGTGGAGTTTCCATCCTTGAGCCAACGATCCTTGCCGGCTTGTCATCCCTGACAATTCCTATTCTATCGAGGATGGTCTGTAGCAAAATCGGATAATCGCTCCGTGATGTGTGAGATATGTCTTACGCCGATGTAAGCCGCGTGATTAGGGGAAAGAATGAAAACGGGGTCAGATGAAAGCCTTCATCTGACCCCAACTTCACTTCACCGCCACCCCGAGGTCGACATGCCACCCCAAGGTCGGCGCTGCCTCCGGGGTCAGATGAAAGCCTTCATCTGACCCCATCTTCACCTCCACCCCCGGCAGCCACCCGCCGATGCAGCTCCGCCGCCTCCCGAATCCGCTCCATGGTAATCTCCCGCACTGCCTTCTGACTGGCCCGAATATGTCGAGTCAGAAGGTCGGCAGCATCGCTGGCATGCCCGGCCCGCAGGGCTCCCAGAATCTGCGAATGCTCCACATAGGTCGCATCCACCCGATCATCCCTCGTGAAATCCAGCCGGCGGATAATCCGCAGCCGGTCGGTAATTTCCCGATGAATCCGGGTCATTTCCCGGTTGCCGGCGGCGGCCACCAGGTCGCAATGGAAGCTCTCGTCCAGCGCCCGGACGGTGCTGCCCACCGCCCGCTCGGAGGGATGATCCGGATTCCAGATGGCGGTCAGGGTGCGAACTGCCGGCGGTTCCTCGGGCAGGGCGCAGATCTTGTGCATGGCGGCCCGTTCCAGGGTGATCCGCAGATCGTAGAGTTCCTCCACCTGCCGGAAATCAAACGGCTTCACCTGCCAGCCGCTGCGGAACAGAACCTCCACATAGCCCTCCCGCTGCAACCGGTACAGGGCTTCCCGCACCGGCGTCCGGCTGGCACTCAGGCGGGTACCGACGTCTCCCTCGCTGAACTTGTCACCGGGGATCAGCCGGAACTCGAAGATGTCGTCCTTCAGGGCCTCATAGACCCGGTCCGCCATGGACTCTTTGCGTTTTCCATTTGCTGCCATCAGATTTCAATACTCAGCAGGGGCTCTCCCGGAGTCACCGCCTTGCCCGGTTCCACATGCATGGCACTGATCTTCCCCGACAGGGTCGCATTTACCTCGAACTCCATTTTCATGGCCTCGACGATCATCAGCGGATCGCCCTCGGCCACGGTATCCCCCGGTTTCACCAGACACTTCCAGATATTTCCGGCAATCTCGGCACTGACCAGTTCACCAAAACGCTCCAGCGCCGAGGCATCCGGCTTCGGCGGTGCTTTCGCCAACCGGTCCAGTTCTTCCGCCTCGCTCTCTTTCCACAGGGCCACTTCTTTGGCATAGGCCGCCTTCTGCATTTTGCGGAACTCCGCGATGGAATCCGCATTGGCGTCCAGGAAAGCCCGGTGGGAGTTCAGGTCGAAGGTTTCTTCCTCGATCCTGATGGTCAGCTTGCCGGCCCGGAACTGATCCCGCATCTCGGTCAGCTCGTCCTCGGTCACCGGGTAGTAACACACCTGGTCAAAGAACCGCAGCAGCCAGGGCGCGCCCTCGGCGAACTGGGGGTTCTTCAGGTACTTGTTCCAGATCGGCAGGGTGCGGCCCACCAGCTGGTAGCCGCCGGGTGAGTCCATGCCGTAGATGCACATGTAAACGCCGCCGATGCCCACGGTGCCCTCGGCGGTGTAGGTCCGGGCCGGGTTGTACTTGGAAGTGAGCAGGCGGTGCCTCGGATCCAGCGGCACGGCGCAGGGGGCACCGAGATAGACATCGCCGAGGCCCAGAACCAGATAGCGCGCCGAGAACAGCACATCGCGAACGTCCTCCCGGCTGGGCAGGCCATTGATGCGCTGCATGAAGTCCACGTTGTTGGGCAACCAGGGCGCTGTGTCCCGCACGGACTGGCGGTACTTGTCGACCGCCTCCAGGGTGGCGCTGTCCTCAAAGGCCATGGGCAGGTGAATGACCCGGCTGCGGACCTTGAGTTCGTCCGTAGGCGGCAGGGTGCCTTCCAGATCGAGCAGGTATTCCATCAGCGCGAGCTGCGGCAGGATGCGGGAATCGTAGCGCAGCTGCAGGGACCGCACGCCGGGCGACAGTTCCAGTAGTCCGCTAGGCTGCACGTCGGCAATGGCCTCCATCAGGGCATGGATACGCATGCGCACGCCCAGGTCCATCACGTTGGGGCCGTATTCCAGCAGGATGTACTGGTCCCCGGCCTGGCGGTAGGTGACTTCCGGCCGGCCTTCGGTCTCATCCAGATGCGCCAGGATCGTGGCGGACAGGTCGTTCACCGGCGCCAGTTCCGGCGCGACCAGATCAACCGCCGGCGGCGCCATCAGGCTCTTGATCGCCAGTTCCTGTCGCTCGGACAGTTTCACCGCGGTGTCGTAATCGATGGGCACGAAGCGGATGGTGTCGCCGGGCTTCACCTGGCCCACCTTCCACAGCTCGGCCTTGGCAATGGTGACCGGGCACACAAAGCCACCGAGGCTGGGGCCGTCCTTGGTCAGGATCACCGGCATGTCCCCGGTGAAGTTGATGGAGCCGATGGCGTATTCGCAGTCATGGATGTTGGACGGATGCAGGCCCGCCTCGCCGCCGTCGTCCCGGGTGAATTCAGGCTTCGGGCCGTTCAGGCGGATGCCCAGGCGGTTGGAGTTGTAATGCACCTCCCAGTCCTGCTCGAAGAACTTCTCGATGGACTTTTCGGTGAAGAAATCCGGTGCGCCGTGGGGACCATAGAGCACACCGATTTCCCAGTGGTCCGGATACTCGGGAATCAGATCCGGATCGGCCGGGGCCGGATCGTGGGTCGGCCCCGGGGTGGTGCAGGCGGGCAGTTTGATCTGGCTGATGCCAAGCATGTCGCCGGGCCGCAGGGGCCGACCGCCGTGGCCACCGAACTGGCCGAGGGCAAAGGTGGAGCGGCTGCCCAGGTACACCGGCACATCAAAACCGCCGCGCACCGCCAGGTAGGTGCGGCAACCTTTGATGGCCTTGCCCACGGCGAGGGTCTGGCCGGCCTTTACGTGAATCGGCTTCCAGAACGCCACCGGCTGGTCATCGAGGCTGGCGTCGGTGAGGGCGCCGGTAAGCGCGACCACCGCGTCCTTGTGGAACTTCAGGCTGGGGCCGATGAGCGTGGCTTCGAGACCTGCCGCGTCGTTGTGGTTACCGACGATTCGGTTGGCGATGCGGTAGGCGTAATCGTCCATGGGACCACTGGGCGGCACGCCGATGTTCCAGTAACCCACACGGCCGGGATAGTCCTGCACCGTGGTGTAGGTGCCCGGTTTGACCACCTCGGCCACGGACGGTTTGAATTCGAAGCTTTCCAGCGCCCGGGTGGAGACAATGCCATCCGCGAAGCTCTTCTGGGCGACCACCTGACGCAGGTAATCCAGGTTGGTGGCAATGCCCATCAGGCGGGTTTCGGCCAGGGCGTTACGCAATTTTGCCAGGGCGTCGTCCCGGTCTTTGCCGTACACGATCAGCTTGGCAATCATCGGGTCGTAGTGGCTGGAGACCTCGCTGCCGTTCTCCACCCAGGTATCGATGCGCACGCCGTCCTCCGGCCAGTACACGTCAGTCAGCTCGCCGGGGGAGGGCTGGAAGTCCTTGAGCGGGTCCTCGGCGTAGATGCGTACCTCCATGGAGGCGCCGTTGAGGGTGGGTTCGAAGCTTGCCAGATCCGGACTTTCGCCGGCGGCGATCTTCAACATCCACTCGATCAGGTCCAGGCCGGTGACGGACTCGGTGACCGGGTGCTCCACCTGCAGGCGGGTGTTCACCTCCAGGAAGTAGAATTCGTCCCGGTCGGCGTCGTAGATGTATTCCACCGTACCGGCGGAGCGGTAGTTGACGGACTGGCCGAGGGACACCGCCGCATCCAGCATCGCCTGACGGGTCGCCGCCGGCAGATTCGGGGCCGGGGTTTCCTCCACTACCTTCTGGTTCCGGCGCTGCAGGGAACAGTCCCGTTCGCCCAGGGCGACCACATTGCCCTGGCCGTCGCCGAAGATCTGCACCTCCACGTGACGGGCCCGGGCAATGAAGCGCTCCAGGAAAACGCCGCTGTCATTGAAGAAACTCTTGCCCAGGCGCTGGACGGATTCGAAGGCGTCTTTGAGATCGGCTTCACTCTCGCAGCGGGTCAGGCCGATACCGCCGCCACCGGCGGTGCTTTTCAGCATCACCGGGTAGCCCAGGGATTCGGCGGTCTGCAGGGCCTCGTCCAGACTGTCCAGCAGGCCACTGCCCGGCGCCAGCGGCACACCGGCGGCCTGCGCCAGCTCCCGGGCCCGGTGCTTGAGGCCGAACTCCCGCATCTGCTCCGGCGTCGGGCCGATGAACACAATGCCCTCGGCTTCGCAGGTCTCCGCAAAGTCGGCATTCTCGGAAAGGAAACCGTACCCCGGAATAATCGCCTCCGCGCCGGTCTGCTTCGCGGCGGCAAGAATCTGCGCCTTGTCCAGGTAAGTCTCGCTGGCACCGTTACCCGACAACGCCACCGCCTCATCGGCGCTGGTCACATGCAGGCTGTGGCGATCCTCATGGGAATGCACCGCCACACTGGCCACACCCATGGCCTTGAGAGTGCGAATGGTGCGAACGGCAATCTCGCCGCGGTTGGCAATCAGAACTTTGGAAAACATGGTCTGGAATCTCCGTGTAAGCGGTTAGCTCCGGGGTCTGAAGAAAGCCTTCTTCTGACCCCTTTCTTATCTTTCTTGCTTGATGGTTGGCTGGTGGTGGCGTGGCGAACATGGGGTCAGATGAACAAGTTCATCAGACCCCTGGGGCAGCATCTGACCCCACCTTCACCGTCACCCACCCTCACTCGCGGCCGTCACAAACGCCCTCCACCCCCCAAACCCGGTCACATCCCGAGCCCCCTCAAACCCATACCCCTCACAAACAAACCCATTCACCCACCGCCCATCGGCCAACTCCACATTGCCGATCCCGAGCGGCGCGGGAATCAGATCTACAAAGGAACCAAACTCGGAAGCGGCCATTTCCCACACCTCCACAATGATCTCGGCGCCCTCTGCCGCCACCCGCTTCAGCCCCGGCTTGGGCGGCGTGGTGTTGGGCAGGGCATAGAGCCGGTAGTTGGGGGAGGTGGTGGTCTGCTCCAGTAGCGTGGCGTGGCGTTCGACCAGTTGGGTGTTCAGGGGCATGCCCGAAAGGTGCGCACCCACCACCGCCACACGAATCGTGGGAACGGCCTGTTGGTGAGTAACTACTTCCCTGGGGCGAGGCTTATCCACTGCGCCCAGGGGTGTCGGATGGGCATTGAGCCACTGGCTGGCCAGGGTCTGCAGTTCCTTGTCCTTCCAGGCGCCGCTGATGAGGGTGACGCCGAACGGCAGGCCGTCGTCCCGGAACCCGGCCGGCACGGCCAGGGCGCTGAAGTCGGCAAAGTTGACGAAGTTGGTGTAGGTACCCAGCTGGCTGTTGAGGGTCACCGGGTCGGCATAGACGGCCTCGATGGTCGGCGCTGTCGGCGCGGTGGGCACCAGCAGGGCGTCAATGTCGGAAAGCAGTCCGTCAATTTCCCGGATCAGCTCTTCCTTGCGGTAGATGGCATTGAAGGTGTCGGTGGCGCTGAACTTGCCGGCGTTCAGGATGATGCCTTTGACCACCTCATTCATCTCGGCCTCATGCTCGGCCATGAACGCCTCCACCGCCGCATGCCGCTCGGCCACCCACGGGCCTTCATAGAGCAGGGCAGCCAGTTCCATCATGGGCCCGAAATCCAGTGCCACGATCTCCACATCCTGCTGCCGCCACTGGCTGACGGCAGTATTCCAGGCCGCTTCCGCCTGCTGGTCGCCATAAAACTGCGGATGCTCGGGAATGGCGATCCGGTGGATGGGTCCGGGCCGGCGGATGGCGGCCGCATCCACCGGCAATGCGGCAGGTGCCTTGCGGGAGAAAGCATCGGCGGGCTCAAACCCGGCCATGATGTCGGAGACCGCACCGGCATCGTTCACGGTCAGGGCAAAGATCGAAACGCAATCCAGGGAACGGCACGCCGGCACCACGCCCTTGATGCTGAACATCCCCTTGGTGGGCTTCAGCCCCACCAGGTTGTTCAGGCCGGCGGGCACGCGACCGGAACCGGCGGTATCCGTGCCCAGGGCAAACGGCACCAGGCCCCGGGCCACCACAGAGGCCGAGCCGGAACTGGAGCCGCCACTGACTACTTCCCGGTTAAAGGCATTGGGCACCGCACCATACGGTGAACGGGTGCCCACCAGGCCAGTGGCGAACTGGTCCAGGTTGGTCTTGCCGATCAGCACCGCGCCGGCGGCTTTCAGTCTGGCGACAACGACCGCGTCTTCATCCGGGGTATAGGCGAAAGCCGGGCAGGCGGCAGTGGTTTCAAAGCCGACGGCATCAATGTTGTCCTTCACCGCGAAGGGAATGCCGTAAAACGGTAACTGGCTGAGATCGCCGTCGACCATTTCCAGCCGGTCGGCCAGTTCGGCCATGGCCCGGGCAAAGCCGTCGTCGTCGAGCCGGGAAATCCAGGCGGTGTCGTTGCTATCCAGTCGGTCCAGGAGCGAGCCGATCAGTGATTCCGGCTCTGCTCCCTCTTTATAGGCGTTCTGCCAGTCTTTGATTGTCCATCCACGGGTTGCAGGCATGGGTCATCCTCATGTGCGTTGCCAACTTGTATACATGAGCAATGGCAATGCCCGTGCCATCTGAGGAATTTTTCGTAAATTGTTTAAAAATCAATGTATTGATGTTTTTGTGCGGAATGGCGTGATTTTCCGGTCTGCTCCAGGGCGGTGCGAACGCACCAAATCTGGCGCAGAAAACCGGGCATTTGGCGGGGTTCTGGCAGGGGCAAGGCAGGGCGGCGCTGCTTGTATACTAGTTAAGTGATTGTTTTGTTTGATTATTGATGGGATCTGGAACAGCAGATGCACAGGCTCCCGTGCGTTTTACGACGAACTGCACACAACCCGACTATGAAAAGGACGCACGACATGAGAATCAAAAAACACGTGAAGCTGGGTCTCTCCGCATTGGCCCTTTCTGTCTCCCTCAATTCGATTGCCGCCGAGGACCCCATCAAGGTCGGCATCCTGCACTCCCTCTCCGGCACCATGGCCATCAGTGAGTCGACCCTCAAGGACACCATGCTGATGCTGATCGAAAAGCAGAATGCCGAGGGTGGCATCATGGGTCGCCAGCTCGAGCCGGTGGTGGTGGACCCCGCCTCCAACTGGCCGCTGTTTGCCGAGAAGGCCCGTGAGCTGCTGGCCAAGGAAAAGGTAGACGTGATCTTCGGCAACTGGACCTCGGTGTCCCGCAAGTCGGTACTGCCGGTGGTGGAAGAACTGAACGGCCTGCTGTTCTACCCGGTGCAGTACGAGGGTGAGGAATCCTCCGAGAACGTCTTCTACACCGGCGCCGCGCCCAACCAGCAGGCGATTCCGGCGGTGGATTACCTGATGAACGAAATCGGCGTCGAGCGCTGGGTGCTGGCGGGCACCGACTATGTCTACCCGCGCACCACCAACAAGATCCTCGAGACCTACCTCAAGGATGCCGGTGTCTCCGCCGATGACATCATGATCAACTACACCCCGTTCGGGCACTCCAACTGGCAGTCCATCGTCTCCGACATCAAGAAGTTTGGCAGCGCCGGCAAGAAGACCGCCGTGGTGTCCACCATCAACGGTGATGCCAACGTGCCGTTCTACCGCGAGCTGGCCAACCAGGGCATCGACGCCGCCGACATCCCGGTGGTGGCTTTCTCCGTAGGTGAGCAGGAACTCTCCGGCATCGACACCGGCCCGCTGGTCGGTCACCTGGCCGCCTGGAACTACTTCATGAGCGTGGACAGCGACGCCAACTACGACTTCATCGACGCCTGGGTAGCGCACACCGGCAAGGAAGACGCGGTCACCAATGACCCCATGGAAGCCCACTACATCGGCTTCAACATGTACGTGGAAGCGGTCAGGAAGGCCGGCACCACCGACGTGGAAGCGGTGAAGGACGCCATCATCGGCGTGACTGTGCCCAACCTCACCGGCGGCTACGCCACCATGATGCCCAACCACCACATCACCAAGCCGGTGCTGATCGGCGAGATCCAGGACAACGGCCAGTTCTCCGTGGTCTGGGAGACTCCGTCCACCGTGGCCGGCGATGCCTGGTCTGACTTCCTGCCGGGTTCGAAGGACCTGATCAGTGACTGGCGCAAGCCCATGAAGTGCGGCAACTTCAACGTGGTTACCGGCACCTGTGGCGGCAAGGCCGAAGTCGCCTCCAACTAAACCAACCGGGTAACACTGCCCGGGGCGGGGGCATCAAGTCCCCGCCCATCCCAAGCTTCACCCCCAACAACAGGACAGGATGCAACACATGGGCATCACCGGATCGCTCAGCCGCCTTCTGCTTGTCTGCCTGCTGCTCTGGCCCGCCATGGCCACCGCCCAGGTCGACGACTCCGAAGCGCAACAACTGCTCACCGCCCTGGCGGAATCCTCCTTCGCGGAAAAGAAAGACGTGGTCAACCGCATCGCCGGCTCCGGCGACGAACGGGCCCGCACCTGGCTGGAGGCTTTTGCCGCCAACAAGCTCGCCCGTATCGAATCCACCGGCCAGTTCGTGATCGTGCTCTCCAACCGGGGCCGCGACTGGGATGTGGAAAGCGCCACCACCGGCGAGAGCCTGGGTGAGATCTCCCGGCGGGACATCGACACCATCCGCGTGAACAACAGCCTGCGCAACGAGCTGGAAAGCATCCTCTCCGTCATCGACCTGAAAAGCCCCGACGAAGACAGCCGCCTGACCGCCGCCCGAGCCCTGAAGGGTAATGTGGACGACGGCCTGGCCGAACAGTTACCGGACCTGATCGAGGCGGAAACCGCCGCCGACGTCCAGCTGGCGCTCACCGAAGCGCTGGCCATTTACCAGGTGGAAGAGCAGGGCGACACCCGCGCGGTCGCCGTGCTCTCCGGCAGCCTCAATTCCCAGGCCCGCGCCGCCCTGCAGAGTGCCGCCCGCAGCGACGACCCGGCCCTGGCCGCGGCCGCCAACAAGGCCCTGGAAAGCATCGAACAGAAACTCAAACTCAACCGCGCCGCCGAGACCCTCTACTTCGGGCTCTCCCTCGGCTCGGTGCTGGTACTGGCCGCCATCGGCCTGGCGATCACCTTCGGCGTGATGGGTGTGATCAACATGGCCCACGGCGAGCTGATCATGCTCGGCGCCTACACCACCTGGGGCATGCAGCAATTGTTACCGGGCCAGCCGGGCCTGGCGCTGATCCTGTCCATCCCCGCCGGCTTCCTGGGAGCGGCGCTGGCGGGCATCGCCATCGAGCGCACCGTGATCCAGCACCTCAAGGGCCGCCCGCTGGAAACCCTGCTGGCTACCTTCGGCGTGAGCCTGATCCTGCAGCAGCTGGTGCGCACCGTAATTTCACCGCTCAACCGCACCGTGATTACCCCGGAATGGATGAGCGGCTCGGTGATGATCAACGAGGCACTCTCATTAACGCTCAACCGCATGTACGTGATCGGCTTCGCCCTGGTGGTGTTCGCCGGCCTGATGCTGATCATGCGCAAGACCCGCCTGGGCCTGGAAGTGCGCGCCGTTACCCAGAACCGCGCCATGGCCCGGTCCATGGGCATCAAGGCCACCAAAGTGGACATCATGACCTTCGGCCTGGGCTCCGGCGTGGCCGGCCTGGCCGGTGTCGCGCTCTCCCAGATCACCAACGTGGGCCCCAACCTGGGCCAGAACTACATCATCGATTCCTTCATGGTGGTGGTGTTCGGTGGCGTGG
The DNA here is from genome assembly GCF_041690455.1 of Marinobacter sp. Taxonomy (GTDB): domain Bacteria; phylum Pseudomonadota; class Gammaproteobacteria; order Pseudomonadales; family Oleiphilaceae; genus Marinobacter. The sequence continues at coordinate 27,926 of NZ_JAWLHI010000051.1, forward strand.
GGAACCTCTGGGGCACCCTGCTGGCGGGCCTCTCCCTCGGTACCATCAACCAGCTTCTGGAACCCTGGGCCGGTGCCGTGCTCGCGAAAATCATCGTGCTGGTGTTCATCATCCTGTTCATTCAGAAACGGCCGAAGGGGCTCTTCCCCCAGAAAGGCCGAGCGGCGGAGGGCTAGGGTGTCCCGTCTAGCCAATTCTTTAATCCACTGCGAGACGCAAGCGTCTCGCCCTTCGGGAGCCTCTGAACGCCTTGATAGCCGCGTTGCAGCGCCTCGATTTGGAACCACCAAACCTTCGCCACTGCGCCTTGCTCTCAAGACGCTCAGAGGCTCAGTGAATCAAATAATTAGCCAGAAGGGACACCAGTTATGTGGCTAACAAGACCTTTTCGTGAGCCATCTACTCAAATCTTCCTGGGCGTGCTGTTTGCCGCCCTGATCATCGTCAGCGCGTTGCACCTGTTCATGCCCCAGGACAGCGCCCTGCACGTAAGCGCCTACACCGTCACCCTGCTGGGCAAATACCTGTGTTACGCCCTGCTGGCGGTAGCGGTGGACCTGGTGTGGGGGTATCTCGGCATCCTCAGCCTCGGCCACGGCGCCTTCTTTGGCCTTGGTGGCTACGCCATGGGCATGTACCTGATGCGCCAGATCGGCGACCGCGGCACCTACGGCGACCCGATCCTGCCGGACTTCATGGTATTCCTGAACTGGGACGAACTGCCCTGGTACTGGCATGGCTTCGACATGGCCTGGTTTGCCTTCATCATGGTGCTGCTGGCCCCGGGCCTGCTGGCACTGGTGTTCGGCTTCCTGGCCTTCCGCTCGCGGGTGACCGGGGTGTACCTCTCCATCATCACCCAGGCGCTCACCTTCGCCCTGATGCTGGCCTTCTTCCGCAACGAGATGGGCTTTGGTGGCAACAACGGCCTGACCGACTTCCGCGACATCCTCGGCTTCAACCTGCGCACAGACGCCACAAGGCTGGGGCTGTTCATCGCCACCGGCATCGCCCTGGCCATCGGCTACGTGATCTGCCGGGCCATCGTGACCAGCAAGCTGGGCCGGGTCAGCGTGGCCTGCCGGGATGCCGAAGCAAGAACCCGCTTCCTGGGCTACCGGGTGGAACGGGTGCAGCTGTTCGTGTTCGTGGTCTCCGCCATGCTGGCGGGTGTGGCCGGGGCGCTGTACGTGCCGCAAGTGGGCATCATCAACCCCAGCGAATTCTCGCCGCTGTTCTCCATCGAGATCGTGGTGTGGGTGGCCCTGGGTGGCCGGGCAACGCTCTATGGCGCGGTGATCGGTGCCATCCTGGTGAACTACGCCAAAACCGTGTTCACCGGCATCATGCCGGACGCCTGGCTGTTCGCCCTCGGCGGCCTGTTTGTGCTGGTCACCGTGTTCCTGCCCAAGGGCATTGCCGGGCTGCTGCAGAAACGCCGCAAAGCCAAAACCGATGACGCCACACCCACCGGGCAGGAGGCCACCGCATGAGCATTTTTCAGGAACTGGCCGACCGCGAGCATGTGTTCGAGTTTCTGACCCAGGTGCAATCGCCGGTGGACGTGCGCCACGGCCCCATCCTGTACCTGGAAGACGTGAACGTGAGCTTTGACGGCTTCAAGGCCATCAACAACCTCAACCTCACCATCGACGACGGCGAGCTGCGCTGCATCATCGGCCCCAACGGCGCGGGCAAAACCACCATGATGGACATCATCACCGGTAAAACCCGGCCGGATACCGGCTCGGTGTGGTTCGGCAGCCGCCACAACCTGCTCACCATGAACGAGCCGGACATCGCGAGCCTGGGTATCGGCCGCAAGTTCCAGAAACCCACGGTGTTCGAAGCCCTCACCGTGTTCGAAAACCTGGAACTGGCCA
>NZ_JAWLHI010000052.1:0-29487 GCF_041690455.1 Marinobacter sp.
CAGAATCTCCCTGAAGAGACCCTGTTTGAAATGAAGGTGGTAGCCAGCGTGCTGCCATTCCGGGTCAACGAGTACGTGATCAACGAACTGATCAACTGGGACAATGTACCCAACGATCCGATCTACCAACTTGTCTTCCCTCAAAAAGGGATGTTGAAGGACGAACATTTCGAGCGTATGGCAGCGCTGCATAAAGAAGGTGCCGACAAGAAGGAAATCCAGGCCGCCGCCAAGGAGATCCGGGACGAACTGAACCCGCACCCGGCCGGCCAGATGGAAATGAACATGCCGGAACTGGACGGTGAAGTGCTGGACGGCGTGCAGCACAAGTACCGTGAGACCGTGCTGTTCTTCCCGGCTCAGGGCCAGACCTGCCACTCCTACTGCACCTTCTGTTTCCGTTGGGCGCAGTTTGTCGGTGACAAGGACCTGAAGATGGCCAGCACCGAAGCCGAGAAGCTTCACGGCTATCTGAAAGAGCACACCGAAGTGACCGACCTGCTGGTCACCGGTGGCGACCCCATGGTGATGAAGACCAAGAACCTGGTCCAGTACCTGGAGCCGCTGCTGGAGCCTGAATTCGACCACATCCAGACCATCCGCATCGGCACCAAGGCCCTGACCTTCTGGCCGTACCGTTTCGTGACCGACAAGGATGCTGACGAGCTGATCGAACTGTTTGCCAAGCTGGTCGACGCCGGCAAGCACGTGGCCATCATGGCCCACTACAACCACTGGCAGGAAATCACCACCGAGATCGCAGAAGAGGCTATCCGCCGCATCCGCGCCACCGGTGCCGAAATCCGCGCCCAGGGCCCGCTGATCAAGCACGTGAACGACGATGCCGACGCCTGGGGCAAGCTGTGGAAGAAGGAAGTAAAGCTGGGCATCATCCCCTACTACATGTTTGTGGAGCGGGACACCGGCGCCAAGAACTACTTCGAGGTGCCCCTGGCCGAGGCCTACAACATCTACCGCGAAGCCATGAAGCAGGTCTCCGGCCTGGCCCGCACCGCCCGCGGCCCGAGCATGAGTGCCGGCCCCGGCAAGGTGGAGATCCAGGGCATCACCGAGATCAAAGGCGAGAAAGTCTTCGTCCTGCGCTTCCTCCAGGGCCGCAACCCGGACTGGGTACAGCGCCCGTTCTTCGCCAAGTACAGCGAGACGGCCACCTGGCTGCACGAGCTGGAACCGGCGTTCGGAGAGGAGAAGTTTTTCTTCGAGGACGAGTATGAGCAGATGAAAAAAGGCAACGGCTAAAACTCGTTGCCAGCCCCGAGATGGGGATAGCCCCACTCGGTGTCGGCGCCGAAGCCGGGGTCAAAGTCGGGGTCAGATGAAAGCCTTCATCTGACCCCTTTTTTATCTTTCCATCAGCCCCGCCTGTACTTCGGCACAAACCCCGCCGGCTTCTCCCTGATCCACTCCACAAACACCCTCAATTCCTCCAGCTCCATCAGCTTGTCCCGGGTGTTGTAATGCAGTCCCAGTTCGTACTCGGAGCACGCTCTGTGAATGGCGTTGTGGCAGGGCCGACACACCCACAGGGTTCGGGTTATCAGTTCTTCCCTGGTGAACAGTTTCTGGAAACGTTTTTTTCGATGCAGGTGTTTGGGGATGAGGTGGTGGCGGGTGAGTTTGGCGACGGGTCGTTGGCAGAGTTCGCAGTGGTCGGGTTGGGGTGGGAGTTTGAGCATGGCTTTAGGGTGGTTTGAAGGTGGGGTCAGATGAAGGTTTTCATCAGACCCCGAGGGGGTGGCCCTTGTGAAGATGGGGTCAGATGAAGGCTTTCATCTGACCCCGGAGTCTGGACTCACCCCTGGGTTTGGACTGCCCGCGAGGGCGATTCTTCGTCAGTGCATCAGGGTATAGAGCTTTCTACGATAGGTGCGTACGTCCGGATTGTTGTTGCCGAGTTTGTCGAACAGCTCAATCAGGGTAGTCCTGGCGATGCCGTCCTTGTAGGTGCTGTCGGCCTGCATGAGGCGGATCAGCAGGTCCATGGCTTCGGCGTTCTCGTCTTTGAGCACGTGCTGCAGGGCCAGCTGATGGAGGGCTTCGGCGTTTTTCGGGTCGGCTTCCAGTTTCTTCTGGAGCTCGGCAACCGGGGGTAGCTCGCCGGCCTGTTTCATGAACTTGATGCGGGCCGCCAGCTGTTTGGCCTGGTGCTGCATCTTTTCTTCCGGCGGAAGGCTATCCAGCACCTGTTCAGCGGTTTCCAGGTCACCGGTTTCCGCTTTCAGTTGCGCCAGGTCGATCAGGACCTTCATGTTTTCGGGGTCCTGACGATTCAGCTCGGTGAGGATCTCGAGGGCGCCGTCGACGTCACCGTTTTCCCACAGGCGGTGGGCGGCGTCATAGGGATCTTCCTTCGGCGCCTCCACGTGCTTGTCCAACACCTTGCGGATTTCGCTTTCGGGCTGGGCGCCGTTGAAGCCGTCCACCGCCTGGCCATCCTTCACCAGGATCACGGTTGGCAGGCTGCGCACGCCCAGGCTTGCGGTCAGCTGTTGCTGTTCGTCGGCGTTGACCTTGGCGAGCTTGAAACCGCCTTCGTATTCATTGGCCAGCTTCTCGAGAATCGGCATCAGCTGCTTGCACGGCGCGCACCATTCAGCCCAGACATCGATCAGGATGGGCGTACTGGCAGAGGCATCCATCACCTCCTGCTGAAAATTCTCCATGGTGGCGTCAAAAACGTAGGGCGAGTTGCTCATCTGGGCACCTGAACCGTTGAATGAATATGTGAATCTGCCTCGATCATGGGGTCAATGGCGGGAAAATCAAGCTTCCGCAGCCACGGACTCTCCTCCACTGTCGTAAAGCCAAATCCTTGAAATAACCGTAACTGCCGCTACATACGCAAGTAGACCTGATCGCGGGCCACTGTTCACCATCGCCCGTGCGAAGACAACCTTTGAGGGATGCAACGACGGCATGAATGACGACAACCGCAATGACAGCCTTGAGGAATTCGAAGAAGACGTGACCGAATACATCGGCAAGGACGAGCACAGCAAGAGCCTGGCCCTGCCCCAGCAGATCATGCCCCGGCGCATGTATGTGCTGCCGGTTTCCAATCGGCCGTTCTTCCCGGCCCAGGTTCAGCCGGTGGTGGTCAACCAGGATCCCTGGCACGAAACCCTCAAGCGCGTGGGTGAGACCGATCATCGCGTCCTCGGCATCTGCTATGTGGAGGGCCACGACGCCGAACAGGGCATCCCGGCCAGCGAGCAGCTGGAAACCATCGGTTGTGCCGTTCGCGTACACCATGCCCAGAAGGAAAGCGGCAAGGTCCAGTTTATTGCCCAGGGCCTGCAGCGGTTCCGCATTGTCCAGTGGTTGCGGCGCAAACCACCCTACCTGGTGGAGGTGGAATATCCGAACGAGCCGGAAGAAGACGCCGACGAGCTGAAGGCCTACACGCTGGCCATCATCAGCGCCATCAAGGAACTGCTGCGTACCAACCCGTTGTATGGCGAGGAAGTGAAGCAATACCTGTCCCGCTTCGGACCGGACGACAGCTCGCCCCTGGCGGATTTCGGGGCCTCCATGACCAGCGCCCCCGGCCCGGAACTCCAGGATGTTCTGGACACCGTGCCGCTGCTCCGGCGCATGGAAAAGGTCCTGCTGCTGATGCGCAAGGAGCAGGAGGTTGCCCGGCTGCAGTCGGAGATCAGCGAGGAGGTCAACGAGAAGGTCCAGAAACACCAGCGCGAGTTCTTTCTGCGGGAACAACTGAAGGTCATCCAGCGCGAACTGGGCATGGCCAAGGACGACAAGACCGCCGACGCGGAGCGCTTTCAAGAACGAATGGCCAGGCTGGATCCTCCCGAGCCGGTACAGGAACGCTTCCGGGATGAACTTCAGAAACTGCAGGTACTGGAACAGGGCTCGCCGGAATACGGTGTCACCCGCAACTATCTGGACTGGCTCACCCAGGTGCCCTGGGGCCAGTACTCCGAGGACCATTTCGACCTGGCCGAGGCCCGGCGCATTCTCGACCGTGACCATGATGGCCTGGATGACGTGAAAGACCGCATCATCGAATTCCTGGCCGAGGGCACCTTCAAGGGCGAGGTCAGCGGCTCGATCCTGCTGCTGGTCGGTCCGCCTGGCGTGGGCAAGACCTCCATCGGGCATTCCGTTGCCGATGCCCTGGGCCGCCAGTTCTACCGGTTCAGCGTGGGTGGCATGCGCGATGAAGCCGAGATCAAGGGCCACCGCCGCACCTACATCGGTGCCATGCCGGGGAAATTCGTGCAGGCCCTGAAGGATTCGAAAGTCGCCAACCCGGTAATCATGCTGGACGAGATCGACAAGATCGGCGCCTCCTACCAGGGGGACCCGGCCTCGGCGCTGCTGGAAACTCTGGATCCGGAGCAGAACCGGGAGTTCCTCGACCACTATCTGGATGTCCGCATGGACCTGTCCAAGGTGCTGTTCATCTGTACCGCCAACCAGCTGGACACCATTCCCCGGCCGCTGCTGGACCGGATGGATGTGATTCGTCTGTCCGGCTACATCACCGAGGAGAAGCTGGCGATCGCCAAGCACCATCTGATGCCGCGGCTTCTCAAGCGGGCCGGCTTGCTGAAAAAGCGGCTCAACATCACCGACGCCGCCCTCAGGCAGGTGATCGAGGGCTACGCTCGGGAAGCGGGCGTTCGGAACCTGGAGAAACTGCTGCACAAGATCATCCGCAAGGGCATCGTGAAGCTACTGGATAATCCGGATCAGCCGGTGAAGGTGGGTGTGGCGGACCTGGCCGAGTACCTGGGGCAGCCGGCCTTCCGCAAGGAAAAGTCGCTCAAGGGCACCGGCGTAGTCACCGGCCTGGCCTGGACCGCCATGGGCGGGGCGACTCTGAGCATCGAAGCCTCCCGCATCCACAGCAGCCAGCGGGGCTTCAAGCTGACCGGGCAACTGGGGGATGTCATGCGTGAGTCGGCGGAGATCGCCTACAGCTACGTGTCATCGAACCTGAAGCGGTACAAGGGGGACCCGACCTTCTTCGACAAATCCTTTGTGCACCTGCATGTGCCGGAGGGCGCCACGCCGAAGGACGGCCCCAGCGCCGGTGTCACCATGGCCACCGCACTGCTGTCCATAGCCCGGAAGGAGGCGCCCCAGCAAAACATCGCCATGACCGGCGAGCTGACCCTCACCGGCCAGGTACTGCCTGTTGGTGGCATCCGGGAGAAGGTGATCGCGGCGCGGAGGCAGAAGATCAGCAACCTGATACTCCCGGAGGCAAACCGGGGGGATTATGAGGAGCTGCCGGAGTATCTCAAGGAAGGGCTGACGGTGAATTTTGCGCGGCATTATAACGATGTGTTTCAGGTCTGTTTTGGGAACAAGCCTCGCAAGGGATCGAGCATGCACTGACATAACTGGTCCAACCAGTGAGCGACCACCTTGACGCTCACTGGACCGTTGTCTTTACTCAGCTTGATTTTGATCAAAAAGTAAACGGCCGGTGCGTTTCGATGTACCGGCGCCCTACTCGTTGATAAAGAGAGCGGTAAAACAATGAACAAAAAAGCCTCAATCCTGTGCGTGGCCGCAGGCCTCGCTTTCGTTCCCTTCGCTCACAGCCAGTCCGACAACACACTCAAAAAACTGGGCAATTTCCAGACCACTGGAGAGGCCGAGTTCACTGTTATCGACCAGAACAGCGACAGCGCCGACGCTATCCGCAAAACACTGGAGAAAATTCAGCTGCCAGAAGGCTTTGAAATAAGCCTGTATGCTCTGGTCCCGGACGCCCGCCACATGGCCGTTGGTCCCCAGGGCGTGGTCACTTTCGTGGGAACCCGGAAAACAGAAGTCTGGGCGGTAACCGACCGTGACAAGGATCGCGTAGCCGATGAAGTAAAGAACTTCGCCCCCTCACTGTCCAAGGCCGTGCCCAATGGCCCCTGCTTCTCGCCAGATGGCGTACTCTACATCGCCGAGCAGAATCGGGTGCTTGCCTACCCTGCCGCTGAATTCTTCTATGAAGGTGGCGACGTGGTGGCCTCCGAGGTGATTCCCCAGGGCGACCTGATCCCGGAGCAGTTCGTGAGCTACAACCACACCGCACGGGTCTGCGACGTGGGTCCGGACGGCAAGCTCTATATCTCGCTGGGCCAGCCCTATAACGTGGCACCGCGCGAGCATCTGGACACATTCAACGAAGTGGGTATCGGCGGCATGATCCGGGTAAATCAGGATGGTACCGAGCGCGAGGTTTACACCCGCGGCATCCGGAACTCGGTTGGTCATGATTTCCACCCGACCACCGGCGAACTCTGGTTCACGGACAACCAGGTGGACGGCATGGGGGACGACATCCCGCCCGGGGAAATCAACCGGCAAACCGCCATGGGTCAGCACTTTGGTCACCCCTGGTACGGGGGTGGAGATGTCCGCACCAACGAGTACAAAGGTGAGGAAGTGCCGGTCGAGGTAGTCTTCCCGGTTTCCGAGACCGTGGCCCATGCAGCAGACCTGGGCATGATGTTCTACACCGGCAGGATGTTCCCGAAAAAGTACCAGGGCGGAATTTTCTCCGCTCAGCACGGCTCCTGGAACCGGACAGTACCGATCGGGGCCCGGGTGATGTTCACGCCGGTGGACGCGGAGGGCAATATTGCCGGTGAGACCGTGCCTTTCGCGGAAGGATGGCTGGATGAGAACGGTGAATACCTGGGCCGCCCGGTGGATGTGGCGCAACTGAAAGACGGTTCGCTGCTGGTCTCTGATGACCTTGCCGGAGCTGTTTACCGGATTGCCTATACCGGATCAGGTTCCTGAGCCTTACCCCATCCGTTGAAGTGCCGGGGAGGTGCCGACTCCCCGGCTGACTGGAGAGCCTGTATGCAGAGAACGACGAAGTCCGCGCTATCCGGCGCGGTACTCCTGATGTCCCTCCTGACGCTATCTTCCGTGGCCCTTGCCGCCGACCCCGCCGAGGGACGGAAACTGGCGTCCCAATGCAAGACCTGTCATGGCCTGGATGGTATTGCCAAAATACCGATCGCACCAAACCTTGCCGGCGAAAGCCAGATCTACATTCAGAACCAGCTGAAGGCCTTCCGCAGCGGCAAGCGAGAACATGAAATGATGTCGGTGGTGGCCAAGAACCTGACCGATCAGGAAATAGCGGATCTTGCAGCTTGGTACCAATCCATCGAGATCAGCGCCAGGATGCCCGAATAGGTTCACTAAGATGGGGTCAGATGAAGGCTTTCATCTGACCCCGGGGGCTGCAGACCCCGCACACCTCCGAAATCCCGCCAACTCCGCGGTCCAAACCGGGGTCTGATGAAAGCCTTCATCTGACCCCATTTTCACGCCTCAGGCCTTCTCCTTCCAGCCGTCGTCCTTCAGCACCGAGCCCACAGTCAGCACCGGCGACGCATCGATCTCGTCGGCGTCCATCATGTTCGCCACACGCTGCAACGACGCCAGGATCATGGTCTGTTCCCATTCGTGCAGGCTCTGGAACTTCTGGATGAAGTCTTCCTGCAGGGGATTCGGGGCGCGGGAGAGGATGTCGGCGCCTTCTTCGGTCAGGTGGGCGTGGACCTTGCGCTTGTCCTTGGTGCTGCGGACGCGATAGACCAGCTTGCGGTGCTCCAGGCGGTCGAGGATGGTGGTCACGGTGGCCTGGCTCAGGCTGACCTTGTCGGCGATGGTGCCGATGGTCACTTCGCCCAGATCCCGGATGGTACGCATGATCAGCAGTTGCGGGCCGGTCAGCCCGGCATGCTTGCTCAGCCGCTTGGAATGAAGATCCGTTGCCCGGATGACGCGGCGAAGCGCTACCAGCACCTGTTCGTAATTGTCCACAGAGTTGCTCCGACTACTCAACACTTGTTTATACCTCTAACTATTAGAGGTCTTTGTACCCTTAAATGCAAGTGGGCACTTCCACTTAACTTCGCCCCAATGCCCTTTAAACTGTCGGTACGGCATTTTTTCCGCCAGCCACTATGCTAAGGTCAGCTGTTTTCCAAAACCGCAAAACGGACGCAGTACCATGATCAACCAATCCATCTTCTCGCTCTTGCCATTGTTCAGGACATTGCGCACCGGCACGATGCTTTGCCTCTTTCTCCTGGCCGGGACTGCGGCCGCCCAGGGCACCGGAGAGCGGCCATCCATGGACGACGATGTCACCTCCGATGACGTGGCCGCCGCGCTGGCAGACCTGGAAGAACCCATGTACACGCCGTTCATCGAGCTCTACCTGCTGGAGGAAAGCAAGGCCCTGCGCAAGGAGATGATGGACACCCGCGCCGAGCTGATCGAGAAGGTAGTCGACAAGGAACTGTCCGTGGCCGACAAGACCATGTCCTACGCCACCGACACGGTCACCTACTTTTTCTATCTCATCGCCGGCGCCACCTCCATTCTGGTTGTGATCGGCTGGAACTCGATCCGGGACATGCGTAACCAGCTGGCCAGCGTCGCCGAAAAACGGGTTAACGAGCTGGTGGTGGAATACGAGAAGCGTCTCAAGGCCATCGAAGAGCAACTGCAGCAGAAGTCTGACATCATCCATCAGAACCAGGCCGAGATTGAACGCACCAACGAGGTGCACTCGCTCTGGCTCAAGGCAAGCCAGGAAACCTCCCAGCAGAACAAGATCGCCGCTTACGACCGCATTCTCGACCTCCGGCCGGACGATGTGGAAGCGCTCAGCTACAAGGCGGATGCCGTTCTGGAAATGCAGGAACCGCTCTGGGCCATCAGTCTTTGCCGCCGGGCCCTGAAACTGGACCCGGAGAACGGTCACGCCCATTACCAGCTCGCCTGCGCCTATGCGGAAATCGGCCGCTGGGAAGATGCCGTGAGCACTCTGGAGAAAGCCATCGATATATCGGAAGCCTATCGGGACGATGCTTCCGTGGATCCGAGTTTCGAGCAGTTGCGTGAACATGAAAGCTTCCGCACACTGGTGTTTCCGGATCAGGAGGACAACAGCACGGACGCGTGACACTTTTCTCAGCCAGGCACACGCTTTGCAAGCTGTCTGCCAGTTTGAAGCTTTCTGTCTTCAACACGGACATGTTTTGCAAAAGTTGTGTTCCTGAACAAACCCCGGCCCCGATTGCTTGACAACCCGTGGCTCGTGGTGTTTGTTTAACTCTCTGAGAACACAAGAATAACCCTGAACCAAACAGGACTGACCCAATGAGAACCTCAGTAAAGAAACTCGCAACCGCTGTAAGCACTTCCGTCGCCCTGATGGCCGCCGGCCAGGCAGCTGCAGAGATCCAGATCGGCATTGCCGGCCCGATGACCGGCCCCGTGGCCCAGTATGGTGACATGCAGTTCTCCGGTGCCCGCATGGCCATCGAGCAGATCAACGCCAACGGCGGCGTGATGGGCGAAGAGCTCGTTGCCGTCGAGTACGATGATGTCTGTGACCCGAAGCAGGCCGTAACCGTGGCCAACAGCCTGGTCAACGACGGTGTTCGCTTTGTGGTAGGCCACCTGTGCTCCAGTTCCACCCAGCCGGCTTCTGACATCTATGAGGATGAAGGCATCCTGATGGTCACTCCGGCTTCCACCAGCCCGGACATCACCGAGCGTGGCTACGAGCTGGTCTTCCGCACCATCGGTCTGGACAGCATGCAGGGCCCGGTAGCTGGTAACTACATTGCCAGTCAGAACCCCGAACGTGTCGCTATTGTTCACGACAAACAGCAATACGGTGAAGGCATCGCTACCGCCGTGCGCGATACCCTCAAGGACCAAGGCGTTGAAATCGCCATGTTCGAAGGTATCACCGCTGGCGACAAGGACTTCTCATCCTTGGTCACCAAGCTCAAGCAGGCGGATGTGGACTACGTCTACTACGGCGGTTACCACCCGGAACTGGGCCTGATCCTGCGCCAGGCGCGCCAGGCTGACCTGGACGCCAAGTTCATGGGCCCGGAAGGTGTCGGCAACAAGGACATTAACACCATCGCCGGCGAGGCTGCTGAAGGCCTGCTGGTAACCCTGCCGCCGGCATTCGACCAGAAAGCCGAGAACCAGGAACTGGTCAAAGCCTTCCAGGACAAGGGTGAAGACCCCTCCGGTCCGTTCGTGCTGACTTCCTACACTGCGGTCCAGCTGATTGCCGACGGCATCGAGCAGGCCGAATCCACCGATCCGTTCGAAGTTGCCGAAGCCCTGCGCAGTGGCACCTTCCAGACTCCAATCGGCACCGTTGAATACGACCAGGCCGGCGACATGAAGTCATTCGAGTTTGTGGTCTACGAATGGCATTCAGATGGCAGTAAAACTCCGGTAAACTGAGCCAAAATCGTTAACAAACGGTAATCATGAGAGCACCTTCTCACCGCGATCCGGGAGAAGGTGTTTTTCTAGGCTCCTGTTGATTCTCCCCTGCCCCCGGTGCGGATAACCCGGACCGGGGGTTCGGAAGCGGAGGGAGCGGGCCTTCGGAGTTCAAAAACAATGCAAGACCTCCTTTACTTCTCTCAGCAGCTCATCAACGGGCTGACGATCGGGAGCACCTATGCCCTGATCGCCATCGGTTATACGATGGTTTACGGCATCATCGGCATGATCAACTTTGCCCATGGTGAGATCTACATGATCGGCGCCTACACCGCGCTGATTGCCATTACCGGCCTGGCCTCCCTCGGCGTTGCCTGGCTACCGGTGATCCTGATCGTGGCGCTGATCTGCGCCATGCTGGTCTCCAGCTCCATGGGCTGGGCAGTGGAACGGGTCGCTTACCGGCCGGTTCGCGGGCGCCACCGGCTGATCCCGCTGATTTCCGCTATCGGTATGTCCATCTTCCTGCAGAATTACGTGCACCTGGCACAGGGTTCCCGCAACATCGGCTTCCCGGCCCTGATCGAAGGTGGCTTCAATTTTGGATCCGGCGATGGCTTCCAGATGTCTCTGTCCTACATGCAGATCACCATCTTCATCACCACGCTGATCTGTATGACAGCCCTGTCGCTGTTCATTGCCCGCTCCCGGACCGGTCGCGCATGCCGCGCCGTTTCCCAGGATCTGGGCATGGCCAACCTGCTGGGCATTGATACCAACCGGATCATCTCGGCAACGTTCGTGATCGGTGCTGCCCTGGCAGCCGTGGCGGGGCTCCTGCTCGGCATGTACTACGGTTCGGTCGATCCTCTGTTCGGTTTCATTGCCGGCCTGAAAGCCTTCACAGCAGCCGTCCTTGGTGGTATCGGAAGCATCCCGGGCGCCATGCTCGGCGGTCTGATACTCGGCGTGGCAGAAAGCATGACCTCCGGCTATCTCAGCGGCGAGTACAAGGATGTCATCTCGTTCAGCCTGCTCATTCTGATTCTGCTGTTCAAACCCACCGGCCTGCTTGGCAAACCGGAGGTTGAGAAGATCTGATGGCTGCTCAAAATTTTAGACATGCACTGTTCTGTGCAATTATCACTGTAATCATCGCCTATCCAATCCTGGGCCTGAACCTGGTTGCCGAGGGCACCTCCGTTGGCCTGGAAGGCGCGACCACCGCGACCGTCGTCAACGTATTCCTGGCTGCCGTGGCGGTTTTCCTGTTCCAGCTGTTCCGCGACAACATCATGGGTGTGTTCGGCAAGGTTCCGAACCTCAACCCGCTGGCCAAGCGCGGCCCGGTCTCCCAGGAAAGGCGCCTGCTCATGGAGCGGGTATTCTTTGTGGCGATCATCCTGCTCGCCCTGGTCTGGCCATTCATCGTGTCCCGCGGGGCAGTCGACCTGGCCACCCTGGTGCTGATCTACATCATGCTCGCCCTCGGGCTGAACGTGGTGGTGGGCCTCGCCGGCCTGCTCGACCTCGGCTACGTGGCGTTCTATGCGGTGGGTGCCTACACCTTCGCACTGCTGTCCCAGTACTTCGGGATCTCCTTCTGGCTGGCCTTGCCGATCGGCGCCCTGCTCGCCGCCCTGTTCGGATTTGTGCTGGGCTTTCCGGTACTCCGGTTGCGCGGTGACTATCTCGCCATCGTCACCCTGGGCTTCGGGGAGATTATCCGTATCCTGCTGAACAACTGGACTTCGCTCACCGGCGGGCCCAACGGCATCGGTGGCATTCCGGATCCGACCCTGTTCGGGATGGAGTTTGGCCGCCGGGTCAAGGAGGAAGGCAACGTCTCCTTCCACGAAACCTTCGGCATCGCCTATTCCGGTGAGCACAAGGTGATCTTCCTGTACCTGATCGCCCTGGTGCTGGCCATCTTCACCCTGCTTGTCATCCGCCGCTTCATGCGTATGCCCGTGGGTCGTGCCTGGGAAGCCCTGCGGGAAGATGAGATCGCAGCCCGCTCCCTGGGCATGAGCCGTACCGCGGTGAAGCTCTCAGCCTTCACCATTGGCGCGTTCTTTGCCGGCTTTGCCGGTACCGTGTTCGCCTCCAAGCAGGGCTTTATCAGCCCGGAATCCTTCGTATTCCTGGAGTCCGCCATCATCCTGGCCATCGTGGTCCTGGGTGGCATGGGCTCACAGGTCGGGGTGATCCTGGCTGCGATTGCCGTCACCATCCTGCCCGAGCTCGCCCGGGAGTTCTCTGAATACCGGATGCTCATCTTTGGTGCCGCCATGGTACTGATGATGGTCTGGCGTCCGCAGGGCCTTTTGCCCATGCGCCGCATTCAAATCGAACTCAAAGAGCAGGGGTGACAGACAATGCTTGAAGTACAGAATCTGTCCATGCGCTTCGGCGGCCTGCTGGCGGTGGACCAGGTATCCGTGGATGTCCGGGAACACGAGATCGTGTCAATTATCGGCCCCAACGGCGCCGGCAAGACCACTGTGTTCAACTGCATCAGTGGTTTCTACAAACCGACCGGCGGCAAAATCCTGTTCCAGGGGCAGGAAATTCAGGGCAAGCCCGACTACAAGATCTCCCGCCTGGGCATGGTGCGCACGTTCCAGCACGTGCGGCTGTTCAGCAAGATGACGGTGGTGGAGAACCTGCTGGTCGCCCAGCACAGGCACCTGAACACCAACCTGCTGGCCGGTCTGCTGAAAACCCCGGATTACCGGGAGCGGGAGAAGAAATCCCTGGAACGGGCAAGGTACTGGCTGGACCGGGTCGGCCTGCTCGAGATGGCCAACTGGGAAGCCGGCAACCTGGCCTATGGCCAGCAGCGGCGCCTGGAAATTGCCCGTTGCATGGTGACCGAGCCGCAGCTGCTGATGCTGGACGAGCCGGCAGCCGGCCTCAACCCGGCGGAAACGAAGGAACTGGATCAACTGATTGTCAGCCTGAAAGAGGACTACAACGTTTCCGTGTTGCTGATTGAGCACGACATGAGCCTGGTGATGGGTATTTCCGACCGAATCAACGTCATTAACCAGGGCCGTCCCCTGGCCAGTGGCACGCCGGAGGAAATCCGCCAGAACGACGACGTGATCAAAGCCTATCTGGGCGAGGCCTGAGGACCAACCATGCTAGTACTTGAGAATGTTCATACCCATTACGGGAAAATCGAGGCGCTGCACGGGGTATCGGTCGAGGTCAAGAAAGGCGAGATCGTCTCCCTGATCGGTGCCAATGGCGCCGGCAAGACCACCCTGCTGATGACCGTCTGTGGCAACCCCCAGGCCAGTTCGGGGCGAGTCATCCTGGAAGGCCGGGACATCACCCATGAACCTACCTCCCAGATTATGCGCTCCGGCATTGCCATCGTGCCCGAGGGCCGGCGGGTGTTCTCCGGGCTGACCGTGGAAGAGAACCTGCACATGGGCGGGTTCTTCAACACCAAAGCGGAGATCCGCAAGAGTCAGGACCATGTCTACGACCTGTTCCCCCGGCTCAAGGAGCGGGAGCACCAGCGCGCCGGCACCATGTCCGGTGGTGAGCAGCAGATGCTGGCCATCGGCCGGGCCCTGATGAGCAAACCCCGGATGATCATCCTGGACGAGCCATCGCTCGGGCTTGCGCCGATCGTGATCCAGCAGATCTTCGAGATCATTGGCCAGTTGCGGGAAGAGGGCATCACGGTGTTCCTGGTGGAGCAGAACGCCCATCAGGCCCTGAACCTGGCGGACCGTGGTTACGTGCTGGAAACCGGACGGATCCGCCTGCACGATACCGGCAAGAATCTGCTGGCCAACCCGGACGTGCGCAACGCATATCTCGGGGGCTGACAGCCGCCCCGAAGGATCGGCAAAAAGCCGGGACGTGGCAACACGCCCCGGCTTTTTGCGAATGTGGCCTGAAAGAATACATATTGCAGCGCAATCAGCGTGAAAAATCCGACATAAATCAATTAGTCACGAATCCTTTCACTTGCAAATCCGGAACTTGGACTATACTCAAGCCAACGGTCTACCTGTCTCCACAGGACCTGTCAGGGCCGTTCTTTCCCGGCTGTCTCCATAGGGGCCGGCCGGGAGATCAATGCGACGACCGCAAAAAACAACAGAAAGGAGTGGATAATGAAAAAACTGATCGCAGGTGCAATTCTTCTGGGTGCTTCCTCCATGGCTTTCGCCCAGCCGGGCTGCGGCGTGGGTGCCATGATCTGGAAAGGACAGTCCGGTATTGCTCCCCACGTTCTGGCCGCCACCACCAACGGTACCTTCGGTAACCAGACCTTCGGTATGACCACCGGCACCCTGGGCTGTCAGACCAACCAGTCTGTTCAATCCATGGCCATGTACATGGACAGCAACATCGACAAGGTTGCCCGGGACATGTCCCGCGGCTCCGGTGAAAACCTCGATACCCTGGCGGTTCTGCTGGGCGTAGAAGAAGCCGACCGCGACGCGTTCCGCAAGGTACTCCAGGATAACTTCGCTACCATCTTCCCGAACGCCGACACCACGTCCGGTGAAGCCGTGGATGCCATCGTGGCCCTGCTGGAGCAGGACCAGGCTCTGAGCAAGTACGTAGCGGCATAACAACCGCTACCGCAAGGAAGGACATGGCGCCAGGGACGGCGCCTGACCGATTTCCCCAACGACCCGGATCAATCTTCTCCATGGGCCAGACCGTGCGTTTCGGGCAAGTGATTCTCTGCCTTGCCGTCAGCTTCAACCTTCACGCCAGCGAACAAACGATTCCAGAAAACCTGCACCAGGACCCGGCCTGGCTGACACTGGGCCACTACCACAGCGACACCTTCGGAGACGGCTACACCAGCCAGGCCGATGACCAGGCTTTCTTCCTGAGCGAGTACGGCAAGCACTCGCCCCGGGCCGAGCTTGAAGCCACACTGGCGGCGATTCAGGAACCCGGCGGTGGCAACGATCATGCCCGCTGCCGTTTCCCGGCCCGGGATGCCTGGCTCCGGGAGCGACTGGACCTGCCGGACTCCGATATATCCTGCCCGGAGTATCAGGACTGGAAAGACACCCTGAACACTGAAACCGTCACCCTGGTGTTTGCGGCCTCTTACCTGAACAGTCCGTCATCCATGTTCGGGCACACCTTCCTGCGGCTGGACCCGCCCCGGGAAGACGAGGAAACCAACCTGCTGCTGGCCAACACCATTTCCTATGCCGCCGATGCCGCCGCCCACGACAGTGAGATCCTGTTCGCCTACAAAGGCATCTTCGGCGGCTATCCGGGCATCACCACGGTGCAACCCTACTACGAGAAGATTCGCCTGTACTCGGACATCGAGCACCGGGACCTGTGGGAGTACACTCTGAACCTGGATCAGAGCGAGGTCGACCTGCTGCTGGCCCACGCCTGGGAAATCCGGGACAAGAACTTCGACTACTACTTCTTTGACGAGAACTGTGCCTACCGGCTGCTGGCGCTGATTGATGTGGCGCGTCCGGGAACCGACCTGCTGGGGGAAGTGAGCACTCACGCCATCCCCTCCGATACCGTCCGCTGGGTCGTGGACAAGAGCCTCGTTAAAGAGGTCTATTACCGGCCCTCGGCGGCCACCTCGGTGGCTTACCAGATCTCGGAGCTGCCGGACGAGCATCAGACCCTGTCGGCAGCCATTGCCAACGGCTATGTGGAAACCGATGCTCGCGAACTGCAACAACTGAGTGACCGGGAACGGGCCAAAGTGCTGGATGCCACCTACGACTATGTACGCTACCAGAGCGAGGCCGAAGGCTGGCCCAGGGGCCATGCGGCGCCGCTGTCCCACGAGCTGCTGGTTTCCCGCAGCCGGATAGACGGCGTGGAAACCAGCTCCCGACCACCGGAACCCGAGGTTCGCGATGACCAGGGCCATGACACTTTCCGGGTGAGCCTCGGCGCCGGTCAGCAGGATCATTCGGAATTCACCCAGCTCACCTTCCGCCCGGCCTACCACGACGTGCTGGACCCGCCTGCGGGTTACCGTCCCGGAGCGCAGCTACAGTTCCTGCGACTGGACGCCCGGTACTACACAGACAACGACGAGTTGCAGGTGGAGCAATTGGTGGGCGTGGAAATCCGCTCCCTGAGCCCGAGGGACCAGTTCTTCACGCCCTTGTCCTGGCAGGTCGGTTTTGGTGGAAGACGGACGGACACCGGAAATGACCGGGTACTTGCGCCCTACCTTGAAGGCGGCGCCGGGGGCAGCTGGGCTCTGGCGGATTCCACCCAGGCGTTTGCCATCGCCACGGCAGACCTGGAAATCGACGACGACCTGCGCCGGGGCTACGACGCCGCACCGGGCGCGGACCTCGGCGTAATACACCAGAACAACCGGTTCAGCCTGATGGCCGGTGCCCGGACCAAAGCCTGGATTGTCAGCAGTCAACACCGCCAGGATCAGGCGTATATCAAGGGCAACTGGCATATCGGTCGGGAATTCAGCCTGTTTGCCGAGTTCACCCGTGAAGACCATTACGACAGGTACCAGAGCACATGGCACGCCGGACTGCACGCCTACTTCTGAGTCTCAGGAAGACGCTGTTCACCGCTTTGATCGCCACTTTGACGGTCATTCAGAGTGGCTGTAGCAGCGTTTTCTTCTATCCCGATGACATCACCTATGTCACCCCGGATCGGCTCAACCTCGATTACGAGGACGTCTATCTGGATACCGCGGACAGCGAGAGACTTCACGGCTGGTGGCTGCCGGCCCAGACGGACGGTGATGAGCCCCGAGGTACGGTGTATTTCCTCCACGGCAATGCCCAGAACATCAGCAGTCATATCCTGAATGTCGCCTGGCTGCCTGAGGAAGGCTATAACGTGTTTACCATCGACTACCGGGGCTTCGGCCGGTCCACCGGAGATGCGGACATAGAGGGCGCCCTGCACGACGTGGAGACCGGGTTTCGCTGGCTGGCCAATCGTGGTGACGTGGCCGACAAGCCCATTTTTATGCTCGGCCAGAGCCTTGGCGGTGCGCTCGGGATTGCCCTGGCGAGCGAATGGGTGCAACTGGAGGAGCGCCCGGCACTGGATGGCGTCATCCTCGACGGCACCTTTTCCGGCTTCCGGCGCATTGCCCGGGAAAAGCTTGACGCCTTCTGGCTGACCTGGCCCTTCCAGGTGCCGCTGAGCTGGACCATTCCCGAGGAATACGAGGGTGTGGAAAGGATCGACGACATTGCGCCGGTGCCGGTGATGGTGATTCACAGCGTCCGGGACGGGATCATTCCATTTCACCATGGGGTGGCGTTGTATGAGGCAGCCGGGGAGCCGAAGCGGTTTTTGCAGACCGATACCGGGCATGGGTCGACGTTTGTGATTCCGGCTTATCGGGAGGCGGTGATGGAGTTTTTGGGAGAGGGTGAAAGTGGGGTCAGATGAAAGTTTTCATCAGACCCCAGGAGGAGCTGGTTTGAATATGGGGTCAGATGAAAGCCTTCATCTGACCCCGTTTTAGAGGCCCAGCTCCGGAATTTCAGGCACAAAAAAGGGGTCAGAAGAAAGTGTTCTTCTGACCCCTGTCTTTACCGCTGGCTATCAGTCAGTGAAGTCGGTCGGCTGTTCGCCTTCCTTCACTTCCTTCATGGACAGCTTCACGCGGCCGCGGTTGTCCACATCCAGTACCTTGACCAGGACTTCCTGACCTTCGCTGAGCTCGTCGGTGACGTTCTCGATGCGGCGGTCGGAGATCTGGGAGATGTGCACCAGACCATCCTTGCCGGGCAGGATGTTGACGAAGGCACCGAAGTCCACGATGCGCTCAACACGGCCCTTGTAGATGGCACCGACTTCGATCTCGGCGGTGATTTCCTTGACGCGATTGACCGCAGCCTGGGCGGCCGCGGCGTTATCAGCGTAGATCTTCACGTTGCCGTCGTCGTCCAGGTCGATGGAGGCGCCGGTCTCGTCACAGATACCACGGATCACGGAGCCACCCTTACCGATCACGTCACGGATCTTGTCCGGATGGATCTTGATGGTGGTGATGCTCGGTGCGCGATCGGACAGCTCGGAACGCGGCTCGGCGATGACCTTGTTCATCTCTCCCAGGATGTGCAGACGTGCTTCGTGGGCCTGCTCCAGGGCGATTTCCATGATCTCGTCGGTGATGCCGTTGATCTTGATGTCCATCTGCAGCGCGGTGATACCGTCTTTGGTACCGGCAACCTTGAAGTCCATGTCGCCAAGGTGATCCTCGTCACCCAGGATGTCGGTCAGAACGGCAAACTTGTCGCCTTCCTTGACCAGACCCATGGCGATACCGGCTACGGCCGCCTTGATGGGCACACCGGCGTCCATCAGCGCCAGACTGGAACCACAGACAGAAGCCATGGAGCTGGAACCGTTGGATTCGGTGATTTCGGAAACCGCACGGATCGCGTACGGGAATTCTTCCAGGGTCGGCATAACCGCCAGAACGCCGCGCTTGGCCAGGCGACCGTGACCGACTTCGCGGCGGCCAGGAGTGCCCACACGACCAGCTTCACCGACAGAGTACGGAGGGAAGTTGTAGTGGAACAGGAACGGATCCTTGCGCTCGCCTTCCAGGGCGTCAATGATCTGCACGTCCCGGGAAGTACCGAGGGTGGCAGTCACGATGGCCTGGGTCTCGCCACGGGTAAACAGGGCGGAACCGTGAACGCTGGGCAGGACGCCCACTTCGATTTCGATCGGGCGAACGGTCTTGTTGTCACGACCATCGATACGCGGCTTACCATCGATAACCTGCTGGCGAACCACGTTCTTCTCGATCTTGCCGAAGTACTTCTTGACCTCTTCCTCGGACGGCTGACCTTCCTCTTCGCCAGCGAACTTCTCTACCGCAGCGGATTTGATCTCGCCCAGACGCTCGTAACGGGCCATCTTGTCACGAATACCGTACGCTTCTTCGATAGCGCCACTGAATTCGCCCTTGATGGCTTCGAGCAGCTCGGAGTTTTCCTGCTCCGGCTTCCACTCCCAGCGCGGCTTGCCAACTTCTGCGGCAAATTCCTTGATAGCGGAAATAGCAGTCTGCATCTGCTGGTGCGCAAAAAGAACACCACCGAGCATCTGATCTTCGCTCAGACCACCGGCTTCGGATTCAACCATCAGTACGGCGTCTTCGGTACCCGCCACGACCATGTTCAGCATGGAGCTTTCCAGCTGCTCGAAAGACGGGTTCAGGAAGTAGCCGTTATCGTCGGTGAAGCCAACACGGGCGGCGCCGATCGGACCGTCAAACGGAATACCGGAAACTGCCAGCGCCGCAGAGGCAGCCAGCATGGCGGCGATGTCCGGATCGTGTTCCTTGCTGGCAGACATGACGGTACAGATCACCTGTACTTCGTTCATGAAGCCATTCGGGAACAGCGGGCGGATCGGACGGTCGATCAGGCGGGAGGTCAGGGTTTCCTTTTCGGAAGGACGACCTTCACGCTTGAAGAAACCACCCGGGATCTTGCCCACGGCGTAGGTCTTCTCGAAATAGTTGACGGTCAGCGGGAAAAACGGCTGACCCGGCTTCGCTTCCTTGGCACCGACAACGGTACCCAGAACAGCGGTATCACCGGTAGAGACCAGGACCGAACCGGTAGCCTGACGGGCAATACGGCCGGTTTCCAGGGTGAAGGTTTCCCCACCCATTTCGAATGTTTTCTTGGTTGGTTGCAAATGCACAACAAACTCCTGCTTTTTCAGTCATGGATCCGGGGTTTGCCGTGAAGGTGGGGTCAGATGAAGGCTTTCATCAGACCCCGTTTTCAGGCCGAACCCGGAGTGTTGAACCTGGGGTCAGATGAACGCTTTCATCTGACCCCTTTTTTGTCTGACTGCAGGTGCTTGCGTGATACTCGGAAGGGACAACCCGTCTGAAAGCTAACAGGCTGTTGCAAAACCCCGGTCAAGAGGATGGCTTATCGACGCCATCCGGCCCGGGCTTTTCAACAACCTGCTATCAATTTCGGCTTTCGGTTACGACAGGGAATCCTTCGGTATCACTGACAAATCAACTGCAGCTCTTTGCGCTTGAGAAAAGCTCAACCGGGGGCCCGAGGGCCCGCCGGTTGATGGCCTGTTCCAGCACGGAAAACAGGCCCCAGGTCGTAAAACCCGGATTAGCGACGCAGACCCAGACGCTGGATCAGGTCCAGGTAACGGTCAGCGTTCTTGCGCTTCAGGTAGTCCAGCAGCTTACGACGCTGGTTTACCATCCGGATCAGGCCGCGGCGGGAATGGTGATCCTGCTTGTTGGCCTTGAAGTGATCCTGCAGCTTGTTGATGTTGGCGCTCAGCAGTGCCACCTGAACTTCAGGGGAACCGGTATCGCCGTCACCTTGCTGAAAATCCTTGACGATCTGTGCTTTCTCGTTGGCAGAAAGTGCCATATTTCACCTCATTGGTTGCGATGCTGATAAATCCGGCCGAACCGCGCATCTCTACAGCCCGGCTATGCAGCGCCTTGACTAACGTCCGGCGCTGCCTTTCACCAGCCGGCGGGGGACCAACAGGACCCTTTCGCCTTCCGGGAAAGCTTCTGCCAACCCGATGAAACCCTGCTCGCCATAGAGGCGCACAAAGCCTTCAAGGGGTTGATTGCTTATTCTAACCTGTTGCCCGTTCAAGATCGATACCGCTGCACTTCCCTCCAGGCGTACCTCCGGGAACATGGACAGCGCACTGTCAGGGGCCTGGAGCAGGCCATCGAGACTCTCGCCACGCTCACGCATGGCCTCCAACTCACTGACGTCATGGGCGTTTGCCAGGGTAAACCCGGACGCCATGGTCCGGCGCAGGGCACTCACATGGGCGCCGCAGCCCAGAGCCTGGCCGATGTCCTCAACCAGTGAGCGAATATACGTACCCTTGGTACAGCTGACCGCCAGGTCCATCTCGTTGTCCCGTAGCTCCAGCAGGGTCAGCTCGTAGATGGTGACCGGACGCGCCGGTCGCTCCACCTCGATGCCTTCCCGGGCATATTCGTATAGGGGACGCCCCTTGTGCTTGAGGGCGGAGTACATGGAAGGAACCTGCTCGATGGCACCCCGGAAGCGTTCGAGAACGGCTTCCACCTGGTCCGCATCGAGAGGCGGCACCGGCTTCTCCTCGACGACCTTGCCCTCACTGTCACCGGTTTCGGTGCGCACACCGAGCCGGGCCGTGGTGATATAGGCCTTGTCGCTATCGAGCATCATCTGGGAGAACTTGGTGGCTTCACCGAAGCACAGGGGCAGGACCCCCGTGGCCAGCGGATCAAGAGCGCCGGTATGGCCGGCCTTGGCCGCGCCATACAGTCGCTTTACTTGCTGGAGGATACCGTTGGAAGTGACGCCCGGGGGCTTGTCGATTACCAGAATGCCGTTTACATCACGGCCTTTGCGTCTTCGGCTCAAGCGTCGCGCTCCGGGTTGTCCGAGACCGGATCGTCATTGTCATCCCGGGGCACGGACGGCTTGTCGCCAACCGCTTCACGGATGAGCTTGTCCATTTTCCGGCTGTGACCGAGCAGGGTGTCGAAGTGGAAGCGCAGGTGGGGAACCACCCGCAGCTTCATCGCACGCCCCACCTGACCACGCAGGAAACCGGCCGCCTTGTTCAGGACGGCCAGGGACTCCTTGACCTCCGGAGACTCTTCGGTGAGTTCCTCGGTGGAGAGCAGTGAAACATAGATGTCGGCATAGCCCAGGTCACGGCTGACTTTTACGTCATTGACCGTGACCATACCTACCCGCGGGTCCTTGATTTCCCGCTGGATAAGCTGGGCCAGCTCCCGCTGCATCTGATCGCCGATGCGATCCAGTCGGCTGAACTCGCGTGCCATCAGGCCCCCGTAGATTCGAGCTTACGCTCGACCCTGACGCGATCGAAGACCTCGATCTGGTCACCGACCTTCACGTCGTAGCCCTTGACGCCGATACCGCATTCCATGCCGTTACGGACTTCCGGAACGTCATCCTTGAAGCGACGCAGGGATTCCAGCTCGCCCTCAAAGATCACCACGTTGTCACGCAGTACCCGGATCGGCTTGTTCCGGTATACGGTGCCTTCAACCACCATACAGCCGGCCACCTGGCCAAACTTCGGTGAGCGGAAGGTGTCCCGCACCTCGGCGATACCGACGATGTCTTCCCGGAATTCCGGCGCCAGCATGCCGGTCAGGGCGGCCTTCACGTCATCGATCAGGTTGTAGATGATGCTGTAGTAGCGCAGGTCCAGACCTTCCTGTTCCACCAGGCGCTTGGCAGCGGAGTCGGCACGGACGTTGAAGCCGAAGATAACCGCGTTGGTGGCGGCCGCCAGGCTCACATCCGTCTCGGCAATACCACCGACACCGGAAGACACGATCTTGACCTGGACTTCGTCGTTGCCAAGATCCAGCAGTGCCTTGGTAATCGCTTCCAGGGAACCGCGAACGTCGGTCTTCAGGATCACGTTCAGGGTCTTGACCTCGTCCTTGCCCATGTTCTCGAACAGGTTCTCCAGCTTGGCCGCCTGCTGGCGCTGCAGACGCTGCTCACGCTCACGGGTCTGACGGAACTCGGCCAGCTCTTTGGCCTTCTTCTCGTCAGCCACGGCGAAGAACTCGTCACCGGCATCCGGCGTGCCGTTCAGGCCGAGAATCTCAACCGGAATGGACGGACCTGCTTCCTTGACCTGCTTGCCTGCTTCGTCGGTCATGGCACGGACCTTACCGAAGAAGGAACCGGCGACAACCATGTCACCCTGGCGCAGGGTACCGTTCTGGACCAGAACGGTCGCCACCGAACCACGGCCACGCTCCAGGCTGGATTCGACCACAACACCTTTGGCCGCTGCGTCCGGAGAGGCTTCCAGCTCCAGCATTTCCGACTGCAGCAGAACCGCTTCGAGCAGGTCGTCTATGCCCTGACCGGTATGCGCTGACACCGGCACGAACTGGGTGTCACCACCCCAGTCTTCCGGGATTACGTCCATACCCGCCAGCTCGTTCTTGATGCGATCCGGATCGGCCTCTTCCTTGTCCATCTTGTTGATAGCAACCACGATGGGAACGCCAGCAGCGCGGGCATGATCCACCGCTTCCTTGGTCTGCGGCATCACGCCGTCATCGGCAGCCACGACCAGGATAACGATATCGGTACACTGGGCGCCGCGTGCCCGCATGGCGGTAAACGCCGCGTGGCCCGGGGTATCCAGGAAGGACACCATGCCGTGGTCGGTTTCCACGTGGTAGGCACCGATGTGCTGGGTGATACCACCAGATTCACCGGCAGCCACCTTGGTGCGACGGATGTAGTCCAGCAGCGAGGTCTTGCCGTGGTCAACATGGCCCATCACGCTGATAACCGGCGCCCGCTTGATTTTCTCTTTGCCCTCGGCGGTTTCGGTGAGCTCGCTCAGAACCTCCTCTTCGAAGGCATCTTCGCTGACCGCCCTGGCCTTGTGACCAAGCTCCTCGGTCACCAGGACTGCAGTCTCCTGGTCCAGCGCCTGGTTAATAGTGGCCATCACGCCCATACCCATCAGGGTCTTGATCACGTCTGCGGCCTTGACCGCCATACGCTGGGCAAGGTCACCCACGGTAATCGTTTCAGGAATCTCTACTTCTCTGACCATTGGTTTGGTCGGCCTCTCGAAGCCGTGACGCTTCTCTTTGGGTTTCTTTTTCATACGCAGCGACTTGCGCGGCGCAGACTCTTCCTCATCCTCGGACAGCACAACCGGCTCTTCCACCGGACGACTGCGAGGACCGCGGTGACCAGCCTGCTTCTTCTTCGGCTTGCCTTCCTCGAGTTCTTCACCGCGTTCACGGCCCTTGTCTTTCTTCTTCTTGGGCTTGCGATCCTTGCCCTCTTTCTCGGGCGGCGGGATCGGCACGTCTTCCGGCTGCGGCTCGGGCTCAACGGCAGGCTCTGCCGATTCCACGGGCTCTTCCGCCTTCGGAGCTTCTTCCTTCGCGGCAACCTCGGCCTCTGCAGGCTTCTCGGCCTCCGGCTTCGGCGCTTCGGCTTCGGCGGCCACCTTCGGTGTTTCTTCCGCAGGCGCAGCGGCCTCTACCGGCTTCTGCTCCTCGAGTTTCTCTTCCGGCTTGGGCGCTTCCGCTTCAGGCTGCAATTCTGCGCGCTTGATGTACGTGCGACGCTTGCGAACCTCGACATTCACTGTCTTGGCCTTGCCCGCCTTCAGGGTCGTTGTGGTCTTGCGCTTCAGGGTGATCTTGCGGGGCTCTGCCTCCGCCTCACCGTGCGTCTTTCTCAGATAGGCCAGCAACTGCTGCTTCTCATCGCTGGTTACAGCGTCGTTCTCGGAACGGGCATCAAGGCCTGCCTCGACAATCTGCTTCAGCAAACGATCCACGGGAGCGCCTACATCTGCGGCCAGTTGTTTTACCGTTACTTCAGCCATACTGGTCCTCCTCCCGAATTAAGCCTGGTCTTCAAACCAGGGGGCACGCGCCGTCATAATCAACTGACCGGCACGCTCTTCATCCATACCTTCAATATCGAGCAGGTCATCTACTGACTGCTCGGCCAGATCTTCCATGGTGCGCACACCCATTCCGGCCAGTTTGAATGCCAGCGCCCGATCCATGCCGTCCATATTGAGCAGGTCTTCGGCCGGTTCGGCACCCTCGAGCGCTTCTTCGCTTGCCAGCGCCTGGTTCAGCAGGACGTCCTTGGCGCGGCGGCGCAGCTCGGTCACCGTTTCTTCATCAAAACCTTCAATCGACAGCATTTCCTCCATCGGGACGTAGGCAACCTCTTCCAGGGAAGTGAAGCCCTCCTCGATCAGTACGCTGGCGAATTCCTCATCAACATCGAGGTTGGAGGTGAAATGATCCAGCAGGCGGTTGTATTCCTGCTCCTGACGCTCACCGGCTTCTTCCTCGGTCATCACGTTCAGGGTCCAGCCGGTCAGCTCGGTCGCCAGGCGCACGTTCTGGCCGTTACGGCCGATGGCCTGGGCCAGGTTGTCCTCGGCTACCGCCACATCCATGGTGTGCCGATCCTCGTCGATGACGATGGATGCCACTTCGGCCGGCGCCATGGCATTGATCACCAGCTGAGCCGGGTTGTCGTCCCACAGCACGATGTCCACCCGCTCGCCACCAAGCTCGTTGGAGACCGCCTGAACACGGGAGCCACGCATACCGACACAGGCACCGACCGGGTCGATGCGACGGTCATTGGTCTTGACCGCGATCTTGGCACGGGAACCGGGGTCACGGGCAGCGCCGCGGATCTCGATCAGGTCTTCGGCAATCTCCGGCACTTCAATCCGGAACAGTTCAATCAGCATCTGTGGCGCGGTCCGGCTCAGGATCAGCTGCGGCCCGCGGTGGTCGGTGCGGATCTCCAGCAGCAGTGAGCGAACCCGGTCACCCATGCGGAAGGTTTCCCGGGGAATCAGGTTTTCCCGGGGCAACAGCGCCTCGGCATTGCCGCCCAGATCAACGATGACATTGTCACGGGTCACTTTCTTTACGGTGCCGGAGACCAGCTCACCAACGCGATCGCGGTAGCTGTCCACGATCTTGGAGCGCTCGGCCTCGCGGACTTTCTGGAAGATGATCTGCTTGGCGGCCTGGGCGCCGATACGTCCGAAGGAAACAGACTCGACCTTCTCCTCGTACATGTCGCCGGGCTTCAGGTTCGGATCGATTTCCTCCGCTTCCTGAAGGGTCAGCTCAGTCCCCAGGGCAGGCACCTGGTCGTTATCGACCACCAGCCAGCGGCGGAAGGTTTCGTATTCACCGGTGCGGCGATCAATGGCAACCCGGATATCCGCTTCTTCATCCTCGTAGCGTTTTTTGGCAGCGGTGGCGAGCGCAAGCTCGATCGCTTCGAAAATCACATCCTTCTCGACACCCTTCTCGTTCGAGACGGATTCGACCACCAGCAAGATCTCTTTACTCATTGGATTGCCCTGCCCTCAAAATAAACTGTGCGTCCACTGACTTTTCAATTCGACTCATTCAAAAACCGGGACGATGTGCGCCTTTTCGATGCTGTCGAACGGCAACAGGTATTCGTGGTCATCCACCACGACCACCACATCGTCTCCTTCAACACCCTTGATCAGCCCCTGAAACTTGCGGCGACCCTCGAAGGCCATGCGCAAACGGATCTGGACCTGATGACCAACAAAGGCTTCGTATTGTTCAAGGCGAAACAGCGGGCGATCCATCCCCGGAGAGGAAACCTCCAGGGTGTACTCGGTCTGGATGGGGTCTTCCACATCCATCACACCGCTGATCTGGCGACTGACTTTCTCGCAGTCGTCGATGGCGATGCCGTTCTCGGCATCGTCGATAAAGACACGCAACAGGGACTGGTGGCCCCGGGAACGGAATTCAATCCCCCAGAACTCATACCCCAACCCCTCGACAATCGGCCGAAGGAGGTCTTCCAGCTGTTTAATCTTGGCTGACAAAGTTATGTCATCTCCATTTCAGGAATTTTTACCGGCCCCACAAACAAAAAAAGGGCTGTTGATCAGCCCTTTTTATGCACCAGGGCCCGATGCGCCAGGCCCCTTAATCAAAAAGCCCCTGAAACTGGGGCCTTTTGTTGCAAGAACTCACAGAAAGTCGCACTCACTACAAGCATGACTTCCTGCTGACAGACACCTGGCCTGCCAGGAAACCGGGGCTCAGCCCACCGGCTCCAATATCCGCCGGAGTATAGAGACGCCGGCCGGACTGGTCAAGGACTGACCAAAAAAAAACGGCCTGGAAAATCCAAGCCGTTTTTCTTATATATGGTGCCCGGGGCCGGACTCGAACCGGCACGGCTTTCGCCACTACCCCCTCAAGATAGCGTGTCTACCAGTTTCACCACCCGGGCAACACCTCTTACTCGAGCTCGGGAAGATCGGAACCCTTCCCACTCTCGGCTTCGCTGCTCTCTGCGGAGTCTGAGGCCTGCTCAACCGGTGCCTGCTCGGCGGATTCCTGGACCACCGGAATACCGGCCTCACCAGCCACCTCGGCACGCTGCTTGGCAAACACCGCCAGCGAAAAACTTGTCACGAAGAACACGATCGCCAGAATCGTGGTCATACGGGTCAGGAAGCTACCGCTACCCTGACTACCGAATACCGTCTGGGACGCACCGCCACCAAACGCGGCGCCGGCGTCGGCACCCTTGCCCTGCTGGATCAGAACCAGACCCACCAGTGCGACGGCAATGACGACGTGCACAACGACTACCAGTGTTTCCATCCAATCCATAACGAATCCCGCGAACCTTTAACCATTGGTACCCGCCGGCATCGACCGGCAAATACTCATAAAATCTTCTGCAATCAGCGAAGCACCGCCAATAAGCCCGCCATCGATATCCGGCTCGGCGAACAAAGCGGCCGCATTATCCGCTTTTACACTGCCGCCGTAAAGTAGAGAAATATCCTCTGACGGCGCACCCATCTCGGCCAGCACCTTGCGAATTGCCGCATGCATACTCTGGGCATCTTCGGCGGTAGCTGTTTTGCCGGTGCCGATGGCCCAAACCGGCTCATAGGCAACCACAATATCCGACCACTGCCCGGCTTTCACAAGGGCAAGCCCCTGCTTGATCTGGGCAGCCACAACCGATTCTGCCTGCCCCGTTTCCCGTTGCTCGAGTGTCTCGCCGACACAAACCACGGCAGTGAGACCGCTGGCCAGAACCCGCTCCACCTTGGCAGCGACCACGTCATCTGATTCGCCAAAGTACTCGCGGCGCTCAGAGTGGCCAACCAGAGCGTAACCACAGCCCAGATCTTTTGCCATGTCAGCGGCTATCTCACCGGTATAGGCACCGGAAACCCACTGACTCACGTTCTGGACGCCCACGCCGAGTACATCACCCGACTGGTCAAGCACATCCCGGACATACAGGGCCGGAGGAATAATAACAACCTCCACGCCATTATCAAGGGTGTCCGCCTCAGCCCGCACATAACCGACAAGCTGCTTTGCCAGGTCCGCAGACCCGTTCATTTTCCAGTTTCCGGCTACGATCTTGCGACGCATAACTCTTCCCGAACGTAAGGGAGGGCGAACTATACAGCAGTCCCTGCCCTCACACAACCGCTTGAAAACGCGAAATTACCTGCTCGATTGCTCGACCACACCGGCCAACTCTTCGACCACCCGGACGATATCCGCCTCGACCTGACCCTCTACCATGACCCGGATCAACGGTTCCGTGCCCGACGCCCGCAGCAGGACCCGACCAGCCTCACCCAATTCCTCTTCGGCCTGGCGCAACGCGTCAACAATGTCGGCACGGGACAGCGGATCAAAACGCTCCGTCACCCTTACATTGATCATCTTCTGAGGCAGTTTGGTCATGCCCTGGCGCAGCTCGGCCAGGGTCTGGCCGGATTTGTGGATTGCCAGCATCACCTGCAGGGCCGAGACGATGCCATCACCGGTACTGGTGCAGTCCCGGATTACCATATGGCCTGAGCCCTCACCACCAAGCACCCAATTATTGGCCACCAGTCGCTCCATCACGTAACGGTCGCCCACCTTGGCGCGCTCGAAGTCGATACCGGCGTCTTTCAGGGCAAGTTCAACACCGAGGTTGGTCATCAGGGTACCAACCACGCCCCCGTTCAGCCGACCCTCGGCATGGCGCCGGGAGGCAATGATGTACAGCAACTCATCGCCATCCACTTCGGAGCCGTCGCGATCCACCATCAGCACCCGGTCGCCATCGCCGTCGAACGCAATGCCCAGATCCGCCTTCTTCTCCAGCACCGTCGCCTTGAGCGCATCCATGTGGGTAGAGCCGACATTAAGGTTGATGTTCAGGCCGTCGGGGTCGGCACCAATGACCGACACCCTGGCGCCGAGTTCCCGGAATACTTTTGGCGCCACGTGATAGGTGGCACCGTGAGCGCAGTCCAGAACGATATGCAGCCCGTCCATGGTGAACTCATTGGGCACCGTGCTCTTGCAGAATTCCACGTACCGACCGGGAGCATCATCCACCCGCGACGCCTTGCCGAGCTCGGAGGGGTCGCAGACTTCCAGCGGACGGTCCAGCCAGCGCTCAATTTCCGCCTCGAGGGCATCATCAAGCTTCGTGCCGGCTGACGAGAAGAACTTGATGCCGTTGTCGTGGTGAGGATAATGGGACGCACTGATCACGATGCCGGCAGACGCCCGGAAGGTACGGGTGAGATAGGCAATCGCCGGCGTCGGCATGGGACCGAGCAGCTTCACGTCGA
>NZ_JAWLHI010000053.1:0-28798 GCF_041690455.1 Marinobacter sp.
TAATGTCTGGCGACCTGGTGAAGGCTGATCTCATTCTCAAGATAGAGCCGCGCCACCTGTATTTTGAAGGTCTTGCTGTAGGTTCTTTTCATGTAACCCCTCGAAAGTCGGTGTCCAACTTTCGGGGGTCACTTCAAGTTTGGCCTGAAAATGGGGTCAGATGAAGGCTTTCATCAGACCCCTGTGCCGCGGACTGGAATTGGGGTCAGAAGAAGGTTTTCTTCAGACCCCTGTGATTGCCTCAGGCGCCCTCTAGCTTTTTGGCTTGCTTCCTTATTCCTTCGAGAATCGGCCCGCTAACGTGCTCAGGAAAGCCTTGAGGCAGCATTTCCTCGATTTCGGTAACGACTCTGTCTGTCTGAGCGGCGATTTCTTGGATCAGTGCCTTGGCACGGCTGGCGGAGTAGCCGACCTGTTTTGCTGTGCTCAGGAAATGCCTCGGTTGAATGCGGGTCCAATGGTAGTGTTTGTTTTGGCCCCGGACCGCCATGGCCATTCTGGCTCTTTCTGGTGGGAGGCTTCCCTGTGCCATCAGTGGGTAGGCAGATATGACATCGTACAGTGGTGTCATGCGGTAAGCAGAGCCTGGTTCTATGAAAAGGCTGAAGTTCTTGGCATGCCCGTCGATCGCACTCAGTAACCAGAACAGGATCTGTGCTTTGAAGAAGCGCTCGCGATCCAGGTTTGCTTGCTGGGAACCCAGTAACAGGTCCATGCCCTCCCGGATGCCCGGTCCGCCGTCGCTTTCATATTTGATGGCAGGGGCGACACCCAATGCCTGGCAAAAATCCTCCTGGGGAAGCCTTATTAACCAGGAACCATCATCAGACCAACGTCTATCGAAGCGCTCGACAATTAAGACCTTCTGGTCTTCAAATTGGGCCAGTTCCACGTTGGGAACAGGGAGGCCAAATGCTTTAAGGATCTGCAGGCAAAGCCATTCATTCTCGCCGCTTTCCCGAAGGTCGATGTTGCTGTGGTCGAGGAAGCCGATGGGAAGCTTGAAGATGTGACTTGTCGGTGTGCTGCCAACGGGGCGCTGCCATTGGTTGTTGTGCCAGAGTAGGGCTGTTTTCTCTTGTGCTCCTGCCAGGGAAATCCTGAAATTGTGCTCGCCTGTCATTCCGAGTGGGGCGTTCCGATAGCCCTTGAGTAAATTGGCAATGGTTTGGTTATCCAGGGGCTCGGCGGTTACTGCCCTGATATCGGGAACGGATGCGTTTTCAGGAAAAAGCTGAATAGCACCTACACAGTCGCGGCCAATGGTGGACAGTAGGTCGAACGGGTGCCGGGATGGGATTTTGAACCGGGCTTGCATCCGTGCGCGAATGGCGTCGGAGTCTGGCAGGAGGTTGTCGAAAAAATTGTAGACCAGCTCACCCCTGTAGGGTGACCGTGACAAGGGTAGTGAAAGCGAGATGGCGCGTGCGCCGGGCCTGTCTAGCCATTCTGCATTGTACTGGAATTCCATTCCTCCAGAGCGGTCCAGGGTTAGTGCGCCGACATGAAGGCCGTTAAGGGCGACAATAAGCTGCGGCATGATCTACCACTCCTGATCCCAGCCGGATGACTGCTCAGCCGTGCCGCGCTCGGACAGGCTTAACTCGAGGTTAAGGGCGGCCAGTAACTTGAAGAGTGTTTCCAGACGGCTGCTGCACGGATTGTTTTCGAGAGCTGATACCGTGGCCTGTTTGATGCCAACCAGATCGGCTGCAGCTTGTTGGGTCAGACCAAGTTCCTTTCGGGCGTTTTTGAGGGCCTGGGCTAATTGTTCGGGCGAGGTGATTTTCATGGTTATACCCTTTGGAGGATAAGTTTGACGATATACCTTGTGGGGGGTAAGGGCAAGTTTATCCTCTTGTTGGGATGAGGGGTTGAGCTTGGGGTCTGGCTCGGAGTCAGGCGTGAATATGGGGTCTGAAGAACGCTTTCTTCTGACCCCGTCTTGGACTCTGGCTTTGAGTTAGGCCTGAAATTGGGGTCAGAAGAAGGTTTTCTTCAGACCCCTGTGCTATGGACTGAAAATGGGGTCAGATGAAGGTTTTCATCAGACCCCTGTGCCGGTTTCAGCCCCCCTGTGGGAGCGTCGACATATTTAACGGTTGCCGGTCTGGTCGGGGGCTGGGTTGGATGTAAGTTCCTGTCTTGAGCATTATTCCCGGTAACCGGAATGGTTCCTGCCTTTGTACTGCTGCACGTTATTAATTCATAAGGAGTTATGGAGTAACACTATGCAGGGATATGTTCGATTGATGCAGGCTGGTTTGATTGTTCTGGTGGTGGCGTTTTCGGCCAGGGTATTTGCGGTGCCGGTGACTTATGACGGGATTACGTTTCCGGATGGGGATGTGAGCTTTGCCGATGAGGTTCTTGATTATGATCCGTCATACAGCGGCGAGGCTGTGCCGACCGATCCGAATTACATGGATCCTACGGAAGCGCTGGGAGCTCCGGATTACAGCGCACCCTATGGGTCTGTCTCACTAGGCAGTGGCGGTTTGATTGAGCTTGCGTTTACCGATAATGCGCTCACCAACAGCGGCGACGATGCCTATGACCTTCACATCTTCGAGGTAGGCCCGGATATCGAAGATACCTTTGTGGCGATCCGCCCGACGTTGGATACCCTGGACCTCTTGGGGTCAGGTTACGACAGCAATGGTGACGGGTTCTTCGAGGTTGGGTCCGTGACCGGTTCGACGTCTTCCCTTGATATCGACGCCATCTTCAGTGGCTTTACTGCCGGCTCGCTGCTGTTCGATGCGGTGCAACTGATTGATGACCCGGACAAGGATGGGCAAGGTGGCGGCACTGTCGGAGCCGATATCGATGCCGTGGGTGCAATTTATTCGGCGCCTCCGGAGCCTGAGAAACCGCCGGTGGCCAGCGTGCCTGAGCCTGGTACGATCGGGTTGCTGTCAATCGGGTTGTTGGCTTTGGGGTTGGCTCGGCGCCGGAACCCGGGCTGAGTGGTTTGCACCTGGGGTCAGAAGAAAGCCTTCTTCTGACCCCTTTTTGGAGTCTGGCTCTGAGTTTGGCTTGAACATGGGGTCTGAAGAACACTTTCTTCTGACCCCGTCTTGGAACTTGGCTCTGAGTTTGGCCTGAAGTTGGGGTCAGAAGAAGGTTTTCTTCAGACCCCTGTGCCAGGGCCCTGGCTTGGAGTTCGGCCTGAAATTGGGGTCAGATGAAGGTTTTCATCAGACCCCTGTGCCGCACCGGCCCCCTGTGCCTGCACCAGACCCCTGCCACTTCCTTCCTTTGATTGTGAATAACCGCACACCAGTGGCTACAGCTTCTCGGCTATAGTGCTTCCGTGGCTGATCAAAAAGAACACAAAGTGGCCGCCTGCGATCGCTGGTAAAAAGAAGAATAAGCGGCGGTGGCAGTGGAGTCGGGCGTCGAAACTGGCTCTTGAATCAACAATCGAGATACGACCTATGAAACAGCGAGCGTATGGATACGCTGCCCTTGCCGTGTTCTGCCTGGGTGTGGCGCCCGTTGCCTATGCAGAGCTTGAGCCTATTTCCGAGGAAAGGATGGGTGAGGTTGCAGGGCAGGCTTTTATGAACATTGAGAACCTTCCGGTGGGCACCACCGCCTCCGGGCATGAGTTCACCCGGATGACCCTGAATATGGATATTGAGACCAGGGTCAATATTGATGATGTCGTAGTGGGCCAGGTTGATGGTGGGGCGGATTTTGCTGCCAGCCACGTGGCGCTGGGGCACATTGCCCGCGAAGGTGATGGTGCTCAGTATGACGGTGTGACCTACGCGGCGGGTGAGGCCGTTCCTTTCGAAGCGTATGACCCTTATATCGAGCTTGCCGTGGATCCGGATGAGGTGAATCCGGATAACTCGATTGGTCGGCTGTCTGGCTTTCGGATGGGGTTCAAGCAGGCTCGGGGGTCTGTTTCCTCAAACACCACCTCCTTCAGTGGCGATATTGGTCTGATGATCAATGACTCTTCGGGAACCCCACAGCAGGCGACCCTGTTCGGGTCAGATAATCTCGAAACCTCAAAGCGCGCAACGCAGATTGGTATCGCTGACGGAAATGGTGCCTGTGTGCCCGGCGAAACATGCGCTGCTTTATCCCAATTGCGTTCGCTGATTGTCGGTGCTGATGATGGCTCCGGTGGAACCGGCTTTACCGATGACTTCTTTATCGGTTTCCAGCGGGAAGGGGTGGAATGGCAGAGTCCCGACGGGGCGAATGTGATTCAGGCCGGGCAGGGGGTGTTTATTAACCTGCCTACCAACATGACGGTGGATATGGGTACGTTGACGGGGGCTGGGGTGCCTCGGTTGCGGACGCATCAGGCGGATTTGGGTGAGAGTTTGTTCTAGGAGTGGTTGCACGTGGGGTCTGAAGAAAGCTTTCTTCTGACCCCTTTTTGGAATCTGGCTCTGAGTTAGACCTGAAGTTGGGGTCAGATGAAGGCTTTCATCAGACCCCTGAGTTAGAATCTGGCTCGGAGTTAGATCTGAAGTTGGGGTCAGAAGAACGAGTTCTTCAGACCCCTGAGTTATCCAGGCCCCTGGGTTGCATCTGACTTCTGCTAGCTTCTGCTGGTGGCGTTTTGCCAGTGGAGGCAGAGGGCGGCTTTGTCGTTGACGTCCAGTTTGCGGTAGACGAGGGCGAGCAGGTTGCGGACGGTGGCCGGGGAGATTGAGAGTTCGCGGGCTACTTCTTTGTGGCTGTGGCCTTGAGCGTAAAGGCTGGCGACTTCGGTTTCGCGAGGGGTCAGGCAGTCGATCTGGGTGACGGGTTTGGCTTTGACAAGCCAGCAGTGCTTGACCGGCTTGGCAGAGAGCCGGAAACCATTCCCTTGCCAACTTCCACTCTGGTGGAAGCTCCGCATGATTTCTTCCGGAATTTTTTGCTGTTGTGACCAGAGTTCGCGCATGACGGCGGGCAGGTTGCCGCGTGTCGCCTTGACCACGCCACAGTTGTCTATCCAGGCCATTCCTGCCTCGCTGTCGTCCAGTGAACTCAGGAAGTTATCCCGGTTCATCTGAAGAGTCTGGGCGAGGTGTGGCATCAGCAACTCTTTGAGTTGTCTCTCCCTGCCGTCGAAAGCCGGCGAATCCGTGTGTCGGCACAGGCCGACAAAACTCACATAGTCGTCGAGGGGCTCGGCGACGATGGTGGCAAGCATGTGATTGATGCCAAAACGTCGCCAATGCTCGTTGAAGACGGTGGTACGCCGGTAGTCCGCTACATCCTCAAAGCTGAAGGTCGTGCTCAGGCGATGCAGGGTGAGGTCGCAGAATTGATCGAGATGGCGGAAATTCTTCCAGTCTTCGATGAGGGCGTTTTCTTCATTGAGGACATTTAGCTCAGTGACTTGACGATCACTGGCCCAACCGCCTCCCCAGGCAGCGGCATCAAAGTGAAGGCACTCTCGGAGGCGTGAGAGAGCCTGGGGCTGAAACTGATCGGGGCTGGCTTCCGATGCCTGCTGATAAAGGTCGAGTAGCAGGTCGCTTAAACTGCGCACTGTAAATGCCATGGGCATTAATTAGGTTTATGAAATGATTTTTTATTAACCTTCGCACAGTCGCCTGGGGTGATCAAGTTGTGTTCCGCGGGTTACTTCCTGGGCCAATTGTTGCCTGGGTGCCAACCCGGTTTAGTGCATTTGTACTACAGATTCCTGCGTGTACGGAACGTAATGTTCAGACCGGAAAGGTTAAATTTCCGTAGGTTGGACGCTGCAATGGCGTCTCATCTTCGCGGCAAAGGGTAGTTGTCGGCCGCGAATTCATAGCATCAAAAGCATAAGGACATGGCAGCGGTTTTCCGGAAGCAGTGCCTGCGGCACTGGGGAGAATGGCCGGGGACAGGCTGTACGTCTGAAACAGGGAGTTGTTGACCCCATGCGCTTTCAATCAAGCCTTGTCGTTCTTTGTCTTGCCGTTCTGGCTGGCTGCAGTGATGGTGGTGGTTCTCCCACGACCATCTCCGGTGTGGTCCAGAAAGGTCTGTTCACCCGCCTCGACGTTCAGGCTATTCCTGTCGATTCCGTGACCGGAGAACGCGGCGACCCGATCGAGGGCACTGTGAGTGGTCAGGAGTACTCCATTGAGGTGCCTGCAGACCAGAACTACATCGTGGAGGCGACCGGGGCATTCCAGAGCGAGACCACCGGCGAGACCGTGATGGTGGAAGACCCCCTCCGGGCTGCGGTGAGCACCGATGGCGGAAGCGCCGAGACGAACGTGAACGTGGCGACGCATTTGGTTGCAGAGCGTGTGACGTCCGGTCTCGGTGACGGTTCGGGGGATTTCCAGTCCCGTCTGGACGAGGAAAACGAATTCGTTTCCACGGTTCTGGGTATGCCTCCTCAAACCGACCTCTCCAGCTTGCGCATTGACCAGATCGCGCCGGGCGCGACGCCGGAAGACCCCAATCTGAGCCTGCTGCTGTTGTCGGCCAGTGTGACCCAGGCCCTGGATGTGAATGATCTTTATGCCGGCGGCTTTGGTGACCTGTCACAGCGCTTTGCGTTGGCCGGCGATATCCGCGAGGGGGCGGTTGCTCTGGGTGATCTGAACGGCGTAAACGCGGCCGGGCTTTTCGACCGGGCCCGTGAAAACAGCGGTCTCAATCTTCCGGATGTTGATCTATCCAGTTCTCCGGTTTGGGACTGTGGTGTCGGCGGATGCGACTGGTTGCCGACCATAGGGCCAACGGTTTCGGTCAGCTCAAGGCTTCTCTATGAGGCTGAAGGGCAGGCCGAAATCACGGTTCGACTGGGTCAGACGTCCGGCAGCCCGGTCGACGTTCGTGTCTTTTCCCGGGCGGTTACGGCAACCGACGGCGAGGATTTTGTCGGCATCGACCGGAGCATCCGGATCCCGGCTGGCGACTTCAGCGCCAGTGTTCGTATACCGGTGGTCGTGGATTCGGCCACCGAACCGGACGAAACCTTCACCGTGAATGTTGCCTCGCAGACGGCGGGTTACAGCGTTGCAGATGATGGTGCCGCCGAGGTCATTGTGAAAAACGGGGCTCCTGCCGTGCCCGGGGCGGACGCCTCCACGGGGCTGGTACTGGAGACCCTGTGCGTCAGTGACCTGGGAGCCCCGGCGGAGTTGAGTTCTTCGGTTTGCTCCCGGCTGCCGGCCATGGGCGGTTTGGGGAAAAGCGGTGTCGATGCCGCCGCAGTGAAACTGGATCTGGCCGCGGACTGTGCTTCAATCGGTCGGTGCCCTGCGTCTGACGACTGGTTGGTGAATCTTTATTTGGTGGCTTCCGACGGCAACGGCGCGGATCGGGCGGAAGTGGCGCTCGGGCAGTATTTCTACCCGGAAACCTCGGTACAGCGGGTGGGCGAGAATCCGGACAGCCGTCTGTTCGTGCTGGCCCTCAACGCGCCGGAGGCCCGGGCCCTGGGCCGGGATGCCCTGAACCAGGGGTGGGAGCTTCGGCTGGAAACCCGATTGGGGGCCACCGAACTGCTGGGTCAGCAACCCATACCGGACCTCGTACCCGTGCCGGACACGCTTGAGGCGGGAGGCCGGACCGTGACGATCGGGGATAACGCTGTTGTCGCGCCGGGCAGTACGGCGGGGTGTGTGCCGGGTGAATACGCGCTTACTGCGGATTTCGGGCTGGATGGCACAGGCACAGCCAATGACACAATCTGCGTGGCAGTGGGGGGGAGTTCAGACGCCTCCATCTCGGCAACCCTGGGTGTCAACAGCAGTCTGGATCTGTTCGGTGCACAACTCGAGCTGCCACCTGGTCATGTGATGCTGGTGAGCAGCCGGACCGGGCATCCCCTGCCATTCGGCTTGCCGACACTGACGGTTGCCGGCCCGACAGATCCTGAGGGCACACCGCTGGATAACCGGGTCTGGCTCCATGCCGAGGGTTTGCCGTTCATGTTCCGTCTGAGTGGCGGAAGGCTGACGAACGCAGGCGTCGAGATTGACTACGACGCCATGCGTTACGTGCAGAATCCCGGTTACTCCCCGGAAGACTCCCGCAGTGCCGGAAACCTGAAGAGTAACGACATTGCCTATCAGGGTGTGTCGGGCCAGAGCGGCACGCTTCAGTTGCCCACCGAGGGTCTCTCCGGCCAGGTCACCGTCATGCCGGGCAACGGCTCTCAGGCGTTTCCCGGGGGTGAGCTTGCCTGGCAAGGCTTTACGCAGACCATAACCGGGGGTGAGATTCAGTCCGGCGCCACTGTGGCCACCGATTTCGGGCTGGTGCAGAGCGGGCAGTGCCGGCTGGCGGGTTGTGAGGCCGAAGAGACCACAACTTACCAGGTCAGTGGCCCCAATATGGTGCTCGATGGTACCGGCGCCTGGCTGGGGGATGCCGCGACCGCCTCAGCGGTGACGCCGCGCTGGGGCGCGCAGGGTAACGGCAACTTTGCCTTCAGCCGCCCCGATGACTTGCCGGTGGGGGGCGAGGTAAAGCTGGCTCTGCCCGGTTACCGCCTCCCCGCGTTCGATGGCGGGCGGGTCAGTGATTATCTGGTGGCTCACGTTCAGGCAGGCGCTCAGGGCAGCAACCATACGCTGCACCCGCGCGGCAGTCTCTCCGCCCGTGATGGTGACTATTTTCCGACCGGCCTCTCCCTCGGCCCCGAACAGTATTACGGCGGCGACCAGGCGCCGGTTGTCGGTGATGGCACAGACCTGACCGGCCTGTCTCTGGCCATCGACAACCAGGTCGACCAGTTTGATCTCCCCGGCGCGGCCGCGACCAAATACGCTATCCGTCCCGGAGGCATCACTGGTGTATTCAATGTGGACAGCAGTGCGCTCGGTAGCCCGCTGTCGTTCTACGGTTATAACCTCGATCTTGACCGTTTCGCCGTCCGTCTCGCGGATAACGAGATGGATCCGCTGACGTGGATCGATGGTCGCATCGAGCTCGCGGGGGATGCCGGCTTCCGGGTGCATTTCAAAAACCTGGCGATGGATTGCAGCGGCCGCTTCGGCAAGGCCAATGTGGTCTATGAGTCGTGCGATGGCCTCGATAATAACGGTAACGGCTTCGATGATGAGAACTGCAACCTGCGCCTGAGCTCCTGGCGTGCCGATTCCGAGATATTCGCCATGGGCTTCACGGGCAGTCAGGGCGAGGCCGGGCAGGCCTGTTCTGCCGGCAATCAGCTGCTGACACTGGATCACCAGGTGGACATGAAGTCGCTGGACCGCCCGGTGGGGCTGCAGGCGACCTGGAATACCCTGGGTAACCTGGAGCACCAGGAACTGAACCTCCAGGACAGCTATCGGCTGGATCAGGAACAGGGTGTGACGCCAGGCTTCCCGGTGGCGGCAACCCGGGGTGAGTTTGTCGTCCGGACAGTCGGTTCTTCGCCTTACGGTGCCCTGGCCCTGGATGGCACCCAGGTGGGAGTGCCTTTCTGGAATGCGTTAACGCCGGACATCCGGCTGGCCAATGAGCTCAATGGCCAGAATCCGGTCGCGGCACCGGCCGTTCTGGCGCCGGCGGGACGCCTCGCCAGCCTGGACCCGAACCAGGACAACGAAACCCTGCAGCAGGCGGTGATCGATGATGCCGGCCTGGAGTCCGACGGTCTGGACCTTCCGGCGATCTATCAGTGGGGCAATACCGGCTTTCAGTTCACGCTGCCTGTGTACTATGCCCCAACCCAGATCAGCGGTGAGGATCAAAGCCGCTTCATCGGTCGGCGCCAGGAGGCGGACCTGTTCGTTCTCAATGCCGGCGCGGGCATCAATTACATCGATCCGGTTCGTACCCGGCTGAGTTTCGGTGCCAGTGCGGACATCGAGAAACTGAAGAACATCAACTTCCAGGTGGATCTGAATGATCCAGACAACCTGGCCCGGGTGGATGCGGTACTGACGAAAGCGGGTGTCGTGCCCCGGCCGGTTCTCGAGCCGGCGTTCAGTCAGTTGAACCAAAAAGTTGCATTGGTGAACGATTTCGCCAGCCAGGGACTGGAAGATGCGATGCGAACAGGCCTCGAGGACAGTCTGGCCCGGGCGGGGAATGCGCTTCCCCGGGACCCGTTTGTAGAGGTGAGCAAAGCACTCGGCCAGATCAAGAGTCTGCCGCAGCAAGTCACCTCTGTGCTGGATACCCAGGTCAGGGATCGCGTCAACGGCGTTTTCGGTAATGCCGAGACGTTGCTGAGAA
The DNA here is from genome assembly GCF_041690455.1 of Marinobacter sp. Lineage (GTDB taxonomy): Bacteria > Pseudomonadota > Gammaproteobacteria > Pseudomonadales > Oleiphilaceae > Marinobacter. The sequence goes on from NZ_JAWLHI010000053.1 coordinate 10,153, forward strand.
GCGAACTGGAAAACCTCGAATCTGAACTGTCGGCTCTGCCGGCGGGCGCTTCCGACATCGATCCACTGCTCCAGGATCAGGTCGCGGCGGTCCGCGGTCTTGTCGAACCGGTCTATAACCAGGCCCGGGCGCTTCGTGACGGACTCGATGCGCCGATGGAGCAGGGGCGCCGGTTGGCGGATCAGGCCAGCGCTGCGATCAGTGAACTGCAGTCGGTAACGACCGAGGTCCGGCAGACCATCCAGGAAACCGTTGCCTTTACCGAATCGGCCTGTGAAGACGGCGATCTGGTGGGACGGGCCGCCAACGGGTTGCTCGATGAGGCCAAGGTGAATCTGAACACGGTACGCGATCTGCTGACCCAGGTGCAGGGCAGTCAACTGTTGCTGCCGTTGTTCGACCTCGCCGCCAATGATCCGGCGGTCCGGCGCCGGTTGAGTGCCGCCGAGACGGAGCTTCGGACCCGGGCCGAAGAGCTGACCGGCTATCTGGACACGGCGGAGCAGGAGGTGCTGGCCGCGGTCTGCAACAGTGGCGACACCCAGACAGTGATGGCACGGGTTGATGAAGTGCTTGGTGCGATTGAGGAAGACGCCCGGCAGCTTACCGGTGGCATCGACACCATCAAGAATGAGCTGGCCCGGATTGAAGATCTGAAAACGTCACTGGACGAGGATGTGGTTCAGCCCCTGGCGGCTGTCAATCAATCCCTGGATAACCTCAGCGCCAAGCTGCAATCCGGATTGGCGGATAACGAGACCGGCGACACAGTGATTACCTTACTGGATAGCGCAATGCGCTCGGCGACGGATGGCAGAGTCCAGTCGCTGGTCGATACCGCCAATCCGGACACCAAGGTTGATCTGGTCGGCTTTGTGTTCGCCACCACCCGCAACCAGCTGAACACCACCTATGGCGACCTGCGCTCAACGCTCGTGGCTGAACTGGAGAGCCGTCTGCCGGGCGCTTACTTCACACCGCAGCAACTGCGGCAGCTGCTGGTAGGCCAGCTCATGTCCAGCGGTCCTGTGGCATCGCTGCGCCGGACCATGAACGAGCATGTCAGTGAAATTCAGCGCCAGGTCAATGAGTTGGCGCTTGGGTTGACGGACCAGATCAACCTTAGTGTCAAGAACGCCCTGGCCAGCGTCGAGTCGGACGTCAATGACGCGCTGGATGCGGCGACGGCCCAGGTTCGTGACATACCGCTGCAATCGGCCGGGCTGGACGGTTATGGCGTCATTGCCGGGGATCAGCTGGAACGGGCCCATATCGGGGCTAAATGGTCCATGGAGCCCGCCAGGGAGGGGGGCGACCCGCAGACCTTCAATGCCGCACTGGACGCGGTCAGCTGGAGTGCCAACAACAAGGCCGATGGCTGTGAGGTACCCAGCGCCGACAGCCGACTCGACGTCACCATCTCCGCAGGGAATATTCCGGCCCGGCTGGCCTCCGCGCAGCTGACGCTGAAAAAAGTGTCTCTGGGCTTCACGCTGGCGCCGGGGGCCGATTACTTCCTGGCCCCCCGGGGTGTTTACGGTGGCCTGAATGCCCTCGGGGACATCGGTTTCCAGCAGTTTGTCATCTATGACCCCGGTTTTGTGGCCGGCGTCGGCGACAAGGAAACCTACATCGGTGCCCGTGCCGGGGCGGTATTCAGCGAGATCCAGGCGGAAGTGGCCTTCCTGGCTGGCCGGACGTGCAACCAGGATGTGCTGGTCGATCTGGATCCGGAAGTTGCCCAGTTCATTCCACTGCCGCCGTCCGGCTTTTTCGGGGCTTATGCCCGGGGCGCCGCGAGCATTCCCATCATTGCCGGCGGATGTCCGCTGACGGTCGGTGCGGCCGCGGATTTCGGCGCCTGGGCGCTGGCGGGACCACCGGCCACGCTGGGCGGTCTGGTCGGCGGCGGTGCCTATGGTCGGGTCGCTTGTGTCGGGGCCTTGCGGGGTCAGGTCAAGGCGCTTGGCCAGGTGGATTCCGACGGCAACATGACCTTTATGGGTGAGGGCTTCGGCGCGGCAGGGGTTGGCTCCTGTGAGCCGCAGACCTGGACCTCCCGCAGTCGCAGTCGCGATGACAGCTGGTGTGCCACCGGTGATGCCCTGTTCCGGGCAGGCTATGACAACGGCTGGAGTATTTACGATCTTTCCGCAGGCGCGGTGTTCTAAGGAGTCTTGTATATGGATGTATTCAGCAGCCCCGTGGCAACCGGTAACACCGGCAACACCGCCTGGTTCATGCTGTGGGCCGTGCTTCTTTGCGCGCTTGTGTCCGGCACGGCCGAGGCGCGGGATGGCCAGTTCTATTTCGTGGCCCGCCCGGCGCCGGACAGCTCACTGACCCTTCCTCCCGCGGCCACCCAGGGCGTGTATCTGCGTTGGGACACCCTGGAAGGTCAGTTACCTGATGATGTTGCGGAGCTGCGCTTGCTCCGTAGCCAGAACGGCGGCTCGGCGACCGAATTGCTGAGGGTCGCTGCCGGCGCGGTGATGAGTGAGGGCGAGATTGCCTTGCTTTACCGCGGTGAGGAAAACCGGCGGCGGCTGCTCGAGACCGTGGCCCGACTGAGTGAATATGCCACGTCAGAGGGGCGCAGTTTCAGCACCGGCGCGTTTGCTTCCGAACTGCAATACCGGCTCCAGAATGACCGGTTGTGGGCGTATTTTGCCTCCCGGGCCGACTTCAATGTGGCCAGGGCGCGTTACCGTGCTGTGCTGGACTATCCGGGCAACGGCATATTCACTTACGAGCTGCAGGCCATCAACGACCTTGGCGATACAGCCCGGCTCGGCAAGGTCGAGGTGGACACCACCGCTTCCCGGAGCGTATTGCCTCCGAGGGATTTCCGTCAGGTTCATCAGGCCCGCTGCGACGCACCGGAGTACGCCCGGGATCACCACACGGTCTCGTTGCAATGGAAAACCCCCGGTGCGAAGACCGACAGTCTCAATGCCAATATCACCGATCAGATGGCATCCCAGGTGCTGATCAGTGGCTACGACCTGTACCGGACCACGGATAACGTGGCACAGGTTGCCGACCGGAATATTGCCGCCGAAGCGCGGACCGCAGCCTTCAATGGTTCCGGGGAGCTGGAGCTCGACGGCCTGGAAAAGGTCAACGATGTCTTGCTGACCGTGACGCCCGATAACGCCGACGAGCCGGAATGGATGGAAACCGTGGACCAGCTCAAGCGTGCGGGTCTCGAGCCGGGCGACTCCCGAGGCTACTACCTGGTACCGAGGGACTTTACCGGCAACTATGGCCCGACGCGCAAGACCCTGGTGACCGTGCCGGATCTGCGCCGGCCGCCCCAGCCCTGGGAAGTTCGCCGTTTCGTCGATCAGGGTAAGGACGATGTGGCGATCGGCTTCGATGCGGTGGATCTGGACAATTACCTTGCCGCCTTTGGTGACAGCCGCAAGATCTGCAACCTGTCAGAAGCGCCTGCGAGCGGGGTCATTGAATATGTGGGGCCGGAGCAGGATTGCCAGACGGATACCCGGCGGGCCCTGAAGCTGGATGTCCAGGATTACCGGGTTTACCGCTTTGACAGCTTCCGCACCGCGAGCAGGTTCCGTGACAGCGACGGCGATGGGGTGTCTGACAGCGATGAACGCGAGGCCGGATCCCAGTGCAACGCTGACAGCGCGCCCACCGACAAAACCAATTACCTGCTGGGTGACGAGGATGGCGTGTCGCTGCAGTCGGTGACCTTGCCAGCCTCGGGCCGCACACGAATGCGGTTCCGGGACACTGCGCCGGCCGTCGCCAAAGGCAAGGTGCATTGGTACCGCTTTGCGGCCGTCTCGGCCAATGGTCAGCCGAGCCTGCTCACGCCGCCGGAGCGGGCGCTGTTTCCCGATCGGGATCTGCCGGCCAAACCCGCTGTGTCGGTCTCTCGAACCGATGATGTGCTGTCGGGCTGCAGCCTGTCGCTACAGGATGAGCCGGAGTGGTCCTTCCAGGACAATGTGGGCCGTTACAACGATCTTGCCCTGAATTGCGGGGACGCAACTGTCGTTGTGCCCACCAGTGGTCTTACAGATCCGGACAGCAAAGCCTGCGCCAGCGTAAGGAGCAGCTGTGAGAAGGTGCTGGGCCGTACCCTGACGTATTCGCCTTCAGCCGGCGCTGGCGAGTTCACCTGCACCGTGGATGTGCCGGATAGCGCCAATCTCTGCAACCTCGACGAACTTTCCCTGAATCCGGAGTACGCCGAGGGTCAGGTGCCAGTCCGGGAGGCGGGCGGTCTGGTTACCGGACAGGTCCTGGTGTCGGTGACGACGGACGAGCCGGACACCTGTGTGTCGCTTTACCAGACCCTGGACGGCGAACCCAGCCGGGTTGCCACCAGCTGCGGCAGCGTGGATCCGGGGTCACTGGAGTACGTGGGTGAGCGTGGCATGTTCTGCGGTTATGCGGTGGCTCAGGATGGCAACAATAACGTGTCGGTGCCCGAGGTCCTTCCATGCACACTGGTGCGCCCTGAAGCTTCCGTGGCCAGGGCGCCGGGCACACCGCAACCGGTGGCTCTCAACGTCGGCAGCAGTCAGGCAAACATCAGCTGGCGTTTGCCCGTCGAGCCGGTCGCCTCGGTGCTGGCGGAAGTTCGTCACGAAACCGGAGCCGGAGAGGTTGAGATCGACGTGGTGAGCATTCCCAATGCCGGTCTGGGTAGCGGGGATGTGCAGACTCACCAGATTCCGGTGCCCGCGCTTGTGGGGTCCGAGGATCGCTGGTGCGTGTCTTTACGGTCTGTGTCTCCGGCCGGTGTCGGCCGGGAGGGGAAAGCCTCCGGATGGAGCCAGCCCCGTTGCGTATCCCGAAATGGCAATGGCACCACCAGTGATCCCGGTTTCCTGCCCTGGCCGGAGGTGCCACCCGCCAAACAGGGCGAACCGCTCAATGTGCATTTCGGAACAGAACTGGTCACCGATGGCAGTGGTCGGTTCGGCACAGGGGCGTTTTTCATGTTCTTTGATGTGACTGATATCAGTGGCATGGAGCCCCACTGCTTCATACAGGAGGAAAGCACGGAAACCACCTATGACCAGATTTTCGTGGATGTGGAGTGCAATCTTGAAGGCCTGGTGAAAGCACAGGGCAGAGTGGCGCCGGAGCTGAACATGTTGGTGTACCGCCAGGCCCGGGCCGCGGATGGCACGCTTGGAGACTGGATCCAGGTGTCCCCAGTGATCGAGTACGCCCACTGGGACGACATCACTCCCGAGAATCCCGACCAGGTGAAGCTCGACACCATCGCCCGGCTGAACGATCCCTACATCCAGATGCACAAGGTGTATCCGGAGTTTGATCAGTGGCGCTTCGTCTTCACAGACCGGTACCCCTATCAAACCGGCAATTCCTACCGTTATCAGTCGGTGTACTTCAGCGAGGATGGTCGTATTCAAAAGTGGCGTCAGTCCGGTTGGGTCACCGCTGACACGGAAAGCCTGAGCGACGGACTGGCATCCGGGACAGAGGAGGTTTCCCCATGATCCGCCAAGGACTGCACTTTAAATCGTTGGTAGCCGTGGTGTTACTCGGCTCAATGAATGCCGCGGCGAGTCCGCTGTTTGATGGCAGCAACCCCGAGCTCTGGCTGCTGGACCCGGAAGAGGGGCGGATCACCGGCTACAACCACGGTGCCTGGCTTGAGACGTTCGCGGACGCGAACTATCCGCTGTCTGGTGGCCAGCAGGCGCTGATCAACAATGTGGCCAACAGTTCCCGGCAGATGACGGACGGACAGCCCGCTTTCTCTCTCGCAGGGCTTAACAGTACCGGGTACCAGAGTGACAACCCGGAGGGCACGGAAAAACTGGCGATCAGTCCGGACGACGGTACCTATGACGGAACGATTCCGGTGCATCTGCGCGTGGCAGAGGATCAGGTCGATATCGGGCTGGCGCTGGCGTGGACCGTTCAGGCAGAAGACTCCGGCACAGGGACCGTAACTCAGCGCAGCGAGCGCATCGAGCTGACCGCGGAGGCCCTGGCCAGTATCGGGGCCCAGCGACAGGACGGTTTTGTGCTGGTACCCGAGTATCTGGTCAGAGACCGGAAGTTCACGGTTACCGCTGACATTGTCGATGGCGCCAGCCCGATCGCTACGGCTCAGCGCACCTACACCCTCGTTGCCTCGGATGCGGCCGGGTTCCGCCGGGATTCCGATGGCGACGGCATCCCGGATCTGGTGGAAGCCGAGATCGGTATGGATCCCACCAGCGACGACTGGCTGAGTGATCCGGACGGCGATGGCTGGAGTGACTTTGACCTGTGGTTGCGCGAGGACAGCATCGATCCGGAGACCGGCCTGCCTCTGGACACCGACGGGGACGGTTGGGCCGATTTTGATGAAAGCCTGCGCGGGACCAACCCGGAAGATCTGGTCGAAGCCAATCCTTCCAATCCGGACCAACCCATCGCGCTGGAAGGTAATGAGACGGTCGAGAGCGAATCCTACCGCCAGCGGCTGCTGCGTTATATGGACTTCCCGGCGGCCACACGTCTTTACGAGGTGGAATACCGGATCAGCGGGCAATTGATGCCCCAGCCGGCGCAGACGGATATGAGCTGGAGCAGTCTGAGTGCTGCCAGTCTGGTGGGGCAGCCGTCCTATGACTTGCGTGTGCTGGTCTCGAAGCAGGACCTGGTGGATGCGGGGCTGACCGCCAGTCAGGTCGCGCCCCGGCGTTTGCTGAGCCAGGCGGAAACGGCGCTGGCTGCAGAGACGTTACCTGACATGCGGCTGCCGGCAGGCATGAGCAGTGTCATTGCGGCGGCGCATCGCCATCAGCCAGCATCCGGGGCGGGGTTTGTTCAGGCCTACAAAGGCTGGCTGCCAAGAGCCAACGATGCCAGCCCGGCCGATTTTCTCGCGACTCAGGGTGTCGGCACCTGGACAACGGTCGAGGAATGGAAGCAGAGCTTCATCGCCTACCTTGAGGCGACCCTGGTGGAGAACCGTACCCGGGATTTGAGTATTGCCTCGACGCAGCAGGTGTCGATGCTGGGCGCGGCACTGGGCCAGGAGGCCAGATTGCGGGAACAGTCCAGCTGGCTACTGCTTGGACAAGCCGAAAAGGCGCCGCCGGCAGATCTGGTTGTTCAGACGGAGGCTGCACTTGCTACGCTGGCGCAAAAAGTTGCCAATGAGCCGGGCGCTGGCCGCAACTTCGATGCCATTGCCCGAGATTACGAGGATCTGAAGGCCCTGGCCGACGGGTTGCAGCCGGTCGCGGACTGGGTGGAGAAACGGTTACTGAATCCGGCCCCGGGAGAGCAAACGGATCAGGCCATCGCCCAAGCCCTGGCCCGGGATTACGATCCGGTGGCATTGGACTGCTATGTAGTCGAGACGAGTGACCCGTGGCCGGAAGGGTGCGAGGCTGTGATCACCGAGGCAGAGCGCCAGCAGATGGAGGCGGAGCAGCAGGCACTGTTGCACCGCTTGCGCCTTTTCTGGTTGCCCGGTGCCCTGACCCGTGTCACCCAGGATCCCTCCCTGACCGATTCCGACGCCGATTCTGACAGGGATGACCGGAATAACCGCCAGGAGCTGCTGGCGGCCCTCGACGCTGTGACGCTGCCCTGGCAGTCGGACTTCGACGGCGACGGCGTTAACGACGGTAATGATAGCTGTCCCCGTGATTCCCTGGATGGCTGCGACGGCCAGCCCCGAGCGCCCGAGCTACTGGTGGAAACCGACGTGGTCGCCGTCGAGGGTGGCCAGGCGCTCATTCTGGTGTCGCTCAGTCGCCCGGTTGACCAGGATGTGAGTCTCGACTTTCAGGCAATGGTTGCTGATGGAGATACCGCAGTCACGGACGATTTCGATCCTGTCAGCGGTAGTCTCACGATTCGGGCCGGCGACCGTGTTTCCCTGATCAGCGTGCCGGTTGCAACGGACTCGCTGACTGAAGATCCGGAGTCTTTCACGGTCGAGGTGACCAATGTGACCGGAGCCGTATTATCGGGCCCGGGCTATGTGTCTGTAACCATTAGCGACTACTCAGGGTCCCCGCCCGTCGCAAGGGTGGCTGACTCGATCCTGTCTGTGGTGGAGCGGGAGACGGTGACGCTGGATGCATCGCCGAGCACAGAACCGGATGGGCAGTCGCTCTCGTACGAGTGGCGGCAGGTTGACAGCTCCGGCGTCAGCGTGGCTCTGAGTGGCGCGAATACTGCTGTGGCGAGCTTTCAGGCGCCGGAAGTGCTTTCGACCCTGGATCTGGGCTTTGAGGTGACCGTGACCGATGCGGAGGGCCTTAGTGATGTGGCCTCGGTTGATGTGACGGTGAATCCGGCCAACGATCCACCCGTGATCCTGTCTGTGCCGACCTATCAGATGGCGTCTGGCGATATTCTGGAAATTCCGGTAGCCGACCTGGTTACGCACCTGGAGGACCCGGAGGGTGATCCGATCTCGCCAGCAGAGAACCAGGCGTTCAACGTCTCTGCCGGCACGCTGGATACCTCTGACTCCGGGTTGATCTACACCAACGTCAGTCGCACCGAGAAACAGCTCTCCCCAGAGGGGATCAAAGCCCGTTGGGTGAATTACGTGTCCGGCGATCAGCTGCTCTACACCGAGGAAGATGATCAGGGCGCGCGTCGGGCTGTGGCGCTGACCGTGTCCACTGGTGGGCGGGATCCCTTGCCCGAGAGCATCGTGCCTTCGTCTGATACGCGCGTGTTCTACAAGGGACCGATGGCCTATATCTGGCAGTCCGGAGGTGGTTTGCTGAGCCAGTGGCGACCCGGGGAAACGCCGGCGACCGTCGAGCACGGTTTGAGCGCCAGCCGGGCACTGGTGAATCAGCTCAGTGGTGATCTGTACACCTGCGATTACTATGGCAGCGGAGCCTGGATGAAAACCGATGCGGACACGCTTGCCATCACCAACACGGATGTACCCTGTGCGGAGGGCTATTACGCCAACGGCGCAGTGGTGGGCTCCGGCTTCTGCGTCAGCATGGGCCCGAATATCAGTTGCAGCGACGCCACCCGCCCGCTGCAGCCCGCCGCATCGCTGGGGACCGGCAGCATCCGGCAGATGCAGTCTGTGGAGGCCGGTGCTTTGGTTTTCGCGAAAGAAGTTGAGGAAAACGGATCAACGTCTCACCGGATTGCTCTTTTGAATCAGGACCTGGTGTTGGAAACCCTGATCCAGTACCCAGGAACCAGCGATACGCCGTTCGGCTGGGAGACCCATCGACTCGACGATGGCTCCTATCTCATCGCGGTAAATTCCGGCCAGCCCGAAGGTTTCGGGACACGCGTCGATCTCTATCGCTGGAGCGGCGTGGCCGGGGATAAACCGGAACTCCTGGCCATCACCGGGGAATCCACGGAATGGTCGGCGGTTGGTGATATTGCAACCGTTGACGGCGAGACCTTCTGGTTGCGCGAGAAAGATGCCAGCACCACGGCTCTTTTCCAGCTTGATCTGACAAACCAGGTTGATAAGGAATTGCTCAACTTCACTGCTGGCTATACGCCACGGGTGCTGCTGCCTCAGAACGGCGCGCTGTACTACATCCAGGGATCGGAGAGCGCGAGCTCCGACTACCCGGTTTGCGATCTCAAGCGCCTCGAATCCGGGGCAGCGGCAACCACGGTTCTCACCGAGGCCGACTGCTACTCGCTGTTGCCGATGGCAGAGAGTCTGGTCTTTACGCGCACGCCCTTTTATACAGGCGAACCGACCTTGCACCGCTTCGAAGAGGATTTCTTCCTCGGAACGGCCACCTTTACCGTTCGCTTTACCGATGGGGTCAACGTGGTTGATTTGCCGGTGGAGGTTGAGGTGACGCCGTAGAGTCTGGCGATGGGCGATCCGCTGTTGCACGAGGGGTCTGAAGAACACTTTCTTCTGACCCCGTTTTGGATTTTGGCGCGGAGCTAGGCCGGAAGTTGGGGTCAGAAGAAGGTTTTCTTCAGACCCCTGAGTTACTGACCCCGTTTTGGAATCTGGCTCTGAGTTAGATCTGAAGTTGGGGTCAGAAGAACGAGTTCTTCAGACCCCTGAGTTAGGGATCGACCTGGAGATCGGCTTTGGCACTGGGGTCTGATGAAAGCTTTCATCTGACCCCTTCGTTTGTCTCGCACCCCTTGTTCGTTCTAAACTCCGGCCATTATTCAAATTACCAGGAGTCTCCCCTTGATCCGTTCGTTCTACTGGCACGATTACGAAACCTTTGGTGTCGATCCGGTGCATGATCGGCCTGCACAGTTTGCCGGGGTTCGGACGGATGCGGATCTGAATATTATTGAGGATCCGCTGGTGATTTACTGCAAGCCGGCGGACGATTACCTGCCTTCTCCGGAAGCCTGCCTGATTACCGGGATTACGCCCCAGAAAGCGGTGGAAGAGGGCTTCCCGGAAGCCGAGTTTATTGCGCAGATCAACGAGGCGTTCAGCCAGCCGGGGACCTGTGTGGTGGGCTACAACAGCCTGCGCTTTGATGATGAGGTGACGCGCCATACGCTCTATCGGAACCTGCGGGATCCCTACGCCCGGGAGTGGCAGAACGGGAATTCCCGCTGGGACATTATTGATATGGTGCGGCTGACTTATGCATTGCGCCCGGAGGGCATCAACTGGCCGAAGAAGGAAGACGGCAGCCCCAGTTTCAAACTGGAGGAGCTGACGGTGGCCAATGGCATTGCCCACGAGAGTGCCCACGACGCCATGTCCGATGTGGAAGCGACCATTGCGGTGGCCAAGCTGATCAAGGAGAAACAGCCCAAGCTATTCGACTTTGTGTTGCAGCACAAGGATAAGCATTCGGCCCGGCAGATGCTCGATACCGGTACCATGAAGCCGGTGTTCCATATCTCCGCCAAGTACCCGGCCAGTCGTGGCTGTTGTGCGATGGTGGCGCCGGTGGCGGAGCATCCTTCCAACAAGAATCTGGTCGTTGTCTATGACCTGCGGGAGGATCCGGACGAGCTGATAGCCGCCACGCCGGAGCAGATTCGTGAGCGGGTGTTTACTTCCCAGGCGGAACTTGGGGAAGGCGTGAGCCGGTTCCCGCTCAAGGGTGTGCAGCTAAACAAGTGTCCGGTGCTGGCGCCCGCGAATATGTTGTCAACGCTATCCGCTGAGAGGCTGGAAGAGCTGGAATTGGATGGCGATGTGCTGCGTGCCAACCTGGCCAAGCTGCGCAAGGCGCCGGATCTGCCGGCTCGCATTGCCCAGGCCTTTGACCAGGATTTTGAGGGCAGTGATCTGACCGATCCGGATGAGCAGCTCTACGCTGGCGGGTTCATCAGCAAGACCGATCGGGAGAAACTCAACTGGCTCCTGAGCCAGCCGGTGGAGACGCTGGGGGAGCAGGAGGTTGGGTTTGAGGATGAGCGGTTGCAGGAGATGCTGTTCCGTTATCGCGCCCGGAATTACCCGAGCACCCTGATCGGTGAAGAGATGGAGCGCTGGGAGCAGTTCCGCTCCGAGCGGCTGATGCATCCGAAGAAGGGTTGGCGCTCGCTGGAGGCCTATGCCCAGGAGCTGCAGCGGCTGGCGGCGGATCCGGGGCTGACGCCGGAGAAGCGGCACGTGCTGGAGGAATTGCATTTTTATGGGGAATCGTTGATTCCTTATGTGTGATGGCGCAAAGGGGGCTGGCTAGGCACTGGGGTCTTAAGCACAGGGGTCTGATGAAAGCCTTCATCTGACCCCAACTTCACGTCAACTCCGGAGGTAGCACGGGGGTCTGAAGAACGCTTTCTTCTGACCCCAACTTCCATCCAACTCCGGGGTAGAGATCTAACTCGGGGTCAGAAGAAGGTTTTCTTCAGACCCCAGTGCCAAGGTCTAAGATGGGGTCAGATGAAGGCTTTCATCAGACCCCTGTTCCCAATCAGACCCCTGTGCCATGCCTCGCCCTCGCCATTCGCCCAATAGCCTTTCTTTCCGCACTTCCGTACAATATCGCTCTTCTTTTCAATACATCCATTCTGTTCAGTCTGGAGCAAGGGCATGTCTGATATCAAAAAGGTGGTTCTGGCCTATTCCGGTGGCCTGGATACTTCCGTTATTGTGCGGTGGTTGCAGGATACCTATAACTGTGAGGTGGTGACGTTCACTGCCGACATCGGCCAGGGCGAGGAAGTGGAGCCGGCGCGTGCGAAGGCGGAAGCGCTGGGGGTTAAGGAGATCTACATCGAGGATCTGCGCGAGGAGTTTGTGCGCGATTATGTGTTCCCGATGTTCCGCGCCAACACCATCTATGAGGGCGAGTACCTGCTGGGTACCTCCATTGCCCGCCCGTTGATTTCCCGTCGGCTGATCGAGATTGCCAATGAGACAGGTGCGGATGCCATCTCCCACGGTGCCACCGGCAAGGGTAACGACCAGGTGCGTTTTGAGCTGGGTGCCTACGCGCTGAAGCCGGGTGTGAAGGTGATTGCACCGTGGCGTGAGTGGGACCTGAATTCCCGCGAGAAGCTGATGGCCTACTGCGACGAGCGCAACATTCCGGTGGAGAAGAAGAAGGGCAAGAGCCCGTACTCCATGGATGCCAACCTGCTGCACATCTCCTATGAAGGCATCAACCTGGAAGATCCCTGGGCGGAAGCCGAGGAAGACATGTGGCGCTGGAGCGTGGCTCCGGAGAACGCCCCGGACAAGCCGACCTACATCGAGCTGAGCTACGAGAAGGGCGACATCGTGGCCATCGACGGTCAGGACATGAAGCCCCACGAGGTTCTGGAGCACCTGAACAAGGTGGGCGGCGCCAACGGTATCGGCCGGATCGACATTGTCGAGAACCGTTATGTGGGCATGAAGTCCCGCGGCTGTTATGAAACCCCGGGCGGCACCATCATGCTGCGCGCCCACCGTGCCATCGAATCCATCACCCTGGACCGCGAAGTGGCGCACCTGAAAGACAGCATCATGCCGCGCTACGCCGAGGTGATCTACAACGGTTACTGGTGGTCCCCGGAGCGTGAGGCTCTGCAGGCGCTGATCGACAACACCCAGGAATACGTCAACGGCACCGTCCGCCTGAAGCTCTACAAGGGCAACGTGGACGTGGTTGGCCGGAAGTCCGACGACTCCCTGTTCGACGAGAAGATCGCGACCTTTGAGGAAGACGAGGGTGCGTACGACCAGAAGGATGCGGAAGGCTTTATCAAGCTGAATGCGCTGCGGTTGCGGATTGCTGCTTCGAAGGGGCGCAAGCTCTGAGGTAGGCCTTAAGACGGGGTCAGATGAACGGAGTTCATCAGACCCCTGAGTTATGCGCCTAATGCCGGGGTTAGCCCCTTGGCACCGGGGTCAGAAGAAAGCCTTCTTCTGACCCCTTTTTTATGTTTTGGCTTTGGCTTTGGCGTTGGCGTTGGGTCTAAGTTGGGGTCAGAAGAAGGTTTTCTTCAGACCCCTGAGTTACTCCGGGGTCTGATGAACTCCGTTCATCTGACCCCATCTTCACGATTCCCTACGCCGAAACTCCCCCGGCGTTTTCCCTGCCACCGCCTTGAACTTCCGGTGAAACGAGGTGGTTTCGCTATACCCCAGCCTCAGCGCAATATCCGGTATCGCCATATCACTGTTCCGCAGGTAATCCTCCGCCATCTGTTGCCGCGCATCATCCAGCAGGCGCTGGTAGGACACGCCTTCCTGGCTCAGTTTCCGCTGCAGGGTGCGGCTGGTGAGGCCGAGATCCTCGGCGACCAGGTCTTGCCGGGTGATGCCGTGGTTGAGCTGTTTCTGGATGCTGTGTTTCACCCGGGAGGTAAGGTCGCTGTCGGTCTCGAGCGAGGCCAGCTGGGTGAGGGCGTGGGCCTCCAGGGTTTTGCGGAGCAGGGGATCGGGCTGGCGCAGGCGGGTGTCCAGCAGGGCTTTGGGGAGAGTGATGCAGTCCTCCTCGGCCCCGAACGTGACAGGGCAATGCCAGCGATCCTGATAGGCGGTTTCGAGCTCTGGGCCTGGCGATTGCCGGCGCAACTGGACGGCGGTTGGCGCGGTGGTGGTGTCGTCTGCCAGCCAGCGGGCGTAGTTGATCCAGGAGGCGAACACGTTATCCACCAGTTGCGGGCGCACCACCGGATCGTCGTAGTTGCAGTTCCAGGTCAGCTTGAGGATATCGCCATGCACGGACAGACGGGTGGTTCCCATGTCCCCAACCAGTTTTTCGAACGGGGCAATCCGGGCGACGGCCTCACCCAGGGTGGAGCAGCTCATGGTGATGTAGCCGAGCACACTGTAGGAGCCGGGTTGCACGAAATCGCCGGTATCCAGGCCGAGTATGGGGTTTTTGGCTACATCGACGAGCTGGCGGATGAAGCTCTGGAACTGTGCGCCGTTGATGCGGCCGTCATCGGTTTCGAGGATGGCGGGATCCAGGTTGGCACGGGCAAGCGGGGCTTCAATGCCGATACCAGAAGCTTCGGCAGCACGGACGTATTGGCGCAGGGCGGCGACGGAGACGGTTCCGGGACTTGTCATGGTTATACGGTACGGCTTTGTTGTAGTCGTTTGATGCCGAGTATACAGGAGAAGCAGGGAGGGGCTCAGGCCAAATAAAAAGGCCAGCTAAAAAGCTGGCCTGAAAACAAGGAAAGAACGAAAGTGCCTGAAAAAATTCGTTAATCCTGTGAACTCATCGCCCATATGGCGGCGGAGGTACTGCACGGCTCCTCCGCCATGGGGGATACTGCTTGAATCCACGGTTTTAGAGTACGTATTTCCTATCGACATGTCTGTTTGTGAGTTGTGTCTCAGTGTTACGGATTGTTTTTTTAGCATGGGGGGATGGTTGAAGATGGGGTCAGAAGAATGAATTCTTCAGACCCCTGGGGTGGAGTCGGGATGTGTGAAGTTGGGGTCTGAAGAAAGCCTTCTTCTGACCCCTTTTTGGCTTTGGGGTGGCGGTCTAAGTTGGGGTCAGATGAAAGCTTTCATCAGACCCCTGAGGTGCTTCTGACCCTTTTTCGGCTTTGGGAGTGGCGGCCTAACTCGGGGTCAGATGAAGGCTTTCATCAGACCCCTGGGGTGCCACCAGCTTCCAGTCAACCCGCCTGCAGCGCCCTGGGCGAAATCTCGGTAAACCGCCGTGTCTCGTAAGCACTCATCAGTCCCTCCATGGCCGTGTGTTCCATGTCATGCACGGAGGGCGTGCCGGTGCTGGCGTCGGCGCGGCAGAGGACCATGCCGGCTTCCACGGAGATGTAGCCGACGGAGGTTTTCAGGGCCTTGTGGTTGATGCCGTCAAAGATGCGCCGGAAGGTGGTGGCGGTGCAGTGTTCGCGGTTCGGAACGTAGGCAATCAGGGCAAACTGGTTGTCACCTACGCGGCACAGTAGGTCGATGGGGCGAACCAGGGATTTCAGGCGGCGGGCGATGCCGGTGGCCAGTTCACGCATCACTGACGGCGGATGCTTGCGGCTCAGTTCCTGCCAGTTGCGGATGCCGCACAGAACGTAAGCAGCGGCGCCGCCCCGGGCTTCGGCGTGGCGCAGGGTTTTGTCCAGGCGGTCACGGGCGTATTTGTGGTTACAAAGGCCGGTTTCCTGGTCGATGATATTGGTGGATTGCAGCGCCCGGTTGTTTTCGATCAGCAGCGCGTTGGCCCGGAGCAAGGTGTTCTGGCGGTCGGCCATGCGGTCGGCGGCGAAGATGCGGGGGATCAGCTGCTTGGTCATGTCTGACTTGCAGATGAAGTCGTCCACGCCCCGGTCAAAGGCTTCGGACAGGGCTTCCACGCCTTCCCGGGCGGTGAGCAGGATCACGTAGGTGTAGTGGTTGGCCAGCTCGTCCTGCTGCCGCACCCGGTCCGTCAACGCCAGGCCGTCCATTTCCGGCATCAGCCAGTCGGCGATCAACACGCTCACCGGCCGCTGCTCGATCATTTCGAGGGCGGCGGGGGCATTGTTGGCCACGCGTATGTCTCGATAACCGGCATTTCGCAGGGTGCGTCCAACCACCATACTGCTGAATTTGGCGTCATCGACGACGAGAATGGGGAGGTCCAGGTTTGGCATAGCGTCTTCTTCTTACCAGTCCATTGTCAGATGCGGTGTCTGCCGGGGCTTGGTATGATTCCCCGACATTTTTGCCAGTATACCTCTGCCAGTTTTTGGAGAATGACGACCATGCCCTCTTTTGACATAGTTTCTGAAATAGATATGCACGAAGTCACAAATGCGGTGGATCAGGCCAAGCGGGAGCTGGGTAACCGGTGGGACTTCAAGAATGTGGAATCGGATATCGAACTGGAGGGTGAGCGCATTACCATCAGTGCGGAGGAAGAGTTCCAGCTGGAGCAGCTGAAGGACATGCTGCGGATGGCGTTTGCCAAGCGCAACATCGATACCCGGGCGCTGGCGGAGGAAGGCGACAGCAAGGCGGGCAAGCTAGTGAAGCAGCATTTCACCCTCAAGCAGGGCATCGAGACCGACAAGGCCAAGAAGATTGTGAAGATGATCAAGGACCAGAAGATGAAGGTCCAGGCCAGCATCCAGGGCGACAAGGTCCGGGTGACCGGCAAGAAGCGGGACGATTTGCAGGTGGCCATTGCCATGCTGAAGGAAGCCGAGCTGGACATCCCGCTGCAGTTCAACAACTTCCGCGACTGATCCGGAGGCATTCCTATCCTTTTCTCCACCCGCTGGGCCCTGGTCCGGGACTCGCTTTACACCTACACCCGATGGCAGGTGATTGCCCTGCTGTTCCTGGGCTTTTCGGCGGGCCTGCCATTTCTGCTGGTGTTCTCCACCCTGAATGCCCGGCTGGCGGACGTGGGGGTGGAGACAGCCACCATCGGCTTTTTCAGCTGGCTGGGGATTACCTACTCCATCAAGGTGTTCTGGGCGCCGGTGGTGGACCGCCTGAAGTTGCCAGTACTGGATCGGGTGTTCGGCAAGCGCCGCAGCTGGATCTTGCTGGCCCAGGCGGGCATTGCCACCGGGCTGTACCTGATGGCCCAGGTGGATGCGACAGCTAATCCTGAACTGATGGCCTGGTGCGGTCTGCTGGTGGCGTTTTCCTCGGCCACCCAGGATATCGGCATTGATGCCTACCGCATCGAGATAGCCGAGGAGCGGCTGCAGGCGGCCTTGGCGGCGACTTACATTTTCGGTTATCGGCTGGCGTTGCTGGTGGCCGGGGCAGGGGCTTTGTACCTGGCGGAGTTCTGGTCCTGGCAGGTGTCCTATGAGGTGATGGCGGCGCTGGTGGGCGTTGGTGTGCTGACTGTGCTGATCGCCCGGGAGCCCCAGGTCAATCATTTTGCCGCTGCTGCGGATATTGCCCACAAGATTGAAGATGAGGCGGCGAAGCGCAGCCACCTGTCCCCGCGCCTGGCCCGGACGGTCGGCTGGTTCTATGCGGCGGTTGCCGGTCCGTTTCTGGATTTCTTCCGCCGGTACCGGGAGCTGGCCATCGTTATTCTGGTGCTGGTGGCCGTGTATCGAATCTCCGACATCGCCATGGGCGTGATGGCGAATCCCTTCTACCTGGATTTCATGGGCTTCTCCAAGACCCAGGTGGCGGATGTCACCAAGATCTTCGGCTTCTTCATGACCATCGCCGGCTCGCTGGTCGGTGGCGTGCTGGTGGTGCGTTACGGGGTGCGCAAGATCCTGTTGGCCGGGGCGATCATGACCGCGGCGACCAATCTGCTGTTTGTGTTTCTGGCGCGTTATCCGCCGGATATCGTGACCCTGGCGGTGGTGGTCAGTGCCGATAATCTCAGCGGCGGGATTGCCAATGTGGCGCTGATTGCGTGGTTGTCGAGTATGACCAGTGCTTCGTTCACCGCGACCCAGTATGCGTTGTTTAGTTCGCTGATGACGTTGCCAGGGAAGTTTCTTGGGGGGTTCTCCGGGATTGTGGTGGCGGACTTTGGCTATGCGGAGTTCTTTACCATCTCCGCGATCATGGGGATCCCGGCGATTATGCTGGTGCTGTTCCTGATGAGTCGGGGGGAGCGCTTGGATGCGTTGGCGCCTGGGGCGGAGACTGGGGTTGAGCCTGAGGGGCAGGCCTGAAGACCGGGAGTGGGGTCTGATGCAGGCACAGGGGTCTGATGAAAGCCTTCATCTGACCCCGTTTTCGAGCCAAGTCCCTGCTCAGGGGTCTGAAGAACTTGTTCTTCTGACCCCCAGTTGGACGTAAACTCGGGGGCTAGACTGAACTTGGGGTCAGAAGAAGGTTTTCTTCAGACCCCTGGGCTATGACCCCGGCTTGGACGAAAACTTCGGGGTGGGCTGAAAATGGGGTCAGAAGAACAAGTTCTGCAGACCCCCGTGCCTGACCCAGCCCCTGTGCGAAACCCTCACGGCTGCCACTGATATTTGCGCATCGATACCCGCCCGTTCACTACCTCCACACCCTCGGCCTCCAGGCGCCCAACCTGAACCCTGAACATCTCCGAATCCTTCGGAAACGCAATTTCACCCGAGCTGCGAATCACCCGGAACCAGGGCACGTCGTGACCTTCCGGCAGTTGCCCCAGGGCGCGGCCGACGAAGCGGGCTTGCCGGCCGAGGCCGGCCATGTGGGCGACCTGTCCGTAGCTGGCGACTTTGCCCCGGGGGATGGCGTGGACGACTTGCCAGATTTTTTGGGGTTTGGTGGGTTCCATTTGGGTTGCGGCTTTTGGGTGATTGTCGGGGTTGGGGTCTGAAG